>NZ_JAXCLC010000099.1:0-25286 GCF_034043715.1 Kitasatospora purpeofusca | reverse complement strand
CGGGGGACCACCGACCGGGCTTCCCGCCTCCCTTTCCCTCACCCGCGAACCGGTGCATGCCACTCCGTTCCGGCCAAACCCGGGCACCCACCGATCAGAACCGGCCCGCACCGGCCCAAGATCGGACGGACCGTCATTCGGAATGCAAAGATCCCCCCAAGGAATGTGACATGTCACAGTGTGCGCGCCGGACTTCACTCCCGGCGCGCCGCACGAGGGAGGGAACCGCTCCATGAACCGACTCACCACTGCCGCCCTGGCGGGCGCCGCCGGCCTCGCCGCGCTGACCGTCGGCCTGGCCCCGACGGCAACCGCCGCCACCACCACCGGCCCCGCCGGGCCGACCGGCACCGTCACCTGCGGGACCCCGGGCGCGCCCGGCTTCCTGCTCACCCGCGCCTGCATCGAGGTCAGCGGCACCCACGTCCGCCTCTACGGCCAGGTCGCCACCACCGACCCGGCCTGGGTCGCCCAGAACGTCGGCTTCACGATCGCCGGCTCCACCCCCGCGCTCCCGCCGCAGCCGCCCCTCAACCTGACCGTACTGGTCCCGCCCGGCGGCGCCTCGGTCGGCGACCTGCTGCTCAACGTGCCCTGCGGCAACAACGTGACCGCCAACTTCAGCGTGAACAACGGCGGTTGGCCGCCCTCGACGGCGACGGTCACGGCCTTCGTGCCCTGCTGACATCCCGTCCGGTCCCACCCGCGCGGCCCGGCCCCGGACGGGGCCGGGCCGCACGGCCGCCCCGACCGCGTTCTCGCTGGTCCGGCACCTCTATGGTGTGACGGTGAGTCTTCATGTGATCGTCGGACACGGACCGGCCGGAGCGGCCACCGCACGACTGCTGGCCGAACAGGGCCACACGGTAAGGGTGGTCACCCGGTCCGGTCGACCGGCCGAGCCCGGGATCGAGCACCTCGCGCTGGACGCCACCGACCGCGAGCGGCTGACCGAGGCCGCCCGCGGCGCGGCCGCGATCCACAGCTGCGCCGCACCGCCGCTCCCCCGCTGGACGGCCGACTGGCCGCCCCTGCACGACTCGCTCCTCACCGCCGCCGAGGCGACCGGCGCCGTCCTCGTCATGCTCGGCAACCTCTACGGCTACGGCCCCGTGGACGGCCCCCTCACCGAGGACCTCCCGCTCGCCGCACCCGGCCCCAAGGGCCGCCTCCGGGCCTCGCTCTGGCAGCAGGCCCGCACCCTCCACGAGGCGGGCCGCATCCGCGCCGTCGAGGTCCGCGCCTCCGACTTCTTCGGCCCCGGCGTGACCGAGGGCGGCCACCTGGCCGGCCGCGTCGTCCCCCGCCTGCTGGCCGGCAAGCCGGTCAGCGTCCTCGGCGACCCCGACGCCCCGCACAGCTGGACCTACCTCCCCGACGTGGCCCGCGCCCTGGCCGAGGCCGCCGCCGACGAACGCGCCTGGGGCCGCGCCTGGCACGCCCCAACCGCCCCCGCCGTCCCGATCCGCCGCATGATCGACCTCCTCGCCACCGAGGCCGGCGTCGCCCCCGTCCCCGTCCGCCGGCTGAACCCCGCCGTGTTCGCCCTCGCCGCCCTCGCCACCCCCCTCATGCGCGAACTCCGCGAGACCCGCTACCAGTTCGACCACCCGTTCGTCATCGACGCCGGCGCCTGGGAAGCCACCTTCACCACCCGCCCCACCCCGCTCGACACCCAACTCCGCACCACCCTCACCTGGTGGCGCAACCGCCTGGCGGCCTGACCGCCGGGCCAATGATCTGACAAATCGTCAATTCATGTCTCTCGGGGCCGGATCGAAGTCAGACCAAGGCCCGAAGTCACCATGCGTACACCCCCTTCTCGGCTATCGTGATCGCAGCCGTGTTCGCGAAGGGGGATCCATGACGAACGCCGGTCTGGTGCATCAGGTGCGGATGCTCCGGGCTGGAGCGGGCGACCCCGCGGTCATGCTCGCCCAGTTCCGCTTGAGCGCCCTCCTGCTACCGCGTTGGGGGGACGAGGCCGTCCGAACCGCCGACGAGGACGGCCTGCGGTGGATCCTCGCCTTCACTTCCGAGACCCAACTGGAGGCGTTCGCCCGGGCAAAAGGGCTGACGGTGGCGGGACTTCCCTATCTCACCGTACTCGGCGCACGACTGCTGGACGTGGCAGTGCCCGGACTGGGAGTGCCGGGCGGAGTCGCGCTGGACATCGCCGGCACCCAGCCCATGCTCTTTCCCCCTTCGCACGGCATCGTTCCGGACGCGGTGGCCCTCGACGGACCGCCGCCGAACCACGAGGGGGACCGATGGCGGGATTCGGGGTCGACCCACAGGTACTGAAACTTGCGGAGGAGGGCATCAACGCGGCGATCACCGAGTTACAGGGGTTGGGGATCACCGGCCTGGCCGAGTCCGGCCGGGGCTTCTCCGAGCTCGAACTCAGCGGCGTGGAGGCCGGTCACCCCGACCTCCACGCCGTCTTCACGGGCTTCTGCGAGCGCTGGTCCTGGGGTGTGCGGTCACTGGTCCAGGAGGGCTCCGAACTCGCCCTCAAACTGGGGCTTTCCGCCGGCTTCTACCACGAGCAGGAACGCTATGCGCACGGCCTGCTGAAGGGCGTCGTCACCGCGGGCATCGGCGACCTCCATCAGACCGAGGAACAGGTCGAGGGCAAGTCCTGGGACCAGATCTGGGGCGACAACCAGTACAGCCAGCTGACGAATCCGGACTTCTCTCCACAGTCCGCCGAAAAGGCCCTCGACGGGATCGGCAAGACCTGGAAGGACATCGCCAAGGAGAAGCTGGAGGGGCCGTTCGGGATCAACAAGGCAATAGCCGAGGGCTCGGCGGGTAGGCACTGATGGGCCTGCACTTCAGCATCACCGACATGGTGAAGGCGGCGGACAACTTCGTCGACGCCAACCTCAAGGCCGGCGCGAAAGCCGTCCAGAAAGGCTCCCACGCCGTCGGGGGCGCACTCGACGGCGTCGGGCTGCACGGAGCCGCGAAGAGCGTGAACAGCTGGGGTGACGGCGTCGCGGACGAGGCCGGGCTGAAGGTCGGCGAACGGAGCCTGGACGAGACCGACGATCCCAAGGAGCTCGTACACGGCGACGCCAAGAAGATCAACGAGACCGCCGCCCATCTGAAGAAGTTCCACGACGCCTTCGAGAAGACCGGCACCGGCCTGGCCCGGCTCGACCACGAACACTGGACCGGCGCCGCGGCGGAGGCCTTCCAGAAGGCCTTCAACCCTCAGCCCAAGCAGTGGTTGGCCGCCGCCGACGCCTGTGGCAAGGCCGCCGCCGCACTGGAGGCCTACGCCCACACCGTCACCTGGGCACAGGGCGAAGCGGCCGAGGCCTCACGTCTGTGGAAGGCCGCGAAGAAGAAGTACGACTCCGCAGTGAAGGCGACCCTCCAGGCAGCCCTGACCTACGACCTTCAGGTCAAGGCCTACAACGCCACGCCGGCCGACCAGCGCCCCACCAGCCCGCCCGCCAAGCCGGGCGAGTTCACGAACCCGGCCGAGGCCGACTTCCACCGGGCCGAGGAGAAGCTGGACGCCGCACGCACCCAACGGGACTCGGCGGCACGGACTGCGGCTGCAGCGATCTCCATCGCCACCAGGTCGGCGCCTCCCAGACCGAGCGACATGGAGATCCTCAAGGCGAACGTCAAGGACGGCCTGACCGCCGCCCCGGTCTCGGTGTTCCACTTCGGCGGCGGCGTGGTCAAGAGCGGGACCGATCTCATCAAGCTCGGCCGCTCCCTGAACTTCCTCGATCCCTACAACCTCTCCCACCCGGCCCAGTACCTCCAGGGACTGTCCACCACGACCGCAGGCCTGATCCAGGCCGGCGACCACCCCGCCGACCTCGTCACCGGCCTGGTCGGCAGCGGCTGGGGCAGCGACCCCTCCGAGGCGGCCGGCCGCCTCGGAGGCAACCTCCTCCTCGGCGGGGGCACCGGCGGCGGGGGCACCGCCGCGACCCTCGCCGAGCGCGAGGCTGCGGCCGCTGCCAGGAGCGCGGCCGAAAGGGCGGCCCGGGACGCGGCACAGAAAGCGGCCAAGGAAGCCGCCGAGAAGGCGGCTGGACCTGCACCGAAGGTGCCTCTGCCCACCGGCCTCAACGGCCTCCCGGAGGGCTGGAGCATCAAACCCCCACCACCTCCCGAAGCCGCCGGCACGGGCATCCCGGGTACCGTCAATCTCCCGTCGCAGAAGGTCCCCCATCCTCATCTGCCGACTTCGCCGACCCCGCCGCAACCGGTCCCACCGGCGGCAGGACCCCCGCAGCCGTTCGTCAGGCCCGAAACACCCCCGCTGTCGGCCACCGACTTCGACAAGTTGGGGCCGGCCGAGAAGGCACAGGTTGCCGATGCGGAGACCTCGAAAAACGCAAAGACGTTCGAGAGCGAAGCGCAGGCATCGCAGTACGGCGCCGACTATTGGAACGACTACGCCACACACCTTCCGGAGACACAGCGAAAGGCGCTCTACGACTACACCTGCGAACCATCTGCCACCGATGGACCGACCTACCGGGAGCTCAACGGCTATCTCCGCTCGGGCAATGGCGGCAGCCCCGAGATCCTGCAGCGGATCTCCGAGATCGACGAAGCTCTCGCCGGTCACCCCATTCCTGAGAATGTCATGGTCAGTCGTGGAACGGACCTCTACCACGTCCCTATGCAGCCCTCACAGATGGTGGGAAAGACGTTTACGGAGAGCTCGTACACATCGAGCTCTCTCGGTGGACCTGCAGAGGTCTTCGCCGACAAGCAGGCTGTCCTGCACCTTCGCGTGCCTGAGGGCACACCCGCGATCTGGGTCGAGAAGGTCTCCTACTACGGAGAGAGCGAACGGGAGTTGCTTCTGTCCCGAGGCCTGAAGTGGCGGGCGGATCGCGTGTTCAGGGACGATAGTGGGCAGTGGCAGATCTACGGGGAACTCGTCCCCTGAAGAGAGAGGAACGATTGATGGAGAGCGGTCAGGAAAATCCACGGCTTCGGGAAGACATGCAGCTCAAGCTCGTCGAAGGCGGTCCGGTCGACTATGCCTACCGAACCGACAAGCCCGTCGAGTTCGTGACGGTGGCGAACGAAGCCAGTGGAGTCCTCGGCTACATCTGGGCATCTGACGAGGACGACGCCGCGGGATGGGTCGAGCGACCCGCCGTCCTGGTCGAGGCATCGAACAGCGGCAGCTACTGGCTACGGAAGCTGCGCGAGGCCAAAGCCCGGAGCCTGACCCCGTCACAAGCCCTCGCCGAGCTGGCCGAAGACCGTCCCGGTGGGCGGATCGGAGCCATTGTGCCGGGTTCGCGATCACGGGCGGACACCGTGATCGCCCTCGAGGAGCAAGCCAGGGAGGGCTGGCAGCCACCGACCCCCTCAACCACTACGCGGCGGGAGAGAAGTTGAACCAGCGTTCGGAGAGACGCACCGGAGGTCCCGAAGAGGAAGGGTGACGGAGATCGGGCCGACCGGGTTGATACGCAGGTCCAGTTGCTCGAACTCCTCTGCCAGTCGGCGTCCTGGCATCTCGACGACAGCCCAGTGGCAAGGGACGTGCCGGCGCCGGGTGCAGGCCTCGACTCCAGGCCTGCCGTTTGCGTCGCTCGTCACCAGTGGCTCGCCGGTCCTGGCGTCGACGCAAATCACCAACTCCGCTTTCACCAAGGATTCCAGGAGTTCCAACGGGCTTCCCTGACCTTCGGCCAATCGACCGATCACAGTCTCGACCGCGGTCCAGTGGGCCGATTCCGGCGCCGCACTCCCGGACGCCTCCGCCCGCGCCGGGCGCCGAAGGTTTGCGAGAAACAGTCGGCTCCTGACCGCCGGGTCGGGTTCGTCGACCAAGTCGGGACCGGCGAGCGTCCAGGCAGCGGAGACTTCGGTGTCCGGATGGTCCGCGAGCACAGCCGTGACGGCCACCGGGTCGGCGTGCGCCAGCAACTCGAAGTCCTCCAGCACCTCCTCGGCCAAACCGGCAGCGACGGCTTGACGCAGGACCAGACCCAGCTCGGCGGAAGTCGCGCGGGTCCAGTCGGGTGATCGGTCGGGGCGGCGGGGGACGGTACCGGCCAGCGCACGTGCGAGCCGGGCGCGGTCGACGGAGGTGCTGGCTGCCACGACCGTGTCACGCAAGGGGCCCGCCGGCAGCCACCACGTCCCGTCCTCGGCCGGGTCCTGAGGCAGGACCCGTGCCGCCGCAACGGCGGCCTCGGCCCCCGCGGCGGCCGACCACTGGGCCAGGGTGAGGGGTTGGACGGCGCCCGCGAGGACGCCGACCGCACGCCGTACGTTCTCCTCCACCCCGGCCCACCAGGCGGCAGGAACTCCGGCCCGTCGGCCGTCCGGTCCCGCCGCCGTCACGGTGGCCGCGAGCAGGGCCGAGCCCGGGCTGGGCCAGACGTCCTCGGTGTCGAACGGTGAGGCGCCACGCCGTTGCGCATACCAGGCGGAGAAGGCATCGCGGTCGGTCCATCCGGAATCGGCCAGGTCCAGAACCGCTGCCCCGCGGAAGAGACTCCCCGTACTCTCGTCGCCTTCTACGACCATGCGCAGGTCCGACACCGTCAGGAGCCTGGCCAGGACGCCGGCAGCGACGGCGTCAGGGTCGATCGATCGGTCGAGGTCCCGGAGGAACAGTAAAACAGGGCGACCGGCGGTACTCAGTGCCTCGGCGAGTTCCGGCGCCGTGCGTGCGGACACCCCCAGTCGGGTGGCGATCCGCCAGACCAGTGTGTCCGCCGTCGTCCCCGCCAGTGACAACGCGACGTCCGGACGTCGCCCAGGCGGTCCGTCGGGACGGGTGCAGACACTCGTCAGCCACCTCACCAAATGCGACTTGCCGATGCCCGGTGGACCGGAGACCACGGCCAGCGGCGGCGCGGCCGGGTCGTCCAGCAGTCTCAGCAACGCCAGGCCCGCCGGCTTCCGTCCCGCCCGGAGCGGTGGCAGACGATGCCCGGCTTCACTCACGGTTCCCCCGTTCCGTAGCTGAGCGGCCTCCAGGATCCTGTGCGCGTCGCGCACGCCGCATCAGAGGGCTTCGATGCGCTCGACGACCAGTTCGCAGAGTTCGTGGGTGCGCAGGGCGTCGTGGGCGTCGAGGGTCCTGCCGGTGCGGACGGCGTCGAGGAAGGTGAGGACGGCCTGCTCGATGCCGCGCTGGCGGGCCACGGGGACCCAGTCGCCGCGGCGGCGGACGGTGGGCTGGCCGCGGTGGTCGACGACGTCGGCGAGGTTGTGGACCTCGCGCTTGGAGTCGCCGCCGGAGACTTCGAGGATCTCCTCGGTGGAGCCGGACATGCGGTTCATGATGCCGAGCGCGGTGAAGCCCTCGCCGGCGAGGGTGAGGACCACGTGCTCGACCAGGCCGTCGCGGACCCGGGCGCGGACGTCGACGTGCTCGACGTCGCCCGGGACCAGGAAGCGGAGTACGTCGACGACGTGGATGAAGTCGTCGAAGACCAGCGGGCGCGCCGCCTCCGGCAGGCCCTCGCGGTTCTTGCGCAGCACGACGAGGTCACGCGGGCGTTCCTTCGCCTGCACGTAGCCCGGCGCGAACCGCCGGTTGAAGCCGACCATCAGGGAGCGGCCGGTGCGGTCCGCCAGGTCCACCAGGCGGCGGGAGCCGTCGAGGGTGTAGTCGAGCGGCTTGTCCACGTACACGTCTACACCCGCCGTCAGCAGCTGCTCCACGATCGGGACGTGCTGGTCGGTCGCGGCGTGCACGAAGGCGGCCCGGATCCCGCTGCCGATCAGCTGCCCGAGGTCGGTGAACCGGTGCTCCGCCGGGATCCGGTGGGCGTCGCCGATCCGGTCCAGCTTCGCGCCGTCCCGGGTCATCAGGCGCAGGTCCAGCCCCGGGAGCGCCGTCAGGACCGGCAGGTACGCCTTCTGGGCGATGTCCCCGAGGCCGATCACCCCGACCGGCAGCAGGACGGCGGGCTCGGCGGTCGGACTCATCCGGATCTCCACGGGTGCGCTGGGGCTTCTACCGCCCCCACCCTATGCACCGGCGCCGGGCGGCACGCACCCGGTACCGGGGCACGGCGGGGGTTTCGCGACGTCAGGCCGGTCGGGAGTGGGCGCGGTGGAGGAGGTAGGCGCCGGAGGCGGCGGCGAGGACGGCCATGCAGGCGGCGAAGACCAGGCCCGCGTCGGCGAGGCCGAGCGGTTCGGCGAGCAGGCCGACCCCGATGACGGGCACGGAGATGCCGAGGTAGGCGACCACGAAGAGCGCCGACAGGGCGCCGCCCCGGTGCTCGGCGGGGGCCGCTCCGGCGATCTCCCCGACCGCGCCGCGCAGGCCCATGCCCTGCCCGGCGCCGCCGACCAGGGCGCTGAGCACCAGCGGCGCGAGGACCGTCCACGCCAGCGAGGCGGCCAGCAGGGCGAGGCCGGCGATGAGCACCAGGCAGCCGAGCGGGATCGCCCGGGCGGTGCCCAGCCGGGGCACCAGCAGCTGGCCGAGGGTGGAGGCGAAGAAGGCCGTGAAGACGATCAGGCCGACCACCGCGTGGTTGTGGATCCCCAGGTCCTGCCCCAGGAACGCCGGGGTGACCGAGGTGAAGACACCCAGCAGCGAGAAGCCCGCGAAGGCGGCGATCCCCGCCGGGACGAACACCCCACGGACCTCCGGCGGCAGCGACGGGCGCCGCGGCCGGGCGGTGCGCAGCGGACGGGCGCCGTCGACGGTCTCCGGCAGGAACCAGGTGACCGCGAACGACGCGGCCAGCAGCACCAGGTGCACCAGGAACGGCAGGACCAGCGGCTCGGGCGCGTACTCGGCGAGCAGTCCGGACAGCAGGGGGCCGCAGCCGAGGCCGCCCATGTTGGCGGCGGTCGCGACGAACCCGGCCCGGGCCCGGCGGCCGGGCGGGGCGAGTTCCAGCACGTAGGCGGTAGCGGTGCCGGTGAACAGGCCGGCCGACAGACCGGACAGCAGGCGGCCCAGGCAGAGCAGCGGCAGGCCGCCCTCGGCGAGGAACGCGACGGCGCTGCCGGCGGCGAGGGCGAGTCCGCAGAGCAGGACGGGGCGGCGGCCGACGCGGTCGGAGACGTTGCCGACGAGCAGCAGCACGCCGATCACCCCGAACGCGTAGACGGCGAACACCACCGTCACCATCAGCTCGGAGAAGCCGATCTCCTCCTGGTACAGCCCGTACAGCGGGGTGGGCAGGGTGGTGCCCGCCATGCAGACGGCGAAGGCGGCGGCGGCCCCGAGGTAGCCGGGGCGGCGGGTGGGCCGACCGGGGCGGCCCTGACGGTCCGGGTGGCCGGGACGGTCCGGGTGGCCGGGACGGTCGGCGGCGGGCGGGCCGCCGGTCCGAGGGTCGGTCATCCGCCCACGGTAGGCGCCCGGACGGGGCGGTGGCGGCTCGGCTGCGGGCGGCTGCGCCGAATGGCCGAGGGGCGGTGGGGTGGTGGGGCGGTGGGGCATTGGGGTGGTGGGGCGGTGGGGGCGACGGTCAGAGGGCGGCCCGGTGGAGGGCGGCCAGCATGGCGGCGACGGCGACGGTGACCGGCGTGGTGCGGGTGCGGCGCTCGGCCCAGCGCCAGTCGCCGTCGGGGTTGACCTCCAGGAAGACCGGCGTGCCGGCGCTGAGGAGGAAGTCGAACGCGCCGTAGCGCAGGGACATCGCGGCGGCGAGGGTGCGGGTCGCGGCGGCGACGTCCGGCGGGAGCGACGGCAGGGCGCGGACACCGAGCCGGTCGGGGGCGGTCCACGGGTCGGCCGGGGCGGTCTTGGTGACCTCGAAGGCGTGGAGTTGCCCGCCGACGAAGTAGACCCGCAGTTCGGCCTCGTGCTCGACGTACTCCTGGACGATCACCGGCGGGCCCGGGCGTGGGACGTCGGCCAGGTCGGCCCGGTCGAGGACGGTCGGGAAGATCCCGTGCAGCCGGCCCGGCACCGGCTCGACGAAGTGGTGGCCGGCCGCCTTGACGACGACGCGCGGGCCGTCGAACTCGTCGCGCACGAGATGCGGATCGGTGGTCAGCACGGCGCGCGGCGCCGCGACCCCGTACCGGCGGGCGAGGTCCAGCTGGCAGAGCACCCCGGGGCGGTCGGGGCGGATGGCCGTGCCGGAGATCGCCGCCAGCCGCGCGGCCGCCGCCTGCCACGAGTCGCGGAGGAAGGCGCCGCGCGGCGTCCCGGCGGCGTCCGCGACCGGGGAGGCCGGGGCGAACGCGGTGGGGTCGAAGGCCGTGGGGTCGAAGTGCCGGATCCAGGTGACGGTGGGTGTCAGCTCGCGCCCGTTCAGGCGGACGGTGCGGCCGTCGGCGGCGGTCGTCAGGGAGGTGGCGGCGAGTTCCTCGGCGTTCAGGCGGGCGGTGCGGATGCCGGCGCCCGCGAGCAGGTTCCGCACCGGGTCGAGGTCGGTGTCGCAGGCGCGGCTGAGCAGCAGGACGCACGGGGCCGGACGCGGGCGCGCGTCCAGGGCGCGGGCGGGGTCGTCGAGCTGGGCGAGGAAGGGCGAGCGGGGCGGGGAGGACCGGACGGAGGGAGGGACGGAGGATGGGACGGAAGGCGGGGTCGACGCTGCGGCAGGGCGGTCAGGCATCGGCGTCGGCGGTCGCGTCGGCGGTCGCGTCGGCGGTGGCGAGCAGGTCGTCGGCCATCGCCAACAGCTTGCCGACGGTCGCGGCCACCTGGTCCGAGGCGCCGGGGAGGCGGTCGGCGACGCGTCGCAGCACCGCCAGGTCGAAGGCCGCCGCCCTGCCCGGCGCGGGCGCCGCCACCGGGGCCGGAGCGGGGGCCGGGGCGGGGGCGGTGGAACGGAGCGTCAGGAGGATTTCCAGCACTGTGGCCATCTCGGTGGCCAGCAGCCCGAGCGAGGCCATGTCGCCGAGGTCGCAGCGCGGACGGCTGTCGCGGTCCAGCACGGACAGCACCCCGATGCAGTCGCCGTCGCAGATCAGCGGGGCGGCCATGATGCTGCTCGGCACGTAGCCGGTGGACTCGGCGGCCGAGCGGGCGAACTGCGGACTGTCCGCCACGTCGTCCACCATCACCGGCTGGCCGGTCATCAGCGCCCAGCCCGCGATACCGGTGCCGGCCGGGAAGCGGCTGCCCAGCAGGTGGTGCTCCCCCTCCCCCGCCACCGCCTCGAAGACGAGGTCGCCGTCGGCCTCGTCCACCAGCAGCACGGAGGCCGCCGCCGCGCCGAACACACTGCGGGCCACCTCCACGATCGACTGGAGCAGTCTGCGTTGCCGCAGCTCGGCACTCTCCAACGGGTCAGTCGACACGCGCACCTCCATCGGGTACGGCTACGTTCTCAGCGGCCAGGTAGAGGACGGACTTGAGCTGGAAGGGGGTGAGCGAGCGGTGCTTGCTGAGAATGAGCGCGCAGATACCCGCGATGTGCGGGGTCGCGAAGCTGTTCCCGGTGCTGAGCAGGTGGCGACCGCCGGGCCCGGCCACCGGCACCCGCACACCCCGGGCGTAGAACTCCACCGGCGGTGACGGGTTGTAGTAGTAGGTCATCGGGTTGGGGCTGTCGTGGCTGGCGACCGAGATGACCGAGGCGAACGGCCACGGGTAGCTGCGCACCGGCATGTTGTGGGCGGAGGCGACGATGACGCAGCGGCGGAAGTAGGCGGAGTCGGAGAGGTCGCGCAGTGCGTCGCAGAACTCCGCCTTGGTCGTCGACAGGCTCATGTTGATGACGTCGTAGCCCTCGTCGATGGCCCAGGTCAGCCCGGCCAGCAGGGCGGCGCCGCTGCCGTGCCGGCCGCCGGACAGCACGCGGACCGAGGTGAGTGCCGCGCCCGGGGCGACGGAGCGGATGACGCTGGCGCAGGCGGTGCCGTGGCCGGCGGTGTCGCCCGGCTCGGTCGGGGTGACGGCGAGGGTGCCGTCCTCGGAGCGCACCACGTCCATGGCCCGGTCGAGGCCGCCGACCAGCGGGTGTTCGGCGTCCACGCCGCTGTCCAGGACGCAGACCCGCACGCCCGAGCCGTCGGCGCCGCCCCAGGCCCAGTCCTGGGTGAGGTGGCCGCCGAGCGGGCTGACGTCGAAGGGCTCCTGGGGCACGACGGAGACCGGCATGCTCCAGGCGGGCACTCCGGGAAAGTGGTCGCGCGGCGGACGGCGCCAGGGCGGGAGGTGGAGGTCGGTCATCCTCGGCCACCGCCCTCGGCGCCGGGCGGGGCGGGCGGCCCGGGCGGGGCGGGTGGGGCGGGTGGGACGAGTGGGGCCGGCGGGCCGGTGCTGGGTGCGCGGGCGGTGCCCGGCTCCCCGGCGGCGAGCCAGGCGCGGACCCGTCCGGCGAGCAGGGTGGCGCCCTTGGCCTCGAACATCCGCAACGCCTCGGTCCCTTCGGCCGTCGCCCGCTCGGCCTGGCCGGCCGCGCGGAGCACGATCGCCAGATCGAGCAGGGTCTCCCCGACCAGGCAGGGGTCGTCGGAGCCCTCGCTCAACCGGCGGGCCGCCGTGGCGGCGGCGACCGCCTCGGTGTGGTCGCCCCGGGCGGAGGCGAGGCGGCCTCGCAGCGCCGTCGCCCCCAGCCGGGCGCGCGGGTTCCCGCCGTCCCGCTCCTCGGACTGCTCTCCGCCCTGGCCGTCGGGCCGCTCGCCGGGCCTCTCGTCAGGGCGATCGGCCGGGTCGAGCGCGGCCAGGGCCACGGCGGCGGCCCCGGCCCGTCCCTGGGCGAACAGCTCGCGGGCGATGGCGACCTCCGTGGTCCGAGTGTCCGGGGCGTGTTCGGCGGTGCGCAGCACGCCGAGGCTCTGCCGGTAGCGAGCCTCGGCGACCTCATGGGCCCCGGCCAGCGATTCGACGAAGCCCGCCGCGTCCAGCACGACGGCGTCCGCGAGGTCGGCGTGCACGTCGTGGGAGTAGGTGAGCGCCTCGGCGAGGGTTCGGCGGGCGGCGGCCACGTCCCCGTCGAGTGCCTCCAGGTGGGCGCGGGCGACGAGGACGGGGATCAGCAGTGAGCGGTTGGCTGCGAAGCGGCGGCCGAGCAGGGCGCACAGCTCCAGCGAGGCCGCCACCGGAGTGGGCGTCCACTGGGCCAACTCGCAGACCGCGCAGAGGAGTCGGTCCTCCTCGTAGCTGTCGGCGAGGGCGCGGGCGCGGGCCAGCGCGAGCCGGAAGGAGGTCTCGGCGGAGGCGGTGCGCTCGGCGGCGAGTTCGAGGTGGGCGCGCAGTTGGTGGAGCCGGGACCAGCTGCGGTCGTCGCCCGGGTCGTGCTCCAGCAGCGCGGTGAGGCGGTCGGCGTCGGCGGCGACGGCGGCGGGCGGGGCGAGGCCGAGCCTGAGCGAGACGATCCCGCGCTGGACGGCGAGGGTCGCCGCGGCGCGCGGGTTGCCGGGCAGTGCGGCCTCGGCGGCGTCGAGCGCGGTCCGGCACCGGGCCTCGTCCTGGAGCCAGACCCCGGCGTCGCAGACGTGCAGCGCCAGCGCGATGTGCCGGGGGTCCCCGACCGGCAGCAAGGCACGGCCTCGTTCGAGGAGTTGGACGGCGGCGGGGAGGTCCTTGCGGGCCAGCGCACGCGTCCCCTCGGCGATCAGGGTCCCGGCCGCCGCACCGGCCAGTGCGGGCAACTTCTGTTCACCGGGGCGGAGTTGGCGGCTCAGCTGCCAGCTGGCCTCGACGTGGTAGGCGACCGCCATCGGGTCCCTCGGGTGCGCGTGCGAGAACCGGTCGGCGAGGAAGTCGTGCCAGCGTTCCCGCCGGGTCTTCGGGGTGAACTCGTAGGCGGTGTCGCGCAGTAGCGCCTGGGCGAAGCGGTAGGTGGCGGCCGGTCCGGGTTCGAAGACCCGGCGGCGGGCCAGCCGGGCGGTCGCCTCGTCGGCGGCGGTCGGCACCACCCCGTCGGCCTCGGCCATCGCCCGCAGCTGCCCGCGGCTGAACTCGCGCCCGACGACGGCGGCGAGTTCCAGCAGTCCGCGTTCGGTGGCCGGGAGCCGGTCCAGCCGCGCGCCCAGCAGGGCCTGGACGGTGGGCGGCACATGGGTGCCGGGGGCGGACTCGGCGAAGACGTCCATGAGCTGTTCGGCGAAGAGCGGGTTGCCGTCGCACAACGCGACCACCCGGCCGGTCAGTTCCCGCTGATCGGCGGCCCGGAGGTCCTGCGGGTGGACGTCGCCGCGCAGGGCCAGGCCGCCGACCAGGGCGGCGGTCTGCTCCTCGCTCATCGGCCCGAGGTCGACGGTGGTGGCGCACGGCTTGCCGCTGCCCCAGTCGGCGCGCAGCTCGAGCAGTTCGGGGCGGGCGACGCAGAGCAGCAGGACGGGGACGTCGCACAGCCAGGTGGCGATCTCGTCGACGAGGTCGAGCAGGGTCGCCTCCGCCCAGTGCAGGTCCTCCCAGACCATGACCACGGGGCGGGAGCGGCCGAGTACTTCCAGGAGGTGGCGCACGGCCCAGGCGATGTCCTCGACGCCGACCTGTCCTGGGGGCGGGTCGGCGGAGTCGGCGGGGTCGGCGGAGTGGCCGGGGGCGACGGGCGCGGCCGGGTCGGCGGAGTGGCCGGGGGTGGCGGCCTCGGCCGGGTCGGTGACGGCGGCGAGGGTGCGGGTGACCAGGCGTCGCGCGCGGCCGTCCACGCTGTCGGGCGCCCCGGCCGACGCGGCGTCCTCGGCGAGCAGCCGCACCAGTTCGGGCCGACCGCCGGGCAGTGAGCCGAGCATCTCGGCGAGCGGCCGGTAGGTGATCCCCCGGCCGTAGGGGGAGCAGCGCCCGGCGAGCACCAGCGCCTCACCGTCCGGCAGTCCGGAGAGGAACTCCCGGACCAGGCGCGACTTTCCGATGCCCGGGGCGCCGAGGACGGTGGCGAGGCGCACCTCCCGCCGCTGCCGGGCCTGCCGGTACCCCCTTACGAGCGCGGCCAGTTCGTCCGTCCGCCCGATGAACGGGGTGACCGGGCCCGGGTCGTCGGCCGTCGCCTCGGCGGCGGTGACCCGCCAGGCCGGCACCGGACGGGACTTGCCCTTCAGCCGCAGCGGTTCGACCGGCTCGACGCCCACCTGCGCCCGGACCATGGCGGCGGTGTCGGCGCAGATCAGCACCTCGCCGGGAGCGGCGGCGGTCTGCAGCCTGGCGGCCGTGTTGACGGAGTCGCCGACGACCCGGAAGTCGTCCCCCGGACGGGTGATCACCACGACGTTGCCGGTGCAGATCCCGGCCCGGGCCTCCAGCTCGACCCGGTACTCGGCGGCGAGGTCGGCCGTGAGCGCGGCCAGGGCGGCGAGGGCGCCGGTGGCGGCCCGGACGGCGCGCAGCGCGTCGTCCTCGCGGGCGACGGTGGCGCCGAAGGCCGCGAGGATCGCGTCGCCGATGAACTTCTCGACGACGCCGCCGTGTTCGGCGATGCAGGCGCCGCAACTGGCGAAGTAGCGGTCCATGACGCGGCGCAGCGGTTCGGGGTCCAGCCGCTCGGCGAGGGTGGTGGAGCCGACGAGGTCCAGGAAGAGCATCGACACCTTGCGGCGCGATTCGCGTGGCTCGGCGGGGGCCGGGGGCGGGCCGGGCGGCGCGGGGGGTGTGGTGGAGGTGACGGACGTCGCTGATGCGGCGGATGCGGTGGTGAGCGGAGTGCCGCAGCCGGCGCAGAACCGGTCCGCCCCGCCGGTGCGGCGTCCGCACGCGGGGCAGCTCACGACCGGTCCTCGGAGGCGGGACCGGCGGGGTCGGTGAGGTCGGCGGGGTCAGCGGGGTCGGCGGGGTCGGTCGGCTGCTCGGCGGACGCGTCCCCGGGTGCTTCGCCGTGCGCCTCGACGGCCATGGCCGCGGGCTCGCGCGCCGCCGGTCCGGCGTCGGGTACGGCCGCGACAGGCGCGGGCCCGGCGGCCGGGGTCGGGCCGCTCGCCGGGAGGCCCACCCGCGCGTAGACCCCGGCGAGCACGACCACCAGCCCGGACACCGCGAAGATCGTGTCGATGGGTCCGAACCTCAACCCCGCCACCGAGCCCGAGAAGTCCCGCAGCCCGCTGCCGGCCAACCAGCCGGACAGCACGGCCGTCAGCATCGCCGCGAGCCGGGTGACCGGGTAGAAGACCGAGATCACCCGGCCCCGGAACTCCTGCGGGGTGGCGGCGAGCAGCAGCGGTGCCATCGCCGTGTTGAGCATGGTGATCGGCACCACGAAGACGAACAGCAGCGTCACGGCCGCCGGGAAGCCGGTCTGCCGCGAGTACAGCACCAGCAGGGCGCCGCTCGCCATCAGGCCGATCCAGGTCGTCCGCCGGGCGCCGATCCACTGCACGACCCGCCCGGCGGCGAGCGCGCCGGCGATCCCGCCGATGCCGAGCGCCATGCCGAGGTAGCCGTACGACTCGGCGGAGATGTGCAGGTTCCGGGTGGCGAAGAAGATGTTCAGGGTGCTCAGGGCGCCCATCCCGAGTTGGCCGATCACCGTGAGCAGCAGCAGCGCGACGAGGAACCGGTTGTGGGCGAAGAAGCGCAGGCCCTCGGCGAAGTCCGCGAACAGGCCGGGCCGTTCGGCGGACTTGGCGGACTTGGCGGACTTCGCGGACTTGCCGGACCTGCCGCGCCGTTGGACGGACTTGGCGGCTTTCGGGGCGGCCGGTCCGGTCCGCGCGGGGTTCACCGGCCGCAGGTCCGCCGAGCTGATGGCGATGTACGACACCAGGTACGAGAGGGCGTTGAACAGCAGCGCCCACTGCAGGCCCACCGCGAACAGCAGCGGCGCGGCGAGCGGCGGGCCGATGATCCAGGCGGTCTGCCCGGTCGCCTGGGCGATGCCGGCCGCCCTGGCCCGGTCGGCCTCGTCCGTGACGAGTTCCGCGATGATCGAGAACCGGGCCGGGGTGAAGAACTGGCTGGCCGCGTTGAGCGCCAGCACCGTCGCATAGATCAGGGCCAGCCAGACGCCCGCCGGCAGCTCCCGGGTCGGCAGGAAGGCGACGGCGGTCAGGACGGCGACCAGCCCGCCGCGCAGCACCTCGGTGCCGAGCATGGTCGCGCGCTTGTCCCAGCGGTCGACGAAGACCCCGGCGAAGGGCCCGACGAACATCACGGCCGCGCTGGTCGCCAGGACGACGCCGCTGACCGCCTGCGGGCCCCAGGACTTCCCCTCCGCCAGCACGGTCGCCACCCAGAGGACGAGCGTGGTGCTGAACACCGCGTCCCCGACCGAGGAGACCGCCTGACCGAACCAGAGCCGGGTGTAGGTGGGGTTGATGAGGGTCGGCCGGAGCCTGCCGAGGGCGGTCACGGGGTGCGCCCCGGTCCGAGCAGCAGGGTCATCAGGGCGGTCACCAGGGTGGTGTGGTACGCCTTGGCGAAGTACTCGGCGGCCGGGTCGGCGGTGCCGGCGCGGGTGGCGGCGGACCGGCCGGGGATCGACCCGTCCGGGCGCTGGGCGCGGGCCAGGCAGGCGATGGCGGCCGCCCCCTCGGGCGTTCCCGTCGGCTCCAGGCCCAGGCAGACCTGGGTCATGACGAGTTCGGCGGCGAGGTCCCACCAGTCGTGCCGGACGCAGTGGTCGAGCAGCCGGCCGGTCAGGGCCGCCGCGTCGGCCACCGCGCCCTCGGGCAGTCCGGGGCCGGTGCGGGCGAAGTCGCTGAGGTAGAAGGCGGAGTGGGTGAGCGCGTACGCCTCGGGGACGGTCACCGGCGGCTCGTCGGGACGGGGCGCGGCGGCGTCCTGGGCGTTCCGCGTGTCCTGGGCGTTCTGTGCGCCCTGCGTGTCCTGGGCGTCCTGTGTGTCCTGCGTGTCCGGGCTGTCGAGGGTGCTCCGGCGCCGCGCCCGGGCGAGGGCGGTGGCGGGCAGGGCGACGAGGACGTTGCGCCGGGCGAGCTCCGGGTAGGACTCGATGGCGTGCGGCACCCCGGCCTTGTCCGCGTAGTAGCGCACTTCGAGCCGCTGGTAGGGCGAGCGCCCGGCCGGGGCGAGGTCGGCGGCGGTGAGTCGGGCGACGGCGGCCCGGAACGGCGCGTCCGCCGTCCCGGCGGGCGCCAGGGCGGCGCAGGCGAGCCGGTACTGGGTGGCGCCGCGCGGCTCGGCGGTGAGCAGGCGCGGGAAGCCGGGGTGCTGCCAGATGGCGCGGACCCGGACGGTCGCCTCGGCCCGGCGCGGGTCGTCACCGGGGTCGAGACGGGTCCAGCAGTGGGTGAGTAGGGCGAGTTCGAGCGCGGCCTTGGCGGGCCGGTGCGCTCCGCCGGGGGCGGGGGTGGCGCCGTGGGTGGCGCTGTGGGCGGGCGTGAACGGGTCGAAGTGGTCGAGGTGGCGGCCGATCCAGCCGAGCGTTCCGGCGCCGAGCCGCTCCAGGGCGTGGCCGGGCGGGCCGTCAGCGGCGTCACGCGGACCGGAACCGGTGCCGATGCCGGGGGCGGCGCCAGGGCCGGAATCGGCGCCGGTGGCGGGACCGGCGCCGGGTGCGGGACCGGTGTGGAGGCCGGGTGTCGTGGTCACAGGCGCCCCGTCTCGTCCAGGTAGTCGAGCAGTGCGGCGTCGACCGAGTCGTGGAACGCGGCGAGCGTGCGCCGGTCCTCGTCGCGCCGGTAGAGGTCCTCGCAGCCGACCCAGCGGTCCCGGGTGAGGGTGCCCGGCAGGTAGCCGCCGGCGACGGTGCCGACCTCCCAGTCCGGTTTTCCCGCCGTCTCCCAGCAACTGGCGAGGGTGCCGTCGGCACTCACCACCGCGCCGTACCGGCCGTCCCCGTGCCCGCAGGTGGCGCACGGCCGGCGGGCCTGCGGGCGGGTCACGCCGAGACCGAGGTCGAGGGCGCGGCGCTGCCAGCGGGTGAACCGCGCGGAGAGGTCGCTGGTGTGCCGGAGGTCGTTGCCGTAGCCCACGCCGACATCGCCCACCTGGGCGAAGTACAGGGTGCAGCGGGCCGGGTCGAGCGCGCCGGCGAGCCGGTCGAGCAGGCTGTCGACACCCCGGTAGGTCTCCTGCGAGACGTTGACCCGGAACATCCAGCGCAGCGGGGAGGACTCGGAGGCGCGGGCGAGGTTGCCGACGATGGTGTCGAAGGTGCCGCCGCCCTCGGCACGGCGGATCCGGATCCGGTCGTGGTCCGGGCGGTCGCCGTCGAAGGTGACCTGGACGGAGCGCAGGCCCCGGTCGGCGAGTCCGGTGGCGAGCGCCGGGGTGAGCAGGGTCGCGTTGGAGATCATCCAGGCGGAGGCGAGACCGTGGTCGGCGGCCCGTTCGAGGAGTTCCAGGCAGCCGCGCGGGTTGAGCAACGGCTCGCCGCCGAACAGCAGGATTCGGAGCTTCGCCAGCTCGGCGGCGGCCATCTGGCGGTCGGTGAAGTCGAGGATCTCGGTGATGGTCCGCGAGGTGAGCCGCTTGCGGGCGATCCGGGGCGGGCGGCTGCCGCCGCCGCTGTCCTGGCCGGTGTTCTGGAAGCAGTAGCCGCAGCCGAGGTTGCAGTGGGTGCTGGTCAGCACGGTCAGGGCGTAGTTGCGCGGGGCCGGGGCGGTCAGCAGGCCGTGTTCGCGCAGGCTGCGTTCGGTGCCGGGGCGCAGGGTGCCGTCTTCGGCCAACTGGCTTGGGCGCAGCCGGGCGAGGCCGCCGCCCGGGCCGAGGAACCACCAGTTGCGCTCGCCCTTGAGGAGGCGGGCGCCGCTGGCAGCGACCGACGTCGGGCTGGTCGGGGTTGCCGGGCTCGTCGGGCTCGTCTGGCTTGTCGGGCTCGTCGGGCTTGTCGGGCTTGTCGCGCTCACCGGGCACCGCCCAGGGCCGGGGCGGCGGACAACGTCGGCGGCCGTTCGCCGGCGGTGCCCGAGCGCGGGCGCAGGAGGATCACCGTCGCCAGCGCCACCACCAGCGTGGACTGGTAGGACTTCCGGAAGGACTGGACGGCCGTCGCGTCGGCCGGCACCCGGTCGGTGGCGGAGCGGCCGGGGAAGGCCCCCTCCGGCGACTGGGCCTCGGCGAGCAGCCGCAGACCGGCCGCTCCCGAGGGCGTGGCCAGCGGATCGAGGCCGAGGCAGTGCTGAGCGAGGACGAGCTTGCCCGTGAGGTCCCATTCGCCGCGCCGGACGGACTCCTCGGTGAGGCGCTCGACCCGGTCGCGGGCGTGGGCGAGATCGGCCCCGCCGAGGCCCGGGTCGCGGAAGCCGAAGTCGGACAGGTGGAAGACAGTGTGGGTGACGTCGCACACGTCGAGTTCGGCCAGCGGCTGTCCGTCGGCGTGCCCGGCCAGCCGGCTGATCCGGTACAGCTCCGGGTAGTCGAGCAACTGGTGAGGCACCTCGGCCAGTTCGGCGTAGTAGCGGGTCTCCAGATGCAGGAAGGGCGACTTGCGGCGCGGTGTCAGGAGATCGCCCGCCACCCCTTCGGCGAGGGCCGCCCGGTGCGGGCCGTCGGCGTCGAGGCCGGCCGGGGCGAGCGCGCCGTACATCAGCTGGAACTGCCGGGCGTAGCGCGGCTCGACGGTGAGGAGGGGCGGGTGGGCGGGACTGCGCCAGACCTGCTCGACGGTCGCGGCGACGGCGGCCAGGTCGGGGTCCGGGGCGGCCGCTCGGGCGGGGTGCGCCGGATACTCGGGCCCGGTGGCTCCGGCGGCCCGCGCCCAGCAGCGGTACAGCAGGGCGAGTTGCAGCAGCGCCTTGACCCTTGGGGTCACCGGCAGTTCGGCCCGGCCCGCCGGCTCGTCGAGGAGGCCGCAGTGCCGGCCGATCCACCGCCGCGCGCCCGCCGAGAGGCTCTCCACGGCCGCGAGGTCAGGGGCGGCTGATCGAGTACCCATGGTTCTCCCTTGAGGTTGCGGGCTGCCGGTCGGACTGGCAGGCGGTCCGGTGGGCGGTCTGGCGGGCGGTCTGCTCGACGAGGTCGGCGGCGCGGCGCGGGCCGTCCGCGGCGGCGTCGGCGAGCCGCCGGCCGAGGCGGTGGGCGTGGGAGCGCAGCCGGTCGTCCCGCCAGGCCGCGTCCACCAGCCCGGCCTGGTCCGGCTCCCCCGTGCGCGGGAGGTGGACGGCCGCACCGGCCCGCAGCAACGCGCCGGCGAGGACGGGCTGCTCGGAGCCGTTGGGGGTGACGCCGAGCGGGCGGCCTCGCAGCAGGGCGCCGAGCACGGGCGCCGAGGTGCCAGCCGTCAGCACCAGCCCGGCCCGGTCGACGAGCGGCCCCAGCCAGGGTTTGCGGACGAGCAGGATGTCGGCGTCCGGGGCGGGGGACGGGTCGGCCGTACGCCCCTGCTCCACGACGGCCTGGTAACGGCCTCCGGTGAAGGTCGCGTTGAGGCGTGGCCACGGGGTGCCGCCGCCGAAGAAGCGACCCAGGTGCACATAGACGACCGGCTTGCCGCTGCGCTCCAACGCGGCGTCGACTGCCGCGAGTTCGCCCGGTTCGGCGGCCGGCTCCCAGGGCAGCGGGCCAACCTGGTGCACCCGCGGGGGCAACTCGGCTTCCGGATACTCGAGTTCGGGGTCACCTCGGAGCAGGAGCGCGTCACCGAGCAGCGGGGAGTCGTCCGGGCCGGCGGCGGTGGCACGGGCGGTGGCCGTGGTGGTGGCGGTGGCAGCCGTCGCTCGCGGCCAACGGGACGGCCGGGCGGAGAGGCCGGCCTCCTCCCGAGTGGCGTCGTAGAGCGCCAGCGTCTCCAGGGTCCGGTTCTCCCGGCTGCGGCCGTACTGCGGCTCGCCCTCGCCCCCGGAGCGGTAGGTCCACAGGTGGATCGAGAGCCCGATCACGACCACCGGGACGTCCAGCGTCTCGGCGGCGAGCAGTGCGCCGTTGCACAGCACGGAGGTCACCAGCAGGTCGGCGCGGGCCTGCCGGGCCGCGCGCACGGTCGCCCGGTACTGCGCGAGGCCCATGACGCCCCAGCGGGCGGCGGCGAAGCCCCGCTCGCCGCCGAACTCCTCCGCCGCCGCGAACGGCAGGCCGGCCTCGGCCGCGAACGGCGCGGCGGTGGCGCGGCCCAGCACCGACACCCGGTGGCCACGGCGCCGCAGTTCGCGCCCGACGGCGAGCGCCGGGTAGAGGTAGCCGCCGTCACTGAGCGGGCAGAGCAGGATGTTCACGGGGCCTCCGGGCCAGCGGGGCGGCGGTCAGGAGCGGCGAGCCTGGAGCGGAGATCGTGGAGCGCCGAGCGCGGAACGGAGTTCGAAGCGGGATCGGCCGAACGGGCCACCCGGCCGCCGGCGGCTCGGGCCGGGGCCGGATGACCCGCTCGGGCGTCGACGTCATGACGTCACCAGGTCATGACGTCATGACTCGACGACCGGATGCGGCAACGTCACAGCGCCGAACTGTTGTTGATCACACAGATGTCCTCGGCGACGCCGTCGTCCTCGACCTCGATGCCGTGCGCGACGACGTCGACCTCGTCCTCGGCCTCGGTCGGCTCCGGGTTGATGGAGTCACTCATGCTGACCTCCCTCTGCAGTGCGGCGTCCGCTACGCCGGCCCGGGAGAAACGTAGGGATCCGCGGTATGGCGGCGATTAGGCGGCGGTTCGATTTCGGTATGACGGTTGGTCAAATACTTGGGCGCTCTTGGCCTTTGGATCTTTTCGATTCCGGTCCGCGCCGTGCGCCCGGCCCTCAGCGGTGGTGGACCGGGACCCGGTCGGCGGTCCGGCCGGCCCGCTCCCGGGCGTACGCGTACAGCAGCGCCGGCATCTCGTACCGCACGGTGTGGGCGAGCCCCTCCGCACCGGCGACGGTGAGCAGGCTGGCCTCCAGGAGGTCCTCCAGCACCCGCACGGCCGTGCCCGGGTCGCAGTCCAGCGCCGCGGCCGCCCGGTCCAGGGTGAACACCGGCCCGGCCAGCAGGCCGAGCCGCAGTACCGCCCAGTGCGCGGCCTCCGGCAGCTCGCCGACCGACTCGGCCAGGCGCACCCGCACCAGCGGGTCGCCCCCGCACAGCTCGTCCAGCAGCGCCCGGCCGCCGCCCAACCGCGCGCCGTACTCGCCCAGCGGGACGTGCCGCAGGAACGCCAGCCGGTCGGCGACCAGCCGGACCCCGAGCGGCAGGAGCCCGGTCGCCCGGACAATCCGGGCGGCGGACTCCCGGTCCGCGTCGACCCGTTCGGCGCCGATCGTCCGGCCGAGGAACTCCACCGCCTCGTCCGCCGTGAAGGGCGGCAGCCAGACCCGGTGGGCGCCCTCCAGGCCGGTCAACCGGGGCCGGGCGGTGACCACGACGGCGCTCTCCCCCGCCTCCGGCAACAGCGGCCGCACCTCGGACTCGCGGCGGGCGTCGTCGACGACCACCAGCGCGCGGCGCCCGGTCAGCCACAACTGCCAGGCCCAGCGCGGGTCGGAGGGCTCCCCGGCGGGCGGCGCACCGGCCGGCCCGTCCCGTTCACCGCAGGCGGTGGCGGCCAGCAGCTGGCGCAGGACGTCGTCCAGCGGGCGGGGGCGGCCGTCCTCCCCGCGCAGCCGGACGAACAGCCGGCCGTCCGGGAAGTGTTCGGCCAACCGGTGCGCGGTGTGGACGGCGAGCGCGGTCTTGCCCGCGCCGAGCGGCCCGGTCACCACCGCCAGTCGGCCGGCGCCGCCGGTGAGCACCTCGGCCAGCCGGAGCACGGGGGCCGCGCGGCCGGTGAACGCGGGCGGGTCGGTGGGCAGCAGGTTCGGCGCCGCCGCCCGGTGCGGGCGAGGAGCCGGCGGCCGCAGCTCGGCGGGGCGCTCGGGGCGGGGGTGGGCGGGGCCGGTCTCGCAGAGCAGCGAACGGTAGAAGCGGGCCAGGGCCGGACTCGGCGGCAGGCCGAGTTCATGGGCCAGCGTCTGCCGCAGCTCGTCGTAGACGGCGAGTGCCTCGGAGCGGCGTCCGGCCTGGCACAGGGCGGTCATCTGCAGCATCCGCAGCCGTTCGCGCAGCGGGTGCCGCTGCGCGGTCTCGGTGGCGCGCTCGATCGCCTCCGCCCCGCGCCCGGCGGCGAGTTCGGCGTCCAGCCAGTCCTCGAACACGCCGAGGAAGCGGCGGTCGAGGCGCTGCGCGGCGCTGTCGATCAGGGGGACGTCCCGGAACCCGTCGAGCGCCGAGCCGCGCCACAGCTCCAGCGCCTCGGTGAGCGCCCCGGCTCGGGCGCGCTGTTCGAAACGGAGCGCGTCGAGCTCCCCCTCGGCGGTGTGCAGGACATAGCCGCCGGCCCGGTGGCTGATCCGGGTGACCCCGGGGCCGGAGCCGGGGCCGGGGCCGGGGCCGGCCAGTCGGCGCAGCCCCGAGACGTACACCTGGAGGTTCTTGCGGGCGGTGCGCGGCGGCGCGTCGTCCCACAGCGCCTCGACCAGGGAGTCGGCCGACACCCGGGTATTCGCGTGGGACAGCAGCGCCGCCAGGAGAATCTGTTGTTTCCGTGATCCCGGATCGACGGTCCGGCCGTTCTCGAGCACGTGAAGCGGCCCGAGAATCCCGAATCTGACCGCCATCTCACGCCAACTTGATGACGAAGGAATGCCCTTCCACCTCGGCGTCCGAAACAGCGTCGAGCCGCTGTTTCACGGAATTGAGTACAGCGACCTCGTCCTCGCTGAGCCGGGACAGCACGTCCCGTTGCTCCAGTGTCAGCAGGTCGACCGGGTTGCCCGCCTGCCGGAGGGCGGCAAGGGCGTCGAATGTCATGGTCCCCTCCTTCTCGGATGCCAGATCATCATCACCGCCGTCCGGGACGCCGTCCATGAGACCTTTGGGCCAGAAACCGCTTTCCGTGGGGGAGGACGCCAGAATCAGTGCGAGCAGTCCGGCCTGCAGTCTTGACCGGAGTCCCAGTTTCGCCAGAATGGCGGTGACGAACCGTTTGACGGTGCGCTCACTGACGTTGAGTTCGTAGGCTATCGAGCGATTGTCGTACCCGAGGCCCAACAGCTGCAGCACGGCGCGCTCCCGGGGCGTCAGCGCCAGGGTCAACGGCAGCGCCGCCGCCGGCGGTAGCGGCACCCCCGGCGCGCGTGGCGCTCCGCACGCCGGACACACCGGATCTCCACCATCCATCGACGGGATCCCCCCTCCGGCGGCACACCACTGCGGTGCCCTCATGCTGACGCTCCCGTCGGACACCGGCAAGAGGCCGAACGTGCCCGGATCATGCCAACATCACACCCGGGCACGGTGGTTAGGCCCTCGCCGAACGGCTCGTGCTCCTCCGCGGCGAGCAGCGCCAACGACTCCGCGAACCACGGCCGCACCGGCCGCCGGCTCTTCTCCAGGCACCCCAGCTGCCACCACCTGCCCAGGCGGCAGCGGGCCGTGGGCCCTCGACCGCCGTTCACCGGTCACCGTTCACTGTTCACCGCCCGCCACCCGTCGCCCGTCGCGGGGTCGCCCGAGCCCAGGCTTCCGGCCCCTGCTCACACTTTGCAAAGTGCACTTTGCAAAGTGTGGAGAACAGTCGGGGGGGGCCGCCCCCCCGGGGCCCCCCCCCCCCCCCCCCCCC
>NZ_JAXCLC010000098.1:0-25797 GCF_034043715.1 Kitasatospora purpeofusca | reverse complement strand
GCCGGGCCCCCCCCCCCCACCCTCCGCGGGGGCCCCCCCCCCTCGGGGGTGCGACGCGGGGTGCGTACGGGATCAGTGGTGGCCGTGGCCGCTGGTGATCTCGTGGTGCTCCTCGGAGGTCGGCTTGGGGATCTGGCTGCCCTCGCCGTAGAAGCCGCGGGAGAGCTTCGACCGGGTGCGGTCGAGGACGTTGGCCTTGCGGTCCACGCCGTTCTCGTCCGTCGCGGCCGGCAGCTCGAACGGCTCGATCTGCTCGTGCGCGGTCAGCTTGTGCAGGTCCTTCTGCGGCAGCTGGGCGTGCACCTCGACGAACTCGCCGTGCGGCAGGCGCTTGATGACGCCGGTCTCGCGACCGTGCAGCACCTTCTCCTTGTCACGGCGCTGGAGGCCGAGGCACCAGCGCTTGGTGATGACGAAGACGAGCACCGGGACCACGAACATGCCCACCCGGACGAAGTAGGTGACCGAGTTGATCGACAGGTGCAGGTGGGTGGCGAACAGGTCGTTGCCACCGGCCGCCAGCAGGACCAGGTAGAGGCTGATCCAGGCGGCACCCAGCGCCGTGCGGACCGGGGCGTTGCGCGGGCGGTCCAGGATGTGGTGCTCGCGCTTGTCGCCGGTGATCCAGCCCTCGATGAAGGGGTAGGCGGCGATCGAGACCAGCACCATCGGGAAGAGGACCATCAGCGGGATCGCCACACCGAGGTTCAGGGTGTGGCCCCACAGGCTGACCTCCCAGCCCGGCATGATGCGGATCAGGCCCTCGGAGAAGCCCATATACCAGTCCGGCTGGGCGTCCGTGGACACCTGGTCGGGACGGTACGGGCCGTACGCCCAGATCGGGTTGATCGAGGCGATCGCCGAGATGGCCGCGATCAGACCGAACACCAGGAAGAAGAAGCCACCGGCCTTGGCCATGTAGACCGGCATCAGCGGCATGCCGACGACGTTCTTCTCCGTCTTGCCCGGGCCCGCCCACTGGGTGTGCTTGTGGTAGAAGACCAGGATCAGGTGCGCCACCAGCAGGCCGAGCATGATGCCCGGGATCAGCAGCACGTGGATGGTGAAGAACCGCGGCACGATGTCGTGGCCGGGGAACTCGCCCCCGAACAGGAACATCTGGACGTAGGTGCCGATCAGCGGGGTCGCCAGGACGGCGCCCTCCATGAACCGGATACCGGTGCCGGAGAGCAGGTCGTCGGGGAGCGAGTAGCCGAAGAAGCCGTCGAACATGCCCAGGACCAGCAGCAGGAAGCCGAAGACCCAGTTGATCTCGCGGGGCTTGCGGAACGCGCCGGTGAAGAAGACGCGCATCATGTGCACGAACATCGCCGCGACGAAGACCAGGGCCGCCCAGTGGTGGATCTGGCGGACCAGCAGACCGCCGCGCACCTCGAAGCTGATGTCGACCGTCGACGCGTACGCCTCGGACATCGGGATGCCCTTGAGCGGGATGTACGAGCCGTCGTAGATGACCTCGCCCATCGAGGGCTTGAAGAACAGCGTCAGGTAGACACCGGTCAGGAGGATGATGATGAAGGTGTAGAGGCAGATCTCGCCCAGCATGAAGGACCAGTGGTCCGGGAAGATCTTCCGCAGGTTGGTCTTGGCGAGGGAGTAGATCCCCAGCCGACCGTCCGTCCAGTCCGCCGCCTGCTCCCACTTGTTCGCGGGCTTGGCACGCGTGCTGGAGGACTTGGCGGCGCCGGAGGTGGTGCTGCTCGTACTGCTCATCGAGCACGCTCCCAGTAGCTCGGGCCGACGGGCTCGTCGAAGTCGCCGTGGGCGACCAGGAAGCCCTTCTCGTCAGTGGTGATCTTCAGCTGCGGCAGCGGGTGGCCGGCCGGGCCGAAGATCACGCGCGCGCCGTCCGCCAGGTCGAAGGTCGACTGGTGGCAGGGGCAGAGCGCGTGGTGGGTCTGCTGCTCGTACAGGCTGATCGGGCAGCCGACGTGGGTGCAGATCTTGGAGTAGGCGAGGATGCCCTCGAAGCCCTTCTCCTTGGACTTGTCGTCCTTGATGTCCTCCGGCGCGATGCGCACCAGCATGAGGGCGTCCTTGGCGATGCGCTGCTGGAAGTCCTCGTCGTGGGTGTGCAGGCCCTCGGGCATCGCGAAGGTCAGGGACCCCGTGATGATGTCCTCGGCCTTCATCGGCTGGTTGGTGTTCATGTTGATGAGCTGCAGGGGCTTGGCGTCGGTCGCCTCCTCCCAGCCGGTGTGCTCCAGCTTGTCCTCGGGCAGCGGGCCCAGGTCGCGCAGGAGGACCACGCCGGACAGCGGCACCAGGGCCATCGAACCGATGAGGGTGTTGCGGATCATCTTGCGGCGGCCGAAGCCGGACTCGGCGGCACCGGTCCGGAACTGCTCGATGACGTCGGCGCGAACCTCGTCGTCGGCCTCGATCGGGTGGCGCTCGGCCGGGATCTCGTGGTCCGACATCAGGGTGCGGGCCCAGTGGACCGCGCCCGCGCCGATGAGGAACAGCGCCAGGCCGAGGGTCATGCCGAGCGCGAAGTTCATCGCGCTGACGTGGCCCAGCGGCCAGATGTAGACGATCTGGTCCGGGTCGATGGCCACGTACGAGGCGATGAAGCCGATCGTGGCGAGCATCGAGACCACGAACATCAGCGACACCTGGCGCTCGGCCCGCTTGGCGGCCCGCTCGTCGATGTCGGTGCGACGCGGCTCGTGGGCCGGCAGGCCCGGGTCGGCGAACGGATCGCCGTGGGCGGCCACCTCGTGGTGCCCGGCGGAGCCGTGGGACTCCGGGAGCTTCTCTTCTGACATGTCGTGGCTCATGACTTCTTGGCCTTGGTGGTGTGGGCGGCGACCCAGATCGCGACCGCGATGAGCGCTCCGAGACCGAAGATCCAGCCGAACAGGCCCTCGGTCACCGGACCGAGGCTGCCGAGCGTGAGACCGCCGGGGTTGGGCTCATCGTTGGTGGTGTGGCGGACGAAGGCCACGATCTGCTTCTTCTGCTCCTCGGGCATGGTGCTGTCCGGGAACGACGGCATGTTCTGCGGGCCGGTCTGCATGGCCTCGTAGATGTGCTTGGCGTCCACGCCCTCCAGCGACGGGGCGTACTTGCCCTGGGTCAGGGCACCGCCCTGGCCGGCGAAGTTGTGGCACTGGGCGCAGTTGGTGCGGAACAGCTCGCCGCCCTTGGACAGGTCGTCCGGGTTGGTCGAGGTGTACTGCTCCTCGGTCGGCGTGACCGGACCGGGGCCGAGCGATGCGACGAAGGCGGCGAGCTGGTCGATCTCCGCCTGCGGGTAGATGTTCGGCTTGCTCGGCACCTGGGCGCCGGGCTGCTGGGCCGGCATACGACCGGTGCCCACCTGGAAGTCGACCGCGGCGGAGCCGACGCCGACCAGGCTCGGGCCGTCGCTGCTGCCCTCGCCGTTCAGGCCGTGGCAGGAGGAGCAGCCCACGGCGAAGAGCTTCTTGCCCTCATCGATCGCGAGCGACTGCGCCGCCACGTCGGCCTGCGCCTTGCCGGCGGGCGCGAACGCGGCGTACAGCCCCCCGGTTGCCGCCAGGGCGAGAAGTAGGACGACCAGCGCCGCCAGTGGGTGGCGCCGTCGTGCGGAGAGCTTTTTCACGGAATAACCCCGGTGTCAGGATCTGGTCGACTGGTGGTTGCACCCGGCGGCCGGTCTGGCCGGCACGAGGCTGCCTTCTCTAGGGCTGCGCGCGCGGTCGGTCGGTGGGAGCGTCGCCACCGGCGAAATCGGGCCGTCGCCGGTGAGGGCGGGACCCGGGGCCGGTGGCCAGCGACCTGATCAGCTGGTTACTTGATCAGGTAGATGGTCGCGAACAGGCCGATCCACACGACATCGACGAAGTGCCAGTAGTACGACACCACGATGGCGGCGGTGGCCTGCTCGTGCGTGAAGCGCTTGGCTGCGTACGTCCGTCCCAGGACCAGCAGGAAGGCGATCAGACCACCCGTCACGTGCAGACCGTGGAAGCCGGTGGTCAGGTAGAACACCGTGCCGTACGGGTCGGAGGACAGCGACAGGCCGTCCTTCTTGACCAGCTCGGTGTACTCGAAGATCTGGCCGCCGATGAAGATCGAGCCCATCACGAAGGTGATGACGAACCACGAGCGGAGCTTCTTCACGTCCCCGCGCTCGGCGGCGAAGACGCCGAGCTGGCAGGTGAGCGAGGAGAGCACCAGGATCGTGGTGTTGACCGAGGAGAAGGGCACGTTGAGGGCGTGCGCCTTCTCGGTCCAGAACTCCGGCCCCTTGACGGAGCGGAGCGTGAAGTACATCGCGAAGAGGGCCGCGAAGAACATCAACTCGGAACTGAGCCAGACGATCGTTCCGACGCTGACCATGTTCGGCCGGTTGACCGATCCGTGCGCGTGCCCGGTTTCTACTGCTGTTGCTGTCGCCACGACGGACATTATGTCGGTCCCTTATTCCGTCTTCACGTCGGGGGGTCACCCTCGGAGTGTCCGGTGCGTGCGATATGCCCCCCTGGGGGCCGACGGGGCGTCCGGACTGCCGCTGAGCAGCGGCGTGTCCCTTTTCTGACGGTTGTTCGAAGGGCCCGTCCGGACCCTGTCCGGCGTGTCGCGGCGGGCGTCCGGGTGCCGTCGGGGTAAGGGGAAGTTCCACTCGTCCGCCGTACGGGTGGACCCTGCGGACGGGGGTGACGCGCCGTGCTCCGCCCGGACCAGTCGCGGATGCGGCGCCGTCGCGAAGAGATCGCGCGGGAGGGGCTCGGCGGGCGGTGATCGGGAGTAGCATCCGGGGAGAGGCGAACGTGGTCCGGATCACACGTGAGGGAGCAGGGCCCATGGCGTACACGACCGACGAGACGCTGACCGTTCTCGTCTACAGCCACGACCGAACCACCCGCGAGCAGGTGCTGACCGCTCTCGGGCGGCGGCCCGCGGAGGACCTGCCGGAGCTGGCCTACCTGGAGTGCGCGACCACCCCCGCGGTGCTCAAGGCGCTGGAGAAGGGTGGCGTCGACCTCTGCGTCCTGGACGGTGAGGCGGTGCCGGCCGGCGGGCTCGGGCTCGCGCGGCAGCTGAAGGACGAGATCTACGGTTGCCCGCCGGTGCTGGTGCTGATCGGCCGGCCGCAGGACTCCTGGCTGGCCGCCTGGAGCCGGGCCGACGCGGCGATCTCCCAGCCGGTGGACCCGGTGGCGCTGGCGGAGGCCGCCGCCACGCTGCTGCGGGCCAGGCTGGCCAAGCGGGCGCCCGCCGTCCGCTAGCGCTCCGGGCCGGTTCGTCCCGGCCCGGCCCGGTTCAGCCGGGTCCGGTTCAGCCCGGTCCGCACCGGTGCGGCCGGGCCGCGTCCCACCCCGCGTCCCACCCGGCGTCTCAGTACAAGAGAAGAAGGGTGAACGGCGGAGCCCCGGCGGCCCGCCGCTCGATAGGCTGACTCCGTCCCTACGTCCTTCCCCGGGTAGCCGGGGTAGCGAGAGCTGGAGTCAGCCATGGTGAACGTGCAGCCTGCGAACGGTGGTAGCGACCCCGCGCAGGTGGTCCGCTCCTGGCCGGACATCCTGTCGGCGCTGCTGAGGGGAGAGGACCTCGACCGCTCGGCCACCGCGTGGGCGATGGACCGGATCATGAGCGGCGAGGCCTCCCCGGTGCAGGTGGCCGGGTTCATGGTGGCGCTGCGGGCCAAGGGCGAGACGGTCGACGAGATCTCCGGACTGGTCGACTCGATGTACGCGCACGCCGAGCCGCTGGACATCCCCGGCCCGGCGGTGGACATCGTCGGCACCGGCGGCGACCGGGCCAAGACCGTCAACATCTCCACCATGTCGGCGATCGTCGCCGCCGCGGCCGGCGCCAAGGTGGTCAAGCACGGCAACCGGGCCGCCTCCTCGTCCAGCGGTTCCTCGGACGTGCTGGAGAAGCTGGGCATCAGCCTGGACCTCCGGCCGCGGCGGGTCGCCGAGATCGCCGAGGAGGTCGGGCTCACCTTCTGCTTCGCCGCGACCTTCCACCCGTCGATGCGGCACGCCGCGCCGGCCCGGCGCGACCTCGGGGTGCCCACCGCGTTCAACATCCTGGGACCGCTGACCAACCCGGCCCGGGTGACGGCGCACGCGATCGGCTGCTTCGACACCCGCCTGGCGGCGCTGATCGCCGGGGTGCTCGCCCAGCGCGGCGCCACCGCGCTGGTCTTCCGGGGCGACGACGGACTGGACGAGCTGACCATCACCACCACCTCGCGGGTGTGGGTGGTCCGCGACGGCGCCGTCACCGAGACCACCTTCGACCCGCGCGAGGTCGGCATCGAGCCGGTCGGCATCGAGGCACTGCGCGGCGCGGACCCGGCGTACAACGCGGAGGTCGCGCGCCGGGTGCTCGCCGGGGAGCACGGGCCGGTCCGGGACGCGGTACTGCTGAACTCGGCGGCCGCGCTGGTGGCGCTGGAACTGACCGACGCGCCGCTCGCGGAGCAGCTCGGCGCGGCCATGCGGCGTACCGCGGCGGCCGTGGACTCGGGTGCCGCGCGCGATCTGCTGAAGCACTGGTCCGAGGCCACCACCCGGGCGTGACACGGCGGTTGGGGCCCATCGGGAATCCTCCCGGTGGGCCCCGACGGGTGTCCGGGATGTGGACCCTTGTTTGACCGGGGGGCGGACCCGACCTACAGTCTTGGCCAGGTCATGAGTGACAGCGACAAGCCCCAGCTTGCTGTCCGGCAACCCTCCTTCCGTGGCGGGGTGCCCTGGGTGAGGACCGGGCCGTGCGGCGAGCCGTCCGCGTGGCAAGCGCGGACACCCGGATCACGACGCACTCCCGGGGTCCCTGACCCCTAGAGGAGTGCATCCCCATGTCTCTCGCCTCCCACCCGTCGCCCGCCGCCACCCTCGGCTCGGCGCGCTCCGCGCGGCCCCTCCCGAGCACCCCCCTCGCCGTCCTCGGCCACGACGTCGAGGTCCCGCTCGCCAACGGCGACAAGGTCGCCTACGCGGCGCTCGACTACGCCGCCAGCGCCCCGGCGCTCCAGCGGGTCTGGGACGAGGTCGCCGCCTACGCCCCCTACTACGGCAGCGTGCACCGCGGCGCCGGCTACCTGTCCCAGCTCTCCACCGACCTGTTCGAGCAGAGCCGCCGCACCGTCGCCGAGTTCCTGGACCTGCGCGAGGACGACCAGGTGGTCTTCACCCGCGCCACCACCGACTCGCTCAACCTGCTGGCCGGCGCCGTCCCGGCCGGGACCCAGGTGTTCGCCTTCGAGACCGAGCACCACGCCTCGCTGCTGCCCTGGGCGCACGCCGGTCTGACCGTCACCTGTCTGCGCGCCCCCCGCTCGCACGCCGAGGCGGTCGCCGCGTTCGACGCCGCGCTCGCCGAGGCGCCCGAGGGCCCGAAGCTGCTCTGCGTCACCGGTGCCTCGAACGTCACCGGCGAGCTCTGGCCGGTCGCCGAGCTGACCAGGACCGCCCACCGGTACGGCGCCCGGGTGGTGCTGGACGCCGCGCAGCTGGCCCCGCACCACCGGGTCTCGGTGCGCGAGCTGGGCGTCGACTGGATCGCCTTCTCCGGCCACAAGCTGTACGCGCCGTTCGGCGCCGGGGTGCTGGCCGGCCGGGCCGACTGGCTGGACGAGGCCGAGCCGTACCTGGCCGGCGGCGGTGCCACCCGTACGGTGGCCCGGGAGACCGACGGCTCGGTGGCCGTGCAGTGGCACACCGGCCCGGCCCGGCACGAGGCCGGCTCCCCGAACGTCATCGGCGTGTACGCGATCGCGGCGGCCTGCCGGGCGCTCACCGAGGCCGGGTTCGACGCGCTGGAGGCGCGCGAGCGGGCGCTGGTGGCCCGGTTGAAGGCCGGTCTGGCGGAGGTCCCCGAGGTCAGGGTGCTGAACCTGTTCGGTGCCGACGCGGACCGGGTGGGCGTGCTGTCCTTCGTCGTCCGGGGCTGGAACAGCTCGCACTTCTCGGCCGCGCTGTCCGCCGAGTACGGCATCGGGGTGCGGGACGGCCTGTTCTGCGCCCACCCCCTGGTGCGCACGCTGCTCGGCGACGAGGAGGCCGCGCCCTCGGAGTGCGGCGCGCCGGAGGCTTCGCTGCCGGGCGAGCGCAGCCTGAACGCCATCCGGGTGAGCTTCGGCGCCGGGACCCCGGACGAGCACGTGGACCGGTTCCTGACCGCCGTCCGCGAGCTGGTCACGGACGGCGCGGCGTGGACCTACCGGAACGAGGGCGGCCGCTGCGTCGTGGACACCCGCCGGGAGGGCTGAGACCCCGTCGGCCACTCCGGCCGGCTGCTCCTCCGCTCCGCTGTCTCCTCCGCTGTCTCCTCCGGGCCTATTCCTCCAGGCCGATCGCGAACGCGGCCTCGAGGTCGTGCTGGGAGTAGGTGCGGAAGGCGATCTGGGTCTCGGTGTGCGCCACGCCCGGGACCTTGTTCAGCCGGCCGGGGATCACCTCGGCGAGGTCGTCGTGCCGGCGCACCCGCACCATCGCGACCAGGTCGTAGCCGCCGGTCACCGAGTAGACCTCGCTGACGCCCTCGATGGCGGCGATCGCCTCGGCGATCTCCGGGATGCGGTCGACGCTGGTCTTGATCAGGACGATGGCGGTGATCACGGTGGCGTACTCCTTTGTGAGGTGCCGCCAGGGTAGCGGGCGTCGACCGCACCGTCGCGGGGACGGGTACGGCGGAGACGGCGGGGACGGCGCTCGGCCAGGGTGCAGGCGTAGAGGAAGCCCGCCGCGAAGCCGATCACGTGCACCAGGTACGCCACGCCCGGTCCGGCGGAGTGCACCGACCACCACTGGAGCGCGAACCAGAGGCCCAGCACCAGCCAGGCCGGGAACCGCAGCGGCAGGAAGAGCAGCAGCGGGACGAGCGTGGTGACCCGGGCGTGCGGGTGGAAGCGCAGGTAGCAGCCGAGCACGGCGGAGATCGCCCCCGAGGCGCCGATCAGCACCCGGGTCGAGTCCGCCGAGTGCGCCTCGGCCAGCGCGAAGCCGTAGGTGGTCAGCGCGCCGGCCGCCAGATAGAAGAGGAGGAACCGGGGGCGGCCGAGCCGGCGCTCCACGGCGGGGCCGAAGACGTACAGGAAGAGCAGGTTGCCGAGCAGGTGCAGCCAGCCGGCGTGCAGGAAGAGCGCGCTGAGCACGGACAGCGCGGGGTGCTTGCCGGGGGTGGCCGAGGCCGGGCAGCCGGGTACCGGCTCGGGGGCCTCGGCCAGTTGGTCCGCGGTCAGCGGGTGACCGGTCAGCAGTTCGGTGGGGACGGCCCCCCAGCGCTGCTCGTAGCGCTGCTCGGCGCAGACCCGGGCCTGGTCCCGGCCGTAGAGCGGATTGAGCCCCGCCGCCGGCCCGAGCAGGAAGACCGCGGTGTTCAGCGCGATCAGCGTGTAGCAGACGGCCGGAGCGGTGGCGGCCGGTCGGCCGCGGTGCGCGCCGGGGTGGGGGACCGGGATCGCCATGGGCTCCAGCATCCCCCCGGTGCCGGGCGGGCACCGCGCGGTTACGGCAGGTGGGCTACCGCCCGGGAGTGATCGGCCGGTGGCCGGGAAGGTTGCCCCAGGCAATAGGCTTGGGGCGGGCATTCCCGCCTCCCGCCGCCGACGCCGGGGCTCCGGGGGGAGCGCCTGAGCCCGTTCCGGGACCACCCGAGAGGACCCCCGATGACCGTCCCCGCCCTGACCGCCGAGACGCGCTGGCGCTGCACGCTCTGCGGAAACCTGACCCGCTTCGACGTGACCCGGACCGCCCGGGTGACCGAGTTCCTCCACTTCGACCTGGCCGGCGAGTCCAAGGTCGAGGAGACCCAGGTGCTCAGCGAGACCGTGGAGTCCGTGCGCTGCCGCTGGTGCAACGCCGTGGACCAGGTCGAGCTGGTCGCCCGTCCCGGCGCGGACGAGGCGGCCGAGGCCGCCGAGGCCCCCGAACAGGGCTGACCGCCCGGTCCGTGCGGTGGGCGGTGAGCGGCGTGGCCGCCCGCCGCACGGGACAATACAGAGAGAACGCGCGGAGTGTGACGGGGGTGGCGGCCGACGGCCGTACCCCGCTGGACCAGGATCGGAGCCGAGGACGTGGTGGACGCAGCGAAGGAGCCCGCCGGGCCGCAGGGGCGGCAGCCTGCTGTGGACGCGCAGGCGCCGGACGCGGCAGTGGCCGCCCCCTCCGGCACCGAGGCCCCGGCGCAGGCGCCCGCGGGTGAGGAGTCCGGCGCCGGCGAGGAGCCGGCGGCAGCGGCCGGCGGAGCAGTCGGGCCGGCGGGACCGGACGGGTCGGCGGCGTCTGACGGGTCGGCGGCGTCTGATGAGCCGGACGGGTCGGCGGGGTCGGACGGACCGGCGGGACCGGCGGCCGAGGTACTGGACCGGCCGCTCCCGGAGGGGGTGCGCCGACGGGTGGTCGGTCTGGCCTCCGACGCGCTCGGCGGTCTGCCGCTCGGCGAACTGCCCCAGTCGCTGCGCCAGTACGCCAAGTTCACCCCCGCCCGCCGGGCCAAGTACGCGGCGACCGCGCTGGCCGCGGCGCTGGAGGCGGAGCCGGCCTTCCGGGTGCGGATAGCGGAGCGGCTGCGGCTGGGTCAGCCGGACCTGGTCAGGGCGCTGGAGGCGGGCGCCGTACCGGGCGCCGCCGACCCGATGGACGTGGCCGCGGCCGCCTATCTCGTGCGGTCCGCCGGGTGGAGCCGGCTGGTCGCCGAGGCGGGCGAGGAGGCCGAGCGGGCCGGCGCCGAGGGCGCGGTCGCCGAGGCGTCCCGGTTGGTCGAGAAGCTGCAGGCCGAGCTGGCCGAGCTGCGGAGCACGGCCCGGTCCGATCTGGAGCGGCAGCGGGCCGAGTCGGAGGAGGTCCGCAAGGAGGCCGAGTCGCTGCGCCGGCGGCTGCGTTCGTTGGAGAGCGACACCCGGCGGGCACAGGCGGAGACCAGGAAGGTCGCCGCCGAGCTGGAGGCGGTCAGGGCGCAGGCGGCGGCCGAGCGGGGCGCGGCGGAGGGCGAGGCGCGGCGGCTGCGGCACCGGGTCACGGAGCTGGAGAACTCGGCCGAACAGAGCCGGCGCTCCGCCCGGGAGGGGCGCGGCGTCGAGGACATGCGGCTGCGGCTGCTGCTGGACACCGTGCTGCAGTCGGCCCAGGGCCTCCAGCGGGAGTTGGCGCTGCCGGTCTCCCAGATCCGCCCGGCGGACCTGGTGGAGGCGGTGGTGCCGGGAGCGGCCTCGCCGCACGACGTGGCCCGGCGGGGGCTGGCCGAGGACGACCCGGCGCTGCTGGACCAGCTGCTGGCGATCCCGCAGGTCCATCTGGTGGTGGACGGCTACAACGTCACCAAGACGGGCTATCCGACGCTGCCGTTGGAGCAGCAGCGGATCCGGCTGCTGGGCGGTCTGGCGATGCTGGCTCAGCGCACCCAGGCGGAGGTCACCTGTGTGTTCGACGGTCAGGACCTCGACGTACCGGTGATCATGGCGCCGCCGCGCGGGGTGCGGGTGCGGTTCAGCCGGACCGGTGAGACGGCGGACGAACTGATCCGCCGGCTGGTCCGGGCGGAGCCGCAGGGCCGCCCGGTGGTGGTGGTCTCGGCGGACAAGGAGGTGGCGGATGGCGTGCGGAAGGCGGGCGCGCGCCCCGTCGCCTCGGTGCTGCTGCTGAAGCGGCTGGCCCGTCCGTAGTTCCCCCGGACCCGGACCGACGGGAATGACGGCCGGTCAGCGCCGGTATTGCGGTCTTGTGCGGGTTTCGTGAAGTCCGGGTGCGGGCGGCAGGTTCACGTAATCGTGGGAGTGGCGCGAAACGTGGATCTTCACTAGGGTCTGGCGTCAAACCTATTTTCCGCATTCTCACCCCATCGGGTGAGGCCATTGGAAGAAGGAGCCGGTCCTTTTGGCCTCCCACCGCCGTCCCAAGCAGCCGAGCCGCGCGCGGGTCTCCGTGCTCACCGCGGCCGCTGCGACCGCGGTCGCTCTCTCCGCCCAGGTCGCCGCCCACGCAGCGCCGAGCCCGTCGCCGAAGAAGGACGACGTCAAGGCGCAGATCGACCAGCTGAACGAGGAGGCCGAGCAGGCCACCGAGCGGTACAACGGCGCCAAGGAGCGGGCCGACCAGCTGCGCAAGCAGGCGGACCAGATCCAGGACCAGGTCGCCCGCGGCCAGGAGCAGATGACCCAGCTCCAGTCGGGGCTGGCCGAGGTGGCGGGCGAGCAGTACCGCACCGGCGGCATCGACCCGTCCGTCCAGCTGATGCTCACCTCCGACCCGTCCGGGTACCTGGACAAGGCCTCCAGCGTGCAGCAGGCCAGCTCCAGTCAGACCGAGGCGCTCAAGGGCCTCCAGGACCAGCAGCGCCGGCTCGACCAGCAGAAGGCCGAGGCGGCCGCCGTCCTGGCCTCGCTGGACAGCACCACCAAGGACCTGAACCAGTCCAAGGCCGAGGTCGGCAAGAAGCTCAAGGACGCCCAGGAGCTGCTGAACTCGCTCAGCGCCGCCGATCGCGCGGCCGTCAAGGCGGCGCAGCAGCAGGCCGACCGCGCCTCGCGCGGCACCGAGCGCACCGACCTGGGCAGCCTGCCGCAGGCCAGCGGCATGGCCGGCGCCGCGGTCGCCAACGCGATGGGCAAGCAGGGCTCGCCGTACATCTGGGGCGCCACGGGTCCGAGCACCTTCGACTGCTCCGGCCTGATGGTCTGGGCGTACGGGAAGGCCGGCGTCTCGCTGCCGCGGACCTCGCAGGCGCAGGGCAACTACGGCACCCGGGTGCCGTCGCTGGCGGAGGCGCAGCCGGGCGACCTGATCATCTACCGCCCCGACCGCAGCCACGTCGGCATGTACATCGGCAACGGCATGGTGGTGCACGCGCCGCACACCGGTGACGTGGTGAAGGTGATGAAGGCCGACGCCATGCAGATCAACACGATCCGCCGGGTCTGACGGCCCGCCACGACACTCCCGGGGGCGGTTTTCGGCCTCTGTGATCAGCGCCACCCCCGACCGGGGGTGGCGTTGGGGTTTGGATCGGGTGTTCGGCCGTCCAGGGGAAAATGATCAGCCCGATGTGGGGATGTGATCACACTCGGTCATATTCACAAAGGAACTTGGGTATTCTTCCGGCTTTTTTCTGACAAGGATTTGAACGGATCACGGATCTGTTACTAGGGTCATGCTTCGAACCTCGCACAGTCGATCACCCAGCCTGGGTGGCGGTGGGGTTCGCCGTCGAGTTCGCGAAGCAGCCGGACGGGGCCTCAGGTGCCCGTCCGAACCGGACCCAGCAGTCGGGGGCCCGCTGTGGAGCGGAGCCGGGGAACCACGTTCCTCCGGGGTGAATCGGCGCCAGGTCGGCCGCTCGCGCGGACGGTGAGGCGTCGTAGGGCACGCTTCCGCCCGAACCCGTCAGCTCACCCGGTAGGCGGTTGAGGAAGAAGGAGTCCGCCTTCGTGGCGTCCCATCGTCGTCCCAAGCCCGCCGGCCGCACCCGGGTCTCGATCATGACCGGTCTGGCCGCCGCTGCCGTCGCCCTCTCCGCGCAGTCCGGCGCCCACGCCGACCCCGCGCCGACCAAGGACCAGGTCAAGGAGCAGGTCGACCAGCTCAACGAGCAGGCCGAGGTCGCGACCGAGAAGTACAACGGCGCCCAGGCCAAGCAGCAGGAGCTGCAGAAGCAGGTCGCCGAGCTGCAGGACAAGGTGGCCCGTCAGCAGGCCGTGGTGACGGAGGCCCAGGGCGGCCTCTCCGAGATCGCCGGCGAGCAGTACCGCACCGGCGGCATATCGCAGACCGTCCAGCTGATGCTGTCCGCCAGCCCGGACAACTTCCTCAGCCAGGCCGACGCCCTGAACCAGGCCGGTTCCACCCAGTCCGGCGCGCTGAAGGAGCTCCAGGAGCAGCAGCGCAGGCTCGACCAGGACCGCACCGAGACCCAGGCCAAGCTCGGCGAGCTGGAGTCCACCACGCAGCAGCTGAAGACCTCCAAGGACGAGGTCCAGGGCAAGCTGGCGAAGGCCCAGCAGCTGCTCAACACGCTCACCGAGCAGGAGCGCCAGGCCCTCCGCGCGGCCGAGGAGAAGGCCGCCGCCGAGGCCAAGGCGAAGGCGGACGCCGCGAAGGCCGAGGCCGCCAAGGCCGCCAAGGCGAAGGCGGACGCCGAGCGCGCCACCCGCGACACCAACCGCAGCGACCTGAGCGCGCCCGCTTCGGCGCCTGCGTCAGCGCCTGCGTCGGCGCCCGCGGCCAAGCCGGCCGCACCCGCCGCCAACGGCTCGCGCGCCGCCGCCGCGATCGCCGCCGCCGAGAGCAAGCTCGGCGCCCCGTACGTCTACGGCGCCACCGGCCCGAACTCCTTCGACTGCTCCGGCCTCACCGGCTGGGCGTACGCCCAGGCGGGTGTGTCGCTGCCGCGCACCTCGCAGGAGCAGGCCAACGCCGGTACCCGGATCGGCTCGGACATCTCCCAGGCCCAGCCCGGCGATCTGGTGATCTTCTACGGCGACCGCCACCACGTCGGCATCTACGTCGGCGGCGGCCAGGTCATCCACGCCCCGAAGCCGGGCGCCTCGGTCCGCTACGAGTCGGCGTCCAACATGCCGGTCAACACCATCGTGCGCCTCTGACCCCCTGGGTCGGCAGACTCCCGGCAGGCCCGGTCTCCCCCGCGAGGGGAGGCCGGGCCTGCGGCTTTTCCCCGGTCACCGGGAACTCCGGCGGGCAAACCGGTCTGATGTCCGATCAGTGACTGAATATTCGGATTCGGAGGGGTTTGGAAACGGTTGCCCCGACTCGCTAACGTCTGCCACCGGACGCCCGCTTCGACAGCCGCCCGGTCCGGTGCGGCGGCGGGTCCGGGCCCAGGATCGGAGTTGACGTCGAATGACCGCGCACCGCCGTTCCCCGCTGTCAGGTGCCCACACGCTCGCCCGGGCGCTGGTGCTCACCGCGGCGGCCACCACCGCGCTGGGCGTGGCGACCGGCGGCACCGCGCAGGCGGCTCCCGGCGCGCCCGACGCCCCGGGGAACCGCAAGGACGTCAAGGCCCAGGTGGAGCAGCTCTACGACGAGGCCGAGCAGGCCTCGGAGCGGTTCAACGCCGCCCAGGAGGCGCAGCAGCGGCTCCAGCACGAGACCGGCACGCTCCAGCAACAGATCGCCCTCTCCCAGGACGAGCTCAACCAGCTGCGCGGCAACCTCGCCACCGTGGCCGGGGCGGAGTACCGGGGCGGCGGCATGGCACAGACCGTCCAGCTGATGCTCTCCACCGACCCGGAGGGCTACCTCTCCCGGGCCCGCACCCTCGACCAGGCCGCCGAACGGCAGAACGAGACCCTGCACGAGGTGCTGGGCCGTCAGCGGGTGCTCGACCAGCGCCGGGCCGAAGCCTCGGCCAAGCTCGCCGAGCTGGAACAGACCCGCAAGGCGCTGGCCGACGGCAAGCAGCAGATCCAGCAGCGGCTCGCCAGGGCGCAGCGGCTGCTCAACAGCCTCGGCGCCACCGAACGTGCCCGGCTCGCCGCCCAGGACGCCCGCGAGGCCGAGCAGCGCGCCACCCGCGGCACCGACCGGCTCGACCTCGGCAGCACCCCGCCCGCCTCCGAACGCGGCGGCGCCGCGCTGGCCGCCGCGGTACGGATGATCGGCTCGCCCTACGTCTACGGATCCACCGGGCCCAAGGCGTTCGACTGCTCCGGTCTGATGTACTACAGCTGGCGGCAGGCCGGAGTGACCCTGCCGCGCACCTCGCAGGCCCAGGCGTACGCCGGCCGGCGGGTCGGCATCTCCGAAGCACGGCCGGGAGACCTGGTGATCTTCTACCGGGACATGCACCACGTCGGGATGTACGCCGGCGGCGGGGTGATCGTGCACGCCCCCTACCCGGGCGCCCGGGTGCGCTACGAGAGCGTCAACGCCATGCCGGTCTCGGGGGTGATCCGGCTCTGAGCCGCCCGGACCCCGCCGGCGGCCGAGGCCCCTCCCGGCGGACCGCCCTGCTGCTCGCGGCCGGCGGCCTCGCCCAGCTGTCGCTGCCCGGCGCCGTCCCCGCGCGGCCCGCCGCGGCGGCCTCGGACGAGTACGCCGAGGTCTCGGCGCTGCTCGCCGGGCGGGCCCGGGCGCTGGGCGAGGGGCCGCCCCCGCTGCCGCTGCGCGCCGGCTACCGGAACCTGCTGCTCGGCCCGGTGGACCGGGCCGGACGGTCCACCGCCACCGCCGAACTGACCGTCACGGTGACCGGGTACGACGAGCGGCCGGTGGTGCACCCGCGCCGGCTGACGCTGCTCCGGACCACCGCCGGACGGCGGATCGAACGCGAGGAGGGCGCCGGCGGGCCGCCCCCGCTGTGGGACCTCGGCACCGTCGGGGCCGCCGCCGGGGCGCGCTGCCTGGTGCTCGGGGTGGACGGCGCGGACGCCGCCGGCCCGGCCGCGCGCGCGGGGGCGGCCGTCGTCGGCGATCGGGCGGTGGCCGCCGTCGAGGCGCTGTGGGGGAGTTCCTGGGCGGGCCGACTGCTGCTGGAACTGCCCGCCACCGGGGAGCAGTTCGCCCGGCTGCTGGCGGACGACCGGCCCGGCTGGTCGGACCTCGCCGCAGTCACCGTCTCGGCGCCGGGCGCGCCCCTGCACGCCCCGGCCGACCGGGTGCTGGTCAACCCCGAGGTGTACGCGCGGCTGAGCGACTTCGGCCGGCAGGTGGTGGTCACCCACGAGGCGGTGCATGTGGCGACCCGGGCCGACACCCGGGCCTGGACGCCGCTCTGGCTCTCCGAGGGGGTCGCCGACTGGACCGGCTACCGCGACTCCGGCCGCTCGGCCCGGCAGATCGCGCCGGAGCTGGCCCGGGACGTCGCGGCCGGACGGCTGCCCGCCGCGCTGCCCGCCGACGAGGCCCTCACGGCCGGCGGGGAGGGCCTGGCGCGGGCCTACGAGCAGTCCTGGCTGGCCTGCGACCTGATCGCCCGCCGGTACGGCCCGCAGCGCCTGGTGGCGCTCTACCGGGCGGTCGGCGCGGCTGTCCCCGGGGCGGACCGGGAGGCGTGGCTGGACGGGCTGTTCCGGGACCGGCTGGGCCTCGGGCTGGCCGAGTTCACCCGCCTCTGGCTCGCCGAGGTCCGGGGCCTGGCGGGCTGAGGCGCTTCCCCGGGGGCACGCCGCCCCGGTACGGAGCCGTTCGCCCGGAGCAGGCTGCCCGGCGTCGTTCGCCCGGCGTCGTTCGCTCAGCGCCGTTCGCTCGGGGCGGCCGCGGGCCGGTCGATGCCGTCCAGCAGGTCCTGCTCGTACGCGATGCCCGGCCGCACCGAGAAGGAGACGGCCGGCACCGGCTCCGGTCGGGCCAGCACCACGGTGGCCGGGACCCGGTCCGTGCGCCGGGTCGAGCGCCAGAGCCGGACGCAGGAGAGCACGGTCGCGACCAGCAGCAGCACATTGCGCGCGGTCAGCACGGCGATGGCGCCGGGCCTGCTGGCCACCACGTCGCCGAAGACCAGCGGGAACTCCACCAGGGTCAGCGGGGCCGCGGCCAGGATCAGCAGCGCCACCGGCCGCTGGCTGGTGCCGCGCACGGTCAGGCAGACCGCCGCCGCGCCGACCAGCCAGACCAGGTACTGCGGGCTGATCACCCGGCTGGTCACGGTGAAGATCAGCAGCGCGGCGAGCGCCGCGTCGTACATGGTGGCGGCGTTGCGCCGACGGGCGGTGAAGCGCCAGAGCAGCAGCCACCCGAAGCCGAGCACGGTACCGGCCAGCATCACCTTGCTGACCAGCGGCACCCACGGCCCGAGCATCTCGACCGAGCCGTAGTTCATCATCACCTTGCCGTCCCAGCTCCCGGCGATCCGGGCGAAGTGGATCGGCAGCGCGCCGACCGACTCCACCTCGATGCCGCGGTCCTTCTGGAACGTCAGGAACTCGAACGCGCCGTTCATCCCCGCCGCCAGCAGGAAGCCGATCGAGGCGGTCGTGGCGGCCGCGGCCGTCCAGGACCGCCGGGTGCGGCGGCCGGAGGGGGTACCGATGAGGCCGAGCAGCGGCCAGACCTTGACGATGCCGCCGAGCCCGAGCAGCAGGCCGCCGATCGCCGGACGGCGGATCAGCGCCAGCAGGCCGGCCACCGCGATCGCGGTCACGATCACGTCGTAGCGGTTGTAGATCATCGGGCCGAGCAGCGGGACGCCGGCCACCCAGACCCAGGCGCCGGTCAGCGCCCGGCCCCTGCGCAGCCCGGTGCGGACCAGCAGGCCCATCGCGAGCGCGTCGGCGATGCCGCAGATCACCCAGAACGAGACCAGGTAGGACCAGGGGAGCAGCCCGGGCAGCAGGATCACCAGGGCGGCGCCGGGCGGGTACTGCCAGGTGACGTCGTCCAGCGGGAAGGTGCCGGTCTGCAGCACGCCGTACCAGCCGTGGTAGATCAGCCAGACATCGGCGGTGATGTCCCCGCCGGGCATCCGGAGCACGCCGGTCACCAGGAGCATCAGCAGCGTCCGGGTGGCCACCCAGCTCGCTCCGAGCGCCAGCAGCGCGCCGGAACGGCCGGAGGGGCGCGTGGTGCGCTGCACGGGCTCGCGGCGGACGGCGAGCGCCGTGCCGGAGCCCTCGGCGCCGCTGGGTGTACCGGACTCGGTGGCCGGGGCCAACTCCACTGCGCTCCCTCGTTCGTCTCGGACGTTCCGTCGGCGGCGCCGCGCGACGGACGCCCGGGCAGTCCGGGCGGGTCGGGACCGGCCGCCGTCGCGGGGCCGGGCCGGACGCGCCGACCACCCTTGTCCTAGGACAGACCCGGGGAGGGAACGGTTGCCTTGCTCGGATCCGTTCCCGGCGGGTCGTCGTGTTGACCTATCGTACGGATCACCCAGCGGTACACCGAGCACCCCCCGACCGAGCGAGCCGTGGCCTGATGCACAAGACCTTGATCGTCACCAACGACTTCCCGCCGAGGCCCGGCGGCATCCAGGCCTTCGTGCACAACATGGCCGTCCGTCAGCCCGCAGGAAGCGTCGTGGTGTACGCCTCGGCCTGGCGCGACGGCACCGAGGTCGCGCGGTTCGACGCCGAGCAGCCCTTCCCGGTGATCCGCGACCGCACGAAGGTGATGGTTCCCACACCCCGGGTCACCCGGCGGGCCGCGGAGATCCTGCGGGCGGAGGGCTGCGACTCGGTCTGGTTCGGCGCCGCCGCGCCGCTCGGGCTGATGGCCCCCGCCCTGCGCCGGGCCGGGGCAGGCCGGCTGCTGGGCATGACCCACGGGCACGAGGCCGCCTGGGCCCAGCTGCCGGTGGCCCGGCAACTGCTGCGCCGGATCGGCGAGGGCACCGACGTGCTCACCTACCTCGGCGAGTACACCCGCTCCCGGATCGCCGCCGCGGTCGGCCCGGAGCCGGCCGCGCGGATGGCGCAGCTGCCGCCCGGCGTGGACGAGCGGACCTTCCACCCGGAGTCCGGCGGCGCCGCGGTGCGCGAGCGGCTCGGGCTGGCGGACCGCCCGGTGGTGGTCTGTGTCTCCCGGCTGGTGCCGCGCAAGGGGCAGGACACCCTGATCGAGGCGATGCCGCAGATCCTCGCCGAGGTGCCGGACGCCGTGCTGCTGATCGTCGGCGGCGGCCCGTACCGGGCGGAGCTGGAGAAGCTGGTGGACACCCGGGGCGTGCGCTCCGCCGTCCGGTTCACCGGCTCGGTGCCGTGGGAGGAACTGCCCGCGCACTACGGCGCCGGCGACGTCTTCGCCATGCCCTGCCGGACCCGGCGCGGCGGACTGGACGTCGAGGGGCTCGGCATCGTCTACCTGGAAGCCTCGGCGACCGGCCTGCCGGTGGTGGCGGGGGACTCCGGTGGCGCGCCGGACGCGGTGCTGGAGGGCGAGACCGGCTACGTGGTGCCGGGCGGCACGCCCTCGGCGGCGGCGGAGCGGATCGTCCGGCTGCTGCGGGACGAGGAGCTGCGGCGGCGGATGGGCGAGGCCGGGCGGCGCTGGGTGGACTGCTCCTGGCGCTGGGACCTGCTGGCCGGGCGGCTGACCTCGCTACTGGCGGGCTGAACGCGCGGGCCGGGCGCTCGCCGGCCGGACGTACACACGGCCGCGGCCCGCCCCGGACGACGGGGCGGGCCGCAGCCGTGTGCGGGCGGTCCTACTTGCGGTAGATCGCCTCGACGTCGGCCGCGTAGTCCTTCAGCACGACGTTGCGCTTGAGCTTGAGCGAGGGCGTCAGATGGCCGCTCTCCTCGGAGAAGACGGTGTCGAGCAGCCGGAACTTCTTCACCGCCTCGGCCTGCGAGACCGCCGCGTTGCCGTCGTCCACCGCCTGCTGGAGGGCGGCCAGCAGGTCCGGGTCCTCGCGCAGGTCGGCCACCGAGGCCCCGGCGGGCTTGCCGTTGAGCTGCTTCCAGTTCGGGAAGAAGTCCTCGTCGACGGTGATCAGACAGGCCACGAAGGGCTTGCGGTCGCCGACCACCATGACCTCGCCGACCAGGGCGTGCGCCCGGATCCGGTCCTCGATCACGGCCGGGGCGACGTTCTTGCCGCCCGCGGTGACGATGATCTCCTTCTTGCGGCCGGTGATCGTCAGATAGCCCTCGTCGTCCAGCGAGCCGATGTCCCCGGTGGCGATCCAGCCGTCCTTGAGGGTGTCGGCGGTGGCCTGCGGGTTGTTCCAGTAGCCGGTGAAGACGTGCGGCCCCTTGAAGAACACCTCGCCGTCCTCGGCGATCCGGACGTCGGCGCCGGGGACGGGCTGGCCGACCGTGCCGATCTTCGGCTTGTCCCACGGGTTGAAGGCGGTGGCCGCGCAGGTCTCGGTCAGGCCGTAGCCCTCCAGCACGGTGAAACCGATGCCCCGGTAGAAGTGCCCGAGCCGCTCGCCCAGCGGGGCGCCGCCGGAGATCGCGTGGGTGGCCCGGCCGCCGAGCGCGGCCCGCAGCTTGCTGTAGACCAGCTTGTCGAAGACCGCGTGCTTGAGCTTGAGCAGCAGGCCCGCGCCGCCCGCGTCCAGCGCCCGGCTGTAGGCGATCGCGGTCTCGGCGGCCTTGTCGAAGATCTTGCCCTTGCCGTCCGCCTGCGCCTTGGCCCGGGCGGTGTTGTACACCTTCTCGAAGACCCGGGGCACCCCCAGGATCAGCGTCGGCCGGAAGGAGGCCAGCTCGGCGGTGACGTCCCGGATGTCGGAGACGTGGCCGAGCTTGATCGGGGCCATCGCCGGGGCGATCTCCGCGATCCGGGCGAGCACGTGGGCCAGCGGCAGGAAGAGCAGGACGGAGCTCTCACCGGTGCGGAACAGCGGGGTCAGGCGCTCCACCACGTTGCCGCACTCGGCCATGAAGTTGCCGTGCGTCAGCTGGCAGCCCTTCGGGCGACCGGTGGTGCCCGAGGTGTAGACGATGGTGGCGATCGAGTCGGCGTCGGCCACCGAGCGGCGCTCGGTGACGACGGCCTCGGCGACCTCGCGGCCCGACTCCGCGAGCGCGGCGAGCGCCGGGCCCTCGATCTGCCAGATCTGCCGCAGCTCCGGCAGCCGGTCCCGGACCTCCGCGACCACCGCGGTGTGGGTCTCGGTCTCGGTGAACACCGCGACCGCCCCGGAGTCGCCGAGGATCCACTCGACCTGCTCGGCGGAGGAGGTCTCGTACACCGGAACGGTGATCGCACCGGCCGTCCAGATCGCGAAGTCCAGCAGCGTCCACTCGTACCGGGTGCGGGACATGACGCCCACCCGGTCGCCCGGCCCGACACCGGCGGCGATCAGGCCCTTCGCGGCCGCCCGCACCTCGACCTGGAACTGGGCGGCGGTCAACTCCTGCCACTGGCCGTCCACCTTGCGGCTGAGCACCGCGACATCGGGATGCCGCTCGGCGTTCTGGTGCACGAGGTCGGAGAGGTTACCGCCGCTCGGTACCTGATAGAGGGCCGGAAGGCTGAAGTCGAGCAAGACTGCTCCTCGTTCGCGACGCTGCGGGACGGCAGGACGTTACTGCCCGGTAGGCAGCTTCGACCAGGGGGGTCGGCTCCGGTGTTCGAAGTGTCACACCTTGACCCGTCCGACCAGGCCGGGACCGGGTCGTTCGAATGGCACCCTACGGCAGCCCGGAGGTGACCGGCCGGTAGCCGTCGGCCACGGACCGTACACTCCCGCACACTCCCGCGCCGGGGCGCACCCGGGCGGCCCGGGGTGTACCGAGGGGCCGGCCGGATCGCGGGGCGCGATAGCCTGCTCCGGGCGCACCCGGCCGAGCAGCCTCGGCCGGACCAGCACGGGACGACGCGGAGGGCCATTCCATGGCGGAGCACACCAGGTCGAGCATCACCATCGACGCGACCCCGGCGACGGTCATGGCCGTGATCGCCGACTTCGCCGCCTACCCGGCCTGGACCGGCGAGGTCAAGGAGATCGAGGTCCTGGAGACGGCGGAGGACGGCCGCGCCGCCCAGGTCCGGCTGGTCCTCGACGCCGGCGCCATCCGCGACGAGCACGTCCTCGCCTACACCTGGGACGGCGACCGCGAGTGCGCCTGGACCCTGGTGCGCAGTCAGATGCTCCGCTCGCTCGACGGCTCCTACACCCTGGCCCCGCTCGGCGCCGACCGCACCGAGGTCACCTACCAGCTCGCGGTGGACGTCAAGATCCCGATGCTGGGCATGATCAAGCGCAAGGCCGAGAAGGTCATCATCGACCGGGCCCTGGCCGGCCTCAAGAAGCGGGTCGAGGACACCGCCGCCGGCACGGCGCTCTGAGGCCCGGCACCCGGACGAACAGGGGCGGTACGGCATGACGGCGACACGCACCATCCTGGTCAGCGGCGACCCGGCGGCGCCCGAGGTGGCCGCCGCGACCGCCCTGCACGCCGCCCGGCAGGGCCGGCGCACCCTGCTCCTCGCGGCCGACGACCCGCACCGCACCCTGGACGCCGTCCTCGGCGTCCGGCTGGAGGCCGAACCGGCCGGGTACGCGCCCGGCCTGGCCGTCGCCAGGACCGACGAGCAGGCCGCCTTCCGGCACGCGCTCGACGAGATCGGCGGCCGGCTCAAGCCCGCGCTCGACCTGCTCGGCGCCGACCCGCTCGACCCCGAGGAACTCACCGCGCTCCCCGGCACCGCCCGGCTCGCCCTGCTCCGGTCACTGCCCGCCGTCGAGGCCGAGGTCCTGGTGGTGCTCGCCCCGCCGCCCGCCGACCTGATCGCCACCCTCGCCCTGCCCGAACAGCTGGAGCGCTACCTGGCCCGGCTGGTCCCCGAGCAGCGCCAGGCCGCCCGGGCCCTGCGGCCCCTGCTGGCCGGCCTCGCCGGGGTCCCGATGCCCGCCGACTGGCTGTACGAGACGCGCGCCAAGGCCGCCGGCGCACTCGCCGCGGCCCGCGCCGCGATCACCGCGCCCGGCACCAGCGTCCGCCTGGTCACCGCCGCCGACGCCCACCCCTTCGCCGAACTGCGGCGGATCCGGGCCGGCCTCGCCCTGCACGGCCACCGCCCGGACGCCGTGGTGGTGCACGGGGTGCTGCCGGACGCGGCCGCCGACTCGCCCGACCCGTGGCTGGCCGCCCTCGCCGGGCGCCGCCGGGACGAACTGGCCGCGCTGGCCGCCGCCCTGGACGGCATCCCGGTGCTCACCACCGGGCCCGCCGAAGCCACTCTGGAGGCCGTCGCCGACCGCCTCTACGGTGCCGGGCCCGGCCCGCAGGCGCGGGCCGCCGGGCCGTGGACCGTCGAGGACCGGCTGGCCGCGGACGGGTTGCTGGTCTGGCACCTGGCGCTGCCCGGCGCCGCGCGGGAGGACCTCGACCTGGTCCGGCGCGGGGACGAGCTGGTGGTCGGCCTGGGCGCGCACCGCCGGGTGCTGGCCCTGCCGTCGGCGCTGCGGCGGTGCACGGTCGCCGGCGCGGGCCTGCAGGACGGGGTGCTGGCGATCCGCTTCGCCCCCGACCCGGGCCTCTGGCCTCGCTAGTCGCCCGCTCGCTGTGTTGTCGCCCGCTCGCCTCCGGGGCGCTTACGTCCGGTGCCGACGGTCGGCGCTCCCTCGCTCCTACGTCGCTCCCTCGCGCTCTCCCTTTCGGCACCGGCGCGCCCCTTCGGCTCGGGGCGGTGTTGTCGCCCGCTCGCCTCCGGGGCGCTTGTGTCCGGCGCCGACGGTCGGCGCTCCGATGCCCCTTCGTTCCTCAGGGGCCTCCTCGCTTCTCCCTTTCGGCACCGGCGCGCCCCTTCGGCTCGGGGCGGGAAGCGCCCACTCGCCTCCGGGGTGGGGCGGGGCGGTGTTTTTCGCCCCCGCTCGGCTGCCGTGCCGGGGGCCGCGCGGGGTCCGGTAGCGTCGGGGCGGGTGGCCGCGGGCGCGGGCACCGTTGCTGAGGAGGCGCGCGCGATGACCACCACCGACCGGACCGAGCCCACCGCCGAGCACCCGTTCGGGCCGGAACTGGGCCCGCTGGTGGACGAGGTGCGCCGGTTCGCCTCCGTCGTCGGCGAGAAGGCCCAGGAGGCGAGCGCCGAGACCCTGCTCTCGCTGGCCGGGCTGGCCGACCGGCTGCGCGAGAAGCAGCCCGAGGTGTACGACCACCTCGCCGCCGCCGGTACCGGCCTGGCCGCCGCCGGGGCCGAGCTGCTGGCCGCCTACCGGGCCGCCGTGGCGGGCCACGAGCACCGCTGGACCGCCGGGGAGCCGACCCGCACCGAACGGGTGGACCTCGACGACGCGCCTGAGGGGCCGTCCGCCAAGCAGTGAACCCCTGATCCCCTCCGGGTCACATGGTGGCTTCACTCTGTGATGCCACCGGTGAAAATGTACGACTTTTGAAGGGGCTTGGTCGGGTTGGCCGCAGATTGTCTTCGGTTAATGTATGCGACGGTGTGTACGGGGGCTTGGTTGGGCGGTAGCGTTCCGTCCAGCGGGAACGAGTGAATAGCTGAGGGACACATGGCTCTGACCATCGGCGTCGACGTCGGCGGGACCAAGATCGCTGCAGGTGTGGTCGACGAGGCCGGCGAGATCCTGGCCCGGACCAGGGTGCCCACCCCGGCCGACCCGCAGTGGGCGGTCGACGCCATCGCGCAGGCCGTGCGCGAACTCAAGGAGCAGTACCCCGAGGTGACCGCGGCGGGCATCGGAGCCCCCGGCTTCGTCGACCGCGAGCGCTCGACGGTGATCTTCGCCCCCAACATCGACTGGGAGGACGAGCCCCTGCGCGGCCGGGTCGAGGAGCTCACCGGCCTCCCCGCGGTGGTCGAGAACGACGCCAACTGCGCCGCCTGGGCCGAGTACCGCTTCGGCGCCGCGGCCGGCCACAGCGACATGGTGCTGATCACCGTCGGCACCGGCATCGGCGGCGGCCTCGTCCTGGACGGCCGGCTGCACCGGGGCCGGTTCGGCGTGGCCGGCGAGATCGGCCACCTCAACATGGTCCCGGACGGTCTGCCCTGCGGCTGCGGCGGTCGGGGCTGCTGGGAGCAGTACGGCTCCGGCCGCGCCCTGCGCCGGTACGGCCGGGAGCGCGCCGCCGAGGACACCGTGAGCGGCAAGCGGATGCTGGAGCTCAACGACGGCGTCGCCGAGACCATCCGCGGCATCCACATCACCCAGGCCGCCGAGGAGGGCGACCCGCTCGCCCTGGAGTGCTACGCCGAGCTGGCCGACTGGCTGGGCCGGGGAATGGCCGACCTCGCGGCGCTCTTCGACCCGGGCGTCTTCGTCCTCGGCGGCGGCGTCTCCGACTCCGGTCGGCTGCTGCTCGACCCGGTCGCCAAGGCCTTCGAGCACTACCTGACCGGCGGGGTGCACCGCCCGCGCGCCGAGGTGGTGCTGGCCTCGACCGGTTCGGCCGCCGGGATCGCCGGCGCGGCCGACCTGGCCCGCACGCTCTGACCCGTCCCGCCCAGCCCGGGCGCCCCCCCC
>NZ_JAXCLC010000097.1:0-25919 GCF_034043715.1 Kitasatospora purpeofusca | reverse complement strand
CGCCGGGGGGAGAAGTCGACCGCGACCACCGGGCCGGGGGGGGGGGGGGGGGGGGGCCCCCCCCCCCCCCCCCCCCCCCCCCCGGGCCGGGGGCGTCCCCCCCCCGCCCCCCTCTCGCTTCCCACCTCCCGCCGCTGCCCCCCGCCCGACGATCCGACACCCCGCCGACCCGACACCCCGCCGATCCGTTCAGCAGAGAGGTGCCCCGTGGCCGCCCAGCCCGCCGTCACCGTCGCCGCCGCTCCCGCGCCGCCGCAAGTCCGGCTGCGCCGCGAACTCGCCGTCCAGCCGGTCCGCCTCGCCGCCGCCCTGCTCCTCGCCGTGGTGGCCACCGTGGCCGCCCTCGCGCTCCCGCTGCTGGTCCGCCGGATCGTCGGGGACTTCTCCGCCCACCGCTCCCTCGCCCCCGGACTGCTGCTGATGGCCGCCGCCGCCCTCGTCGGCGCCGCGGCCCAGGCCCTCTCCGGCTTCCAGCTCGCCCGGGTCGGCGAAGGCATGACCTACCGTCTGCGCACCACGGTGATGGCCCACGCCCTGCGCCTGCCGCTGCCGGTGGTCCGGGCCCGGGGGACGGGCGAACTCGCCGCCCGCGTCACCTCCGACGCCCAACTCCTCGGCCAGGTGGTCGAGGTGGCGATGCAGCTCCCGCTCGCCGCCTTCGGGGTGCTGGCGACCCTGGCGGTGATGGTGTGGATCGACTGGGTGCTCACCGCCGTCACCGTCGCCGCCCTGGCCGGCCTGACCGTGCTGGTCCTGCTGATCACACGCCGGATGCGGGCCAATGTCACCGGCCGGCAGGACGCGGTGGGCCGGATCGCCCAACGCTTCACCGCCAACCTGGAGGCCCTCACCACCATCAAGGCCTGCCGGGCCGAACCCCTCGCCGACCGGGTGCTGGAGCAGGACGCCGAGCGGCTGCGCGTCGTCTCGCTGACTGGGGCCCGGCTGGGCGCGCTGGTGCCGGCGGCGCTCACCCTCGGCAACCAGTTCGCCATGATCGCGGTGATCCTCACCGGCGGCGCGCGCCTGGCGGCGGGCCACCTGCAAGTGGCGGAGTTCGCCGCCTTCCTGCTGTACCTGCTCCAGACCGTCCCGTCCGTGAACACCCTCGCCACCGGCTTCGGCCGCCTCCAGGCCGGACTCGCCGCCCGGGACCGCTGCAACGAACTGCTCGCACTGCCCCAGGAGGCGGACCCGGACGACGAGGTCCGCCCCGCTCCCGTCCCGGTGCCCGACGCCCCGGCGGTGGTCTTCCGCGGCGTCTCCTACACCCACGCCGGCACCGGGCGGCCCGCCCTGGACTCCGCCTCCTTCAGCATCCCGCGCACCGGCCTGACCGCCGTCGTCGGCCCCTCGGGCGCGGGCAAGAGCACCGCGCTGTCCCTCGTCGGCCGCTTCGTGCGACCCGGCGCCGGGTCGGTCAGCGTCCTCGGCCACGACATCCGCACCTGGCCCCTGGGCTCACTGCGGGCCCGGATGGCCTACGTCGACCAGGAGTTCACCCTCCTGGAGGCCAGCGCCCGGGACAACCTCCAGCTCGGCCGCACCGGAACCGCCGGCGACGGCGAACTCGCCCGGGCCCTGACCACCGTGGGCCTCGCCCAGGACGTCGACCGCCTCCCGAACGGCCTCGACACCGTCCTGGGCCGCGAGTTCGACCTGTCCGGCGGCCAACGCCAGCGGATGGCCCTGGCCCGGGCCCTCCTCACCGGCGCCGACATCGTCCTCCTCGACGAGCCCACCAGCCAGCTCGACGGCCTCAACGAGCTGCGCTTCCGCGAGATCGTCGACCAACTGGCCCGCCACAGCGCCGTCGTGGTCGTCGCCCACCGGCTCTCCACGGTCCAGCACGCGGACCACGTGATCATGATGAACCAGGGCACCGTCGTCGACGCCGCCGACCACCCCACCCTCCTCGCCCGCTGCGCCCCCTACCGCGAACTCGTCGCCGCCCAGACCGGCCAGGTGTCGGTCCCCTAGGATGCGCCGTCAACTCGCGCACCGTCGCACGGGTTGCCGGAACTCCCGCTCTCTGTCATGATCACGCCCCGTGATGAACCGTCGTACCCTGATAGCCGCGCTCGCCGCCGCCCCCGCCCTCGCCGCTGTCGGTGGCACTCTGGGGGCCGCCCCGGCCCACGCCGCGGACACCTACGCCTCCAACACGGCCCTCTACTCGGACCCGGCACTGGCCGAGGGAGTGGACTTCGGCCGCCGCTCGCGCCGGCACCTGGTCGACGACCAGAACCCGGCGGCGCGCGCCGGAATCGTCCGCACCACCGTCGTCGCCCCGCACGGCGGCGGCATCGAGGGCGGCACCTCCGAGCTGTGCCTGGCGATCGCCGGCTACCACCCGGCCGACCTCGCCCCCACCCCGGCGGCCGGACCGGTCCACGACTTCTGGATGTTCGAGGGACTGCGCTCCTCCGGGAACAGCGCCCTGCACGTCACCTCGACCCACTGCGACGACACCGTCGCCCGCGCGATGTGCGCCGGCAGCCTCAACGTGGTCTCGCTGCACGGCTGCACCGCCGCCCAGGCCGGTCTGGAGGCCGGCGCCGCGGCCGTGCTGGTCGGTGGCCTGAACCCCACCTTCCGCCAGTACCTGATGGAGCAGTTCGCGGCGGCGGGCATCCGCGCGGTCACGGCCTCGGGGGAGGAGGAGATCGCCGGGATCTCCCCGGAGAACATCTGCAACCGCAGCCTGCTCGGCATGGGCGCCCAGCTGGAGACCACCACCGAGCTGCGCGCCGCGATGTTCGCCGCGGGCAGGAACACCAGGACCGAGCGCGCCGCGAACACCCTGCCGCTGTTCTGGAGCTTCACGAACGCCGTCCGGACCGCCGTCCAGCGCCTGGAGGCCACCCAGCCCGTGCTCTGACCCGAATCCGGCGGCGGGCCCGGGTGATCGGGCCCCGCCGCCGGGGTGGTGCTCGGCACGGTCCCGGGCCGTCTCCCGTTCCCTCGGTCAACGTCCGGGGCTTATCGCATGAACATCAGCTGACGTGACTTATGCAGGCGAGGGCGGGCTGTCTAGGCTGCGGCCGTCCGGTGTGATCATTTCAGTCCGAGAGACTTCGCCATGCTGATCGTTTCCCTGCTGTTCCTGGCCGTCGGTGTCAGTCTGCTCATTCTGCGCCGGCGCAAGGTCGGGTCCTGGCCGGTCACGCTCGGCGGAATCCTGACCGGTGCCCTCGGACTGTTGCTGGGGCTCACCACCTTTGTACACGTGGTCGATCCGACCGAGGTCGGAGTGCCGACCAGCCTCGGCAAGGTCGGCACGGCCTGGCAGCCGGGACTGCACTTCAAGTCGCCGCTGACCGACGTGACCACGTTCTCGACCCGGCCCGTCGACCTCGACCTGACCGGTGACTCGACCGTCGAGGTCCGCTCCTCCGAGGGCGGGGTGCTGTACGCCGACCTGACGGTCAAGTGGTCGATCGACCCGCAGCACACCGTCGAGCTGTTCAAGCTGGCCGGCAGTGCCGAGGCCGTCCAGCAGCGGCTGGTCTACCCGGACAGCCGGGAGATCGTGCGCAACGTCTTCGCCCGCCACACCAGCGTCGAGGGCTACAGCTCGCAGCGGGAGGCGGTCAGTGCGGAGATCGACAAGCTGATCACCGCCCGGCTGGCGCCGCGCGGCATCCTCGTCAACGGGGTCAACCTGCGCAACGTCCGGCCGAGCGACGGCCTGCAGAAGGCCATCGACCAGAAGATCCAGCAGGACCAGGCCACCGCCCAGGCGGAGGCGTCCGTGCGCACGGCCAAGGCCGAGGCGGAGAAGCGCAAGATCGAGGCGGACAGCACCGCGGCCGCCAACGCCGCGATCGCCGGCTCGCTCACCGACAAGATCCTGCTGAGCCAGTGCATCGAGGCCTTCAAGGCCGCCGCCGAGAAGAACCCCGTCTACGCCAGCCCCTGCGGCTCGAACGGTACGCCGGTCATCGTCGACGGCACCAAGCGCTGAGGCCGGAGGCGTCCGGCCGGCCCCTCCCCCGGCAGGCTTGCGGGGGAGGGACGATGGCGGCTCGTCAGGCCACCACGGTGGCCACCGGATCCAGGCCGTAGGTGCGGGCGTAGCCGTTCTCGGTGCCGACGAGCAGCTCGACGACGTCGAACCAGCGGTCCCAGAACGGGGTTTCGCGCAGCGCGTCGACCAGTAGGCGGTAGGCGTCGTGGTCGTCCGCCTCCCAGACCCAGATGTCGGTCACCCGCGCCGAGTAGAACTCCGTGTCGTAGAAGCGGGAGCGGACGCCGCGGGCGCGGGTTTGGATCACCGGGAGGACCTGCGTGGTGAAGGCGTGGACCCGCTCGCCCACGCTCATCCCCAGCCACTCGGGAGTGGTCTTGACCAGCATGAACGCGGTCACGGGCGGTGCGGCGGTCGGGTCAGTGGGCATCGACGGCCTCCGGGGTGGCGACGGCGGTGACGGCTGTGGGGGCGGCGGGGGCGGCGAGGACGGCGGGCCTCAGGGTCTCGGCGCACCACCGCGCGAATTCGGTGGCCGGAACCGCCGGCCGCGGCGCCCGCCCGACGCCCGCGTCCAGGCCCTGGTCCTTGGCGCGCTTCATCTCGACGACGCCCTCCGCGAAGGCCGGGTGCAGGCCGTACCCCAGCAGGGCGGACCGCAGTTCGTCCAGCGACTGGCGCCGGTAGCGGACCGGGCGGCCGAGCTGCTCGGTCATGATCCGGGCCAGGTCCTCGGGGGAGAGGTCCTGCGGGCCGAGCACCGGGACGCTGTCGACGCCGCTCCAGGAGCGGTCCAGCAGCAGCCCGGCCGCCGTCGCGGCGATGTCGGCGACGGCCACCAGCGGGGCGCGGCGGTCACCGGCGACGGTGTCGGTGAAGACGCCGTCGGCGCGGATCGAGCCGGCCTCCTCCAACAGGTTCTCGAAGAACGACGGGCAGGCCAGGGCGCGGTAGGCGACGCCGGAGCCGGCGATCAGGTCGTCCATCGCGAGGGAGGCGCTGACCAGCCCGGCCCGGGCCGCCCACGCGGTGCCGCGGCCGAGCGCCGACACCCCGACGACCCGGCCGACACCGTGGGCGGCGAACGCCCGGGCGGCCGGGCGGGTGAAGCCGCTCCACCCCTCCTCGGGCGCGACCGAGGCGTCCGGCGGGACCAGCCAGAACACGGCGTCGGCGCCGGCGAACGCGCGCTCGACGGTCGCGGCGTCGCCGTGCGAGCCGGTGACCACCTCGACCCGGCCGCGGACGGCCTCCGGGAGCCGGGCCGGATCGCGGACCACGACCCGCAGCTCCTCCCCGTGCGCGGGTGCGGCCTCGACCAGGAGGGACAGCAGCCGACGGCCGATGTTCCCGGTGGGGGCGGTAATGACGATCATGAAAACCTCACGGTCTCGGTCGGATCAGCGATGCCCCCTCATCGTGCGGACGGGAACCCCATTGCCACAATGGCAACTTCAGCATCCAATCCTTGCCCGGAACGGAACAATGCCGGTGAGCAGCCCAGATCCCACCCTCGACGCCAACCTCGCGATCGCCCTCGACGCCCTGCTGGCCGAACAGAGCGTCACCCGCGCCGCCGCGCGGCTGCACACGTCACCCGCGGCGATGAGCCGCACCCTGGCCCGCCTGCGCCGGGTCCTCCAGGACCCGCTGCTGGTACGGGCGGGCCAGACGATGGTGCCCACGCCCCGGGCCGAGGAACTGCGGGACGAGGCCGCCGCGGTGGTGCGCCGGCTGGAGGCGCTGCTCACCCCGGGCGGCGGGGTCGATCCCGCCGCCCTGCGGCGCACCTTCACCGTCCAGGCCGCGGACCTGGTCGGCGCGGCCCTGGCGCCCGGCCTGCTGGCACTGGCCCGCCGCCGGGCCCCGGGCGTCTCGCTGCGGGTACTGGCCGAGGACTCCGAGGCGGGACCCGCGCTGCGCGAGGGCCGGATCGACCTGGAGATCGGGGCGATCGACCACGTCGACCCGGAGACCCTGGTGGAGGACCTCGCAACCCTGCGGATGGCGGCCGGGGTCAGGGCCGGCCACCCGCTCGCCGAGGGGCCGCTGACGCCGGCCCGGCTGGCGGCCGCCGAGCACGTGGTGGTCAGCCGCCGCGGCCGCTTCACCGGCCCGCTGGACGCGGCCCTCGCCGAGCAGGGGCTCAGCCGCCGGGTGAGCGCCGTACTGCCGGGGCACCTGGCGGCGATGGCCCTGGCCGCCACCGGTGACGTGGTCTGCCTGGTGCCGGTCGCGCGGCCGGGCGAGCCGCCGTCACCGCTCTCCGGCGCGGCGCGGACGCTGGGCCTACGGCTGCTGGAGATCCCGCTCGAACTGCCGCCGCTGACCATCGGCATGGCCTGGCACCCGCGCCATGCCGCCGACGGCGCCCACCAGTGGCTGCGCGCCGCCGTGCGGCGGGTGCTGCGCCCGGCTCCGGCGGGGTGAGCCCCGGCCTCGGCGCCCGCAACGGCACGTGCGGCACCGTGGGGGCGATGCCGCACGTCCGTCAGCGTCCGTCAGCGGGCGCCGCCGCCCCGCCCCCTCACTGCCCGCCGCCCGGGGACCGGACGGTGAGGCTGCCGTAGGCCGACAGCGCGCCGGCCAGGTCCCCCGGCCGCTCGCGCAGGGTGGCGTCCAGGAAGGCGAGCGTGGCCCCGGCGACGACGCGCGGGCTCCGGGCGCGGCCCAGGGAACCGACGATCGCGGGCACCGGCGGCAGGTACAACGGGCCGTCCATGAAGCTGAGATGCGCCGCACCGGGAACGGTGAGCAGGTAGCTCGTCGCGGTGCCGGCCGCGAGCGCCTCGGTCAGCCGGGGGAGGTAGCGCGCGTCGGTCGCCCCGGTGAGGGCCTGGGTCAGCGCGAGTGCCGGCCGGTCGAGGGCCGGCGAGGCCGGGCCGTGCGGGAAGCCGTCCAGATCGACGACGGCGCGGAACCGGCGGTCCTGCCGGGCCGCCTGGAGCGCGGCGGCGCCCCCCATGGAGTGGCCGGTCACCGCGGCCCGGCCGGTGTCCAGACGCCCGGTCAGCGGGTCGCCGCTCCCGGCCCGGTCCAGACCCTCCAGCTGGGTGAGGACGAAGCCGAGGTCGGCGGCCCGGACCGCCGTCCAGCCGGCCGCCAACTTCTCGTCCTGGTCCGCGTCGCCGGAGGAGGAGGTCCCGGTGGTGACCGTCCGGCCGTCCGCGAGGACGACGGCGGCGGAGTCGTACGGGTGGTCGAGGGCGGCCACCAGGTAGCCGTGGCTGGCGAGTTCCTCCGCCCAGGCGGTGTTCTGGGTGCGCACCCCGCCCGACCCGGGCGAGAACAGCACGACCGGGAACCGTCCGCCGTCCCCGGCCACCGGGGCGTCGAAGACCGAACGGCTGCGGGCGTGCGGGACACCGTCGACCAGGAAGCCCGGCAGGCCGACCCCGCGCGCGAGGGCGGCGGAGACCGTGCGGGCCTCGTCCTCCGTGCGCCCGAGGTACTGGGCCCGCGGCGTGCCGGCGGGGCTCTTCCCCGCGGGGTACCAGAGCTGGACCACGACCGTGCGCCGGTCGTCCGGATCGGGGGTGAAGGTCTCCGGCCGCCGGGGGTCGGTCCACTGCAGCACCCGGGTGCCGACCGCGAACTCTCCCGTGGGCTCGGGGAACACGGGGACGGGGAAGGCCCAGGCGGCCACCGGTCCGGCGGCTATCAGGCCGGCGCAGGCCAGCGAGCCCGGCAGCGCGAGCCACCAGCGGGCCCGCCACGCCGGCCGGCCGGTCCGGCGCCGCAGCAGCGGAGCGAGGGCGAACAGCAGCGCGAGGGCGGCGCCGGCCAGGACCGGCAGCAACTGCCAGCGGAGCCCGGTCACCCCCAGCACGAGCACGGACAGGACGAACACCGCCCCCGCCGCGACCGTGGTGCGCGGGCGGGCGGCGGGGGGCAGCCAGCGCGCCACCACCAGCGCGAGGGCACCCAGCAGGGCAAGGACTTCCAGGGGGGACACGGACAGTTCCGTGATGATCTCGGTCACCGGGCCATCGTCGGCGCCGGGCACCCGCCGCCACATCGCCCCCGGGTCGCCGCCCGGTCCGACCGGGGGCGGGCACCGGGACCGTTCCCGCTGCGACCGGGGTGGCAGTCGGACACGCCGGACCGGCTGCCGCGTTGCGACCCCGGGAGGTGTCCGCCTCCTCCTGCGGTCGTACGCCGGCCCGGTACCGTCCGACGGTGGACTCATGTGCCCGGCGCTCCGTTGGCCTACCGTGGCAGGGTCGCGGGACGAGCCGGGCGGCGCGCGGAGTGCGGCCCCCGTACCCGAGGCGGGTCCGGCGGTCCCCGGTGGCGGCCCGCCCGGGCCGCCACGACACCGGATCGACAGGGACGAGTGATGACCGACGCCGCCGCGGAACCCGGCAGCGCGCACCGGCCGAGCGCGCACCGGCCGAGCTCGCACCCGCCGAGGGCGCGCCGGCCGAGGGCCCACCGGCCGAGCGCGCGCCGGACGGAGCGGGCGGTGGCCGCCGCCGCCCGCCGGATCCCCCGCCTGCCGCCCCCGGTGTGGGACTCGCTGCTGCCGGTGCTCCTCCTCCTCAACGCCGCGACCACGCCCGCGCCGCGCGAACCGGTGACGACCGTGGCGCTCACCGCCGCCCTCGCGCTCCCGCTGCTGTGGCGCCGCCGGGCCCCGCTCGCGGTGTTCGGCGCCGTGGTGGCCGCGGCCTTCGTCCAGTGGCTGCTGGACGTCCAACTCCCGGCGGACATCGCCGTACTGGTGGCCCTCTACACGGCCGCCGCGCACTCGGGCCAGCGCACCGCGCTGCTCGCCGGCGCCGTCGTGGAGGCGGGAGTCCTGCTGGCCTGCCTGCGCTGGGCGCCGGACGGCGCGTTCCCCACCCCGTTCGTCGCGGTCACCGCGATGACCGTGGCCGCCGCCGTCCTCGGGATGAACGTGCGGACCACCCGCGCCTACCTCGCGGCCGTGGAGGAACGGGCCGCGGACCTGGAGCGGGAGCAGGAGCAGCAGGCGCGACTGGCCGTCGCCGAGGAGAGGGCACGGATCACCCGGGAGATGCACGACATCGTCACCCACAACCTGTCCGTCATGGTCGCGCTCGCCGACGCCGCCGGCTACGCGCGGCAGCAGTCGCCCGACCGGGCCGCCGCCGCGACGCAGCAGATCTCCGAGACCGGCCGGCAGGCCCTGACCGACATGCGGCGCTCGCTGGGCGTGCTGCGGGCCGACGAACCGGACGCGGAACGCCACCCGCTGCCCGGCATCGCCCAACTGGACGCCCTGGCCGAGCAGATGTCCGCCGCCGGCCTACCGACCCGGCTGGAGGTCCACGGCGGCCACGGCCACCTGCCCGCCACCGCGCAGCTCACCGTCTACCGCCTGGTACAGGAAGCCTTGACCAACGCCCTCAAGCACACCCCCGCCGGCACCCGAGCGACGGTCCGGATCCGGTGCTCACCCGGCACCGTCACCGTGGACGTCACCGACACCGGCCCCCGCCCGCCGGCCTCCGCAGCCGCGCCCTCCGGCCACGGCATCCCGGGCATGCGCGAGCGTTCGGCCGCCTACGGAGGGACCCTGCGGGCCGGACCGCTGCCGGGCGGCGGCTGGGGCGTCCGTACCCGCCTCCTCCTCGACAGCGCCGGGGCGGTGTCCGCATGACGATCCGGATCCTGGTCGTCGACGACGAGGCCCTGCTCAGGATGGCCTTCGGCGCCGTCCTGGACGCCCAGCCCGACATGGCCCCGGTCGGCGAGGCCGCGGACGGGGAGCAGGCCGTTCGCCTCGCCCGGGAGCTGCGCCCCGATGTCGTCCTGATGGACGTCCGGATGCCCGGGACCGACGGGATCGAGGCGACCCGCGAGGTGGTCCGGGTCTCCCCCGGGAGCAGGGTGCTGATCCTCACCACCTTCGACCTGGACGAGTACGCCTTCGCCGGGTTCCATGCCGGGGCCTCGGGCTTCCTGCTGAAGAACACCAGGCCGGAGGAGCTGCTCGCCGCGATCCGGAGCGTGGCCGCGGGCGACGCGGTGGTCTCGCCGCGGATCACCCGGCGCCTGCTGGAGACCGTCCGCCCGCACCTCCCCGACGGTCGCGGCGGCGCGCGCGACGACCGGCTCGGCCGGCTCAGCGCCCGGGAGCGCGAGGTGCTGGTCGAGGTGGGCCGAGGGCTGTCCAACTCCGAGATCGCGGCCACCCTGTACCTCGCGGAGGCGACCGTGAAGTCCCATCTGGGTCGGGTCCTGCACAAGCTCGAACTCCGCGACCGGATCCAGGCCGTGGTCTTCGCGCACGAGAACCGCCTGGTCCACCCGGTCTGACGCCGTCACCGGCCGCGCCGCCCGCCGACTGGCCGTCATACGATCGGACGACCACGCCCTAGTGTGATCACCGGCAGGACGGATGATCCTGCCGTGCTGAGAGCAACGGGGGGTGCTGATGAGGCTGCGTCGACGATCCGTCGCGGTCCTGGTCGCGGTGGCGAGCATGCTGGGCGGCGGGAGCGCCGCGGCGCCGGCGGCGGTGGCCGTCGTCCAACCGGTGGCGGCCGTCCAACCGGTGGCGACCGTCGTCCAACCGGCGGACGCGGGGGCGGACCCGCAGGCGCGGGCGGTGCTGAACTGGCTCGCGCAGCTGCCCGACCGGGGGCTGCGGAACAGGACGGCCGCCGGATTCTTCGCGGGGTACAGCGGCAGCGCCGCGCCCGAGTCGGGCAAGGACTTCGTCACCCAGTACCAGGACGTCACCGAACTGGCCGACCGGACGGGCCGGTTCCCGGCGGTGCTGGCGTGCGACTACGCGAGCGGCTGGAACGCCGACGGGGTGCCGACCGCGATCGACTCGGGCTGCGACGCCGAGATGATCGACCACGCCGGCCGCGGCGGACTGGTCTCGGTCAGCGTCCACCTGCCGAACCCGGTGGCGGGGGCCGCCTGGCGGACTCCGCTGCCGCAGCCGGCCTTCCGTCAGCTGTCCGACCCGGCCACCGCCGCCGGCCGGGCCTGGCGGGCCGAACTCGACGACGTCGCGGCCGGGTTGCGGCGACTGTCCGACGCCGGGGTGCCGGTGCTGTTCCGCCCGTTCCACGAGATGAACGGGGACTGGTTCTGGTGGGGCCGCCAGGACCCGGCCGACTTCGCGGCACTGTGGCGCGGCACCTACGACTACCTCACCACCGCCAAGGGCCTGCACAACCTGCTGTGGACGTACGCGCCGAACTGCGGCTCCGCCGACCCCACCGCCTACTGGGTCGGCCGCGGCTACGCCGACGTGGTCGGGCTGGACTGCTACACCGCCGACCCGTCGGCGATCACCGGCTACGAGAAACTGGTCGAGCTCGGCAAGCCGTTCGCGTTCACCGAGATCGGCCCCGGTTCGGGCGCGGGCGGAACCTTCGACTACGAGCTGTGGGTGAAGGCGCTGCACGAGCGCTTCCCGCGCACCTCCTACTTCCTGGCCTGGAACAACGAGTGGAGTCCGGCCAGGAACGTCAACGGCGCCAAGCTGATGAACGACCCGTGGACGGTCGGCCGGGGCGGGGTCGACCTCGCCGCCGCCCCGGCGCAGGACCCACCGGTGTCCTACCAGGACTTCGAGAGCGGCACCCAGGGCTGGAGCGGCTGGCACCTCGCGGCCGGCCCGTGGCAGGTCACCGAGTGGTCGGCCCGCGGCAGCGGCTCGCTCAAGGCCGACGTGGACCTCGCCACCGGCGCCGCCTACCTCAACAAGGTCGGCCCGCTCGACCTCTCCGGGGACACCGTGCTCAGCGTCGACGCCCGCACCGCGCCCTGGGGCGACCGGGCGGGCGGCACCCGGGCCAAGCTCTATGTGCGGACCGGTACCGGTGACGCCTCCGGCTGGTCCTGGACCGACTCGGGCGCCGTCACCGTCGACACCAAGTCCACCCGGCTCGTGCTCGACCTGACCAAGGTCCCGGACCGGGCCCACGTCCGCGAGATCGGCGTCGAGTTCGCCCCCGCGGCCGGGGCGAGCGGCCGCTCCGCGGTCTACCTCGACGACATGCGGCGCGGCGGCCTGCTGGCCGGCTTCGAGCACGGCGCCGAGGGCTGGTCCGGGTCCGGCGCGGCGGCCGGGCCCTGGGCGGTCGCCGACGAGGGAGCGGCCGAGGGACGCAGCGCGCTCAAGGCCGACGTCGAGCCCGAGCGGGGTGCCGTCCGGCTCCGGCGGACGGCCCCTGTCGATCTGACCGGGGCCACCGTGCTCACCGTGGCCGCCGGTACCGCGCCCTGGGGTCAGCAGGCGGGCGGCACCACCGCCGCGCTGTACGTGCGCACCGGTACCGGCGACGCCTCCGGCTGGACCTGGACCGACTCGGGCGCCGTCACCGTCGGCCCGGACGGGCGGACCCTGCGGCTCGACCTGGCCGGGGTGCCCGACCCCGCCCACGTCCAGGAGATCGGTGTGGTGTTCACCCCCGCCCCGGACGCCGCCGGCCGCACCGCCGTGTACCTGGACGCCCTGCGGAGGTGGAGCTGACCCGGTCGGCCCTGCCGCCGTCCCGGCCCGGCCCGCCGTGGTCCCCGGACGCTGGTCCCCGGACACGGACACCGGACACGGACACCGGACGCCCCGGTCCCCGCCACCGCGCGGGGGTCGGGGCGTCCGGCCGTATGCCGTCCTGTCGTGTGCCGGCCGGCCCGGTGGCCCGGGGGCGCTCCGCGTGTTCTGCCCGCCGTACGGTCCCGGGTGCGGGACCATACGGGCGAAAGGGCAGAAAACGACTAAGGACGAAGGGGCGGACGTGTCCGGCAGCGAGAGCGAAAACCCAGCAATTCCTTCCCCCACCCCCAAGGCGACCGGGCCCAGGACCAACCGCGACTGGTGGCCCGAGCAACTGGACCTCCAGGTCCTGCGCCGGCACTCGCGCCTCTCCGACCCGATGGACGAGGACTTCGACTACGCCGCGGAGTTCGCCACCCTCGACGTCGACGCGCTGAAGCGGGACGTGGTCGCCCTGATGACCGACTCCCAGGACTGGTGGCCCGCCGACTACGGCCACTACGGCCCGCTGTTCATCCGGATGAGCTGGCACGCCGCCGGCACCTACCGGATCGCGGACGGCCGGGGCGGCGGCGGCAGCGGCGCCCAGCGGTTCGCGCCGCTCAACAGCTGGCCGGACAACGCCAGTCTGGACAAGGCCCGGCGCCTGCTCTGGCCGGTCAAGCAGAAGTACGGCCGGAAGATCTCCTGGGCCGACCTGCTGGTGTTCACCGGCAACTGCGCCATGGAGTCGATGGGGTTCCGGACCTTCGGCTTCGGCTTCGGCCGCGAGGACATCTGGGAGCCCGAGGAGATCTTCTGGGGCCCCGAGGACACCTGGCTCGGCGACGAGCGCTACAGCGGCGACCGCCAGCTGTCCAATCCGCTCGGCGCCGTCCAGATGGGGCTGATCTACGTGAACCCGGAGGGCCCCAACGGCAATCCGGACCCCCGGGCCGCCGCCGTCGACATCCGGGAGACCTTCGCGCGGATGGCGATGAACGACGAGGAGACGGTCGCGCTCATCGTCGGCGGCCACACCTTCGGCAAGTGCCACGGCGCCGTGGACCCGTCCTGCGTCGGCCCGGAGCCCGAGGCCGCCCCGCTCGAACAGCAGGGCCTGGGCTGGCGCAGCACCTGCGGCAGCGGCTCGGGCGCCGACGCCCTCACCAGCGGGCTCGAAGGCGCGTGGACCACCGAGCCGACGAAGTGGGACAACGGCTACCTGGACAACCTGTTCCGCTACGACTGGGAGCTCACCACCAGTCCGGCCGGGGCCAAGCAGTGGAAGCCCACCGACCCGGCCGCCGCGAGCGCCGTGCCGGACGCGCACGACCCCGCGAAGCGGCACGCCCCGATGATGCTGACCACGGACCTCGCACTGCGCGAGGACCCGGTCTACGAGGCGATCTGCCGGCGCTTCCACGAGCACCCCGACCAGCTCGCCGAGGCTTTCGCCAAGGCCTGGTACAAGCTCCTGCACCGCGACATGGGCCCGGTGTCCCGCTACCTCGGACCGTGGGTGCCCGAGGCGCAGCTGTGGCAGGACCCGGTCCCCGCCGCCGACCACGAGCCGGTCACGGACGAGGACATCGCCGACCTCAAGAAGCGGATCGCCGCCTCCGGCCTGGGCGTCCCCCAGCTGGTCGCCACCGCGTGGGCGTCGGCGGCCTCCTTCCGGGGCACCGACATGCGCGGCGGCGCCAACGGCGCCCGGATCCGGCTCGCGCCGCAGAAGGACTGGGAGGTCAACGACGTCCCCGAGGTGGCCGACACGCTCCGGCGGCTGGAGGAGATCCGGCGGGACTTCAACGCGGCGCAGAGCGGTGACCGGCGGATCTCGCTCGCCGACCTCGTCGTGCTGGGCGGCTGCGCGGCGGTCGAGCGGGCCGCGCACGCCGCCGGGCACGCCGTCACGGTCCCGTTCACCCCGGGTCGCACGGACGCCTCGCAGGAGCAGACGGACGTCGAGGCCTTCGCCGTGCTCGAACCGAGGGCGGACGGGTTCCGGAACTACCTGCGGCCCGACGAGAAGCTGTCGCCGGAGACCCTCCTTCTCGACCGGGCCGGCCTGCTGACGCTGACCGCGCCGGAGATGACGGTCCTGGTCGGCGGGATGCGGGCGTTGAACGCCGGCTTCCGGGGCTCCCCGCACGGCGTCCTCACCCACCGGCCGGAGGCGCTGACCACGGACTTCTTCGTCAATCTGCTCGACATGGGCACGGAGTGGAAGCCCTCGGGGTCGGAGGCGAACGTCTTCGAGGGGCGGGACCGGGCCACCGGCGCGGCGAAGTGGACGGCCACCGCCGTGGACCTCGTCTTCGGCTCGCACTCCCAGCTGCGCGCGCTGGCCGAGGTCTACGGCTCCGGGGACGCGGACGAGAAGTTCGTCCGGGACTTCGTGGCGGCCTGGGACAAGGTGATGAACCTCGACCGGTTCGACCTGCGCTGACCCGGCTGTCCGGCTGTCCGGCTGTCCGGCTGAGCGGCTGTTCCGGCCGGGCGGCCGTCCGGCCGGACGGCGGTGCGCCGGGAGGCGGTGCCCCGGGGCACCGCCTCCCGGGGGCGGCCGAGGAATGGAACCGGAGCGTGTGCATTCCGCTCCGCGAGCACCGGAACCCGTGTCTCCTGTTCCGCTCCGGGCGAGCGGAACCGAAGCATTTCCATTCCGTTCCGCAGTGCGGGTGCGTCCCATGAAATTCGTCGACGACTCCCTTGAATCGACCTTGGGATGGGGTAGTGTGATCCCGTCGCTGGGGGAGCGAAGGAGTGTGAACGCCTCCTCCGTCGGCCATGGCATTCCCGATGAATAGCGCCTTGATACCAGCACTGCCGTCACTTTCCGTCGCTTCCGGCATGCTCCGGAGGTGGCGGGTGGGTGGACGTGTCCGGCTGCGGTTCGAGAACATCCTCGCCGTTGGATCCGGGCATTGTGCACAAACGGGGGAAGTGGAAGATCATGGTACTCATTTCTGAACGCATGCCCGTATTGCCGCCGGATTCGGCGGGGCCGGCCGGGATCGTCCACAGGGACTGCCCGGGGTCTTTCGGAGCGCGTTTCGAGGTCGGTCCGGAATTCATTCCGAACCGACCCGGCATTGACCAGAGGCCGGCCGTCGAGGAATTTCCGGTAACGGTCTTGCGATCAGTTCCCGGCTCCGGCTGACCGACGCCTTCGGCTGACCGACGCCTCCGGGGTCCGGCGCCGGCGAGGTGGACGTCCCGTCCGCGCGGCCGGGCGTCGTACGTGATTCCCGCGCGCCCGCGAACCGTCGGGCGGACGCTGCTGCGGTCCACGGCCCGTTCGGCCCGTTCGGCCGGTTCGGCCCGTTCGGCCGGTTCGGCCGGTTCGGCCCGTTCGGCCGGTGCGGCCTCTGCGGCACGCCCACCTTCACCCTGTCCCGGTCCGGGGCCCCGTGCCGTGTGCACGCCGTGCCCGGATCCGCTGTGACCACCTGACCGGCGTTCCTCGCTCCACCATCACCTCTTCCACCATCACCTCTTCCACGCGCGCCCGTCCGGGTGCGTGCTCACGCGGTGCGCGGTGCGCGGCGCGACGCCGTGACGGCGGTCCCGGCCGTCCGCCCTGCCCTGCCCTGCCGCGCCGAGCCACGTCTTCTCCCCGGTCCGGAACCGGGGTTTCTCACGAAGGAAACCTGATGACCGATCTTGTGCTGCCCGAAACCGCCCCGACGACCCCTGCCGGGCGGACCCCGCCCACCGAGGCGTTCCCCGTCCTCGGCATCGACGCCGTCGAGTTCGCGGTCGGAAACGCCAAACAGGCCGCACACTTCTACGCCACCGCGTTCGGCATGCGGCCCGTCGCCTACCGCGGCCCGGAGACCGGCTACCCGGAGACGGCGTCGTACGTTCTGGTCTCCGGCGACATCCGGTTCGTCTTCACCTCGGCGGTCCGCGCGGTCGGCGAGGAGGCCGCGTTCATCGCCGGGCACGTCGCCCGCCACGGCGACGGCGTTCTCGACGTGGCGATCGCCGTCCCGGACGCCCGCCGCGCCCACAACCTCGCGGTGGAACGGGGCGCCACCGGCCTGGCCGCACCCCGGGAGGCGGCCGACGAACACGGGACGGTGCGGACCGCCGTGATCGCCACGTACGGCGAGACCCGGCACAGCCTCGTCGAGCGGACCGGGTACGCCGGCCCGTACCTGCCCGGCTACGTGCACCGCGACCCTCTGCCGGCCGCCGGCGCCGGGCGGCCGCTGCTGACCGGTATCGACCACTGCGTGGGCAACGTCGAGCTGGGCCGGATGGACGAGTGGGTGGCCTTCTACAACCGGGTCATGGGCTTCACCAATATGAAGGAGTTCGTCGGTGACGACATCGCCACCGAGTACTCGGCGCTGATGTCCAAGGTCGTCGCGGACAGCACCCGCACCGTCAAGTTCCCGCTCAACGAGCCGGCGGTCGGCCGGAAGAAGTCCCAGATCGACGAGTACCTGGAGTTCTACGGCGGCCCCGGCGTCCAGCACATCGCCCTGGCGACCGACGACATCGTCACGGCCGTCCGCGAACTCCGCTCCAGGGGCGTCGAGTTCCTGGACACGCCCGACAGCTACTACGAGGCGGTGGGCGAACGGCTCCACGGGACCGGGGCGGTGGTCGAGGAGCTGCGCGAACTCGGGATCCTCGCCGACCGGGACGAGGACGGCCACCTGCTGCAGATCTTCACCAAGCCGGTGCAGGACCGGCCGACGGTGTTCTTCGAACTCATCGAACGCCACGGCTCGCTGGGCTTCGGCAAGGGCAACTTCAAGGCCCTGTTCGAGGCCATCGAGCGCGAACAGGAACGCCGCGGCAACCTCTGAGCGACTGTCCGGCGCACCACCCCGTCAGCGCACCACCCCGTCACTGCACCAGCACGTCACCGCACCAGCACGTCACCACGTCACCGCACACCACGCACCACGTCGAAGGGAGAAGGCTCGTGCCCGACGAAGGGCCGGAGGGTCCGGCAGGACAGCAGGCGCAACGGTACCCCTCCCTCACCGGGCTGCGGTTCCTCTGCGCGCTGGGGGTGTTCCTCACCCATGCCTGGTACGTCGCGAAGGTGTTCCGGGACGACCGGGCCGAACAGGCCGTCAAGGCCGTGCTCCCGCTGGGCATGGTGGGCGTCTCGGTGTTCTTTGTGCTGAGCGGATTCGTGCTCACCTGGTCCGCCCGCGACGGCGAGGGCGCCCGCGGGGGCGAGGGCGCCCGTTCGTTCTGGCGGCGCAGGGCCGCCAAGGTCTACCCCAACCACCTGGTGGTGTGGGCACTGCTCCTCGTGTTCGTCCTCGCGACCGGCTCCGCGGTGACGGGCGGGGCGGGCGGCGGCTTCCCCTGGCCGCCCGCCCTGGCCAACCTGCTGCTGCTGCACGCCTGGCTGCCCGGCCCCGGCTTCACCGCCGGGCTGAACATCGTCACCTGGTCGCTGGCCGTCGAAGTGTTCTGCTACGCCCTCTTCCCCTTCCTGCTGCCGCGCCTGCGACGGATCCGCCCGGAGCGGCTCTGGGCCGCCGCCGGGTGCGCGGTGCTGGCGGTCTGGCTGGTGGCGGGGATCGCCTCGCAGTTCCACGGCGGCCGCACCGTGCCGGACGTCGAGGTCTCCCAGTGGCAGTTCTGGATCCCCTACTTCTTCCCGCTCGGCCGGCTGCCGGAGTTCGTCCTCGGCATGCTGCTGGCCCGGATCGTCCGGGCGGGCCGGGGCGTCGTGCCAGGCATGGCGCTGTCCGGGGTGGTGCTGGTGCTGGCCCTGGGGACGGCCCTGGCAACCCTGCCGTTCGCCTTCCTGCCGGCCGCCGCGACCGTCGTGCCCGTGTGCGGTCTGATCCTCTCGGCCGCGGCGGCGGACCGCGACGGCCGCAGGTCCTGGCTGCGCCGCCCGGCGCTGGTGCGGCTCGGCGAGGCCTCGTTCGCCTTCTACGTGGTGCACTGGCCGGTCGTCATGATCGCCCACTGGGCGCTGGGCGGCGGCCGCTGGAGCACACCCGTCGCGATGGCCGCGACCGCGCTGTTCCTCGCCCTGTCCCTGCTCGCCGCCGGGCTGCTCCACCGGTACGTCGAACTGCCCGCGATGCGCCGGTTCGCCCGGCCGCGCCGCGCGGGCACCCCGTCCCCACCCCCACCCCTCGACGAGGCCCGCCGCCCGGCGGTCCCGGTGCCCGGCAGTACAGGGAGCTGACGCATGAACAGCACAGGACTCGCCGCCTCCGCCCCCGTTCCGGCGCCCGGTCCGGCGCCCGGTCCCGCCGCCGCGCCCGCACTGCCGCGCGGCGACCGCGTGCGCGCCTTCGTCAGGCTGGGCAGGCCCAAGTTCCTCGTCCAGAGCATGATGGTGGTCGGCCTCGGGGTCAGCATGTCGGTGCACGACGGCCACGCCTTCCGGCCCGGCTGGTTCGTCCTCACCCTGGCCTTCGCCTGGTGCACCCACCTGATGACGCACTACTGCAACGAGTACTTCGACCTCGAAGCCGACCGGGCCAACGCCGCGCCGACGGGTTGGACGGGCGGCAGCCGGGTGCTGGTGAGCGGTCTGCTGCGCCCGATGGTCAGCCTCTCCGCCGCGTTCGTGCTGCTCTTCGTCTCGCTCGGTCTGATCGCCGTCATGCCGACGACGGGTACCCGGGTCATGGCGGCCGCGATCGCCGCGCTCTCCTGGTTCTACACGGCCCCGCCGCTGCGGCTGAACTACCACGCGCTGGGCGAGGTGGCCTGTGCGCTGGTGCTGTACGGTCTGGGGCCGCTGCTCGCCTGCGCCCTGCAGTCCGGCTCGGTGACCGGGGCGGACGTCGTCTACGCCGGGGTGGTCTGCGCCTTGCAGTTCCTCCGGATGTCCGTGATGAACCTCGCCGACATCGAGGGCGACCGGCGGACCGGCAAGCACACGCTCGCGGTCGCCCTCGACGGTCCGGGCCTGGTCCGCCTCTACATCGGAGGCCAGTTCGCGGTGGGCGCCGGGATGCTGGTGCTCGCCGGGACCGGGGCCGTCCCGGCGGCCGGCGCGATCGCGGTGCTCGCCACGGCGCCGGTCGCGGCCTGGGTCTCCCGCCGGCTGCTCACCGGGGCCCTGCGCCTGCCGGACAAGGCGAACGCGGTGACCTTCCTGGCCTCGATGCACATGCCGATCACCGCCTGCGCGATCACGCTCAGCCTGCTCGGCAGCGCCCTGAACACCGATCGCGGGGTACCCGGCGGCTGGCTGGCCGTCTACGGCGTGACGCTCACGGCGTTCCTGGTGTGGCTGACCGGAGCGGTGCGCAGCAACGTCCTCCGGCGCCCCGCCTGATTCCGAGCCCTGCCTGACTCCGAGCCCCGCCTGACTCCGAGCCCCGCCCGGGGCTGAGCCGGCCCGGCCCCCCGAGCTTTCCCTCAAGCCGACCACCGCGACAGGAAGGGTCCGCCATGACGACGATCGCGCACACGCTGCCCCCGAACACGCTGCCTCCGCACACCCTGCCCCCGAACACGCCGTCCCCGCACTCGTTGGCCGCCGGAACGACACGACGGGCCAGGGAGCTCACCGAACCGCTGCTGCGCGAGGCGGTCGCCCTGCTGGAGCCGTGGACCGCCGTGATGAGCTCCTACCACCTCGGCTGGTGCCGCGCCGACGGCTCGCCGCTGGAGCAGGACTCCGGCAAGGCCGTCCGCCCCGCCCTCGCGGTGCTGGCCGCCGAGGCCGTCGGGGCGCCGGCGGAGGTCGCGCTGCCCGGCGCGGCCGCGGCGGAGCTGATCCACAACTTCAGCCTGATCCACGACGACATCATGGACGGTGACGAGGAACGCCGACGGCGCCCGACGGTCTGGAAGGAGTTCGGCGTCAGCGGGGCGATCCTGGCCGGGGACGCACTGCAGGTCCTCGCCTTCGACCTGCTGCTGGCCAAGGGAGGACCGCACGGCCCGGCCGCGGCCGGTCATCTCGCGGTGGCGCTGCGCGAGCTGGTGGAGGGCCAGGCGTGCGACATCCAGTTCAGCGCGCGTCCCTGGTCGGGCCCGGGCACGGTGACCGTGGCCGAGTACCAGGCCATGGCGATGGCCAAGACCGGCGCCCTGCTGGCCGGCGCCAGCGCGATGGGCGCGGTCCTCGGCGGAGCGGACCAGCCGCTGGTCCACGCGCTGGCCGAGGCGGCGGGACAGCTGGGCCTGGCGTTCCAGTGCGTCGACGACATCCTCGGCATCTGGGGCGACCCGGCGGTCACCGGGAAGCCCGTGCGCGGCGACCTGCGCGAGCGCAAGAAGAGCCTGCCCGTGGTCGCCGCCTCCGCCGCCTCCGGGACCGTCGCGCGGCGCCTGGCCGAGCTGCTCGCCGACGGCCGCTCCCCGGCGGACGAGCAGGAGGCGGAGAAGGTGCTGCTGGAGGCCGCCGAACTGATCGAGGAGGGCGGGGGCCGGCGGGCCTGCGAACGCGAGGCCGAACAGGCCCTGGCCAGGGCGCGCGCCAGCCTTGACCTCGTGCCGATGCCCGCCGGGGTCCGCGCGCAGTACAGCGCCCTCGCCGACTCCTTCGTCGCCCGTGTGATGTGACGTGTCCTCCCGTCACGGTCAGAGTCCGGACCCCTCGTCACCCCGCGGAGCGCCGATGTCCCTCCCACTGAACCAGCACCCGCAGGACGGCTTCGACCGGCAGGCCCGGCTCGAAGGCGCACTGGCCGCGAGCACCGGCCTGCTGCTCGCCACCCAGCTGCCCACAGGCGCGTGGACCAATCCCCGGCCCGCCGCGGTCTCCGGCACCGCGGGCGCGGCCCTGGCCCTGCACCTGGCGGGCACGGGGGCCGACCGCGCCCTGGCGGAGGGCGGCTGCGCCTGGCTGCTGCGGGTGCGCAATCCCGACGGCGGCTGGGGCACGCTCGAGGGCTTCCCGTCGGACGCCGTGGCCACCTGCATGGCGGCGGCCGCCCTGACACTGGTGCCCGTGCCCCGGCAGGACCCCGGCGACGGGGCGGCTCCCGAGGCGGTCGCCGGTGCGCTGGCCTGGCTCGGGGCCGCGGGGGGCGTCGGGGCCATCGAGGACCGAACGGTCCGGCAGCTGTGCTCGCTGGTCCTGGCACTGGCGGGGCTCGGCGACGCCGGCGGGGTGTCCCGCGTTCCGGTCGAACTCGTGCTCCTGCCGCCCGCACTGCGCCGCAAGGTGCTGTCCTACCTGTCGCCGCCGTTCATCGCGCTCGCCCTGCTGCAGTCCCGCTCCGGGGCCCGGGGACCGCTCGCCCGCGGAGCGCTCGCGGTCGCGCGACCGGCGGCCGTCCGGCTGCTGGGCGCGGTGCAGTACCAGGAGGGGGACGTCGGCTCGTACGGGGGTGATCCCTGGCTGACCGGCCTGGTCGTCACGGCCCTGGCGAGCACCGGCTCCGTCGCGTCGGCGGGGTCGTCCGCGTCGGCGGGTTCGTCCGCGCCGCCGGCTTCTTCCGCACCGCCGGGTTCCGTCGCGTCGCCGGACGGCGCGCGTCTCGTCGCGGCCGGGCTCGACTACCTGCGGGCGACCGTCCAGCCGGACGGCTCCTGGTGCATGATCCACGGGATGGAGACCGCCCGGGTCGAGGTCACCGGCCCCGCCTTCGCGGCCGCCGCCCTGGGCACGGCCGGCCTCGCGGACGACCCCCGGCTCGTCCGCACCAGGACCTGGCTGGCCGGCTGCCAGCAGACCGCGCCCTTCCCGCTCTACGACTGCCCGCCCGGGGGCTGGACCTGGTCCGGACCCAAGGGCTGGCCGAACGTCCTCGACTCCCTCGCCGTGCTGGAGGTGCTGCTGCAGGGCGACCGCGACGCCCCGGCGCTGCGTCGCGGCCTGGACTGGCTGCTCGCCCGGCAGGACCGGCGCGGCTCGTGGAGCACCTTCGTCCGCGACACCCTCGTCCCGCTGGACGGCCCCTGCCCGTACATCACCGCGAAGGCGCTGCTCGTCCTGCACGAGGCGGGCGTGCCCGAGAGCGATCCGAGGCTGGCGCGCGGCCTGCGGTGGCTGCTGCGCCGGCAGGACCGGGACGGCGGCTTCCGGGCGCTGTGGCACCGGGGCGTCGTCCCGGGCACCGTCGCCGTGCTGCGACTCCTGGCCGCGCTCGGCCGCTCCCGGAGTCCGGCCGCGCGGCGTGCCCTCGACCGCCTGCGGGCCGCGCAGCTCCCGGACGGCTCCTGGTCCACCGGCGACCGGGGGGAACCCGGAACGGCGGACGAGACCGCCCGCGCCGTCCTGGCCCTCGTGGCCTGCGGGGACGGCGCGCCGGCGGTGCGCGGCGCCGACTGGCTGCTGGAGCACCAGCGGCCGGACGGGAGCTGGGAGCCGGGCCGGACGTGTGTGTACATCCGCGACCACGTGCACTACAGCGACTTCCTGATGGCCCAGGGCCTGGCACTGTCGGCGCTCTCGGCGCTCTCGGCACTGGCGGACCTGTCCGACCCGTCCGGCCCGTCCGACCTGTCGGCGCCGGCGGCCGGTGCCGGGACGGGGGACGCCCGATGAGCGGGGCGGCGGGCGGGGGCCCGGGCCGGGGGCCCTGGGACGCGATCGTCTGCGGCGCCGGGGTGGCGGGGCTGGCCACCGCCCGCGCCCTCGATCTGGCCGGGCTGCGGGTGCTCCTGCTGGAGAAGCAGCGGGTGCCCGTACCGATCGCCAAGGGCGAGGTGCTCCAGCCCAGTTCGGTCCGGATCCTGCGCGAGTGGGGCGTCATGCCGCTGCTGCTGCGGCGCGGCGCCGTCCCGCTCGGGCAGCTGATGATCCGCGACGCGGACGGCCGGCGCCTGATGCTCTTCGACTACCGGACGATGCCCGGCGAGGACCGCCAACTGTTCTCCCTCGACTACCCGGAGATCCTGGCGGCCCTGCGCGAGTCCCTGGGCGAACGGGTGGAGTGCCGGCCGGGCGCCCTGGTCGAGGGGCTGATCCGGGACGGCGGACGGGTGTCGGGCGTCCGGGTCGCCGGGCGGGACCGTGAGCGGGAGCTGACCGCACCGCTGGTGGTCGCCGCCGACGGACGCTCGTCGAAACTGCGACGCGACGCGGGCATCGGAACGACGTCCGCCGAGTACGGGCACCGGCTGCTGTCCTTCGACATCGACGGCGTTCCGGCGGCGGCACCCGAGGTGACGACCTATCTCACCGGCCACGGGCTGCGGCTCGCCTACCCGCTGCCCGGCGCCCGGATGCGGCTCTACGCCCAGGTGCGCCCCGACGCGCTGCGCGGCACCGGCCCGGAACGGCAGGCGCGCCTGGAGGGCTGGTGCCGCGAGCTGCTGGCGGGCACGCCCGCACTGCGGCCGCTGGAGGAGCGGCTGCGTGCCAGTCTCGGCACCCGGCAACTGCTCAACCTGTGGCGGTTCACCGCCGAGGTGCTGGCCGTCCCCGGGCTCGCGCTGGTCGGCGAGGCGGCGCACTGCGTGCACCCGATGGCGGCACAGGGCATGAACACCGCCATCGCCGACGCCGAGGCCCTGGCGGCATGCCTGACCGGCCGGGGTTTCGCCGCCGGTGCGTCCACGGCCACCGTCGACCGGGCACTGGAGGCGTACGCGGCGCAACGCGTGGGCTGGGTGCGGCACATGGACCGGATGAGCCACGACGCGACCCGGATGATCACCCAGCTCTCCAGGTCCGGTCAGGCGCTCGGTCGCCGGGTGCTGCGCCGGATGGACGGCAACCCGCGGCTCCGGTACCAGGCCACCTACAACATGGCGGGGCTCGGGATACGCCCGTTCACCGCGCTGGACCGGCTGCACCAGTTGGGCCTGCCGGACCCGCGTGCCCGGCGCGTGCCCGACTGGGCGTGAGCGCGGGTGCGGGAGCGGGTGCGACCCGGGCGACGACCGACGAGGAAGGACGGGACAAGAGGATGGACCGATCACGGGGGACCGACGGTGCGGCGGAGGGCACGGAAGGCGCAAAGGGTGCCGCGGAGGAACGGGCGAACCGGGGGACGGACCGGTCGCGCCGTCCCGCGGTGCGCCGTGCCGTCGTCCTGGGCGGCGGCTTTGCGGGCATGCTCACCGCTTCGGTGCTCGCCCGCCACGCGGAGGAGGTGGTCGTGGTCGACCGGGACCGGCTGCCCGCCGGCCCGGTCGCGCGGTCCGGGCTGCCCCAGGCCCGGCACGGACACCTGCTGATGGCCTCGGGGGCGGCGAGCCTGGAGGCGCTGCTGCCCGGGCTCACCGACTCCCTCACCGCCGTCGGGGCGCGCCGTCTCGCCCTGCCCGGGGACCTGGTGACGCTCACCCCGCACGGTTGGCTGCCCCGGATCGGTGAGGCCTCCCACGGGTGGTGCCTCAGCCGCGACCTCCTGGACTGGACCATCCGCGCCCGGGTGCTCGCCGATCCCGCGATCGAGCTCCTCCAGGGCGTCCACGGTGAAGGGCTGCTCGGGGACGCCCGCCGGGTGACCGGTGCGCGGGTACGGGGCGGGGCGTGGCCGGACGGCCGTGATCTCCCCGCGGACCTGGTGGTGGACGCCACCGGGCGGGGCTCGCGCGCACCCGACTGGCTGGCCGCGCTCGGCCTGCCCGAGGTCGCGCAGGAGCGCGTCGACTGCGGGCTCGTCTACGCGACCCTGCTGGTCCGCGCGCCCGACAGCGCGGCCGGCTTCCCCTCGGTCTCGATCCAGTCGGGGCCGGGCGCGGGCCCCGGGCGGGCGGGCGTGATCTTCCCGATCGAGGACGGCCGCTGGCTGGTCACCCTCTCCGCCACCCGCGGTGCGCAGGCGCCGCGCGACGAAGCGGGGTTCCACGCCTTCGCGCGCGCCCTGCCGCATCCGCTGATCGCGGACCTGCTGCCGCTCTGCGACCCGCTCGACCAGGTGCGCCGCTACGGCAACACCGCCGACCGCCGCCGTCGCTACGACCGGCTCCGGCGGTGGCCGGCGGGCTTCGCGGTCGTGGGGGACGCCGTCGCACATACCAACCCCGCGTACGGGCACGGCCTGTCCGTCGCGGCGGCCGGCGTACTGGCGCTCGCCCGGACCCTGGAGCGCCGCGGCGCGGACGGCGGACGCGTCACCGCCGGCGTCCAGCGGGCCGTCCACCGGACCACGCGGGCCGCCTGGAGCCTGGCCACCGGCCAGGACGTGCTCTACCCCGACGTGGCCGGAGCCCGGCCGACCCGGGGCGACCGGACGCGGGCCCGGCTGGGCGAGCGGCTCCAGGCCGTGGCGGTGCGGGCGGACGGCACCGGGGGAGACGCCGACGCGGTGCTCCGCACGCTCGTCCGGCTGGGGACCCTGGAGGGACGGCCCGCGGACCTGGCCCGCCCGGCCGCGGTGCGCGCGCTGCTGCGCGGCCCGGCCCCGGAGGTGCTACCCGGGCGTGAACCGCCCCTCACGGAAGGCGAGCTGGCCTTGCTGGGTGATGGTGCGCGTCGTCTTCGTGGTTGGGCGGGTGGTCGGGTGGTGTGATCGCGGTCCGGTGTGTTGGTCGGGGGGATGCACGACGCCGCTGGTCACCTGGCCGCCCGTGGGGTGGGGGGTGGTCGGGTGCAGCGGCGTTGTTGTGGTGCGCCCCCTGTGTGGTGTG
>NZ_JAXCLC010000096.1:0-26521 GCF_034043715.1 Kitasatospora purpeofusca | reverse complement strand
GGCCCGGCTCCACTCGGGCCCGGGGCCACTCCGCTCCGCTCCATGGCCCTGGCGGGCTGATGTCCGTTCACATCGTTGAACTGGGATTTTGACTGAACTCACGACAGGCTGACTAGGAGGAGGGGTGGGTGTCGGGGGGGTGTGCGGGTCGGCTTCGCTCCCGCCGGATTGGTCTAGACCTTGGTCCAGACCACTGTTTCGGCCCCACCGGAGGGTGAGGTGCGCTACCCTGACGGGGTGAGCAACGGTCCCCCACTGTATCAGTATTGAAGCGTCGGAGGATCCCGCCGAAAGCGGGGTCCGGACCCGCGCCTTTCGTGCATTCACCGGATTCTTCGGCCGGGGACTGATATCCTTTCGGACGCCGCTTCAATCGGGCTTGTATTCCGGTTGGACGGATTCCTTCGCCGGTCCGTCGAATGTATCAGTAAGGCACTGTCGGTATTTCCCGCGTGGTCCCGTGTGCGGACTCGGGAATGGGTGAGGGGAGACACGTCTTCATGAACGTCGTAAAGCCCGGCCTGATGGCCGCTCAGGCAGCCGCCGGCATCTCGCTGCGCGGGCACCAGGAGGAGGCCCTGGAGGCCATCGTGAGGGGCCTGACGCCCCGACCGGGACACCCGGCGCCGAACGGGCTGCGGGCGACCGTCCAGATGGCCACCGGCTCCGGCAAGAGCTACGTCGGGGCGGCGGCCGGCCAGAAGCTGGTGCCCCGCGGCGTGGTCCTGGTGGTCGTGCCGACGCTGGACCTGCTGGTGCAGATGATCGGCTCCTGGCGGGCCGCCGGGCGTTCCGGGGACATGCACGCCATCTGCTCCCTGGTGGACCGTGAGCTGCCGTTCGGCGTGATGGCGTCCACTAGCCCGCTGATGATCGGCAGGTGGCTGTCCAATGCCGCGAAGCACCGCCGGCCGACCACCCTGTTCGCCACCTACACCTCGATCGGGGCGGTGCAGGACGCCTACGAGTACTGGGCGGAGCGCCAGGGCGAGCTGCTGCCGCCGATCGGGCTGATGGTCTGCGACGAGGCGCACCGCTCCTCCGGCAGTGTCGAGAAGACCTGGACCGTGGTGCACGACCAGGCCGCGATCCCGGCGGAGCGCCGGCTGTACATGACGGCGACTCCGCGGATCTGGGCGCCGCCGAGCCGGGCCGTGCGGCGGCGCGAGGACGCCCACCAGCCGTTGCCGGAGGAGCTGGCGGTGTCCATGGACGACCAGCGGGTCTACGGCCCGCACGTCTACTCGCTGGGCCTGGCAGAGGCCATCGACAGGAAGTTGCTGGCGCCGTTCGAGATCGTGGTTCTGGAGCTGCGCGACCCGCTCGGCGACCGGGCTGGGGCGGAGCAGCAGGGTGTGCCGTGGGGGCCGGGGGTCGGCGAGGAGGAGGACGGGAGCGAGGACGAGGTGCCGGCCGCGCGGATCGCGGCGATCCAGGCCGGGCTGGTCAAGACCGTGGTCGAGCGGGACCTGGAGCGGTGCATCACGTTCCACAGCCGCACGATCGAGGCCCGCTACTTCTCGGAGACGCTGAACCAGACCGTCGAGAAGCTGCATTTCGAGAACCCGCAGAAATACCCCGAGGAGTTTTGGGCGCAGTGGCTCTCCGGCGAGCACGAGGTGGATTTCCGCAAGGAGGTCATCGGCGACTTCGGGAAGGGCGAGGAGGACGATGGTCTGAGGCGCCGGATCGTGTCCCAGTGCAAGGTCCTGGGTGAGGGAGTTGATATCCCGAATGCGGATTCGGTTCTTCTGCAGGGCCGGGGCAGCATGGTGGATATCGTCCAGGCCATCGGCCGGGCCCTGCGCATGCAGCCCGGCGAAGGGAAAACCGCCAGCCTGATCGTCCCGGTCTTCCTCAAGCCCGGGGAGCAGCCCGGAGATATTCTGGAGTCGGATTCCTACGGTCCCCTGGTCAAGATCCTGACCGCGCTGCGCAGCCACGACGCCAAGGTGGTGGAGGCTCTCGCGGTGCCGCAGAAGTCCGGCAAGCGGACCAAGGGGCGCAGCGCTGAGGCGGCTTCCGGTCCTGGTGAGAGCATGGTCGGGGCGGGTGGTGGCGGGGCGTTCACGCTGCCGGTGCGGTTCCAGACGCCGGTGGACGAGAACGTGCTCGCTCTGTTCATCGCCTCGCGGGTGCTGATCGGTGAGACGCAGCTGTGGCGTGAGGGGATCGGGCATGCGCGGCGGTGGTTCGAGGAGACCGGTGGCCTTGACGTCCCCTATTCGGCATTGGTCGGGGAGAACGGAAACTATCCGCTGGGAAAGTGGCTGTCGGACCGGCGGGGCGAGAATGCGAATGGTGAGTTGGCGTCATACCGGGTGGAGATGCTGGACGCGCTCGGCATGATCTGGTCCGTGAGCGATGCGCGGTTCGAGGCCGGGTTGGACTGGGCGCGGGTCTGGGCGAAGGGCCACGGCGGGTCGTTGGCGGCGCCGGCGCGGGCCTCGGTCGGCGGGTACGCGATCGGCACGTGGCTCTCCGAGCTGCGGGCCGCCGCGCAGGTGCCGGCCGGGGAGCAGGGTGCGCTGTCGCCCGAGCGGCGCCGCGCGCTGGAGGAGATCGACCCGTGGTGGTGCCCGGCCTGGCCGATCACCTGGCAGCGCGCCTACGCGACCGCCCGGCTGTGGTGGCTGGACACCGACGGCCTGGTCGACTGGGCGCGGCTGCCCGAGGACACCGTGTACGAAGGCGAGCAGCTCGGCCGCTGGGTGAAGGCACAACGCGGTGGCTGGCCGGACCTGGAGGAGAACCAGCGGGACCTGCTCGCCGCGATCGGCATCGAGGCCGACCCCGAGCTGGTGGCCGCCAAGGCCGCCGCCGAGGCGAAGCCGACGCGCTCCCGCACCGACCGATTCCAGCAGGGCCTGGCGGCGCTGGCGGCCTTCGTCGAGCGGGAACGGCACCCGCGGGTGCCCCGCCCGCACAAGGAGCCGGTGGAGAGCATGGAGGCCGGCCCCGGCGGTGCGGAGCAGGTGGTGGTGTCGCACTTCGCCCTGGGTACCTGGCTCAACAACCAGAAAGCCCGCCGGGCGAAACTGACCGCTGGACAGCTCGCGCAGCTCGCCGAACACGGCGTGGAGTGGGCGTAGCGGCCCGTCCTACCGCCGGGCGGTGTAGTTGCCCCCCGGCGGTAGTCTGTGCGGCCTTGAGAAAGCGCCAAGAGGCCGTCACCTGTGGCTGGCGGCCGGGGTCTACAGTTCGACGTCCAGCCAGGCGATGTCGTTCAGTTCGACGTCGAGGCCTCGGGCGCGGTGGCCGTTGTCCTTGAAGTAGTGCTCGCGCAGGCCTTCGGCGAGGATCCGTTCCTGCTGGGCCTGGGTGGCTCCGGTGTCGCGGGCGGCGTACAGCCTGCGGGCGACCTCTGCGGGCATCTTTTGGGTGATGGTTCGGGGGCGGGCCGTCCCCCTCGCGCCACACCAGCCGCACCGCCCGCGCGGACAGCCCCACCACCTGCGGATCGCGGTCCAGCAGCATCAGCCGCAGGCGCATCGCCGCCGACCCGTGCGCCACCAGCCGCCCCGAGTCGCCGACCACCACCAGCCCGGACCCCACCGCTTGCCCGCAATCGCGGGAAACCCGGACACCGGCGCCAGGTCCTCGAACCGCACCGCAGCCACCGCCTGCTCCCAGCGCCACTGCACCACCCGGCCCGCAACCGGCGCGAACGCCGCCTCGAACCCCCACGCCCCCGCAGGGCGTACGGCCCCGGCCACTGCTCCCGAATCACTCACGCGAGCAGTCAAATAGCTGACACAGCCGCAGATACAGCAACAGCCAGCACCTCACCCGTACGAGCGGAAAACTCGACGAACCGCCACTGCCACCGCACCCGAGACGCTAGAGACCGCTGCAAGACGGGAAGCCGCACCCAAACGGCGCCTGTCAGGCCCGACGTTGCCCCTCCTGGTACGCCTCGACGTCCATCCGCAGGACCTCGGCGGGGGTGCCGCTCCAGTCGCCGAGGACCTGCAGCGGGACTCCAGCCTGCAGGGCCGCGGCCGTGGTCTCCAGCAGGGCCTGACCGACGAGTTCGGCGCTGCGGGCCAGAGCCTGCAGCAGATCGCGGCTGACGGCGGCGACCTGCCCACTGCCATCGGGGGGCGGGGCCTCGAGCGACTCGGCGGCCTCGCGGATCAGGCGCTGGATGCGGGCACGGTCGTCCGCGGGCACCGCCGACCTCCAGCTGATGGTGCCCTCGGCCCGCTGGGCCAGTTTCCGCAGCTGCGCCGCCACGGAGACCGGTTGGTCCTCGCGTTTGACCCACCACGGGTCCAGGAACCGCTCACCGCTCTGGCCGGCGCCACGGCGCCGGCGCACGAGTGCTCCCCACCAGGCGGTGAGCGCGCTGCTGTCGGGGACCGCGCCGACCTCACCGAGCCAGGGGCGGGCGAGCCTGCGGCCGAGCTCCTGGCACAGCGCCCCGTCGGGCGGGAAGGGACGGATCCGCTCGCCGCCGCTGTCCTGCCATACCAACTCGGCCACCACCGGGTCCACCAGCGCCCCGGCGACCGCGACGACCTCGGGGAACGTCGCCGCCTCCCGGGCCACCGCCCGCCACCACCAGAACTCGGGCCCCGCGTCCCCGCCGGCCAGGCGGTGCAGCCGGGCCGGCCAGATCCGCTCCTGCTCCCACCCCAGCGCATGGTCCCACCACTGGCACACCACCGCCCGCGCCACCGCGAACACCGCCGCCGCCTCCACCCCGCCACGCTGCGCCCGGCGGACCATTCCCACCCATTGCCGCTGCGCCTCGGCGATCTCCGGCAGGCCGCGCACATCCAGAAACTCCAGGCCGTGGTCGGCGTCCGCGTCCAGCAGCCACCGGCCGTGCCGCGCGCACACCCGCTCCCAGCGGGGCGCGTACCGCACCACCCGCACTGGCGCCCCGGTCCGCCGCGCCGCGCACGACCGGCATCCGAACGCCGCCGGCCCCACCGCCGCGCCGGCCACCCGCCACACCGCCCGCGGACCGTCCGCACCCGCCGCTGCGGCCAGCTTCTCGTCGTCCACGCCCCACGCCGGCAGTGCCCGCTCCAGCACCTCCTCCGGCACCCCGCACAACCCGGCCAGGGCTCGCCGCCCGGCCGTGTCCAGCAGCATCTCGGCATCCGCCCGCCCCGCACCGCTCTCATGCCGAGGGCGCTGCCCCTTCCACTGCCAGGTCGTCAGCAGAGCCGCAGAGTTGAGGCCGTAGCGGGCAGCGACCCGGTCAAGAAGCGAGAGGGTCGTCTCCCCGGCGAGAGGAGACACACGGAAGATCCCGGAAACCATGGCCCCTAGCCTCTCGAAGAGCCGCAGGTCCTGAAGGCAGTTCCTTCCTCTTCTTCCTCTCGCGTCCTGGTGACTGGACCTCTCTCGTCGGCGGGGCAGTGCCGTGTGCCTCCGGTGTGACGGTGCACCGTAGTTTGCGAATGGAGCACGGTAGTTTGCGAGCCGTCAGGAACTCGCCGCTGGCCTGGCGTTTTGCATTCGCCACTGACCGTTCGGCAGCGGCAATCGGAAGCTACGGTGCACCGCTGCCGTACTGACCAGCAGGCTCTAAACGATCAACGGCTCGATGCCTTGTGGGGGGATGCTGTTCCTGGCCGGGCCGCTGGCGTCGCGTCCGCTGGCCAGGCTGGGCGAGCAGGAGGCCGTGGCGCGGCTGTCCAGCTGGTGGTGACGTACTGCTGGATGGGGAGGCTGGACGCCTGAACGCGGAGCAGACCGCCGTTCTGATCCGGACGGCCACGCCGGTCACCTGGTGAGCGGGGCCGGCTACCCCGCGGCCTTGTCCGCGCGGGACTTACCGTAGCGCTCCCATGCGGCTTGCTTGGAGATGCCGAGCGCCGCCCCGATCTCCGCCCACGAGTTGTCGAGGTAGCTTGCTCGCAGGGCGGCGTCGCGGGCCTGGCGGGTGTAGTAGCCGCCGGCGAGGCGGATGGCGGCGAGGGCCGCCATCGGCTGGTCCGCCTCGATCAGGGCGTCGATCTGGGCGCCGACGCCGCGGATCTGGTCGGCGAGGGCGGCGGGCACGAGCGGCCCGGCCTCCGCGATGTGCTCGTTCAGCCACTCGGCCCGCGCGGCCTCCGTGGCCTCGTCCTCCTCCATGGTGCTCGAGAGCGGATGGCCGCCGCCCTTGCGGTCGTCGCCCGCAGCATCGCCTTCCCAGCCGCAGCTGCAGCCGGCCACCAGGCCGGTGGGGAAGACGAATTCGGGGGCGGATTCGTCCAGCACGTAGGTGGTGTGGAACGCGTGGCCGTCGAAGGCAGATGTGTCCATGGACGTAAGGTTTCCATTACGAATGACAGGGCGTCAAGCTGGCCGTAAGAAATTTCTTACGATCCGGGGGCTTCCGTCGGAGGTGCGGCGGCGGGATGGGAGGTGTGACGGAGCCCCGTGGTTTGCGAGTGATCGTTTAGAGCCTGCCGGTCAGTACGGCGGCGGTGCACCGTAGCTTGCGAGTGCCGCTGCCGAACGGTCAGTGGCGAACGCAAAGCGCCAGGCCGGCGGCGAGTTCCTGACTGCTCGCAAACTACCGTGCTCCATTCGCAAACTACGGTGCACCGTCACATCCGGCCGGGGTGGCGTGACTCAAATGTGCGATCCAGAAGTTACTTTCACGCTAGGGTGGGTGATGGAAGGGGAGGTGCTGCATGAGTGACGACCTGTTCGCGGCGATCGACGCGCTGCTGGAGCGGCCGAAGCTGGCCGACGACCTGCCGGTGCCCGCCGAACGGGAGCGGCTGCGCAAGGCCGCCGAGTACACCCAGGAGGACCTGGCGAAGGCGCTGAAGACCCGGCGGGAGACGATCGTGCGCTGGGAGGCCGGGTCGACCGACCCGCGCCCGCCCAAGCGTGAGGTGTACATCAGGTTCCTCGCGACGCTGGCACTGCGCCACGGCACGGTCGAGCCCACCGAGTGGCTGCGCCGGGCCCAGGCCGCCGGCCTCGCCCCCGCCAGCGTTCAGGCTCCGTCGGCCGTGCCGACGACGGCTGGCCCGGTCGAGGCGGCGCCGACCGTGCCCGCTCCCATGCCGGCGGCGTTCGGCGGCGTTCGGCGGCGTTCGGCGGCGTTCGGCGGCGTTCGGCGGCGACCAGGCGGACCAGGTGGACCAGGCGGTGGAGCTGGACCGCGACGCGGCCGGGGACCTGGTCGCCGGTCAGCCGCAGCCGTGCGTGCGGTGCGGGCGCCCGACGCCGTACCGCTCGGGTGGCCGTCCGGTGCACATGGGCGGCTGGTGCACCGCGGCCGCGGCCGCGCAGCCGGCCGCCGCCGAGCAGGCTCCGGCCGCCGCAGTGGCGCCGGTCGCCGCTCCCCGCCAGGCCGCCCCCGCTGGCGCTCCTGCGGCTGGACCCGCGCGTCGTGCGACGTCGTCGCGTCCGGTGGCTTCCTCACGGGCGCGCAAGGCTCCGGCCAAGGCCACTTCGGCGGCTGAGGGTCCGTCCGACTGGGAGGCGGCTGCGGCGGCGCGGTTCCCGGCCGGTCCGCTACCTCGCCGATGGCACGGTGGCGTCGACCGCTCCGGCCGGCCGCACGCTGGCGGCTGTCGTGGAGTGGGCGTTGGAGGCCAAGTTCGGCTCGCCGCGGCTGCACCGGCACGGCAAGGACGGCGACGCCCTGGTCGTCGTCTCCGACGCCGCCCTCGCAGAGCTCGGGCTGCCCCGGATGGGCCGCGACGAGAAGACCGAGTACGTCCAGCGCCTGGGCCAGCTGCCGAAGACCCACAAGGCCGTGAAGGCGGTCGAGAAGGCTGGCTGGCTGCTCACCCAGCGCGGCCTCGGCCCGTGGGCCCGAATCTACCGCACCCCCGAGGACGGCCGCCGCCAGTGCGTCCAGCTGTGCATCCCCGCCTGGGGCGCCCTGGCCTCCGGCGGCTGGCAAATCCCCGAGCACCTGGACGGGGCCGACCTGGCCCGCCTCCTCGGCACCTACGCCACCCGGGTCCTCACCCCCCGCGGCTCCACCGCCGTCTCCGGCCTCGAACTCGTCACCGCACTGCGCCCGCCGACCCGCGCGGTGCGCACCGCGGTGGGCTGGACCTCCGGCCCGGTGGAGGGCTCCCGGCCCAAGGACCCGTTCGACCCGGCCCCGCCGGAGGTCCCGGACGTCCACCCCCTCGCCCAGGACCGCGAGGAGGGCGGCGAACTGGTCACCGAGGCATGGGACTGGCACCGCCCCCTCACCGACACCGAGAAGGCCGCACCGTTCGCGGTCGGCCTGGACATCAACATGGCCTTCCTGGCCGCCGCCGGCCGCCTGGTGCTGCCACTCTCGGGGCCCGTGCACGAGCTGAACCCGGTGTTCGACCCCAAGATCCCCGGCAGCTGGCTGGTGGACCTGTCCGGCGTCGACACGAACCCGCTGCTCCCCTCGCCGTTCACCGCCGACGGCTCCCGCCCGACGGGACCTGCCTGGTACTCCACGGTGAAGGTCGCCTACGCCACCGAGCTCGGCGCCCGGGTCCAGCCGACCGAGGGCTGGCTGCGGCACGAGCACGGCCCCTACCTGGACCCGTGGCACAAGCGCCTGCGGCAGGCGTACGTCGACACCATGGCGGCCCTCGGCGTCCCACGCACCCTCGCCGACCACGACCCGCTCGCCTTCCTCGACGCCATGGCCAACCTCAAGACCACCGGCGACCCGGCCGAGCTCGCCGTGCTCACCGCGATCAAGCAGACCGCCAAGGGCACCATCGGCAAGATGCGCGAACGCCCCCGCGGCCACGGCTACAAGCCCGGCGAACGCTGGGCCGCCCTGGACCGCCCGACCTGGGACCCACTGATGCGCGCCCTCGTCATCGACACCGCCACCGTCAACCTCCACCGCAAACCCATCCGCATGCACGCCCACACCGGCCTGCACGCCTTCGCCGTCCTCTCCGACTGCGCCGTCTTCGCCGCCCCGGGCCCCGGCGCCCTGGACGTCCTCACCCGCCCGGACGGCACCCTCACCACCTCGCTGCGCCTGGGCGTCAGCCCCGGGCACGTGAAGCACGAGGGCTCCCGGCCGATGACCGAGATCACCGAGCTGATCGCCGACGGGACCAACCCGGCACGGCACATGAAGGCCGGCGGCCAGGTCTCCGCCGACGAGTAGCCGCACCAGGCCGGGCCCGCACCACGCGGGCCCGGCCCCACACACCACGACCACCAGCGGACCGCCGACCGGCAACCAGCCACCACGAACATCACCAGCACGAGGAAGGAGAAGTCCGATGGGGGAGATCGACGAGGGCCTGGAGCGCGCCGAGCGCACCAAGCCCATCCCGCAGTCCGTGCCGGCGCGGATGCGGTTCCTGCTGAAGGGCACCAAGGGCTCCACCAAGGCACTCGCCGCCGAGCTCGGCGTCTCGCAACGCACCGTGCAACGCTGGCTCAAAGGCCAAGGCGTCCCCAAGCCCGCGGCCGCAGCCAAGGTCGAGCAGCAGGTCCGCGCGAAGTGGCAGCCGAGAGCGAAGGACCGCACCCGCAAAGCCGCCGAACAGAACGGCTTCATGCTCCACATCAGCGGCACCTTCGGCTACAACTCCGCAGCCGGCTCCACCGACGACCCGGGTGCGCTCGTGGGTGCCGCAGGTGTTCGCCCGCTACGCCGACGGCACCGCGATGCTCGCGGACTGCCCCGCTGGCGACCGGCCGGGCGGGGACGCTGCGCGGCGGGCCGCGCGGGCGCTGGCCGAGGCTTGCGAGCAGGTGGGGTGGGTGTACCGGCGGCTCGGGCCTGCGGATCCGGTGACGGCGGCCAACGTGCGGTGGCTGGCCGGGTACCGGCATCCGCGCCACCTGGGCCGGGCCGGGCTGGCCCAGGCCGTGCTCGAGGCGTTCGCCGAGCGGCGGCCGATGGTGGAGGGGGTGCGGGCGGTCGGGGACCCGCTGGAGGTGTGGCCGGTGGTCTTCCACTGCCTGTGGTCCGGACGCCTCGGCGTCGAGCTGGGCGAGCCGCTGCACGAGCGGGTCCTCGTCGGACCGGGACGCACCGGTAGCGGCCAGGAGCAGCAGGCGACGGTGGCGCGGCAGGGGGCGGGGGCGTGATCGGGAGTTGGCGGCCGGTGGTCGCGGTGGGCTGCCATGTGGTGTTCGAGGACCGGGCCTGGCAGGTCGTGGCCCTGGAGGCATCCGTGGTGCGGCTGGTCGACGAGCAGGGCCTGGCGGCGGCGGTGGACGTGCGGCACCTGTGCGGGTCGCCGGGGTTTCGGGTGGTGGGGGCGCAGGCGGTTCCGGGGGCGCCGCAGTGGGGCTTGTTCGAGGGGGTGTCGGAGCGTCAGCGGGAGCGGGCGCTGGCGTGGCAGCGGCACATCCAGGAGGTGGAGTGCGGACTGCCGGCCGGGCCGGGCGGGGCGGGGGCGCCGCGGCCCGCGTACGACCCGGCGCGGTGGTCGATGGCCGAGCGGGAGCAGGCCAAGGCCGAGGAGCTGACCGCGCTCGGCTGGCCGAACGTGAGCCGGGCGACGGTGGTGCGGATGCGCGCCAACTACCGCCAGCGGGGACTGTGGGGGCTGGTGGACCACCGCACCACACGCGGCTCCAGCCGCACCGGGCGCGCGGACGAGCGGGTGGTGGTCGCCGTCCTGGACGCCCTGCGCCGCCAGCGGGGACAGTCCAAGGGGACGGTTGCGGGGCTACGGCGGCTGACGATGGAGATCCTGGACGAGGCGCACGGGCCGGGCGCGGTGACGATGCCGGCGCCCGCAACGTTCTACCGGCTGGTGCGCTCGCTCGCCGACCCCCGGGAGCTTCCCGGGCGCCCCGCCCGGACGGCCACCGTTCCCGCGGCGCCGTTCACGCCGACGAACGCCCTGCGGCCCGGTGAGCAGGTCATGCTCGACACCACCCGGCTGGACGTCATGGTGGTCTTCGACCAGGGCGTCGTCGGCCGTCCCGAACTCACGATCGCCCTCGACGTCGCGACGCGATCCATCCTGGCGGCCGTCCTGCGGCCGGCCTCGACCAAGGCGGTGGACGCCGCTCTGCTGCTGGCGGAGATGGCGGTACCGCACCCGATGCGCCCCGGCTGGCCGAAAGTGCTGGAGCTGTCGCACGCAGCCGTGCCCTACGAACGGCTGCTGACCCTGGACGCACGACTGGAAGGAGCGGCCGCGCGGCCGGTCATCGTGCCGGAGACCGTCGTCGTCGACCGCGGGAAGGTCTTCGTGTCCGAGGCGTTCCTCGCCGCGTGCGAGACGCTGGGGTGAGCGTGCAGAGCGCCCCGCCGCGTCAGCCGGCCGCCAAGGGGCCGGTGGAGCGCACCTTCGGCTCCATCAACACCCTGCTGTGCCAGTACGTCGCCGGATACACCGCCTCAAACGTCACCCGCCGCGGCCGCGACGTCGCCTCCCAGGCCCGCTGGACACTCCCCCAGCTGCAGGACCTGCTCGACGAGTGGATCGCCGCCGGCTGGCAGAGCCGCCCCCACGAAGGCCTGCGGCACCCCATGATGCCCCGGGCCTGCCTGTCACCCAACGAGATGTGGGGCGCCCTGGTCGCGGTGTGCGGATACCTGCCCGTCCCGCTGACCGGCGACGACTACACCGAACTGCTGCCCGCGGTGTGGAAGGCCGTCACCGACCAGGGCATCCGCGTCGACCACCGCACCTACGACCACGTGGTCCTCAACCCCCACCGCGGCCACCCCTCCCCCGTCACCGCCCAAAGCGGCAAATGGGAGGTCCACCACAACCCCCACGACCTGCGCCAGGTCTGGATCCGACTGCCGAACGGCAAGCTCACCGAGATCCCCTGGATCCACCGCGACCACGCGACCAGCCCCTTCAACGACCACATCTGGCAGTACCTCAAGACCCAGATCGCCCGCCGACCCGACCGCGACCACTACGAAGCCGCCCTCGTCCGCGCCCTCGACGACCTCCTGCTGCGCGCCCGCACCGCAAGCACGAACAGAAACGAGCGGGCCCGCACCGCCCGCCACATCGCCGGCACGACCCGCCCGCCCGACGCCCTCGACACCACCACCACGGCCACCGCCACGGAGACGGGAGCGGACACCCACCGAGGAGACGGCACCGGCCCGGTGCCGCAACAGGCCACCGACCACCGGCCGCACGGGTCACACGACGGCACGGACCCCTGGCAGCCATGGGCCGAATCCCTAGACGACGCTGAAACGGAGACGGAGACGGAGACGGAGACGGACACGGACATGGACATGGACAACTTCGGTGACGAGGGGCCCGAGACCGGCTTCCCCCTCTACAACGCCCGTCTGGAGGCCGAACAGTGGTGAGGCGCAGCACGAGCGACACGGCGCCGGGCACATCCGGGCACCGCGTGGCGGCCAGGCCGGGCAGCACCGGGCAGCCCGTCGCGGGGCCAGGTGCATCCGCTGCGCGCGGGGCCGACGGGCCGGCGCGCGGGGAGCCTGCGGCGGTCGCGCTCCCGTGGGCGGGCCGCGGGGCGGGAGCCGGTCAGGAGGGCGGGCAGGAGGAGGACTGGGCGTACGGCTGCTCGACCTGGGACGGCTTCCAGCGGTTCGTCGACACACCCGTGCCCGCGCCGCCCGCCCCGGGCACGCCGCCGCGCAGTGTGGAGGACAAACTCGCCTACCACTCCAGGTTCGTCACCGTGCAGACCCCCGCCATCGACAAGGTCTCGCACACCGTGCGCACCCTGATGGTCCTGGGGCGTCACCAGGACACCACCGCCCGGCCCTCGCTGATCGTCACCGGGGCCGCCGCGTGCGGCAAGACCACCGCCATCCTGCACATCGGGCGCGCCTGCCACCTCGCCGCACACGCTCGCGCCGGCGCCGACGCGAGCAGGGACACCGTGCCGGTCGCGTACATCCTGGTGCCGCCGGGAGCGACCGCCAAGACCCTCGCCGCCGAGTTCGCCCGCTACCTCGGCATCCCCGTCACCTCCCGGATGACGCAGGCCCAGATCACCACCGCCGTCTGCCACACCTACGCCGCCGCCCGGGTACGCCTGGTCCTCATCGACGAGATCCACCGCCTCAACCCCCGCACCAGCACCGGCGCGGACGCCAACCGACCTCCTGAAAGACCTCACCGAACGCATCCGGGCCACGTTCCTCTACGCCGGCATCGACGTCACCGACACCCCGCTGTTCACCGGCGTACGCGGACAACAGCTCGCCGCCCGCGCCAGCCTCATCGACACCGGCGCACTGCCGCTTCGCCACGGCACCCGCGAACCGTTCCGCGACCTGGCCGCCGCCATGGACAACGCCCTCGACCTCACCCACCACCGCCCCGGCACACTGCCCCGCCTCGCCGGCTATCTCCACGCCCGCACCGGCGGCAGGATCGGCAGCCTCTCCCGCCTGATCCGCCAAGCCGCCATCACCACCATCCTCGACGGCACCGAACGCATCACCCGTACCGTCCTGGAGAACATCGACCTCGACCACCTCGCCGAAGAGCACTACCGCCCCCACGCCCCAGCACGCACCACCGCCCGGCAATGACGGTCACGGTCTACGCGCCACCCGTCACCCCCGGATGCCAGCGCTTACGACCCATACCGCAGGAGAGCACCGCCTCCTACCTCACCCGCCTGGCACACGCCTACCGGCAGACCCTCCCCCAGCTCCTGGAAGCCCTCACGATCGCCGTCGACGCCCAAGGCAAAGGCCTCGCCACCCTGCCCGGCTCCGAACTCCACCCCAACCGCGCCGCCCAGGTACGCATCGCCGCCCTCGCCCGCATACCCCACGCCCATCTCGCCCGGGCCCTGCCCCGATGGGAACCCGTCGCCAGCACCCGCCTCGCCCGACCAAGCAGCAGTCACGCCCTCCCCCACATCACCTGGCAGCGCACCGCACGCCACCGGCAACCACCCATCGCCGCCTGCCCCGCCTGCGTCCTGCACCACACCCGCGGCGCCACCAGCACGGCCCGCATTTACACTCCTGGCCACCAACGCCTGTGCACCCGTCACCACACGTGGGCCGCTGGCGACGAGCACAGTGTGATCCTCAACGTCGCCGCGCTCCCCGAGCTCCAGCACGCGCAACGCACCCACCAACGCCTACTTCGTCATCAAGGCGCGGACCTCGCCCGGAGCTGGGCCCAGACCATCACCACCCGCTGGTACGACCACCAGCAACACGCAGCCCCACGGTGGCGACGACGCGCCACAGCCCTGGAACGGGCCAACTCCGATCTGGCACCGGTCCGCGGCTCATGGGCACTCCTCGCCCGGCCTGTCGTCACCTACCCCGAAACCGTCGCCCTCGCCCAAGCTCTCCACCACCACCGCGTACTGGCCGTCCTCAACGGCAGCACCAGCAGCCGCCCGCGCACCCACACCTCATTCCTCCACCACACCGCCACCCAGCTCGGACTCCCCCGCCTGGATCCGTCCGACGACGACCCCCTACGGGCATGGATCCACCACCACACCCCATGACCAAGCCCAGTCCAGCACCCACCGGCTTCTCCGCCCTGGGAACCCAGCCACAGCTTCCTCGTGCAGAAACCGAGAATGACCTGAGCCTTTCTGCGTCCGGTCGCACGCAGCTAGCATGGCGTTCTTGGCCATTAGGGGGACGGGTGCGATTCGAGCAGCGGATGTACGCCCGTGTGAAGTTCCTCGAGTTGATGGCCGATCTCTACGAGTCAGCCTTCGAGGACTTCTTCCACCGAGTCATGGTGACGCGTTATCCCAACTTCCTCGACGTGCGGACCCACGGCAGGCTCGGCGACCAGGGAGCGGACGGGCTCACTCTCAGCAGCCGTAAGCTCTACGCGTGCTACGCCCCGCAGACCGTGGATGCATCCGCTGTGAGGACGAAGTTCACCAAAGACCTGGCCAGCGCCATACGTCAGCGCAACGGCCAGTTCGACACCTTCGTGTTCGTTCACAATGATCGGCGAGGGGTCCACCCCGAGATCACGACCATGCTCTCCGTAGCCGACACGAATCACCCGGATCTGGCGTTCGAGCAGATGGGGACGCGCAGCATCTGGCAGGAGTGCATGAGCCTGGAGCTGGAGCAAGCAGAAGACGTCCTGAGCTGCGAGATCCCGGTCAAACCCACTGTGTACGGGGTCGGTATGGACGACCTGAAACCGCTGCTGCAGCACCTCAAGGAGCTACGGACCGAAGCGGACCCGCTCATGGACCTGCCTCAGGTGCATGAGGAGAAGCTCGCCTTCAATCTGCTCCAGGGCGACTCGCGAGAGGACCTGCTGCGCGGCATGCGGCACACCCACCTGGTGGAGGCCTTCTACGCCGGAGGTATCCGGGCGCTGGAGCAGGACGAGGTCGCTCGCGGGTTCCGCATCTTCTACGAGCAGGTGCGCGAGCAGTACCCGGACCCCGACGACGTGCTGTGGCAATTGGAAATGTACGTCCTGGGCAACGAGCGCCAGCGGCGGTCGGTGCACAGAGCGGCCTGGGTGGTCCTGGCGCACTTCTTCTTCCGTTGCGACATCTTCGAGGCACCGCCCAGTGACTGGGCCGCAGCCCCGTTCGTAGGAGTGCAGCCGTGATCACACCCACCAAGGGCATCGCTCCTGACCGCTGCCTGCTGGCGGTCGGCGCCCAGGTCCTGCTGCAGTTGGACGAGCCTCGGACCGTGAGCCAGGCCTGGGCACGGCTGAAGGTCTGGCGCCGAGAGCACCACCACTACTCCCCGGTATCGTTCGGCTGGTTCGTCCTGGCCCTGGACGTCCTGCATGGGATCGGTGCGGTCGAACTGCACGAGGACCTGCTTGTCGTAAGGAGTGCAGATGCTGCGTCGCCTGAGCGCTGACGACGCCCGGTTCAAGGAGATCGCCTTCCGCGGCGGCCTGAACCTGCTGCTCGCTGACAAGACCGACACCTCCGCGTCCACCGACAGCCGCAACAGCGCCGGCAAGTCCAGCATGGTCGAACTCGTCCACTTCCTGCTCGGCGCGCGCGGCGACTCCCGCAACCCCTTCACCAAGCGGGCTCTCAAACAGATCACGTTCGGCTTGGACCTGGACTGGCCCGGCACTCCCGAGGTCCTTGAGGTGCGCCGCAGCGGCGCACGGCCAGCATTTGTGACCCTGTGGCCCGACGTGACCTCTCCCGATCCGGACTCACTGTTCGACCTCCGGTCGCAGGGCCCGGTAGAGGTCCCGATCGAGCAATGGAACCACCTGATCGAGCACCGGTTGTTCGGGCTGCGCGGGGACCATCCCGGTGTCAGCGGCCGAACGCTGCTGTCCTACCTTGCACGCCGGGTATCGGCCCACGGCTTCAACGAAGCCGGACGCACCTTCGCCCGCCAGTCCGCCGCCGACGCGACCACGAACCTTGCCTACCTTCTCGGCCTGGACTGGCAACTCGCCGACGGGTATCGGCAGCTCGCCGCCCGCGATGCCACCCGCAAACAGCTCCGCAAGGCGGTCAATGACCCGGTCTGGGGACAGATCGTCGGCTCGACCGCCGATCTGCGCGGCCAGATCACCCTCGCCGAGGCCCAGCTGAGGCGCCTGCAGGCCCAGGTCAACGCCTTCCAGGTCGTCCCGGAGTACGAGCACCTCAAGGACCAGGCCGACGAGCTCTCCCGCCGTATCAAGCAGCTTTCCCAGGACGACACCATCGAGCAGTCCAACCTCGAGGAACTGCAGCAGGCCGTCACCGAGACAGCAGACGTCGACACCCAGTACCTGCAGCCCGTCTACCAAGAGCTGGGGATCGTCCTCGGCGACCAGGTCCGCCGCCGCTTCCAGGAAGTCGAGGCGTTCCACCACTCCATCGTGCGCAACCGCCGCCGCTTCCTCGACGAAGAGATCAGCGACCTGACCGCCCGCCTGGCCGAACGCCGCAGCGAACGCGCGCGCCTGGGTGAGCAGCAGGCCCAGTTGCTGCGCCAGCTCGACGAAGGCGGCGCCCTGGAAGCACTGACCTCCCTCCAGCAGGCCCTCGCCCGCGAACAAGCGGCCCTGGGTGCTCTGCGCCACCGCTACGACGCCGCCCAGACCCTGGAAGCCAGCTCACGCCAGATCACCGCCAAACGCATCGAATTGCAGCAGGCCGTCGAGACCGACATCGACGAACGCGCCCAGCAGACCAGCGAAGCGACCCTGCTGTTCTCCCGGTTCGCCCAAGCCCTCTACGGGCCCCGCGAAGCCTTCCTGGCCATCCACGCCGGCCGCGAGAGCCTGACCATCACCCCCCGTATCGACAGTGACGACAGCCGCGGCATCGGCAACATGGTCATCTTCTGTTTCGACCTGACCCTGGCCGTCCTGGCCCACCGCCACGGACACGGACCCGACTTCCTGATCCACGACAGCCACCTCTACGACGGCGTCGACGACCGCCAACTCAAAGCAGCCCTCGAACTCGCCGCGACCGTCACCGCCGAAGAGAACATGCAGTACATCGTCACCCTCAACACCGACGACCTCGCCAAAGCCACCAACCGCGGCTTCAACGCCGCCCCTTACATCCTCGACACCGTCCTGACCGACACCCCCGCAGGCGGGCTCTTCGGCTTCCGCTACTGACCAACCCCCACGCCGCTCAGCCCCGCCCGGAACCGGCCGCCCACTCACTCGCGCCAGCACGGCAACCCGGGCAGTCTCCCGCGACGACCCCCGCCGACGGCGGCCTATCCGCTAACGGCCTACGGGGACATCAGTACAACCGCAGCACAACAAGCGTCATCCATTGCAGTCGCTTACTCTCCGCGAAACCGCGATACCCACAGGTCAAAGACGACACAGACACCAGCAACACCACCAGACGGTCACCCCAGACCCGCGGCCAGGCGCCACCAACCCCAAAACCCTCTCGACCAACCCGCAAAACACACCCAAAAAACCAAGATCAAAAATCAGAACCAGCGGGACCCCATAACGGGATCAACTGCCCATAGTTGTGGCCACTGTTCTTGTCGTTCTTCGGCGGGAACCAGGCGTACTTGACCGGCTCCCCTTGCTTCTTCCACACGGCCAACCGGTAGTCGTTCCCGCCTTCAGGGAAGTCATAGATGATCGTCTCGACCCACTGGTCCTGGGATATCAGAGCACGCTTGTCCTCGTCCAGGGTGCGGGTGTCCTGCCAGAACTTCTGACCAGCCGGGTTCAGGTCCCTCCCCTCGAAGCGATCGATCCCGTCCCACTCGCTCGACGGCCGTGGCCTGAGCTGGCCGGCCACCAGCTTCTTGGCTGCGTCCTCGACGATCTTGGGCATTGGCGGCGGCTTGGACTTGCCGTTGTGAACCAGCAGCGGAACGTTGCCGGCCACTACGTAGAAGGTGTGGGTGTCCCGCACCGTGAGGTTGTAGGCGGACCGCAACACCTTGCGGTGCTCGACCGACACCACGTTCACCGTGTTGCCGGTGGGCGTGCGCAGACGGTCGCCGACGCTCAGGTCGACAGCGTTGACCCACTTGTGGGCCGTCTCGGACCAGAACGGATGACGGTCGGTAGAGGTGAGGGAGCCGGCGTCGCCGTCCTTGCCCCGTACCGCCAGGTCGGTGAACTCACGGTCATCCGGCGTGAAGATCGTCGCTTCGACCGGCTGGGCGAGTGTCCGGTGTCGGGGTCGGTGGCGAGGACCCGGTCGCCCGTCCTGACCTTCTCGATGGACTTTCGCGAGCCGTCGGCCATGAGGACCTTGGTGCCGGCGGGGAAGCTGTGGGCCACCGCGACCAGGCAGGATCCCGGCACCTTCCTGAAGACGTTCTCCAGGAACTCGATCACCTTCTTGCTGATCGGACCCACGGCCTTGATCCAGTCCACGACCTTGGTGACAGCCTTCAGGTCACCCAGGATCGGGATCGCGCCCAGGCACGAACTCGTGGCGTTCTCCGCATCCCGCTGCATGGCGTAGATACCGCAGTTGAGCAGGTCAGCGAGATCAGCCGCGCCGGGTGCGACGACGCCGCCGAAGGTGCCCACGCCGTCTAGGACGCCATGGGTGAACGCGAGGACCAGGTCCCTGCCGCTCACCGGCTGGTAGCCGCGGTAGGGGTCCTCCAGTTCCTTCCGGATCGCGGCCTCGATCTCCCGCTTCTCCGCGTCGGCCTGCTTCTCCGCCTCCATCTGCGGGATGGCCGACTTCCAGAAGTCCTCGCTGCGCTTGCGGTCCTCGGCCCGGTACGCCTCGAAGTCGGCGACGTTCGCGAGGTACGCCTGCGCGGCCCGGGCCGACGCCTCGGCAGCAGCATTCGCGTCGTTGTTCGCCGCCTCGTACGAGGCTCGTGCCTCCTGGCTCGCCCGGTGGGCCTGGGCGGCGGACACACTGGCCTTGGTCGCCGAGATCTTGGCATGACGGGCGGAGTTCAGGGCGGCCGCCATCTGGCTGCGGGCGGCAGCCTCCGCGGCAGTCGCTGTCTTCGCGGATTCCACGGCCCGGTTGGCGCTGGCCTCCGCCGCCTTCGCCTTCTGCTGCGCCTGGACCACGAAGCCGGCGGCCCTGCCCGCCGCTTCTCCCGCGGCGGCTGCCGTGCTGTTGGCCTGGTCCACGGCACCTGCGGCGAGGGCAGCCGCCTGGGCCGCCTGGGCGGAGCTCTGCTGGGCAAGGGCTGCAGCGGCATCGCCCTCCGTGAGGAGCCGGTCGAGTTCCAGCTGGTGCGTGGCGGCGAGTGCGTCCTTGCGCTTGGCCGTGTACTGGCCGGTCTGCAGGAAAGCCCGTAGCTGCTTGGGCGACCCCTGCAGCGCTGCCCGGGCGGCGGCCTCGAGTTCGGGGCTCGACCGCGCCGTACGGGCCGGCCTCACCGGCGGCGATGCCGGACAGACCGTCGAGATCCCAAAAGACGGCATCAAGGCTGTCGGTGAAGGCCTCGGCGCAGCTCCGACCGTTGTTGTCGATCTCACCGTCACCGGTTGATGTTCATGCCCGCGTTCACAGGCGCCGCTGGCGTCAAGGTCATCACCGCCAGCAGCACCGGGTGACCAACCGTCTCCCGGTCCGGCAGCTTCCGTTCGTCGCTGGACAACCACGGCCGCAGACCGTGGGGCGAACGTATGAAGCGAGCACCCCGTCAGCCGCACACCCATTCCCTGCATCGGAGAACCCCGTGCCCCGCACGTCCATACGGCCCACCCGCAAGGTGGACACCCTCCTGGCGGCACTCGCCGCCGTAGCCATCACCCCCCTCACCGCCCCGTCGGCGAACGCCGCCGCAGGCGATCCCGTCCCCGACACCTGGTACGACTACACGGCGCAGCTGACGATCGGTGACACCTTCCGCACCTGCACCGGCGCCCTCGTCGACCGGTCCTGGGTGATCACGGCGGCCTCCTGTTTCTCGGACGACCCCGCCCGGCCCTCCGTCGGCGGCGCCCCGAAGTGGCGCACCACCGTCACCGTCGGCCGCACCGACCTGAACGCGACCGGCACCGGTACGTCCACCGAGGTCGTGGACCTCGTGGCCCGCCCGGACCGCGACCTGGTGATGGCGAAGCTGGCCACGCCGGTCGACGGCATCGTGCCGCTGCGCGTTGCGACCGCCGCGCCCGTAGCGGCGGAGACGCTCCGGGCGCCCGGCTACGGCCGCACGAAGACCGAGTGGCTGCCCAACCGGCTGCACGTCGGCGCGTTCACCCTCGCCGGCATCCGCCCGACCGCCGTCGACACCACCGGCACCGGCGGTTCGGCGATCTGCAAGGGCGACACCGGTGCTCCGGTGGTGCGGGAGGTCAACGGAAGGACCGAGCTGGTCGCCGTGGCGTCCCGTTCCTGGCAGGGCGGCTGCCTCGGTGAGAGCGAGACCCGCACCGGTGCCGCCAGCAGCCGCACCGACGACGTGACGGGCTGGATCCAGCAGGTCCGGTCCACGACGCCGGGCTGGAAGACCCAGGGGCTGGTCAGGTCCGGTGCCGGCCTGTCCCAGACCGCCCGCCTCGCCGACGGCACGTGGACCCCGTTCCAGGACATCCAGGTCGCCGGCATCGGCGGTGTCAAGGCCGTGGCCGCGACCGGGATCGACAGCAACACCCACGTCGTCGTCCTCGGCGGCGACGGCCACCTCCACCACACCGTGCGCCACCTCGACGGCAACTGGGACTACTTCGGCGACCTCAACACCGGCGTCACCGACCTCGGCGGCATCACCCAGCTCGCCGTCTCCTCCATCGGCGCCGACCTGCACGTCGTCGCCCTCGCCGACGGCCAGCTCTTCCACTCCGTCCGGGGCGCAGACGCCAACTGGACCCCTTTCAGCCCCGTCTTCTCCGCCACCGGGCCCCTCAACAACATCACCGCCGTCGCCGCCGCCAGCTCCGGCCCCGACCTGCAGCTCGCCGTCATCGCCAACGGCGTCTACCACACCGCCCGCTACGAGAACGGCAACTGGAGTGCCTGGGGCTCCGTCGACGAGGCCGCCGGCGCCATCGGCCCCGTCACCTCCCTCGCGATGAGCCGCCAGGGCAGCGACATGAACCTCGTCGTCGTCACCAACACCGGCGCGCTCTACCACACCGTCCGCCACCAGGACGCCAGCTGGCAGCCCTTCAGCCAGCTGACCAGCATCTTCGGACAGACGAAGGCCACCTCCGTCAGCTCCGCCCCGGTCGACGGCGACACCCAGATCGCCGTCACCACCACCGACAACCGCGTCCTGCTCGTCTCCCGCCACGCCGACACCACCTGGAGCACCCCCCAGCCCGTCGACCTGCCCGGCCTCACCGGCAACCACACCGGCACCGCCATCGCCGGCACCCTCTGACCGACAGAACCCGAACCGGGTGGTGCTGGCGCCCACCAGGGCGCCGGCACCACCGCTCAAGCGGTTGACCAACCCTCAGCCCGGCGCGCGACAGCGCCCGGGCCGAGCTGGGCTCCGGCCAGGCGCACCTTGGCCTCCAGGCTCAGCCACAGGTCCGGGGCGGACCACGAACGGGGCCCTGCCAGTTGCTCGTGCTGCCCCGCTAGTGTCCTGCGCCGGAGATCCGTCGTTAGACCGTGCATGAGTAGTTCTCACCTGGTGGGGAGTCGGTGAGGAGAGGACCGGTGGGTCGGGGCGGTCGGGTTCGCGCGTGTGCCGGGCGGGGCCGGGGCTGGCGTGGCTGTCATCGGGGGCGGTGGTCAGCGGCAGTTCCCGGCGGGTGGGTCGCAGAGTCGGACGTCGGTGACGCCCGGCAGGTCGGTGATCAGGCGGCGCAGGACGGCGAGATCGGCGTCGGGGGCGCGGGGGTCGAAGACGACGACGACACGTCGTTCGGTGGCGGACGCCAGCGTGAAGACCCGGGTGGCGCCGTGGCCGAGGCCCGAGCCGTCGTAGCCGATCCCCGGGAGGGGGGTGTCCATCTGGACGGTGGCGACGAACGCGTCCGGTTCCTGGAAGTAGGGGGCGATCCAGGGGATGCCGATGGTCCAGCCGGCGTAGCCGAGGGTGGCGGCGGACACCAGGGTGCCGATCAGGAGCGGCAGGCGCCCGGGTTCGGGGCGTGTGTAGCTCGCCGCGATGAGGAGGACGATGCCTGCGGGCACCAGCGTCAGCGTGAACGGGCCGAACAGGATGCTGAAGACCGGGAGGGCGAGCAGTCCACAGCCGAACACCAGGCAGGCCGGCCTGAAATCGGTGCAGTCCCGCGCGAGAAGCGGTACGGCGGCGGCGAGTGAACCGAGGATCAGCGGCATGCCGACCACCGTTTCGAAGTATTGGACCCCCCAGATCATGGCCGGCGTGGCACACAGCGCCGCCAACACCGCCAGGACCCGCCCCGCCCTCGGAATCGGCGGGTCTACGCTCAACGTTTCGATGACTTCCCCCTATTGTTGAACATGTTCAAATCTGGGGGCACAATACCAGGCGGTCCCGGCGCTGCGTCCACCGGACAATCGGCCCTCACCCGACCCCGGTCCACACGGTCCTCGGCCGCGTGGCTGACCTCCGCGCTCGCGGCGAGGACGTGGGTCGACCTCGTCCGCTCAACGGGTGCCCGGGCTGGTCGGCCGGTTCGAGGGTGCCCTGCCGGCGGGGGCGAGCGCGGCAGCGGCGCCGAAGCCGACCGCCTCCACGGCATCCCCCACGCCGACCGGGCGCGGCGTATGCCTGCCTTCGAAGACGTGGTGGGCCCGCGCGATCGGGCACTGTCCACGAGGCCACCGACCAGCTCTCCGAAGCAGCGGGATCCAGCTCTGCGCGACCATCCCGACGCCGAGATCTTGCTGAAAGAGCGTTTTGTCCTGGCAGGGGTGTTTGGTAACTCATGTGCGTCGGCGTCTTGGGGTGGACTGCGCTGACGTGTGGGGATCCGCCGGTGGAGTGCGATGTGTGCGGACAGGCGATGTGGCGGTGGCCGGTGGCGCCGACGGCGTGGGCGGGAGATTTGGTCCTGCTCGTGGTGTCACGCCGCCACTCATGTGGGTGGCGAGTGGTTCGAGGTCTCGCGGCCGCCGTACCTGCCCAGGGATATGCGCTGGGAGAGGGCTGTCGCTGATGGTCTTCCAGTGGAGGTGTCCCACGCCTTCGGCGTCTTCGCCAGGACACTGTGCGGGATCCAGGAAGCCGGAATGTCGCCGTCCGACGACTGGTGGTCGCCGGAACGGGAGAACGCCTGCGCCGCCTGCCGGGTGGAGGCCGGCGTCATCGACGATCGTTGGCCGCAGGCGATGAGAGGCGAGGATGCGCGAGTCAGTGTGGCTCGCGGCCTATGAGTCCTTCCAGTTCGCAGTCGACTCCCGGGTGAGCCGGCGGCTCATCAGGTCGACATCGCGAGGCGGATCATGGCTTCGGAACGGTGCGGGTGGGTTTCGTAGTCGCGGGCGAGTCGGCGGTGGTTCATCAGCCAGCCGAAGGTCCGTTCGACCACCCATCGCCACGGGATGACCTTGAATCCCTTCTCGCCCGGGGCGCGTCGGGTGACCTCGACGTCTATACCAGGGGTGGGCCATGGTCGATGGCCTTGGTCCGGTAGCCGCTGTCGACCCAGGCCTTGGTGACGCGGGGGTGCGCCGTCCCGATCGTTGAGAGCAGGTGGATACCTCCGACGTTGTCGGAGACGCTGGCCGCGGTGACCCAGACGGCCAGGAGAAGACCCAAAGTGTCGTGCGGCAGGTACCGCCAGGGGATGCCGGTCCTGTCGACGTAGAGGACCGCGTCCATGATCCGGCGGAGATCGTGCTCGGGAGGCCGGCCGATGTCCAGGCCCTTCCCTCTCCGCTCGGCCCGCCAGGCCGACAAAGTGGGTTCCAGAAGATTCCATCGGGCATCGGACAAGTCACTCGGATACGGCCGCTGACGAGTCATGTTTCGGTAGTACCGCTGGCCGCCCTCCCGCCACAGGGCGCAAACAGGGTTGACTGGGGGCGTCTTGGGATCAGACAGAAGCGAAAGGATTGAAACGGGCACCTGCCCGTTGTCTCCGGCCTCGGACGGCACGGCAATCGCGGGACACCTCAGCCGCCCCAGACAGGCCAGCCGCCCAGACCGCAACCAAACACTCCTACCAGGATAAAACGCTCCGGGAACCGCAGGTAAGAGCCGTGCACACGACTCGACCGGGTCCCGCAGCCCGGGCAGTCGGCCCCGTCGACGGTCGCCCGCGCCTCCACCCGCACCACGGAACCGGCCGCCTCCACCCGGACGACCGCCACCTCCGACACCGACGGGAACAGCAACTCCCTGAACAGGGAACACGATTGCGTCACGACCGCCGACTGTCAGCCACCCGGAAGCCGGGCCGACGACTTTCAGTCGATCTACGAACCCGACACGGACCGTCACCGGTCAAACAAGCTGAGCCAGAACCTCAAAGCATCTGCCCAATACAGGCTGTATGTCACGCAGCCCGGTCGGGGTGAGGCCGAAGCCGGGCGCTGAGGGCCGTCCCGGCAAGGAAGTCGTCCCGGTCCATGCCCGCGCCGAGGCCTTCGGCGAGACGGTAGAAGAGCCCGCGCAGGCCCAGCGGCCCGGTCTCCCCGAGGTCGGATCGGGCGCCCAGCGCCCGCAGTTCGGAGTCGAAGCGGTGAGGTTCCTGGCCGGTGCGGTGCTCGGGCCCGATGCCCCGGAGGGTGTGCAGACCGGTCACCAGCCGACCGTTCTCGGCGTAGCGGAACTCCACCATGGGCTTCTCGTTGGCGTGCAGGACCAGTGCCGCCGTCCCGGCCGAGACCGCGCCCAGCAGCTCATCACCCTCCACGCACAGCCAGCTGCCGTGCTCCCACGCCCACGCCCACGCCCCGTACCGGCCGGCGGTGACCACGTAGGCGTCGTCCTCGTGGAGGATGTCGCCGAAGTCCTCGTGGAACTCCACCCGGGTCCGTTCGGCGAGGGTGGCGGGGTCCGCCCCCATCCGCTCCAGGAGCTCCCGCGCAGTGAGGTCACGGGCGAACGTGACACTCACCAGCGGCAGGTCCGCCCCGTACATCCAGCCCAGACCACTCATCCGAACTCCTCCGCAGCATCGATCGGCCTTCCCCGGTGAGGCTGGACGGCCCCGACGACAGGGCAGCTGATCCAGCCGGAGCCGACCCGGGCCCGCGGCACGGGTCGGCTCCGGCTGCCAGAACCAGATGTCGCGGGCGCCGGTCGTCCGGTGGCTCCGGTGCCGGTCCCGCCAGGCCAGGTCGGTCAAGGCTTCGCGCGGGACTTCGACGACCACCGCCGTGCCGTCGACCATGCGTACCACGCTCCCGGGCCCCTGCGGCTGTGCCGCCCGCCCGCGCGTACAGCGCGCCCCGGGATGTCCCAGCCGGACACGGCTTCCCCTGATACATACGGAGGTTCCCGCCTTGAAGGTGGGGGCGCGGTGCCAGGTGAGCATCCGGCCCCGCCTCCTCGGGGCCGAGGGAGCGCGGAACCGCTCCGTGCGACCCCGCCGAGCGGGCACCCCGTGCGTCCGCACTCGACACCGCCACCCGGTTTCACCAGCGCTTCACGGCGCTCTTCCCCCCGGCTTCCGCACCACCCGGCCGGTACCGCCCACAGCATCACCGTCCGCCGCGACGGGGCCCAGCCCGGCCGCCCCCCGGGGTGGGACGGCCGGTCCAGTCGCCCCCGGCCAGGTCCAGGACGTCCCTCACCACGCGCGGGCGAATTAAACGTCCGGATTCCACGTACCAAATCCGCGCCAACCGGACCCACTCCGTTCAGATGAGCGACGCCCTGACTACAGAGAGATAGTGCAATATCACATAACAGTGCTGCTGGACGGACCAGGAGCCCTGCACACAGGAGAAGCACCTCATGATTCGCAAGATGCTGACGACGGCCGCCGCTACGGGTGCCCTGGCACTCGCTCTCGCCGGCGCGACCCCGGCCGTCGCCGCCGTCGCCGCCGGTACCGCCGCCGCCACCACCACCGAGACCGCCACGGAGGTCTGCGACGCCTCCGGCCTGCAGTCCGGCCTCTGGACCAAGCTCTGCTACACGGTCACCGAGAACGGCGTCCAGTTCACCGGCCGGATCGGCCTGGCCGGCCCGCCGAGCCCCGACAGCCCGCCCCTGCGCACGCAGTTGGTCGACGCGGTCCTGACCACCGACATCGAGGGCGGCGAATCGCTCGGCACCGTGCAGCAGTCCCTGCTCTTCCGGGCCACCACGCTGGAGATCGCCGGCTACGGCGGCACCGTCCCGTGCGGCTCGACCGTCACCGCGACCTTCTCCGTCTCCGCGGACGGCTGGTACACC
>NZ_JAXCLC010000095.1:0-26971 GCF_034043715.1 Kitasatospora purpeofusca | reverse complement strand
GCGCGCCCCCCCCCCCCCCCCGGCCCCGGGAGGGGGCACGGTCACTCGGAGTCGAGCTGCGCACCGACCTCGTCGCTGATGTCGAAGTTGGCGAAGACGTTCTGCACGTCGTCGCTGTCCTCCAGGGCGTCGATCAGCTTGAGGATCTTGCGGGCGCCGTCGACGTCCAGCTCGACCTGCATGCTCGGCAGGAAGTTGGCCTCGGCCGAGTCGTAGTCGACGCCGGCGTCCACCAGGGCGGTGCGCACGGCGACCATCTTGGAGGCCTCGGAGACGATCTCGAAGGAGTCGCCGAGGTCGTTGATCTCCTCGGGCTCCTGGTCGAGGACGACCTCGAACAGCTTGTCCTCGTCCACGCCGTCCGTCTTGGGGACGATCACGACGCCCTTGCGGTTGAACAGGTACGAGACCGAGCCGGGGTCGGCCATCGAGCCGCCGTTGCGGGTCATCGCCACGCGCACGTCGGAGGCGGCGCGGTTGCGGTTGTCGGTGAGGCACTCGATGAGCACGGCGACACCGTTCGGGCCGTAGCCCTCGTACATGATCGTCTGGTAGTCGGCGCCGCCGGCCTCCAGGCCACCACCGCGCTTGACGGCGCGGTTGATGTTGTCGATCGGGACCGAGCTCTTCTTCGCCTTCTGGATGGCGTCGTAGAGGGTCGGGTTGCCGCTCACGTCGGGACCGCCGGTGCGCGCCGCCACCTCGATGTTCTTGATCATCTTGGCGAAGAGCTTGCCGCGCTTGGCGTCGATCACGGCCTTCTTGTGCTTGGTGGTAGCCCACTTAGAGTGGCCGGACATCGCCAGCTCCTTTACGTCGCCAATGGGAAATGAACAGATGAGATCTTACCGGTGCGGTCGGTCCTCGCCCGCACACGGTCGTTCGCGCACCGTCACGCGGCGGCGAGATGCTCCTCGGCCATCCGCACGAAGTACGCGTGCACCCGGTGGTCGCCGGTGAGCTCGGGGTGGAACGAGGTGGCCAGCAGATTGCCCTGGCGCACCGCGACGATCCGGCTCTCCGGGCCGTCGGCGGCCGGCAGCTCCGCCAGCACCCGCACGCCCGCGCCGACCGCCTCCACCCACGGCGCGCGGATGAACACCCCGTGCACCGGCGCCTCGTCCAGGCCGGCGAAGGCGACGCCCGACTCGAAGGACTCGTTCTGGCGGCCGAAGGCGTTGCGGCGCACGGTCATGTCGATGCCGCCCACCGTCTCCTGGTCCTCGCGCCCGTCCAGGATCTTGTCGGCCAGCATGATCATGCCGGCGCAGGTCCCGTACACCGGCATCCCGGCCGCCACCCGCTCGCGCAGCGGGCCCATCACGCCGAACAGCAGCGCCAGCTTGGACATCGTGGTGGACTCCCCGCCGGGGATCACCAGCGCGTCGACCTCGGCCAGCTCCTCCACCCGGCGGACCGGACGGGCCAGCGCGTCGGCCTCGGCCAGCGCGATCAGGTGCTCGCGGACGTCACCCTGCAGGGCGAGGACGCCGATGACTGGAGTGGACACTTCTCGTACCTCTTGACTCTCGAACGGACGACGCGCAGCGGCCCGCCGCACCGATGATCACACCGTGCGGCGGGCCGTGGGAGGCGTATTACCAGCCGCGGTTGGCGTAGCGCTCGGTCTCCGGCAGGGTGTCGCAGTTGATGCCGACCATGGCCTCGCCCAGGTTGCGGGAGGCGTCGGCGATGATCTTCGGGTCGTCGAAGAACGTGGTGGCCTTGACGATCGCGGCGGCACGCTTCGCCGGGTCGCCCGACTTGAAGATGCCGGAGCCGACGAAGACGCCCTCGGCACCCAGCTGGCGCATCAGCGCGGCGTCGGCCGGGGTGGCCACACCACCGGCGGAGAACAGCACGACCGGCAGCTTGCCCAGCTCGGCGACCTCCTTGACCAGCTCGTACGGGGCGCGCAGCTCCTTGGCGGCGGCGTACAGCTCGTTGTTGTCGAAGCCGCGCAGCTTGGCGATCTCGTTCTTGATCTGGCGCAGGTGGCGGACGGCCTCGACGACGTTGCCGGTACCGGCCTCGCCCTTGGAGCGGATCATGGCCGCGCCCTCGGCGATGCGGCGCAGCGCCTCGCCCAGGTTGGTGGCACCGCAGACGAAGGGCGTGGTGAACGCGAACTTGTCGGAGTGGTTGACCTCGTCGGCCGGGGTCAGCACCTCGGACTCGTCGATGTAGTCGACACCCAGCGACTGGAGGACCTGGGCCTCGACGAAGTGGCCGATCCGGGACTTCGCCATGACCGGGATCGAGACCGCGGCGATGATCTCCTCGATCATGTTCGGGTCCGACATGCGCGCCACGCCGCCGTCCTTGCGGATGTCGGCGGGCACGCGCTCCAGGGCCATGACGGCCACAGCGCCGGCGTCCTCGGCGATCTTCGCCTGCTCGGCGTTGACCACATCCATGATCACACCGCCCTTGAGCTGCTCGGCCATGCCGCGCTTGACCCGGGCGGTACCGATCTGCGGCTGGTCTGCGGTGGTGGGGGTGGTGGACACGTGAGACCTCACTCGAAGATGAACCAGTGCTATCGCCCTATGGTAGGCGGAAGAAACGGCCTCTCCATGCGCCATCAAGTCCAGCGTTGGTGACGGGATACGACAAACAGGCCGGATCCGGACCCACCCGCCGCAGCAGGTGAGACGCGTTCCACGCGGCCGTGCCGGACTCGCCCCGTCCGCTCCCCCGCCGCGCTCCGCACGCCCGCGCGCCCTACGCCGGCGCGCCCTCCGGAGTGAGCGCCGCGGGCGGCGCGTCGTCCATCTCGAACGCCATCGGGAACGGCGCCCGGCCCGCCAGCCGGAAGTACCGCACCAGCCGGTGCTCCCGCACCGCCCGCGCCGCCCGCACCGCGTCGTTGTGGAACCGCCGCGCCATCGGCACCCGCCGCACCGCCGCCGTCAGGTCCCGCACCGCCTCCTCGCCGCCCGGCTCGGCCACCAGCACCGCCACCTGCTCCGACTCCGCGAACACCGCCCGCAGCGCCAGGCTCAGCTGGCTCTCGGCCACCTCGCGCTGCTCGTCCTCCGCCTGCCGGGCCGCGTGCGCCGCGTCCAGCAGCAGCAGCGACGCCGCCGGGTCCAGCACCGAGGACGTCGCCAGCTCCACCGCCACCGACGCCCGGCGGACCAGCTGCGCGTCCAGCGCCGCCCGGGCGGCGTCGATCCGGGCGTGCAGCCGGTCCAGCCTCCCGGCCGTCCAACTCAGGTACATCCCGAACAGCACCACGGCCACGCCGGCCCAGATCCACGTAGTCACGGGGCGCTACGCTACCGGGTACCCCCGGTTCAGCCCTCGACCGCCGTGTTCCGGTACGCCCCGCGGTCGATGTCGCGCACGTCCACCGCCAGCTGCAGCCGCTCCCCCGGCGCCGGCTTCACCCGCTCCGCCAGCAGCGCCAGCACCGCCTCGGTGAGCGCCGCCTTCGCCTCCGGGGTCCGCCCCGGGAAGATCTGGAACTGCACGAACAGCTGCGCCTCGGCCCGCTCGCCGAAGCCCACCACGACCTCCGGGTCGGTCGGCCGGAAGACCGTCTTGCAGCCCTCGGGCGTGGCGCTGATGGTCTCCACCGCGAGCCGGTTGATCGCCAGCCCCAGCTCACGGCGGTCGAAGGAGCCGGCCAGGCTCGGCGAGTAGTCGACGGAGATCTGCGGCATCGGGGGCCTCCGGAGGCACGGTCGGGGACAGCGGTCGGGACAGGGGACGTCCGAACCGGACGTCCCCTGTCCGAACGGGACGTCGAACGGGACGTCGAACGGGACGACCGTCCGACCCTATCCGCGCCCCGCCGCCGGCTCAGTCCCGGGCCAGCCCGAACCGGCCCCACCGGCCGCTGCGCTCGTCCGCGTCGACCACGGCCGCCGCGCCCGCCGTCACCGTCTCGTAGACGGCCAGGATGTCCGCGCCCACGGTCGACCAGTCGAACCGCCGCACATGCCGCGACGCCGCCTTCCGCAGCTCCTCCAGCCGCCCCGGGTCGCCCAGCAGCCGCAGGGCCGCCCGCGCCAGCGCGTCCGCGTCCTCCACCGGGAACAGCTCGCCCGCGTCCCCGCCGTCCAGCACCTGCTTGAACGCGTCCAGGTCGCTCGCCAGCACCGGCGCGCCCGCCGACATCGCCTCGACCAAAATGATCCCGAAGCTCTCGCCGCCGGTGTTGGGCGCCACGTACAGGTCCACGCTGCGCAGCAGCCGGGCCTTCTCCCGGTCGCTCACCATGCCGAGGAACTCCACCTGTGCGCGGACCTCCGGCGCCAGCCCCGCGACCGCCTCCTCCTCGTCGCCCTTGCCCGCGACCAGCAGCCGCACCCCTGGCCGCTCCGCCAGGATCCGCGGCAGCGCCGCCAGCAGCGTCGGCAGCCCCTTGCGCGGCTCGTTGATCCGCCCGATGAAGCCGATCGTCCCCGGCCCGCCGGCGGCCGCACCGCCGGTCCAGCGCGCGTCCGGCTCGGCCTCCGCGAAGAAGCCCACGTCCACGCCGTTCGGGATCACCACCGCGTCCCCGCCCAGGTGCTCCACCAGGGTGCGCCGCGCGTACTCGCTCACCGCGATCCGGGCCCGCATCTTCTCCAGGCCCGGCTGGAGGATCGGCGAGGCCGCGATCATCGCCCGCGAGCGCGGATTCGAGGTGTGGAAGGTGCCCACCATCGGCCCCGAGGTCGACCAGGCCGCCAGTATCGACAGGCTCGGCGAGGTCGGCTCGTGCACGTGCAGGATGTCGAACCGCCCCTCGTGCAGCCACCGCCGCACCCGGGCCGCCGACAGGATCCCGAAGCTCAGCCGCGCCACCGAGCCGTTGTACGGCACCGCCACCGCCCGCCCCGCCGAGACCACGTAGGGCGGCAGCGCCTCGTCGTCCTCGGCCGGCGCCAGCACCGACACCTCGTGGCCGAGGCCGATCAGGTGCTCGGCGAGGTCCCGGATGTGGAACTGCACGCCACCGGGGACGTCCCAGTCGTACGGGCAGACGATGCCGATCTTCACGGGTCTCCTCGAAGTCCTGCGGACGGTGCGGGCGGTACGGGCGGCGGCGGGTACGGCCTCAGGCCCCCGAGGCCTCGGGGGCCGGCTCGGCGACGGCCGGATTCGCGACGACCGGGTCGGCGACCACCGGGTCCGCGGGGCGGGCCGGCCCCGCCTCCACCGTCTCACGGCCCGGGAGGTCGGCCAGCCAGAAGCGCTGCAGCATGTGCCAGTCCTCCGGGTGCTCCCGGATCGCGTCCTCCCAGACGGCGGCCATCGCCTGCGTCATCACCCGGGTCTTCTCCGCCCGGTCGCCCTCCGCCGGCACCGGCACCTCCGGATGGATCCGGCCGCGCAGGATCCGGCCCTCGTACCAGAGCGAGACCGGCATCAGCGCCGCCCCGGTCCGCTGGCACAGCGCCGCCGGACCGGCCGGCATCCGCGTCGCCTCACCGAAGAACGACACCTCGATGCCCGCCTCCGAGAGGTCGCGGTCCCCCACCAGGCAGACCATCTTCCCCGCCCGGAGCCGGCGCGCCAGCGTGCCCACCACGTTCACCGAGCCGCCGGTCAGCGCCAGCACCTCCATGCCCAGGCTCTCGCGGAACGCCACGAACCGGTCGAACAGCCGCTCCGGCTTCAACCGCTCCGCCACCGTCGTGAACGGATACCCCAGCGAGGCCACCCAGGCCCCGGCCAGGTCCCAGTTGCCCATGTGCGGCAGCGCTATCACCGCGCCCCGCTCCGACTCCAGCGCCTCCCGCAGCTGCTCGAACCCGTCCACCCGGACGTCCCGCAGCACCCGCGCGCGGCCCCAGACCGGCAGCCGGAACGACTCCTGCCAGTACCGCATGTACGAACGCATCCCGGCCCGCGACAGCTCCCGCAGCCGGGCCTCGTCCGCGTCCGGGCACACCCGCAGCAGATTCGCCTCCAACTGCAGCACCCGCTTGCCGCGCCGCCGCCACGCCGAGTCCGCCAGCCGGTCGAACAGCCCCCGCGCCGCCGGCTCGGGCAGGTGTTTGAGCACCGCCCAGCCCGCCGCGTACGCCGAGTACACCAGCCGGTCCATCACTCGTTCCTTCACCGCGGCACCGCCCCCTTCAGCTACCGGCCGACGCGCGGTCCGCCTCGAACGCCTCGCGGCGCACCGTCACCATCCGCTGGACCACCGTCACCAGACTGCCGACCGCCACCAGCCACAGCGCCACCGGCAGCAGCCACTCCACGTACGGCACACCGAACGTCGCCAGGCCCGCCACACCGGCCGCCACCAGGCTGATCACCAGCCGTTCGGCCCGCTCCACCAGGCCCGACACGTCGCACGGCAGCCCCTGGCTCTCGGCCCGCGCCTTGGTGTACGACACCACCAGCCCGCTCGCCAGACAGAACACCGCCACCGCGCACAGCAGGTTGTTGTCACCCTTGCCCGCGTACCACATGGCCAGGCCACCGAAGACCGCGGCGTCCGCGACCCGGTCCAGCGTCGAGTCGAGGAACGCCCCCCACTTGCTGGTCCGCCCCAACTGCCGCGCCATGTTCCCGTCCACCAGGTCCGAGAAGATGAACAGCGTGATCGTGATGGTGCCCCAGAAGAACTCCCCGCGCGGGAAGAACACCAGGGCGCCCGCCACCGAACCGGCCGTACCGACCAGCGTCACGGTGTCCGGGCTCACACCCAACCGGATCAGGAACGCGGCGAACGGCGTCAGGACACGTGTGAAGAAGGCACGCGCGTATTTGTTGAGCATGGCCTTCCCGACCGCTCCGATCTGCCTGGTACCCGCCTGCGGCGGAGAATGCGGCAGACGACCCGACGGATCAGCCCGCCCGGCGCACCCATCGTAGCGACGCCCACCGACACTCCCCGCCCACCGACCGCTCGCGCGCCCCCGACGCCCTCCGGCCCGGGGCCGGTCCCGCGGTTCGTCCCGGTCCGCGGCGTCGGCTTCTCCGAGCTGATCCACAGGACTCGCCCTAGACTTTCACCGACAGCCCCCGGCGCGACGGGAGGAGACCCCGATGCCCGACCGCAGCACCGCCCGGGCCGGCCAGGCCCCCGCCGTCACCGGACCGCGCGACCTGCGCAACGTCGCCCTCATCGGCTGCGCCGGTGCCGGCAAGACCACCCTCGCCGAGTCCCTCGCCCTCGCCGCCGGCGCCGTCGGCCGCGCCGGCAAGGTCGCCGACGGCACCACCGTCTCCGACCACGAACCCGTCGAGCACCAGCAGCAGCGCTCCGTCCAGCTCTCCGTGCTCCCCCTCGAATGGCGCGGCGTCAAGATCAACCTGATCGACCCGCCCGGCCACCCCGACTTCGCCGCCGACCTGCGGGCCGCCCTGCACACCGCCGACGCCGCCGTCTTCGTGGTCTCCGCCACCGACCCGGTGACCGCCCCCACCCGCGCCCTGTGGCGCCAGTGCGCCGCCGAGAACATCCCCCGCGCCATCGCCGTCGCCAAGCTCGACGTCGCCCGCGGCAGCCTCGACGAGATCCTCGCCGCCTGCCACGACGCCTTCGAGCTGGGCCCCGACACCCTCCGGCCGCTCTTCCTCCCGGTCCACCACGACGGCCGCCCCGACGGCAGCGTCGACCTCCTCACCGGGCACACCTACGGCCGCACCGACCCCCTCCCCGACACCGGGCCCGCCCGCGAGAGCCTCGTCGAAGCCATCTCCGGCCAGGACGACACCCTCATGGAGCAGTACCTGGCCGGCGACACCCTCGACACCGACGCCCTCGAAGCAGGCCTGCGCCGCGAAGTCCTCACCTGCGCCCTCCACCCCGCCGTCCCCACCAGCGAGCACGGCCTCGGCGCCACCGAACTCCTCGACCTCATCACCAGCACCTTCCCCGACCCCACCGAACGCACCCGCCCCGGCCCCGCCTGCGACCCCGACGCCCCCCTCGCCGCCCAGGTCGTCCGCGTCACCGGGGACGCCTACGTCGGCCGCGTCAGCCTGCTGCGCGTCTACGCCGGCACCCTGCGCCCGGACACCCGGATCCGCCTCACCGGCCCGCAGCACCCCGCCGACCAGGACGCCGAGGAACGCGTCACCGCGCTCACCAGCCCCTTCGGCAAACTCCAGCGCCCCGTCCCGCACGCCGTCGCCGGCGACCTCGTCTGCGTCGCCAAACTCACCACGGCCCGCTCCGGCGACACCGTCCAGGAACCCGGCCACCCCGTCGAACTCGACACCTGGCCGCTCCCCGACCCGCTGCTGCCGATCGCCGTCGAGGCCCACAGCAAGGCCGACGACGACAAGCTCTCCCAGGCGCTCGCCCGGCTCGCCGCCGAGGACCCGGCCCTGCGCCTCGAACAGAACCCCGACACCCACCAGCTCGTCCTCTGGTGCACCGGCGAGGCCCACGCCGAAACCCTCCTCGACCGCCTCCGCAACCGCCACGGCGTCCACGTCGACACCGTGCCCCACAAGGTCGCCCTGCGCGAGACCTTCGGCACCGCCGCGGCCGGCCACGGACGCCTCGTCAAACAGTCCGGCGGCCACGGCCAGTACGCCATCTGCGACCTGGAGGTCGAACCCCTCCCCGCCGGCTCCGGCTTCGAGTTCCAGGAACACGTCGTCGGCGGCGCCGTCCCCAAGCACTTCATCCCCTCCGTCGAGAAGGGCGTCCGCGCCCAGCTCGCCAAGGGCGTCGCCACCGGCCACCCGCTCGTCGACGTCCGGGTCACCCTCACCGACGGCAAGGCGCACTCCGTCGACTCCTCCGACTCCGCCTTCCAGAACGCCGCCGCCCTCGCCCTGCGCGACGCCGCCGAACACGCCGTCATCCGGCTCCTCGAACCCGTCGCCGCCGTCCGCGTCCTCCTGCCCGACGACTACCTCGGCGCCGTCCTCGGCGACCTCTCCGCCCGCCGCGGCCGCGTCCTCGGCACCGAGACCGCCGGACCCGGCCTCACCCTGCTGCGCGCCGAGGTCCCCGAACTCGAACTCGCCCGCTACCCCGTCGACCTGCGCTCGCTGACCCACGGCACGGCCGAGTTCGCCCGCGCCCACCTGCGCCACGAACCCATGCCCGCCGCCCTCGCCGCCCGCTTCGCCGACCAGGACGACTGAGACCCCGGCCCCCGGCCGCCAGTAGCCGGCCGTCAGCACCCGGGTCGGCGCCGGGCCGTCAGCGCCGGGCCGTCACCGCTGCGGCAGCGCGCAGGCCGCCGTCCCACCCGGCATCCGGTGCCGGTAACGCGCCACCCAGCGGTACACCAGCCCCGCCACCGGACGCACCGGCGCCGACGCCAACACCCCGCCCAGGTACGCCCACGCCCCGCCCGAGCGCATCAGCAGCCGCGCCACCGCCTGCGCCCCGCCGTACACCCGGCCGGCCGGCGTCACCCAGAGCACTTCACGCTCCGCGCGCTCCCACGACACCTCTCCACGCCCCCCGGCCAGGGCGTCCAGCCCCGCCAGGTCCGCGAACTGGAACGGCACCGCCTCCCAGCCGCCCGACGCCAGCGTCTGCCGCAGCCGGCGCTCCGCCCAGGTGGCACACGTCGTGCAGAAGGCACAGTCCCCGTCGAACACCAGAACCGGATCCGTCAGCGCATCGCTCTCCATGACACCCATCGTGCCGTATCCCTCCCGGCCGAAGGCGCCCCGGGGCGCGTCGAACAGCGGAAACGCGGGCATCATGCCCCACGGGCCCGAGGTGGCCCGTTCGTGACGCCAGTTCGGACGATCATCCGCGCACCGGTACCCCGGCGCGGTACCCTGCCGCAGGACAAGGGGAGGAGGGGACGCCACCGTGACCACACTCGACATGACCCCGGGTGCGCAGATACCCCGGACCGACGCCGGCCCGCAGACCGCCGGCACCCAGGCGCTCTCCTCGGCCGCGTACCGCGACGCCCGACTCGACGACGACGCCGCCAAGCTCGACGGGGCCACCGCCAAGAAGGGCCGCTTCGCCCTCTTCGCGCCCAACTTCGGCGAGGCGTTCAGCAAGGCGCTCATCTCCCGCGCGCTCAACGGCGACCGCAAGCCCCTGGTGCCCGCCTTCGGTGTGGACACCCGCCAGGTCGTCGAGCACTGCCTCGCCGCCGAGGAGATCCGCCGCGGCCGCGACCGGCAGCTGTCCACCGTCTCCGTCGTCACCGGCCTGCTCTTCCTGCCCGGCACCCTGATCTGGCTCGGCGCCTTCCAGCTCCGCGCCTGGCTCAAGCGCGACAACCCCAAGAACGCCGGCGTGTACGGGGCCGTCGTCCTCACCCTCGCCGCCGCCGTCGCCGTCCTGCTCGCGATCAAGCCCCCGGCCGGCGGCATCCTCGGCCTCTACCTGCGCATCGTCATGCTGGCCCCGGTCATCGGCTGGTACCTCGCCAAGCGCATCGTCGTCCGCACCGCCCTCGACCTGCGCGGCCGCTGGCTGCAACTGGTCGAGGGCAACGCCGTCGCCGCGACCGTCCCGATGGCCGTCCCCCGCGACGACCTCGACAAGAAGGCCGCCGACCTGCGCGCCAAGCTCGGCCGGCTCGAGTCCGAGCAGGAGACCAACGTCCACCACTACGCCGGCCCCAAGGGCATCCTCGGCGCCGGCCGCCGCTGGGGCGAGTGGAAGCTCGTCGACACCCTGCGCCCCGCCGAGGGCCAGATCGACTTCCGCCAGTTCCACCCCTGGGACCTCGTCCGCAAGATCTCCGGCCACCTCAAGTCCCTCGGCATCAGCGAGGTCGCCAACAGCGGCATACCGGATGTCCGGATCAAGCAGTGGGTGGTCTACGAGGTCGGCGAGAACGCCGACGAGATCAGCCGCCCCGGCAGCGCCGACATGGACGGCGACCACATGCGCGACTTCGCCGTCCAGGCCATCGCCGACAAGCAGACCTTCGGCGGCGGCCCCCGGCACTACCTCGCCACCCAGTTCATCACCCACGACGGCAAGCTCGTGCTGACCTTCACCGTCACCGTCTCCCTGCTCGCCAACACCCTCAACGTCACCGTCGCGGCCTTCGCACTCGGCCCGATCAACGGCTACTTCTTCGACAAGCCCAAGGACAAGGAGAAGTCGGTCGCCAAGACCGTCAGGTTCTGGGAGGAGCGGACGGTCAAGCTCCCGCTGATCGACAACGACGAGGTCGTCCGGCAGGCCGTCCGCGCCCCCTTCTACCGGATGCCCGGCCTGCTCGGCTGGCTCGGCGGCGGCCTCGGCCTGCCCGAGCCCTTCGGCCTGCGGCACGTCTGGGCCGGACTGCCCTGGGACACCCGCAGCATGGCCGACAACGCGCTCAACGTCTCGCACCCGGTGATCGGCGCCGTCCACACCGCGACGATGGAGTTCCTCGCCGAGCACGACCTCGACACCGAGCGCGCCTTCAAGGGCCGCGCGGCCGGCCTCAAGGCCGAGGCCCAGGGCAACCGGCCGTTCAAGGTCGACCGCTACGACGCCTGACCAACCCGCCCCGCGACACCAGGAGGGCCCCCGCCGACCCGGAACGGTCGACGGGGGCCCTCCTGCAACCAGCCCTAGTCCACCGGCCAGGCCTCGGCCAGCATCTTCCGGGTGTCCGCCAGCAGTTGCGGCAGCACCTTGGTGTGGCCGACCACCGGCATGAAGTTGGTGTCCCCGCCCCAGCGCGGCACCACGTGCTGGTGCAGGTGCGCGGCGATACCGGCCCCCGCCGCCGCGCCCTGGTTCATCCCGATGTTGAAGCCGTGCGCACCCGAGGCCGCGCGCAGCGCCGTCATCGCCTTCTTGGTGAACACCGCCAGCTCGGCCGTCTCCGCCTCGTCCAGCTCGGTGTAGTCCGCCGCGTGCCGGTACGGGACCACCATCAGGTGCCCGCCGTTGTACGGGTACAGGTTGAGCACCGCGTACACCGCGTTCCCGCGCGCGACGACCAGCCCGTCCTCGTCGGTGAGCGACGGGATCGAGCAGAACGGACAGCCGTCGTCCGGAGCCGGGCCGGTGGGCTTGTTCTCGCCCTGGATGTAGGCCATCCGATGGGGGGTCCACAGGCGGCGGAAGCCGTCCGGCTCCCCGACGCCCCGCTGCAGTTCCGGCTCAGTCGTCATGCTGATCAGCATATTCGCCCGCCCCCGCTTGCAAAGCGCGCGGGGCGGACTCCCGAAGGAGCCCGCCCCGCGCACACGGTCGGGTCAGACCTGGATCCGGCGCTCCACCGCGTCCACGATCTCCTGCACGGCCTCGGCCAGCGGGACACCGTTCTTCTGCTCGCCGTTGCGGTAGCGGAAGGAGACCGCGCCCGCCTCGACGTCGTCGTTGCCGGCGATCAGCATGAACGGGACCTTGGTCTTCTGGGCGTTGCGGATCTTCTTCTGCATCCGGTCGTCCGAGGTGTCCACCTCGACCCGGACCCCGCGCTTCTTCAGCTCGGCCGCGACCTCCAGCAGGTACGGCACGTGCTCGTCGGTGATCGGGATGCCGGTCACGGTGACCGGGGCCAGCCACGGCGGCATGGCACCGGCGTAGTGCTCCAGCAGCACCGCGAAGAACCGCTCGATCGAGCCGAACAGCGCCCGGTGGATCATGACCGGCCGCTGGCGCGAGCCGTCCGCCGAGGTGTACTCCAGGTCGAACCGCTCGGGCAGGTTGAAGTCGAGCTGGATGGTCGACATCTGCCAGGTCCGGCCGATGGCGTCCCGCGCCTGCACCGAGATCTTCGGGCCGTAGAAGGCCGCGCCGCCCGGGTCCGGGACCAGCGGCAGACCCTGCTTCTCGGCCACGGCGGCGAGGACGGCGGTGGCCTCCTCCCAGGCGTCGTCGCTGCCGACGAACTTCTCCGGGTCCTTGGTGGACAGCTCCAGGTAGAAGTCCGCCAGACCGTAGTCGCGCAGCAGGTTGAGCACGAAGGTGAGGGTCGAGTCGAGCTCGTCCGCCATCTGCTCGCGGGTGCAGTAGATGTGCGCGTCGTCCTGGGTGAAGCCGCGGGCGCGGGTCAGGCCGTGCACCACACCGGACTTCTCGTACCGGTACACGGTGCCGAACTCGAACAGGCGCAGCGGCAGTTCACGGTACGAGCGGCCGCGCGCGTCGAAGATCAGGTTGTGCATCGGGCAGTTCATCGGCTTGAGGTAGTAGTCCACGCCCTCGTCGAGCTGCATGGGCGGGTACATACCGTCCGCGTACCAGTCCAGGTGGCCGCTCTTCTCGAAGAGCTTCCCCTTGGTGGCGTGCGGGGTGTAGACGAACTCGTACCCCTCCTCCTCGTGCCGGCGGCGCGAGTAGTCCTCCATGGCGCGGCGGATGATGCCGCCCTTGGGGTGGAAGACGGCGAGGCCGGAGCCGATCTCCTCGGGGATGGAGAAGAGGTCGAGCTCGTTGCCGAGCTTGCGGTGGTCGCGCTTGGCGGCCTCCTCCAGGAACTCCAGGTGCGCCTTGAGCTCGTCCCTGCTCGGCCAGGCGGTCCCGTAGAGGCGCTGGAGCATGGGGTTCTTCTCGCTGCCGCGCCAGTAGGCGGCGGCCGAGCGCATGATCTTGAACGCCGGGATCATCCGGGTGCTGGGCAGGTGCGGGCCGCGGCAGAGGTCGCCCCAGCACAGCTCGCCGCTCTTGGCGTCCAGGTTGTCGTAGATGGTGAGCTCGCCCGCGCCGACCTCGACGTCGGCGCCCTCGCCGGCGGTGGCGGCGGAGCCCTTGAGACCGATCAGCTCCAGCTTGTACGGCTCGCCGGACAGCTCCTCGCGGGCGGCCTCGTCGGTGACGACGCGGCGCGAGAAGCGCTGGCCCTTCTTGATGATCTCCTGCATGCGCTTCTCGATGGCCTTGAGGTCATCGGGGTGGAACGGCTTCTCGACGTCGAAGTCGTAGTAGAAGCCGTCCTTGACCGGCGGGCCGATGCCGAGCTTGGCCTCCGGGAAGAGCTGCTGCACGGCCTGGGCCATCACGTGCGCGGTGGAGTGGCGCAGGATGTCGAGGCCGTCGGGGCTGCCGATCACGACCGGCTCGACCTCGTCGCCGTCCTGGACCGCGTAGGCGAGGTCCTTGAGCTGGCCGGCGACCCTGGCCGCGATGATCGAGCGGTCGTCCGCGAAGAGCTCGGCGGCCGTGGTGCCCGTGGTCACCACGCGCTCTTCCCGATCGGGTTCGCGGTTGATGATTACCCGGACGTCCGTCACCGGTCTCTCCTGACGTGCTGGATTCAGAGGGCGCAGCACAGCGCTGCGCCTGACGATGGTACCGAGACCGGTGGCCCCACCGTCACCTCCGTACCCCTGCTACGGCTCCCGCCCCTCCCCCAGGGTCTTGAGCAGCCGGTCGCGCTCGGCGTCCTCCAGTCCGCAGGGCTCCAGGCCGGTGGGCCGGGTGAGGCGGCGGAAGCCGCCGCGCCGTTCCAGCCGGCCGCCGAGCCGCACGGGGGTGCCGGCCAGGTGGGCCTCGGCGGCGAGCCGGTAGGCGGCGTCGGGCAGCCGCACCTTGACCTCGTCGACCTCGGCGCCGCCGAGCACCCGCAGCCGGACGCTGCCGGGCCCGGCGGGGTCGGCCCGCTTGAGCCGGACCACGAGGCCGACCAGGGTGACGGCGACGGCGGGTTCGAGGCGTTCGAGCAGTTCGGCGGCCTCGGCCAGGGCGGGCAGGTCGCCGGGCGAGAACTCGACCGCCGTCCGACGGTCGCCGAAGCCGCCCGGGGTCCCGGCGGCGGCCGACCAGGCGACGGCGAACCGGCTCACGGTCGCGCCGCGCACGAGGTTTTGGACCGCGTCGACCAGCTCGCGGCTGACCCCGGACTGGACGGCGTTCTCGAAGGCCTCGGCGCCGCCGCTGACCCGGCGGTAGTCGACGGCGTCGCGCAGCGCCTCCAGGGCGCGGACCAGGGTGGTGATCGCCGCCCGGCCCTCGGGGGCGGGGCTGTGGGCGGTGAGCCCGGGGCCGTCGGCGACGACCAGGACCCGGTCCAGGAAGTCGCCGGCCCAGGCGTCCAGGCGGGCGCCGAAGTAGGCGGCGCGGGTGCGGCCGGCCTTGGCGCCGGCGGCGAGCATGGCGCGGGCGGCCCGGCGGAGCCGTTCGGTCTCCTCCCAGGGCGCGGTGCCGGGGGCGGCGGCGCCGGGCGGCCCGGCCGGGTCGCGGTGCCAGTACAGCTCGTCGCCGGGGACGGCGAGGGCGAGCAGGATGGCCCGGGCGGAGGGGCTGGCGGAACGGGACAGCGCGGTGACGGCGTCGGTGAGCAGGTCGACCGCGTCGTCGAAGCCGTCGCCGGCCGGGACGAGCAGGCTGACGCCGGGGTCGGTGCCCTCCGGGGGCGTCCAGCGCCCGTAGCGGGCGGAGGGTCCGCCGCGCCGGACCCAGCCGTGCCGGGCGAGCAGGGTGGCGAGCACCGCGGGGTCGACGGTGGCCGGATCGGGCAGCGTCCCGGTCCGCGGCGGTTCGCCGGGCGCGGGGCGCAACGGCCCGTGGGGCAGTGTCATGGAGCGGCTCCTCCCGGCCGGGGGCCGGGCCGTCACGGGCTGCCGCCCGCGCCGACCCTGGCCATGATGTCGCACAGGGCGCGGTCGTCGAAGACCTTCGCGGTGGGGACGCGGACGTTGGTCCGGCGCTGCCCGGTGACGGGGTGGCCGGCCAGGTTGACCCAGTAGCAGCAGTGCCGCAGCTCCAGCGCGTCGGGCCGGGCGGCGAGCCAGCGGTCCACCCGGCGGGGCAGCAGCATGACGACGAGGATCCGGGGCACCGCGACCCGGGGCCGGGCGAGCTTGCGCAGATGGTCGTTGTCCAGGGTGAAGGAGAAGAAGGCGCCGCGCGGATCGGGCGCGATCTGCTGGGTGGCCTTCAGTTGGATCTTGACGGTGACCTCGTCGTCGACCTCGTGGCTGCGCGAGCCGTGGCTGACCTGCCAGTCGATGCCGTTGTCCGGGAACGGCTGCGAGAGCGAGCAGCCGGCCGCGGCGACGACCGCGTGCAGATAGCCGACCTGCAAGGTCTCCATGCAGGCCGTCACCGCCAGATCGCCCCGCAGGACGGCCGCCGCCTCCTCGGGCTGCGGCTGCGTCAGCGCCATGACCGTCCGCCCCTCCCCCGTCCCCCGGCCGTTCCGGAATCGAACACGGCACCTGTGGGCAGGGTGCCCGGCCGGTGTACCGCCAAACGGTTGAGGGGGCGTCAGGGGCGGGTATCACCGGGGCGGAACACGCTGTTTTCGAGGGGCAGTCATGCAACAGCACTGGTTCACCGGCCCGCTCGCCTCCTTCGACACCGAGACCACCGGCGTGGACGTCGAGTCCGATCGCATCGTCTCGGCCGCCCTGGTCGTCCAACCCGCTCCGGGCGCGGCCCCGGTGGCGACCACCTGGCTCGCCGATCCCGGCGTTCCGATACCCGACGGAGCCCGCGCGGTGCACGGGATAGACGACGCGAGGGTGCGGGCGTTCGGGCGCCCGGCGGCGGCGGTGGTGGCCGAGGTGGCCGCCGCCCTGGCCGAACAGGCCCGGGCCGGGCGGCCGGTGGTGGTGATGAACGCGCCGTACGACCTGACGCTGCTGGACCGCGAGCTGCGCCGGCACCGGGGCACGTCGCTGGCCGAGGCGACCGGTCCGGCGGCGCTGCTGGTGCTGGACCCCCGGGTGCTGGACAAGCACGTGGACCGCTACCGCCGGGGCCGGCGGACACTGACGGACCTCTGCGCGCACTACGGGGTCGAGCTGACCGGGGCGCACGAGGCGGCGGCGGACGCGACGGCGGCACTGGAGCTGGTGCGGGCGGTCGGCGCCCGGTACCCGGGGGCGCTGGGCGGGCTGACGGTGGGCGAGCTGCATCTGCGGCAGGCGGTCTGGCACGCGGCGCAGGCCCGGGGGCTGCAGGCCTGGTTCGACCGGACGGGGGCGGACGAGCGAGTGGACCTGTCCTGGCCGATGCGCCCGGCCCGGTGCGGCTGCGGGCGGCGGCTGTCGCCGGAGCACGACTGCGAGGTGGCCGCGTAGGGTCCGCCCGGTCCGCGGCGGCCCGACCGGATCCGCCGCGGGCGCGCGGACCCGGCACGACCCGACGCGCACGAACGCCGCAGGCCCTGACCGGTATCCCGATCAGGGCCTGCGTGCTGTCCGGTGGGCGATACTGGGATCGAACCAGTGACCCCTTCGGTGTGAACGAAGTGCTCTCCCGCTGAGCTAATCGCCCGGGCAACGAGAAGAACTGTAGCACCATTCGGCGGGTGCCGTACAACTCGTTCGGGGGGTGCCGCCCGACGCCCCCACAGAACTCCCGTGCGGTGCGGAAGATGACTGCGCCTCAGGACATTCCCCGACACCGTTCGCCGGATTACCGGAAATACATGTGAGGCCCAGCCGATAATCGACTGGGCCTCACATATCACAATGCATTCCGGTGGGCGATACTGGGATCGAACCAGTGACCCCTTCGGTGTGAACGAAGTGCTCTCCCGCTGAGCTAATCGCCCGGGTGCAGGGAAAACATTACCGCATCCCGGAGGGTGGTCCGAACCCGCTCTCCCCGGCGGTCCGACCGCCGGGACGGCGACGCCCTCACCCGGACGGCCCCGCCCGACGGGCGGGCGGACGGCTCAGTCCTCGTGGATCTTCCAGGGCATGACCAGCCCGTACTTCCACAGGTACCAGCCGCCGAGCGCGGCGATCAGCACCAGGCCGATCGCGGTGAGCGTCAGATTGCGCCGCCGGACCTTCGGGTCCAGGGCCTTGTGGGCGGCCTCGGCCACCTTGCGGCGGGTCCAGCGCAGCGCCAGCTGGGCCCAGACGAACTCGGTCGCCCAGATGCCCATGCCCAGGAAGATCACCACCCAGCCCGGGCCGGGCAGCGGCAGCATGACCACGCCGAGCGCCACGACCGCGAGGCCGACCAGGAAGACGGCCACCTGCCAGCTCAGGTGCAGCGGGCGGGACCGGCGGATGAAGCGCGGGGCCCGCGAGCCGAGCGGCCTGCCGCCGTCCGCACCGGCCTCCGCCGCCCCCTCCGTACCGGCGTCCCCGCCCCCGTCGTCCGACCCCGTCGGCGCCCCCGTGTCGTCCGGCACGATCTCGTCCCCCGTTCCGGTGTTCCCGGCCGCGTCACCGCGTGCCTTGTCGCTTCGCACAGTCATGCCAGGAAACTAACCGAGAAGGGCTCCGGTAATCGCCCGGAGGCCGGTCTGTGGCGATTCCGCAATGCGCCGTAAGGGGTACGACTCGCGCCCGAATCGGGACAGAGGGGTTTACATCGGTCTTGGAGGTGGGATGGTCCGTTCGCCGACGTGCGATTCCCCGAGCGCACACTGAGCGAAAGGCCATGGCGCTTATGAACACCACGGTCAGCTGCGAGCTGCACCTGCGCCTCATCGTGTCCAGCGAGTCCTCACTGCCCGTCCCCGCGGGCCTGCGCTACGACACTGCCGACCCCTATGCCGTGCACGCCACGTTCCACACCGGCGCGGACGAGACCGTGGAGTGGGTGTTCGCCCGAGATCTCCTCGCGGAGGGGCTGCACCGACCCACGGGCACCGGCGACGTCAGGGTCTGGCCGTCGCGCAGCCACGGGCAAGGGGTGGTCTGCATCGCCCTGAGCTCTCCGGAAGGAGAAGCCCTGCTGGAAGCCCCGGCCCGGGCGCTTGAGTCGTTCCTCAAGCGGACCGACGCCGCCGTGCCCCCCGGCACCGAACATCGTCACTTCGACCTCGACCGGGAGCTGTCCCACATCCTCGCCGAAAGCTGACCGACCGGAGGCTGTCACGCCCCGCTGTCGGCGGGGTCGTCACCCCTGCCGTCACCGCAGCCGTCCTACTCGGGGGCACGGCCGCAGACACAGCCGCGCACGACGCGGTCTCGGGGCCGGTGATGAAACGGTTCACCCCGACCGGGGTGGGCCCGCAGCACCGTACGCGCCCGGCACCGGAGCCGGCCATCCCACGGGTGGCCGGCCTCGCTGTCGGGCGCGACCCTTTTGCCGGCACTCTCCCGGCCGCTTCCGAAGGCCACGCTCTCCCGGCCACCCCCCGGCCGCTCTTCCGGCCGCTCCTCCGCCGCTGCTTTCCCCGCCGGCACGACCGACCGGCCCCGGGGCGCCGCGCCGGCTGCCCGGGAGTCCGCCCCGGCGGGCAACGCCCGGCCCGACTCCCACGGGAAACTCCGTACAGACCTACGGAATCCGTACGCGTCTTCGAAGCAAGCCACCGCCGGACCCCTCGCCGCCCCGGTAAGGTCTGGGAATGACCCGTAGTCGCGGGGTGCCCACGGCCCCCTCCGCACGAGGAGCCTCCACGTGCTGATCACCCATGACACCGAGTGCGCCCTGAGCATCCTCGTCGAGCTGCTCAACACCGCACCCGAGGTGTGCGGCAACGAACTGCTGCCTGACACCGCGGCGCTCGACGCCTTCGTGGTCCGGCAGGAGATCAGCGAGATCGACTCCCTCACCGAGGACGACCTGCGCCAGGTGCAGCAGCTGCGCTCCCGGCTGCGCGAGGTCTTCGGCACCGAGTCCACCGAAGAGGCCGCCGAGCAGGTGAACGCCCTGGTCGCGGCCGCCGGGACGACACCCCGGCTGACCAACCACGACCACCACGGGTGGCACATCCACTACTTCGCGCCGCACGCCGCCCTCGGCGACCACCTGGCCGCCGAGCTGGGCATGGCGCTGGCCTTCATCCTCATGGCGGGCGAGCGCGAGCGGCTGCGCCGCTGCGAGGCGCCGGACTGCGCGAGGGTCTTCGTGGACCTCTCGCGCAACCGCTCACGCCGCTACTGCGACAGCCGGACCTGCGGGAACCGGCTGCACGTCGCCGCGTACCGGGCCCGCCAGCGCTCCGCGGAAGCGGTGCCCTCGGCCTGAACGGCCAGGGCACCGGTCACGGGGTACCGGGCGCGGAGCGGTCAGAGGCCGCGCCGGCGCAGGATCTCCTCGATGTCGGCGAACTCGTCCAGGCCGCTGTCGCCCTTGCCGCCCTTGCCCGCCTTCCCGGCCTTGCCCGCCCTGCCCGGCTCGGCCCGGACGGCCTCCTCCGCGCGCTTCGGGGCCGGTCCGGCGGCCGGGGTGCCGGCGGCGGGGGCCACGGCGGGTGCGGCCGGTGCGGGCCCGGCGGCAGCCGGACGGGACTCGCTCCCCCCGGCCACGGCCCCGCGACGGCCCACCCAGCGGGTGGCGGCCAGCAGACCGGCCGAGACACCCAGCAGCACGATGCCGGTCCACACCCGGGGATCGAGGACGAGCTTGGTCGCCCAGTCGGCCACCTCGTCGCCGATCGTCCGGGCCACCGGGAACAGACCGGTCAGATAGAGGCCCAGCGGCAGCAGCGCGACGGCGAACCAGCGGGTCGCGGAGAGGAAGCGCCGACGGTAGGCCCGCAGGCCCGCCACGGCCACCCCGGCCGCCGTGAGCGCGACACTGACCGCCGCCGTCAGCACGGCCGCCCTCCCTTGCCCGTCGCCGCCGCGCTCCGGGACCCGGTCCGGCCCGCACTGCCCGGGGCCGCCCCGATGTCCGGAGCCGTCGTACTGGTCGGGGCCGTCGTACTGGTCGGGGCCGTCGCGGCCACCGCCGCCCCGTCGGTCGGAGTCGTCATCCCGTCGGACCTCCCGTCGCTCCCGGTCTGGCCGGGCCCGGCCGCCGACTGTCCTGGCGCGGGTCCCACAGGTGGAACACTGGAGGCATGATCGAAGGTTCCCTCCCCCGGCTCGAGTTCTGGTGCGAACTCCAGTGCCCGGACTGCCGCACCGCCCTGGACGACGTCCGCGAGCTGCGCGCCCGCTACGGCGACGCGCTGCCGATCGAGCTGCGGCACTTCCCGCTGGAGAAGCACAAGCACGCCTATGCCGCCGCCGAGGCCGCCGAGGAGGCGTTCGCCCAGGGACTGGGCTGGCCCTTCGTCGAGGCGCTGCTGGCCCGGGTCGACGACCTCTCCGCGCGCGGCACCGAGGTGCTGCTCGAGGTCGCCCGCGAGGTCGGGGTCGACCCCGAGGAGGTGGACACCGCGCTGGTGGACGGCCGGCACATGCTCACCGTCGACGCCGACCAGGCGGAGGGCCGGGCGATCGGGGTGAAGGGCACACCGACCTATGTGATCGCCGGGCAGCGGTTCGACGGCGGGCAGAGCCAGGACGGCCTGCTGGAGCGCCTCGTCGCCGCCGTCGAGGCCGCCGGGGCCTCCCGCACCGCCTGACCGCACCGCATGCCCCGCACCGCCCGGCCCGCACTGCCAGGCCGGGCACCGGGCCGGTGGCTCACAGGAGCTGCTTGCCGTAGACCCGGTTGGTGACCCGGTAACCGAGCGAGTCGTACAGCCGGACCGCGACCTCGTTGCCGCTGAAGACGTTCAGCCCGAGGTCGCGGACCCCGACCGCCAGGCACTCGCGCTCCGCGAGCCGCATCAGCGTCCGCCCGTGCCCGCGCCCCCGGTGGGCGTCGGCCACCTCCACCACCATCACCCAGCCGAGCGGCGCGCCGTCCGACAGCTCACGGGCCCGCAGCGCCAGCCAGAGCGAGCCCAGCGGCTCCTCCCCCGCCCCGTGCAGCCGGCGCAGCGCCACACCCGGGGTGCCGGCGCCCTGCGGCAGCAGTTTCAGATGGTCGGCCTCGGCCTTGGCGCGGGCCTGCTCCTCGCCCAGCCCGGAGGCCAGCAGATCGCGGACGTATCCCGCCTTGGCCTCGGCCAGCCAGGCCGGGAACGCGGCGTCGTCGATCGCGCGGGCGGCGACGCCCCCCGGCAGCGCGGGCGGCCTGTCCAGCAGCTTGATCATGTTCCGCATCCGCTCGGTGTAGCCGAGGGTCACCGCGAGCGAGCGGGCGATCCGCGCGGTCTCCGGGATGTCCGCGTCCACCCGGACGCAGCCCCAGCCCCGCAGCACCTCCTCGGCGGCCAGCGCGGCGATCGTCCCCCGGCCCCGGCCACGCCCGCTGCGCACCTCCAACTCGGCTATCTCGCCCCAGAGCCGGCCGCCCCGGGGGACGGCCGTGGTGCGCAGCCCGCCGACCGGGCGGCCGTTGACGCAGATCTGCCAGCGTCTGGTCCGGCCGCCCGCGGCGGTGTGGGTCTCCTGGCTCTCGGGGCGCAGCGTGATGGTCATGTCCCGCTCCCTTCCCCGCCGTCCGGCTCTTCTACCGGCCGGGGCCCCTCGGGCGTGCCCGGGGCCTCAGGGGTCGAGGCCCGCAGGATCGGGGCCCTCAGGGGTCGAGGTCGTCGCCGCTGCGCCGGGCGAAGGCCGCCATGGCCTTGAGCGTGACCGGGCCGGGGCCGGGGAGTTCCCGGTCGTCGATCCGGGTGACGGCCTGGACGTCGCGCAGGGAGGAGGTGAGGAAGACCTCCTCGGCCTCCTGGAGGGCGTCCAACGGCAGGTCGGCCTCCTCGGCGCCGCACCAGTCGACGACGAGCTGCCGGGTGATGCCGGCCAGGCAGCCGGAGGCGAGCGGCGGGGTGAGCAGCCGGCCGTCGAGGACGACGAAGACGTTGGAGCCGGTGCCCTCGCAGAGCCGGCCGGCGGTGTTGGCGAGCAGCGCCTCGGAGGCGCCGGCGCGGTGGGCGGCGGCGAGGGCGACGACGTTCTCGGCGTAGGAGGTGGTCTTGAGGCCGGCGACGGCGCTGTGCTCGTTGCGGCGCCAGGGGACGACCGCGACGGCGGTGGTGTCGGGGCGGCGGGCGGCGGTGCCGAGGGAGGCCACCAGGGTGGGGGCGCCGTCGCCGCGTTCGGAGCCGAGCGGCGCGGTGCCGCCGGTGTAGGTGAGGCGCAGCCGGCCGAGCGGCACCGGGTTGGCGGCGAGGACGGCGGCGACGGCCTTCCGGACCAGGTCGTGGTCGGGGTCGGGCAGTCCGAGGCCGCGGGCGGAGCGGGTGAGCCGGTCGAGGTGGCGGGTGAGCGCGAAGGGCCTGCCGTCGACGGTCTTCACGGTCTCGAACACGCCGTCGCCGGTGGTGAGTCCGTGGTCGAGGACGGACAGGGCCGGGTCCGCGGAGTCGACGAGGGTGCCGTTGACCCAGCTGGTGGTCGGGTGCTGCATCGCGGGGGGCTCCTCGCGGGACGGGCACGGGCCGGCCGGGTCCGGGTGGCGGCCGGTCCGGTCCGTGTCGGGGTTCAGTCGGTGTCGGAGTACGTCTCGGCGCCCGACGCTATCGCGACGAGGCGGGCCGCCTTCAGTTCGGTTTCCGCCCATTCACGTTCGGGGTCGGAGTCCCAGGTGATGCCGGCGCCGGTGCCGAAGCGCAGTTCGGGTGCCGCCGGGTCGGTCCGGTCGATCCAGAACGTGCGGATGCCGACCGCGAGTTCGGCCTCGCCCCGGTCGGCGTCGACCCAGCCGACGGCGCCGCAGTAGGGGCCGCGGGGCGCGGTCTCCAGGGCCTCGATGATCCGCAGGGCGCTGGACTTAGGGGCGCCGGTGACGGATCCGGGCGGGAAGGTGGCGGAGAACAGTTCGGGCCAGCCCGCGTCCTCGCGCAGGGTGCCCTCGACGGTGGAGACCAGGTGGACCAGGCCGGGGTGCTTCTCGACCGCGCACAGGTCGGGCACGGTGACGCTGCCGGTGGCGCAGACCCGGCCGAGGTCGTTGCGGACCAGGTCGACGATCATCACGTTCTCGGCGTGGTCCTTGTCGAGCAGGTCGTGCTCGGTGCGGCCGGTTCCCTTGATCGGGCCGGAGGCGACGGTGCGGCCGGTGCGGCGCAGGTAGAGCTCCGGCGAGGCGGTGGCGATCTCCACGCCGTGCGCGGGCAGCCGGATCGTTCCGGCGTAGGGGGCCGGGTTGCCGTGGGCGAGCAGGCCGGTGAGGGCGTCGATGTCGGAGCGGTCCGGGTCGGGCAGCGGGGCGGAGAGCACCCGGCAGAGGTTGGCCTGGTAGACCTCGCCGGCCGCGATGTGCTCGCGGATCCGGCGGACGCCCTCGGTGTAGGCGGCGCGGTCGAGCGAGCTCCGCCAGCCGCCGGCGGCCGGGCCGAGCCAGCCGGCGCCGGAGGGCGCGGCCGGGGCCGGGCGGACGTCGTCGAAGCGGGCGCAGGTGAGCCGGCCCTCGAAGTCGTGGGCCACGGCCCACCAGCCGGCCGAGTCCAGCGCGGCCGGGTCCGAGGTGATGTCGCGCAGTCCGGTGGCGACGCGGCCGCCGAAGCGGGCGAGGGGCTGCTGGGGGGCGGGGTGGCCGGACACGGATCTCCTGCACAGGGCTTTGCGAGGTTGCGGTGCCTGAAGTGTAGGTCGAGGGGAGTGAGCAGAGTCGGGCGTCGCGCGGGCGTACGCCGGGTGACCTGCGGGTGTCACTCAGGGTGCTCCGTCGCCCCCGGTGGGTCCGTCCGCGGCGGCCGGACCCGGGGCGGCCGGGGGGCGTCGGGCGGGGACCCCGGGGGCACGCTGCGGGAACGGATTTTTAGCTGGCCCGGGAATCCGCTAGAGTTCAACACGTCGCCAGGGAGCGCAGCCGGGAAAACCGGCGAAGATCCCCGGGAGACAGGCGGACGTGGCTCAGTTGGTAGAGCATCACCTTGCCAAGGTGAGGGTCGCGAGTTCGAATCTCGTCGTCCGCTCGACGAAGGACAGTGTAGGGTCGTCCTTCGAGTGTTGCCTGGTGGAGTGGCCGAGAGGCGAGGCAACGGCCTGCAAAGCCGTGTACACGGGTTCAAATCCCGTCTCCACCTCCAAGAGGATCACCCGGCTCTGCCGAGGGGTCCTCCCCGCGCGATTAGCTCAGCGGGAGAGCACTACCTTGACACGGTAGGGGTCACTGGTTCAATCCCAGTATCGCGCACCACGCCCGGTCCCACCGAGGCAGCAGCCCCGCGCGATTAGCTCAGCGGGAGAGCACCACCTTGACACGGTGGGGGTCACTGGTTCAATCCCAGTATCGCGCACGTCGGATCCCTCGGGATCCGCTGCGGAAGCACCGCACCAGCGCGATTAGCTCAGCGGGAGAGCACTACCTTGACACGGTAGGGGTCACTGGTTCAATCCCAGTATCGCGCACGTCAGGCCCTCCTGGGCCTGCTGCAGGAACGCCTTACCAGGCGCGATTAGCTCAGCGGGAGAGCACTACCTTGACACGGTAGGGGTCACTGGTTCAATCCCAGTATCGCGCACAGTGACGGCCGGGGCCGCGACTCGTTCGAGTCGCGGCCCCGGCCGTTCTCGTCGTTCCGGGCTCTGTGAGCCCTTCGTGAGCCCTTCGGGCCCAGTCACGGGAAGAGCCGCGTACGGTCGCCCTCACCGACGTCCGTACGCGGCATCTCCGCCTGCCGGGGCGCTCTGCGCGCCGCACTCGCCCGTCCGCGAGTTGTCGCGGCCGCGGCCTCCCCGGCGGCACCGGCTCCCCGTCCCCTGGGGATTCAGTGCCAGCTTGTGGTGCGCGTCAGTGGCCGATCAACTCGGCCACCGCCTGCGCCTGGTTCGCCATCTGCTCCCAGCCTCCGAACAGGACGGCCAGCAGCACCGCGCAGGGCAGTGCCATGGCCACCGCCACCGCCGGGTGTCTGCCGGGCTCCGCGGCCTGCGGCTGAGTGAAGGCCGGCCGACGGCGGCGGGAGGTGGATCCCGAGTGCTGCGCTGCCATGCCCTGACTCCTGATTCGTGAGCTCGGCCGGTGGTGGAAGGCGGAACGGTGGTGCACGTGAACGCGGTGGACGGCTTACCTCGGGGGACGAGCTCCCCGTCCACCGCTGAGAACAACGGTATGGCGCGAGGGGGTTGGCGGACGTCATGCCGTCGTACTGTTCTCCGGGCCTCCCGGAGGATGACGACCGGGCCTGGGGCCTACTACCGCAGGCGGAGACGCCCGCCGCGACTCCCCCGGGGGAACCCTGAGAGGGGACCCCGAGAACCGGTTCGGCACCGACTGTCCGACTGTCAGTCCAAGATCCGACAATCGGACGGTGCCTCCAGGTGTTGCGTATCAGCACACCGCAGCGGGCAGTCCGTAAGCTGTGCCGGACAAGAACTGACGACGCCCCACCCGACGGGGCCTCACCGACAGTCTGACGGGGAAACGGGAATGACGATGATGCGGCTGAGGCGTGAGGACCCCCGCATCGTCGGGCCGTACCGGCTGCACCGGCGGCTCGGGGCCGGCGGCATGGGCGTCGTCTACCTCGGCTCGGACCGCCGGGGGCAGCGGGTCGCGCTCAAGCTGATCCGGGCCGAACTGGCCGAGGACGTCGAGTTCCGTACCCGCTTCGCCCGCGAGATCGCCGCCGCGTCCAGGATCCGGGGCGGCTGCACCGCCCGCGTCATGGGCTCCGACATCGAGGCCGACCGGCCCTGGCTGGCCACCGCGTACGTCCCCGGGCCCTCGCTGTACAAGCGGGTCGGCGACGAAGGGGCGCTGGGCTGGCCCGAGGTCGCCCGGATCGGGGCCGCGCTGGCCGACGGTCTGGTCAAGGTGCACGAGGCCGGGGTCGTCCACCGGGACCTCAAGCCCTCCAACATCCTGCTGTCGCCGCGCGGGCCGCGGATCATCGACTTCGGCATCGCCTGGTCGCGCGGGGCCAGCACGCTCACCCACGTCGGGACCGCTGTCGGCTCCCCCGGCTTCCTCGCCCCCGAGCAGGTCCGGGGGGTCGCCGTCACGCCCGCGACCGACGTCTTCGCCTTCGGCGCGACGCTCGCCTACGCGCTCACCGGGGACACGCCGTTCGGCTCCGGCGCGTCCTCGGAGGTCATGCTCTACCGCGTCGTGCACGAGGAGCCCGACCTCACCGCGGTGCCGCCGCAGCTGGGCCCGCTGATCCGGGCCTGCCTGGCCAAGGAGCCCGCCGAACGGCCCGGCGCGGCCGCGCTGCACGAGCGGCTGAGCGAACTCGCCGTGCGGGGCGCGGGCGGCGGGTCCGGCGGGCCGTTCGGCCGGGGCCGCGGGGCGGGGGCGCGCGGCGACGCGGCCGGGCGGGACGACCTGGCCGGACGGGCCGGGGGCGCGCCGGGAGCGGCGGGCGCACCCGGCGAGGGACGTCCGGGAACCGCCCGCGGCAGCGAGGGACGGCCCGGGGCCGGCGGCCCGGACCGGTCCGGCGCCACCGCGCGCCCGGCCCAGGCGACACCGGCGGGAGCGCCGGCCGCCGCCCAGCGCGGCGTCCCGGCCCCGGGGGGGGGGCGCGCGCCGGCGGGGGGGCGGGCCCGGCCGGGC
>NZ_JAXCLC010000094.1:0-27906 GCF_034043715.1 Kitasatospora purpeofusca | reverse complement strand
CCGCGGTTGGTTGGGGGGGGGGGGGGGGGGGCCCCCCCCCCCCCCCCCGCGGCGGTTCAGCTCACCCGAAGGTCCAGCGCTGGTTGGTACTGCCGTTGGAGTCCCAGATCTGGACGGGCGTGCCGTTGGCGGTCCGGTTGCCGGGGGTCTCCAGCGCCCGGCCGCTGGCGACGTTGGTGAGGGTGTAGGAGCCGTCGCTGTTCGGGGCGGCCTTCCAGTGCTGGTTGGCGCCGCCGTTGGCGTCCCAGACCGTGACCTTCGTGCCGTTGCCGGTCCGGCCCTGCGGTTCGTCCAGCACCCGGCCGCTGGCGAGGTTGGTCAGCGTGTAGGAGCCGTCGGCGTTCCGGTCGGCCCGCCAGCGCTGGTTGGCGGCGCCGCCGGCGTCCCACACCTGGAGCGGGGTGCCGTTGCCGTTCTGTCCGGCGGGCTCGTCGAGGACCCGTCCGGCTGCCACGCCGGAGAGCGTGTAGGCGGTGCCCGAGGTGATACCTCCGGCCGGCGTGCCGCCGCCGGCCCCGCCCAGGGTGGTGAGCACGGCGTTGTAGGCGGGCTTCCTGTTGCCGTTGTTGTCGAACAGCAGCGGGTTCTCACCGGTGCGCCAGGAGTCGCTGTCGCGGATGCCCCACACCGTGATGCCGGTGCAGCGTGCGATGTCGAGGCAGGTCCTGACGGCGCTGGCGTAGGCGGTGGCGGAGGCCTGGGCGATGTCGAGTTCGGTGATCTGGACGTCCACGCCGAGTGCGGCGAAGTTGGACAGCGTGGTCCGGAAGGTGGCCGGCGGGCCGCCGGGGCCGAAGTGGCTCTGGAAGCCGACGCAGTCGATGGGCACGCCGCGGGCCTTGAAGTCCTTGACCATGCTGTAGACGCCCTGGGTCTTGGCGTCGGTCCAGTTCTCGATCTTGTAGTCGTTGTAGCAGAGTTCGGCCGAGGGGTCGGCGGTGCGGGCGGTGCGGAAGGCCTCCTCGATGAAGCCGTTGCCCAGCACGCTCTGGAACACCGAGTCGCGGTGCTGGGTGCTCCCGTCGGCGAAGGCCTCGTTGACCACGTCCCAGGCGTAGATCCTGCCCTTGTAGTGGTTCATCTCGGTGGTGATGTGGTTGTTCATCACCGCGCGCAGGGTGCCGGCGTCGCCGACGGACTTGACCCAGTCGGGCAGTTGGGAGTGCCAGACCAGGGTGTGGCCGCGCGTTTTCTGGCCGTGCGCGGAGGCGTGGTTGACGATCGAGTCGGCGGGGGCGAAGTCGAACGACCCGCGGGAGGGCTCGACGGTAGCCCACTTCATCTCGTTCTCCGGGGTGACCGCGTTGAATTCCCGGTCGAGAATGCCGGCGTACGTGGGGTCACCGAGCTTGCTCGCGGGCACTGCGGTGCCGAAGTAGCGGCCACTGCCGGCCGCTGCCGCACCCAGTGCGGTCGCCCCGGCGGCCTGGGCCGCGGGGCTCGCGGTGGCGGCGGTGACCGAGCTGACGACCACGCACGCGGCCGAGGTCAGGAGTTTGCGGAGACGGGGGTTCTGCTTGAGCCATGGCATGACGGATCGTTCTCCTTGGGGGTGGGGGATGCCGCGTACCACTGGGGAACCGGCGTCTCGTCCTGACGCCGGTGCGAGCGCGCACTCGGCCGAACCCTTCCTCGCCCGGCAGGGCGGGTGGTGTGCGTCCGGGATCCGGTTCCTGGTCCCGCCCAGGGCCCTGGTCCGGCCCAGGGCCCGGGGTGTCGGTCGACGTGCGGCTCACCGTGCCTGCCCGGGGTCCGGCCGAAGGGGGATCGGCCTGGCAGTCGGAGGCGTTCTGTGAGCGCTAACAAATTGCTGTGCGCATCCACCTGCCCGGGGTGGTCGGATCGGTTTCCGGCAGGCGATGTGCGTCGTCGGTACCGCCGTGCCCGCCGCCGGCCGGTGAAGGAGCCCCGGGGCCGAGGTCGTTCGGACGTCTCGACGGCGAAAGTGTTGACCTGAGCCCGACAAGCTGTCAACGGTTTCGACGGAAACGCCGAAAGTATCGGACCCGCCTCCGTCCGTCGGGGCGCGGTCACGGTCGAGGGTGTTCCGTCGCTCCGGCCCCGCGCGGCCGTGACCGCCCTTTCGTGACGGCTCAACGGGCCTGGGGTTTCAGGGACATGACGGGACTTCGGGTCGCCGTCGGCGGGCTGGTCAAGATTGGGTAACGAGCCGCAGGGGCCTTGCCGGGGCCAATTGTTAGCGTTAACAATCGTGCCGAGCGAAACGGCGCCGACACCTCGCGTTCACCTGGCCGGTGCCGTTCGCGCGATCGATGATCCCGAGAGGAAGTCCCACCATGTCCAAGAGAGCTGCGGCGGCCCTGGTCGCCGGTGCGATGGTCACCGTCCTCACCGCGTGCGGGTCCGGCGGCGGTGGGGACTCGACCGGCAAGGGGGCCGGCCACAAGCTCGTCGTGGGCTTCTCGCAGGTGGGAGCGGAGAGCGGCTGGCGCACCGCGAACACCAAGTCGGTCCAGGAGTCCGCGAAGAAGGCGGGCATCGAGTTGAAGTTCTCCGACGCGCAGCAGAAGCAGGAGAACCAGATCAAGGCGATCCGCTCGTTCATCCAGCAGAAGGTCGATGTGATCGCCTTCTCGCCGGTGGTGGAGTCGGGTTGGGACACCGTGCTGAAGGAGGCGAAGGACGCCAGGATCCCGGTGATCCTGACCGACCGGGCGGTGGACTCCAAGGACGACTCGCTCTATGTCTCCTTCCTCGGCTCGGACTTCGTCGAGGAGGGCAGGAAGGCCGGCGAGTGGCTGGTGAAGGAGTACCAGGGCAGGTCCGAGGAGGTGAACATCGTCGAGCTGCAGGGCACCACGGGTTCGGCGCCCGCCAACGACCGCAAGGCGGGCTTCGGCGACGTGATCAAGGCGGACGCGAAGTTCAAGGTGTCGGCCTCGCAGACCGGTGACTTCACCCGGGCGAAGGGCAAGGAGGTCATGCAGGCGTTCCTCAAGGCCCAGCCGAAGATCGACGTGCTCTACGCGCACAACGACGACATGGCGCTGGGTGCGATCCAGGCGATCGAGGAGGCCGGCCGGAAGCCGGGCACCGACATCAGGATCATCTCGGTGGACGGGGTCAAGGACGCCTTCACCGCGATGAGCCAGGGCAAGATCAACGTCGATGTGGAGTGCAACCCGCTCCTCGGCGACCAGCTGATGGACCTGGTCAAGAAGGTCAAGGCCGGCGAGCAGGTGCCGAAGCGGATCAAGACCGAGGAGGGTGTCTTCACCCAGGACCAGGCCGCCGCCGCACTGCCGACCCGCCAGTACTGAACGGACCGGCCCGCCCGGGGCGCCGAACCCCGGGCGGGCCGGTCCGCACGAGGAGAGGAGAACCGGCGTGCGTCAGCAACCGGTCCTGGAAGTGCGGGGGATCCGCAAGGAGTTCCCCGGGGTGGTGGCGCTGGACGGGGTGGACTTCCGGCTCTTCCCCGGCGAGGTGCACGCCCTGATGGGGGAGAACGGCGCCGGCAAGTCCACGCTGATCAAGGTGCTGACCGGGGTGCACCCGGCGGACGGCGGCGAGGTGGTGCTGGCCGGGCAGCGGGTGCGGGTCACCGGTCCGCTCCAGGCCCGGCAGGCGGGCATCAGCACCGTCTACCAGGAGGTGAACCTCTGCCCGAACCTGTCGGTGGCGGAGAACATCTTCATCGGCCGGGAGCCGCGCCGCCTCGGACTGATCGACTGGCCCCGGATGCGCCGCCGGGCCGCCGAGCTGGTCCGCACACTGGAGCTGGACATCGATGTCGAGGCGCCGCTGGACAGCTACTCCATCGCCGTCCAGCAGTTGGTCGCCATCGTCCGCGCGGTGGACGTGTCGGCCAAGGTGCTGATCCTGGACGAGCCGACCTCCAGCCTGGACCGCGACGAGGTCGGCCAACTCTTCGCCGTGATCAGGCGGTTGCGCGACCAAGGGGTCGCCGTCCTGTTCGTCTCGCACTTCCTCGACCAGATCTACGAGATCTGCGACCGGATGACCGTGCTGCGCAACGGCCGGCTCGAGGGCGAGTACCTGACCGGTGAGCTCGACCAGGTCGGGCTGATCTCCCGGATGATCGGCTCCGAACTCGCCGGACTCGACCGGCTGGCCGGCGGCAAGCGGCGCGAGCGCTCCGCCCCGGCCACCGACCGGGCCTTCCTCCAGGCCGAGGGCCTGGCCCGGCGGGGCGCCGTCGAACCGTACGACCTCGCCCTTCGCCCCGGTGAAGTGGTGGGCCTGGCGGGCCTGTTGGGCTCCGGCCGGACCGAGGCCGCCCGGCTGCTGTTCGGCGCCGACCGCAGCGACCGCGGCACCGTGCGGATCGACGGCGCCGAGACCGACCTGCGCGGCCCGCGCGACGCGATCGCCCACGGCATCGCGTTCTGCTCGGAGAACCGCAAGACCGAGGGCCTGATCGGCGAGTTGACCGTCCGGGAGAACGTCCTACTGGCGCTGCAGGCCGCCCGCGGCTGGCTCCGCCCGTTGTCGCGCACCACCCAGGACGAGCTGACGCTGCGCTGGATCCGCGCCCTGGACATCCGGCCCGGCGACCCGGAGGCGCTGGTCCGCAACCTCAGCGGCGGCAACCAGCAGAAGGTGCTGCTGGCCCGCTGGCTGATCACCGACCCCAGGCTGCTGATCCTGGACGAGCCCACCCGCGGCATCGACATCGGTGCCAAGGCCGAGATCCAGAAACTCGTCGCGGACCTCGCCGAGAAGGGCATGGCGGTGCTGTTCATCTCCGCCGAACTGGAGGAGGTGCTGCGGCTCAGCCACCGCGTCGGCGTGCTGCGCGACCGCCGGATGGTCGCCCAACTGCGCAACGACGGCGAGCTCACCCCGGAGCGCGTCCTGGCCACCATCGCGAGCGGAGCGGAACAATGACCACGGCGCCGACCACCCCGGGATTCAGGGCGGTGACCAGGTACCGGCTGTTCTGGCCGGCCGCGGTGCTGGCCGTACTGCTGCTCGCCAACCTCGCCTTCACCCCGGACTTCTTCGCCCTCCACCTCAAGGGCGGTCACCTGTACGGCAGCACGATCGACATCCTGCACTTCGGCGCTCCGCTGATCCTGGTGTCGCTCGGCATGACCCTGGTGATCGCCACCGGCGGGATCGACCTCTCGGTGGGCTCCACCGTCGCCATCGCCGGCGCGCTGGCCTGCCTGCACATCAGCGAGGCCGCCGACCCGGCGAGTGCCGGCACGGTGCTCGGCGCGATCGGCATCGCACTCGGCACGGCGGCACTCCTGGGTCTCGCGAACGGCGTACTGGTGGCCCGGGCCGGGGTACAGCCGATCGTCGCCACCCTGATCCTGATGGTCGCCGGACGCGGCGTCGCCCAGCTGATCACCGACGGCCAGATCATCACGGTCACCAGCGAGCCGTACAAGCTGATCGGCGGCGGCTACTGGCTGGCGATGCCGTTCGCGATCCTGCTCAGCGCACTGGTGGCGCTGCTCACCGCGCTGCTCACCCGCTCCACCGCGCTCGGCCTGCTGCTGGAGTCGGTCGGCGGCAACCCGGTGGCCGGCCGGCTGGTCGGCATCCGGGCGACGCGCCTGGTCGCCCTGGTGTACGTGTTCAGCGCGCTGTGCGCGGCGGTCGCCGGACTGATGGTGTCCTCCAACGTCTCGGCGGCGGACGGCAACAACGCCGGCCTGTGGATCGAACTCGACGCCGTCCTCGCGGTCGTCATCGGCGGGACCTCGCTCAACGGCGGCCGGTTCTCGATCGGCGGCACCGTCCTCGGCGCGCTGATCATCCAGACCCTCTCCACCACCGTCTACACCATCGGCATCCCGCCGGAGACCACGCTGGTCTTCAAGGCCTTCGTGGTCATCACGGTCTGCCTGGTCCAGTCGCCGAACTTCCGCGCCGAGCTCGCCCGGCGCGGCGCCGGGCGCCGGAGCGCCGTCCGGCCGAGTCCTGCCACCACCACCAACCGGGAGGTCGGCGCGTGAACGCCAACGCCCTGCTGACCCGGGCCCGCGGTCAGCTGCCGCTGCTGGTCACCTCCGTCCTGCTGGCGTCGATGTTCACCGTCGGCTCGGTGCGGTACGACGGGTTCCTCTCCGGGCAGGTGCTGCTCAACCTGCTGATCGACAACGCCTTCCTGCTCGTGGTCGCGGTCGGGATGACCTTCGTCGTGCTGACCGGCGGCATCGACCTGTCGGTCGGCGCGGTGGTGGCGCTCTCCACCATGGTCTCCGCCTGGCTGGTGGAGCGGCACGGCTGGCCGCCGCTGGTGGTCGTTCCGCTGGTGCTGCTGATGGGCGCGGCCGGCGGCTGGGTGATGGGGTGGGTGATCCACACCTTCGAGATCCAGCCGTTCATCGTGACGCTGGCGGGCATGTTCCTGGCCCGGGGGCTCTGCTACACGATCAGCATCGAGTCGATCTCCATCACGGACCCGTCGTACACCGCGATGGCGCAGACCCGGATCCCGCTGGGCGACCTGTTCGTCTCGCCGAGCGTGCTGATCGCGCTGCTGGTGCTGGCGGCCGGGTTCGTCGTGCTGCACCACACCCGGCTCGGGCGGAACGTGTACGCGCTCGGCGGCAGCGAGCAGTCCGCTCTGCTGATGGGCCTGCCGGTGGGACGGACCAAGGCCACCGTCTACGCGATCAGCGGCTTCTGCTCGGCGCTCGGCGGTGTGCTGCTCACCTTCTACATGCTCTCCGGCTACGGCCTGCACGCGGTCGGCCTGGAACTGGACGCGATCGCCGCCGTGGTGATCGGGGGCACCCTGCTCACCGGCGGCTCCGGTTACCTGCTCGGCACCCTGCTGGGCGTCCTGGTGCTGGGACTGATCCAGACCGTCATCAGCTTCCAGGGCACCCTCAGCTCATGGTGGACCAGGATCGTGATCGGCGGACTGCTGTTCGTCTTCATCGTCCTGCAGCGCCTGATCACCGTCCGCCGGCGATAGGACGCCACGCCACGCCACGCCGGCCCGGCCCGGCCCGGCTTGCCCGGGTCGGGTCGGGTCGGGCTGCGGCACGACTGGCCGGTTCAGCGGGCGCCGAGGAGGTGTTCGAGGGCGAGCTGGTCCAACTGCTCGAAGGCCATGCCCCGGCGGGCGGCGGCGTCGACGTCGAACTCCTCGAAGGCGGAGCGGTCCGCCAGCAGCCCGGTCAGGCCGTCCTCGGCCGTGGGCACGGCGAGTTCGGGCAGCCGGGAGGCGGCGAGCGCGGCCCGCACCTCGGGGTCGGCCCGGAAGGCGCGGGAACGCTCCGCCAGCAGCAGGTAGTTGCGCATGCAGCCGGCCGCGGAGGCCCAGACACCGTCGAAGTCCTCGGTGCGCGGCGGCTTGAAGTCGAAGTGCCGGGGGCCGTCGTAGCCGGCCGACTCCAGCAGGTCGACCAGCCAGAAGGCCTGCCGCAGGTCTCCCGCGCCGAAGCGCAGGTCCTGGTCGTACTTGATGCCGGACTGGCCGTTGAGGTCGATGTGGAACAGCTTGCCGTGCCACAGGGCCTGGGCGATGCCGTGCGGGAAGTTCAGGCCGGCCATCTGCTCGTGGCCGACCTCCGGGTTGACGCCGACCCGCTCGGGCCGCTCCAGCGCGTTGATGAACGCCAGCGCGTGGCCGACGGTGGGCAGCAGGATGTCGCCGCGCGGCTCGTTGGGCTTGGGCTCGATCGCGAAGCGCAGGTCGTAGCCCTGCCGCTCGACGTACTCGCCCAGCAGGTCGAAGGCCTCCTTCAACCGGTCGAGCGCCGTGCGCACCTCCTTGGCCGCACCGGACTCGGCGCCCTCGCGACCGCCCCAGGCGACGTAGACGGAGGCGCCGAGCTCGGCGGCCAGGTCGATGTTGCGGATCGTCTTGCGCAGCGCGTAGCGGCGCACGTCGCGGTCGTTGGCGGTGAAGGCGCCGTCCTTGAAGACCGGGTGGGTGAAGAGGTTGGTGGTCGCCATCGGGACCTTGAGCCCGGCGGCGTCCATCGCGGCGCGGAAGCGCTTGACGGCCTGCTCGCGTCCGGCGTCGCTCGCGCCGAACGGGATCAGGTCGTCATCGTGGAAGGTGACGCCGTAGGCGCCGAGTCCGGCCAGCCGCTGCACGCTCTCGACCGGGTCGAGGGCGGGGCGGGTCGCGTCGCCGAAGGGGTCGCGCCCCTGCCAGCCGACGGTCCACAGGCCGAAGGTGAACTTGTGCGCGGGGGTGGGCGTGAGCGGGTCGCTGGACATGGAGCGGCTCCGGATCGATGCGGAGGGGTATTTGTCAGGGCTCTCAACAAATTAGTATGCCGGGACGCGAGAAGGAACCCCATCGGAGGAACGCATGGCTGAGCAGCGTGTCGTGATCGGCGTCGACAGCTCGACGCAGTCCACCAAGGCCCTCGCCGTCGACATCGACACCGGCGCCGTGGTGGGCCGGGGCCGCGCCCCGCACACCGTCAGCGCGGGCGGCGGTCGTGAGAGCGACCCGGAGCAGTGGTGGGCGGCCCTGGGGACGGCCGCGGCGCGGACGGGCCGGGCGGACCGCGCGGCCGCCGTCTCGGTCGCCGGCCAGCAGCACGGCCTGGTCACCCTCGACGCGTCCGGAGCGCCGGTCCGCCCCGCGCTGCTGTGGAACGACGTCCGATCCGCGCCCCAGGCAGCCGCGTTGCGGTCCTCGATCGGCGCCGCCGAGATCGCCCGCCGCACCGGCAGCGTCCCGACCGCCGCCTTCACCGCCGCCAAATGGGCCTGGCTGCGCGCCAACGAGCCCGCCGCCGCCGACCGGACCGCGGCCGTCCGGCTGCCCCACGACTTCCTGACCGAACGGCTGACCGGCCGGGCCGTCACCGACCGCGGCGACGCCTCGGGCACCGGCTGGTGGGGCCCGGACGGCTACGACGAGGACGTCCTCGACCGCATCGGCCTCGACCGGGCCCTGCTGCCCGAGGTCCTCGCGCCGGGCGCGCGGGCCGGCGCCGTCCGCGCCGGAACGCCGCTGCGCGAAGGCACGCCGGTGGCCACCGGCACCGGCGACAACATGGCCGCCGCACTCGGGCTCGGCCTGCTCCCCGGGCAGCCGGTGCTCAGCCTCGGCACCTCCGGAACCGTCTACACCGTCGGCCGCACCAGGCCCGCCGACCCGAGCGGCACCGTCGCGGGCTTCGCCGACGCCCTCGGCGGCTGGCTGCCCCTGGCCTGCACGCTCAACTGCACCCTCGCCGTCGACCGCTTCGCCGCCCTCCTCGGCCGCGGCCGCGAGGCGGTCGAGGGCGGCGGCACCGCGGTCGTGCTGCCCTACCTGGACGGCGAGCGCACCCCGGACCTTCCCGGTGCCTCCGGCCTGATCCACGGGCTGCGCCACGACACCACCCCCGGTCAGCTGCTCCAGGCCGCCTACGACGGCGCCGCGCACGCCCTGCTCGCCGCCCTGGACGAGGTGCTGCGCGCGGGTGGTGCGGGCGGCGCGGGCGGTGCGGGCGGTGCGGGCGGCGCGGGTGACGAGCCGCTGCTGCTGATCGGCGGCGGCGCCCGTGGCCGTGCCTGGCAGCGCACCGTCCTGCGGCTCTCCGGACGGGCCGTCCGGGTGCCCGACGCGCGCGAGGCGGTCGCGCTCGGCGCCGCCGCGCAGGCCGCCGCACTGCTCACCGGGGAGCCCGCCGACGCCGTGGCGCGCCGCTGGCGGACCGCCGACGGTCCGGTGCTGGAGCCCGTGGCCCGGGACGTGGAGGCCCTCGAACGGATCGGCGATACCCTGCGTCGGGCCGGCGCCTTGCAGGGAGCCCCGGCCGAGGAGCGGTAGGGGAGAGGGCTGCGCGTGACGGTGGTCGGCAGGGCGAAGGGCGGCCCGGGGAGCGGGCCCGCCTCGCAGCAGGACATGCGACGGCGGAACCTCTCGGTGGTCCTCGGCGCGGTCGCCGGGCACGGCCCGCTCTCCCGCCCCCGCTCCCGTGCGCTGTCCCGCGCGGACGTCGCCGGACGCGTCGGCCTGACCAGGGCGGCCGTCTCCTCGCTGGTCGACGAGCTGATCGGACGGGGCGCGCTGGTCGAGGGGGAGACCGCGTCCGAGGGACGGGTCGGCCGCCCGGGACGCGCGCTGACGGTGAGCGACGAGGGCCCGGCGGGCCTCGGCCTGGACATCGGCGTCACCCACCTCGGCGCCTGCGTCGTGGACCTGCGGGGCGAACCCCGGGTGTGGCGCCGGGTGGAACGGGCCAACGCGGACCGGCCGGCCGGGCAGGTGCTGGCGGAGGCCGCCGCGCTGGCCGCCGACGCGGAGGCGGAGGCCGCCGCCCTCGGGCTGCGCGTCGACGGCCGGGTCCTGGCCGTGCCCGGGGTGGTGCCGAACGAACCGGGTGGACGGATCGAGCGCGCGCCCAACCTCGGCTGGCACGCCGTCAGGATCGCCGACCACTGGCCCGACCCGGACACGGTGCCCGAGCCGGAGAACGAGGCCAACCTCGGCGCCCTGGCCGAGTACTGGAACGCCGAGCAGGCCGTGGAGACCTTCGTGCACGTCTCCGCCGGAGCCGGGATCGGCGCCGCCCTGGTCATCGACGGGCAGTTGTTCCGGGGAGCCCGCGGCTTCGCCGGCGAACTCGGCCACCTCCCCGTCCACCCCGAGGGCGTCCGGTGCGCCTGCGGTGCGCGCGGCTGCCTGGAGCAGTACGCCGGCCAGGTGGCCGTGCTGCGCGAGGCCGGTCTCGCGCAGCACGGCCGCGTCCGGGCCGCCGACCCGGTCGCCCTGCTGGCCGAACGGGCGGGAGCCGGTCACCTGCCCACCCTGCGCGCCCTGGAGGACGCGGGGCGCGCCCTGGGCCTGGCCCTCACGTCGGCCGTGGCGCTCATCGACCCGGACGGCCTCGTCCTCGGCGGCACCTACGCCGAACTCGCCGAGTGGTTGCTGCCCTCGGTACGGGCCGAACTGGCCGACCGGGTCACCGTCCGGCCCTGGACCCCGGAGGCGCTGCGCCCCTCCGCCCTGGGCCGACGCGGACCCGTGCTGGGCGCGGCGCAGAGGACGATCCGCCGGATCATGGCGGATCCCACCCTGCTTCCCGCGGGGTGATCCGGGGCCGGTCCTGCCGCTCGGACTCCGACGGCCCCGGCAGGGCTCCCCGCCGACCGCGCCCGCTCTGGCGGTACGGGGCCGAGTGAGTAATATGAGCACCCCTCATATTTGCTCTCGGGAGGCCGCCTTGCCGGACCGTCTCGACCTGCCGGCGGACTTCCGCTGGGGTGTCGCCACCGCCGCCTACCAGATCGAGGGGGCGGTGGACGAGGACGGCCGCGGCCCGTCCGTCTGGGACACCTTCGCCGCCCGGCCCGGAGCCGTCCGGGACGGCCACACGGGCGCGGTGGCCTGCGACCACTACCACCGGTACCCCGAGGACATCGCCCTGATGAAGGGCCTCGGGCTGGACGGCTACCGCTTCTCCCTCGCCTGGCCCCGGATCCAGCCCACCGGCGCCGGCCGGGTCAACCCCGCCGGGCTCGCCTTCTACGACCGCCTCGTCGACGACCTCCTCGCCGCCGGCCTCACCCCACTGCCCACCCTCTTCCACTGGGACCTCCCGCAGGGCCTGGAGACTCCGTCGGCCGGCGGCTCCGCCGAGGGCGGCGGCTGGCTCGACCGCGACACCGCGTACCGCTTCGCCGACTACACCGCCCTCGTCGCCGACCGCCTCGGCGACCGCGTCCCCACCTGGATCACCCTCAACGAGCCCTTCGTGCACATGGTCTACGGCTACGCCCTCGGCACGCACGCGCCCGGCCGCACCCTGATGCTGGACGCCCTCCCGGTCGCCCACCACCAACTCCTCGCCCACGGCCTGGCAGCCGCGCTCCTCCAGGAGCGCGGCCTCGAGGTGATGATCGCCAACAACCTCACACCCGTCCGGGCCGCCTCCTCCTCCGAGGCCGACCTCGCCGCCGCCGACGCCTACGACACCCTCCACAACCGCCTCTTCACCGACCCGCTCCTCCTCGGCCGCTACCCCGACCTCACCGCCTTCGGTACCGGCCCCGACCTCCACGGCGCCGTCCGCCCCGGCGACCTCGACCTCATCGCCGCCGCCCCCCTCTCCGGACTCGGCGTCAACTACTACAACCCCACCCGCGTCGCCGCCCCCACGGAACCCGGCCTCCCCTTCGCCTTCGCCGAGATCCCCGACGCCCCCCGCACCGCCTTCGGCTGGCCGATCGTCCCCGACGGCCTGCGCGAACTCCTCGTGGGCCTCCGCGACCGCTACGGCACGGCCCTCCCGCCCGTCACCATCACCGAGAACGGCTGCTCCACCACCGAGGGCCTCGACGACCCGGTCCGGATCTCCTACCTCGCCACCCACCTCGACGCCCTCGCCGCCGCCGTCGCCCAGGGCGTCGACGTCCGCGGCTACTTCACCTGGTCACTGCTAGACAACTTCGAATGGGCGGAGGGGCTGTTCAGCCAGCGCTTCGGCCTGGTCCACGTCGACTTCGAGACGCAGCGGCGGACGCCGCGGGCCTCCTACGCGTGGTACCGCGATCTGATCGCCGCTCACCGGACCCGGAGGCTCCAGCGGTCGAGGCCCCGGCCGGGCACGGCACCCGGAGTGTGACATCGGTCACGCCGCCGCCGCCCGGCGGCGGCCAACTGGCGCAGACAGTAGCCGAATCCGCAGGTCACGGGCACAGTCCGTAGCCCCGGACGGATCGGAGGCGGGCGGATGATCTGGCTGGCCGGGGAGGTTTGGGCCTAGCCTGCCCGCCATGTCCCAGAACACGAACACCCCCGGTTTCCCCGGGCAGCCGACCGCGCCGGTCGGCGACTCCGCCAAGGTCCAGCGCCAGGTGCAGCAGAAGGCGGGCGTCGGACCGGTCTCCGGTGGCGGCGGCACCCTGTTCTCCGAGCCCGTCCTGGTGGTGAACCAGAAGGCCAAGCTCATCGAGCTGACCAACGAGTACGCCGTCTTCGACCAGCAGGGCGCCACGCTGGGCTCGGTGGTCCAGGTCGGTCAGGGCGCTCTGCGCAAGGCGATACGACTGCTCACCTCCCTCGACCAGTACCTCACCCACAAGCTGGAGATCCGCGACGCGCACGGCACTCCGGTGCTGATGCTGACCCGCCCGGCGAAGTTCATCAAGTCGCGGGTGATCGTGCAGCGTCCGGACGGCCGGGAGGTCGGCCAGATCGTTCAGCAGAACGCCATCGGGAAGATCAACTTCGCGCTGGAGGTCGGCGGGCAGAAGGTCGGCGCCGTCAAGGCCGAGAACTGGCGGGCCTGGAACTTCTCCATCGTCGACGAGACGGACACCGAGATCGCCCGGATCACCAAGACCTGGGAAGGCCTGGCGAAGACGATGTTCACCACGGCCGACAACTACGTGCTCCAGATCCACCGTCCGCTCGCCGACCCGCTGCTCAGCCTCGTCGTCGCGACCGCGCTGACCGTGGACACCGCGCTGAAGCAGGACGCCCGCGGCCTCGGCTAGCCGTCACCGCGACCCGTCGTCGTTCGTGCCCCGCCCCTCCGTCCGGGGGCGGGCCACGAACAACGAACACGGCGGACTCAGTTGGGTCGGCGGCGGGTGAACTCCGCGAGCTGGGCGCGCCGCACGGCGTCGAACTTGAGGTCCTCCCGGCCGGGGTCGGGGAGAACGGCATTGGGCCAGACCAGCGCCGGCTCGTAGCCGAAGTCGGCGAGCCGGTCGAGGCGTTCGGTGAGGACGGCGTCCGGTGCCTGGGTCTTGCGGGACTGCTGGAGAACCGGCCGGGGGTTCTGGGTGCGGCGCATCGGCCCGATCTGTTCGAGTCGCTGTAGCTCTCCAGCGAGTCCGTCACGATGGAGGTGAACTCCCGTGAGGTGACCGACCATTCCTTGTGGGTGACGGCCGTCTCCTCCAGCGGGTCCGGCGGGACGGTGGCGATCAGCTCACCGCGCTGGATTCCGGCCGGCGCCATCTCCAGGCGCTCCGGGTTGAGCATGCTCAGCCGGCTGGAGCGGGTGTTGAACACCAGGTTCTGGACGGCGACGACGGCACGGTCGGCGGCTGCGTCCCCGGCCCGCGCGCCGTCCCCGCCGCGCATGTCGCCCCCGGTGCGGCGCAGTTGTGCGACCGCGAGGCCGAACGCGACGAGTTCGCCCACCGACACCCCGGTGAACGGCGCCGGCCCCCGGGGGTTCCGCCACGCCCTCCTCGTAGCCGGCGAGAAGCCGGGCGAGCGGTGCTCCGGCCGGCGGCCCGGCGGCCCGCGCGGCAGCCTCCACCTCACCCGGGCGCAGCGCCAGTTGATGGGCGAAGCTGTGCCTGAGCAACGCCTGGCCGCTGGACGGCGGCGTGATGTCCAGAGCCACCGGGGTGGCCTTGGGAATGTGCCGCGAGGCCGGAGCCAGCACGGGCGAAGGGTCCGCGGGGGGAGTGGCGGGGTTCGGAACACCGGATGCCGCTGCCGGAGCGGCGGACGGCGGCGGGCCGATGGCGGGCTCGGAGGCGTGATCGGACATGGTCGTCCTCGTCGTCCTCCCGGACGAGCGACGCGTCGATCTGGCGAGCAGTCAGGAGCCGGGCGCCCCAAGCCTAGGAATCCCGTCCGTACGATGGCCAGGCCCCGGCGTCCACTGTCACCTCATCGAGTGATACCACCACGGCGCGTCGCCCGTCGCAGCCCCGGCCCGCCGATCGGGCCTGCCGTGCGCGGTCGGCGGGTAGGGGACTGATGCGCGGTCGGCGGGTGCTCAGGCCGGGGTCAGGGAGGATTCGTCGAGGCCGTCGAGGATGAAGCCGTTGTCGAAGCGGACCCGGTAGCCGGTGCCGGTGCCGGTGCCGGGGGCTGTGGCGGCGATGACGCGTTGCCGGAGGCCGTCGACCAGGCCGGCCGCGAAGCTGTCCAGGCGGGCGCCGCGGAGCTGTTCCTCGAAGCTCGCGCGGAGGGCTTCGGCGGCGCTGCCGGAGTCCTGGGCCGCGCCGGTGACGGTGCCGGTCAGGCCGGTGGCGAGGGAGAGGGCGCCGGGGGAGCCGGGTCCGGCGGCCCTGCCGTCGGCGGTGACCGCTACGTCCCTGGTCAGCTTCACCTTGGCGCCGATCTCGTACGGCATGGTGACCCCCCTTGTTCGATCGCTGTGCTGTCCGGGCAAGCGTAGTCGGGGTGTCGTGGGGGGAAAGGGTGTTCGGCTTCGTTCGGTGTGCGCGGGAGTCGGTGCGGGCCGCGGGTGCGGTCGAAGTGGGCGGGTGACCGTCGGCGCGGGAACACGCCGTGGGGCCGCTCCACCCGCTATCCAGGGTTCATGCCGCTCTCTTGCCCCAGCAGTACCGGAGGACTCCCCGGACGGCGCTCCGCGCCGGGCGGCGGTGCGGCATGCCGGTGAGGCGGCCCGGCCCGCGGCGCCCCGGCCCCCGTGGTCCGGGGCCCACCCCGGCCGGTGCGGGCCCCGTGCTGCGCCGGCTCTCCGACTACGCCTGGCGGCTGCTCGCCGTCGCGGTGGCCGCATACCTGGTGCTGACGCTGCTGGGGCGGTTCCACCTGATCACGCTGGCCGCCTTCCTCGCGATGGTGATCACCTCGGTGGTCCGGCCGCTGGTCGATCTGGCCGACCGGGTCGTCCCCCGCCCGTTCGCCGTGCTGATCGGCCTGGCCGTCGCGGTCCTGGTGCCGGCCGGCCTGCTCGCGCTGATCGGCGAGACCGTGGCGAACGACGTGGACCGTCTGAGCCAGGAGTTCCAGGGCGGTCTGGACCGCTTGGAGACGGTGCTGGAGGGCGCACCGCTGCACCTCGCGCCCTCGACCTTCGGCGACCTCCAGCAGAAGGTCGCCGACTTCCTCTCCGCACACCGCTCGACGCTGATCAGCACCGTCCTCAGCGGCGCCGGGCGGCTGGCCGAGGTGGGCACCGGGGCCGCGCTCGCGGTCTTCATGGCCGTGTTCTTCCTGCACTCCGGGGACCGGATGTGGGAGTGGACCGTCTCCCAGTTCCCGGCCGCCGCCGGGGAGCACCTCGGACGGGGCGGCCGGGTGGCCTGGCGGACCTTCGCCGGCTACACCCGGGGCATCTTCGTCGTCGCCGCGACCAACGCGGTGCTGGTCGGCATCGCCCTCTACTTCCTGGGCGTACCGCTGGCCCTGCCGTTGACCGTGCTGGAGTTCCTCGCGTCCTTCGTCCCGTTGGTCGGCTCGCCGGTCGCGATGCTGGTCGCCTCCGTGGTGGCGCTGGCGACCCGGGGGCCGGTGATCGCGGTCGTCGTGCTGCTGCTGATCGTGGTGATCGGCCAGATCGAAGGACACCTGGTCCACCCGCTGGTGATGAGCAGGGCGGTCAACCTGCACCCGGTCGCGGTCGCCGTCTCGGTGCTGGCGGGCAGCATCGCGGCGGGGGTCATCGGCGCCGTGGTCGCAGTGCCCCTGGTCTCGGTGCTCTGGGCGGTCTACGCCGACCGGCGCGGTCCGGCGCCGGGGGCGAAGGCGGCGGAGGGGACGGCGACCGCCGCGCCGTCCGGACCTCCGACGGTTCCGGGCCGGTGACGCGGCGTCCGGTCCGGAGCCGCCGGAGGTCCGGTCCGGTGGGGCGGTGCCGGTGACCGGTGCCGGTTTCAGCGGGCGCTGCCGAGGTTCCGGTCGGCGTCCTCGCCCTCGAGCATGAGGGTGGTCTCCTCGATGCGGCGGAAGCGGCCGTCAGGGGCGAACTCGGCGAAGACGTAGACCTCCATCCGGACGGTGGAGCCGTCGGTCCTGACGACCTCCACGGTGTGCCGGTCGGCGTAGCGGTCGCCGTCGGCGAGCTCGTCGTGCACCGCGACCGATCCGCCGGCGACGACCGTGCGCAGGTGGGCGATGTGGGCGAGGAACTCGGTGCGGTCCGCCCAGCTGCCGTCGGTGCGCTGGCGGTAGTCGGGGGCGAAGTGCCGGTCGGCGGCCTCGTCGAGGTCGAGGCCCGGCGTCAGGAGCAGGTCGGTGAGGGCGGCGCGGATGTCGGTGCGGTTCATGGGTTCCTCCCCGGGGTGGCGGGTGCCCCTGCGGCATTCGCCGCGGCACGGAAATGCGTGCCTTGGGCACGCTTATGACCGTACCAGGGAAGCGTGCCTCGCGCACGCTAATCTGAGAGGGTGACCGATTCGACAGGACAGGACATCGCCGAGGCCCTCGGGCTGCTCCTCCGGCGCAGCACCCGCGCCGACCTCCACGCCCGGCTGACCGAAGGTCTGGGCGAGGGCGTCGACGCCCTCACCTACCCGCTCCTCAGCGGCCTCGCCCGCACCGGCCCCCTCAGCGCCGCCGACCTCGGCCGAGAGGTCGGGCTCGACCGCACCACCGTCACCCGCCGCGCCGACCGCCTGGAACGGACCGGCCTGCTCGAACGCCGCCCCGACCCGGCCGACGGCCGCGCGACACTGCTCGCGCTCACCGGGGACGGTCACGACACCGTCGCCGTGACCCGCCGCCGACTGGCCGCCGACATCGAGACCTCCCTCGCCGGCTGGCCGCCCGCGGAGGCCCGGACCTTCGCCCGCCTCCTGCGCCGCTTCCTCGACGAGGGGCCGTTCGCCCCCGACCGCGACCGACCCCCGGCACCGGCCCCCCGATAGCCTCGCCGCCGGGATCGACCGACGCGACGGGGCGTCATGACCGGGGGGCGGGACAGTGGGCGGGGACGGGACAGCACGCGAGCACGGGACAGCACGCGAGCACGGGACAGCGCGCGAGCACGGCGGGCGGCCGACCGAGGAGCCGAGCCGGTCCGTGAGCCGGAGGCGGCGCCGCCGGTGGCCGTGCTCCCGGCTCGGCGCCGCCGGTCGCGCGGCGGGCGCCGGTCCGTCGCGCTCGGACTGCTCGTGCTTGCCGCGCTGCTGGTCGCGCTGACGTACGCGGGCATGCGCGCCGCCCGGTACGGAGGGCTGGTGGTGGTCATCGAGGTCTTCGACCACCCGCTGCCTCTCGGTGCCCTGGTCGGGCTGCTGCTCGCCCTCGCGATCCTGATCGGGATCCGCTCCGTGCCGACCAGGGCACTGCTGATGACCCTGCTCCTCGGTGGCGCGCTGCTGATCTCACCCATCGCGCTGCTGCTCTTCGACGACATGCCGGAGAAGACCGCGGACCGGCCGGCGCCGGGCCGGCCGGACCGCAGCCTGGTGATCCATGAGGGCGCCGCGATGATCGACCCGCTGTGGTGGGTCTCCGTGGACGAGGGCTCCGGGCTGACCGCGCGGCGGTGGCCGGTCGGCTTCTTCAACGGTGACGCCACCGACAACGCGCTGGCCTCGGCGCAGTGGGACGGCCCGGACCGGCTCCGGCTCGCGACCTGGGGCGGTGAGGTGTTCGTGGTCGCGCTCGACCCGGGGACCGGCCGGCCGGAGCGCCAGGTGCGGGCGGGCTGACTCCCGCACCCGCGGGTGGGGCCCGTCGTCCGTGAGGCTCCCGCGGTCCGGGGGCCGGGCGCTACGCCGCGAGGCTCCGCGCCGCGTCGCGGATGACGTCGAGCACGAAGTCCGGGTGCGACAGCATGGGCACGTGGCTGCTGTCGACGGCGTAGGTCTTCGCGCCCATGCGTTCCGCCGCCGCCCGCTCCAGGTCGGGGTTCACCGTGCGGTCGTTGTTCGCGACGATGTACCAACTCGGCTTCGTGCGCCAGGCGGTGCCGGGGACCTGCTGGCTGAACAGGTCCGGGACGGGCACGGCGCCCGTCGCGAGGACGAGCTTCTGCTCCTCCTCCGGCAGATCGCCGCAGAAGTCGCCGAGGCCCGCCTCGGTGAGCCAGATGCGGCCGCCGGAGATGTCGAGGCGCTCGAAGACGGGGGTTCCGGCGAACTTGTCCTGCTGGTCCTGCGAGGTCTCGTCCTCGTCGGGGGCGAGCGCCGCGATGTAGACCAGCGCGCCCACGCGGTCGTGGACGCCGGCCTTGGTGATCAGGGTGCCGCCGTAGGAGTGCCCGACGAGCACCACCGGGCCGGGCACGTGGTCGATGGAGCGGGTGACGCACGCGACGTCGCCCTCCAGCGAGTCGAGGCCGTGCTGCGAACTCGCCACCGTGTGGCCCTCGGCCTGGAGTGTGGGGACGAGCTTGTTGAAGCACGAGCCGTCGGCCCACAGTCCGTGGGCGAAGACGATGCTGGCCTTGGTCGTCATGAGGTCCTCCTGCGTCGATGTCGAGCCATGACGGAAACCGCCGGGGCCGGAGCCCACTCCAGCCTCGGGCGTGCCCCGGACTTCCGCGCCCCGGCCGGGGCCGGTCGGGGCCAGTCGGGGCCGACCGGACCGGGCGGCCGGTGCGACGGGCGCGCGGTGCGTCCGAACGGGTGGCCCTGCCCCGGCACCGCCCCGGCACAGCGGCTACCGTGGCCGCACCCGCACCGCTGCACCCGCACCCGCACCGCCGCACCGCACAGCACCCCAGGAGGCCCCCGCATGGCGATCCGGCGCATGGACAACGTCCTCATCGTCGTCGAGGACCTCGACGCCGTCGTCGCGTTCTTCGTCGAACTCGGGATGGAACTGGAAGGATCGGGGCCGCTGGACTGGCCCGGGGCGGAGCGTGTCATCGGACTCCACGACGTCCGCCAGGACATCGCGATGCTGCGGGTCCCGGACGGCCCCGGCCGGGTGGAACTGGCCAGGTTCCACCGGCCCAAGGCGATCGCCCCCGAACCGAAGGACGCCCCGGCGAACACGCTCGGCCTGCGCCGCGTCATGTTCGCCGTCGACGACATCGAGGACGTCGTCGCCCGGCTGCGCACCCGGGGCGGCGAACTCGTCGGCGAGATCGTGCAGTACGAGAACGTCTACCGGCTCTGCTACGTCCGCGGCCCCGAGGGCATCGTCGTCGGCCTCGCCGAGGAACTCGGCTGACGTCCACGAGGCGCTGCACCCAAGGCAGTTGGGTTCGTCGTCCGGCCGACGGCAATGCGCGGTGCGGCGGGGCGGTGGTGGGCTACGCCGGCGGTTCTCCTGGAGTGGCAGGCGGTGGGAACGGCGTGTCGTGGTGTTCGGCACGGCGCGGCCGTGCGCCGGCGTGGGTGGCTGTGGCCGGAGCGGTGCTCCTCGCCCTGGCCGGATGCTCGCTCCCGAGCGCTGGAAGCCCGGCCTCGGACCGTTCGGGCCCGGATCTGCCGGCGCCGCCCCCGACGAGCGCGGCGGTGCCGTCCACCTCCGCCCCGGCGGTGCGGGGTCCGGAGGACCGGCCCACCGAGCCGACGGCCGCCGCCGCTGCTCCGGAGGTCACGAGCCAGGTGATCGGGCCCGGATACACCGGCCGGGCCTACCTGAGCCGCCTCGCCGCCACCTGGGGCATCCCTCCGAAGGACCGGGAGCGGATCGACTTCCCCGGCCGGCCGCCAGGCTGGCACTCCTCCGGCGTCGTGCGGCACGGGGACACCGCGCTGTGGATCGCCGCGGTCTGGGACTTCGACGGCGAGCTGATGTCCCTGACCTGCCAGGCCACCGTCAGCGCCGCGAAGCAGGCCGCCTTCCTCCGGGACTGCGCCGGCCTGGACCACCCGGCAGCCCGGCCGGCGGCCGCCAAGGACTGGCTTGACGGCATGAAACCGCGGGTCGACGCGGCCTTCACGGCCGGCGGTGGGACTCCGACCGACAGCCCGCTCCTCCGGTCCGGCTCGGTGGCGTTCGTGCTCCAGAAGCTGTCCGACCCGTCGTCGGGCGGCGATGCCTATGTGCTGCGGTCCTTCGGCACCGGTCCGAGCTGACCGCAACGGGTCGGAACGGGTCGGAACGGGCCGGAACGCGTCGGACCGGGGTCAGCGGGTCGGACCGGGTCAGGGCGTCGGGGTCGGGTCGGAGATGCGGGTCAGGGCGTCGCGGAGGGCGGCGCGGGTGGTGATGCCCAGTTTGGGGAAGGCGCGGTAGAGGTGGGCGCCTACGGTGCGGGGGGAGAGGCGCATCTGTTCGCCGATCTCCTTGTTGGTCAGGCCGCCGGCGGCGAGTTCGGCGACGCGGCGTTCCTGCCAGGTCAGCGGTAGCGGGGCAGGGGCGGGGGCGCGGGGTGCGACACCGGCGGCCCGGAGTTCGGCGTGGGCGCGCGCGGCCCAGGCGGGGGCGCCGAGGCGGTCGAAGGCCCTGGCGGCCTGGGTGAGGGGGAGGCGGGCGGCCGCGGCGCCGTGGAGGCGGCGGATGCCGATGCCGTGGGCGAGCCGGATCCGGGCCAGTTCGAACGGGAAGCGCTCGGCGGCCGGGTGGGTCTGGGCGCGGGCGTAGTGGGCCGCGGCCTTGGTGTCGTCCTCGGCCGTCATCGCCAGGGCGCCGTGGGTGATCAGGGCCAGCCGGGGGGAGAGATCGGGCAGGCCGGCGTCCCTCGCGGCCAGCGCGTGGGCCCGGGCCTGTTCGGCGCGGCCGGTGTGCAGGGCCGCCTCGACGAGGTCGAGCAGGGTCCGGGAGGCCTGGTAGGCGTAGGGCCGGAACGCTCCCGGTGCCGTGATGCCGATGGCGTGGAGGAACGCGGTCTCGTAGTCCCCGGCGCCGAGTGCGGCGGTGGCGCCGACGGCGTCGGCGATCTGGGTGAGGAATTCGACGCCGCGCGGCCGGGCCCACGCGTCGACGGCCGCCTGCAGCTCGCGGGCCTCCGCCGTCCGGCCGCGTACGGCGGCGAGTTGGGCGAGGTAGGCCCGGGTCTGGTGGGCGAAGAGGCCGTGGCCGCGTTCGGTGGCCAGGGCGAGGGCGCGGTGTCCGGTGCGTTCGGCGGCGTCCCACTGGCCGAGCGCCAGCTGGTCGAGCAGGACCAGGTGCAGCATGACGATGCCGCTGGACATGGCGCCCGTGTCGAGTTCGCGGTCCACGACGCGTTCCAGGTACGGGCGCAGCGGGCTCAGGACGTCGAGGTGGTAGGCGGACACGGCGAGCCGGGTGACGTCCCACGGGTCCTGGTCCTCCAGGCCGGCCGAGGCCGCCAGCTCCACCCGCCGGGACCATCCTGCGCCGTGCCGGAGGACGTCGCTCCAGGTGCTGCCGTACATCCACGCGCGCTCGGTGGCGAGGTCGCCGAGGGAGGCGAGGACCTCGTGGGTGCGCTGCCAGGTGGCGCCGTTCCCGGCGTACTGGCTGACGGCGAGCAGGAGGCTGACGAGTCGGTCGAGTACCTCGTCGGGGCGGTCGGGACGGTGGCGGTGGTCGAACTGGTCATGCCGGTCATACCGGTCATGACGGCCGGGCCGGTCGGGGGAGTCCCGGAGCCGCTCGACGGCCGCGACGATCCGGCGGTGGGTGGCTCTGACCTCACCCTCCCGGTACAGCGCCAGGTAGGAGTCGGCGAGGACGGCGGCGGGGCTCTCGTCCGTGCCGGGGGCGGCGGCCAGCGCGAGGCTGCGCGCCCGGCCGAGGTGGTCCGCCTGTCCGGCGACGTACGCCGCCTCCCCGAGCCGCCTGGACCGGTCGACCCGGGTCTCGCTCAGTTCGGCGGCGCGGGTCAGCCAGGAGACGGCCATCCGCGCGCCGCCGCGCCGGGTCGCCGACCGGGCGGCGGCCTCCAGGTCGGCGGCGACGCCCTCCTCGGGGTCGACGGTGGCGGCCGCCAGATGGATGGCGCGCCGTTCGGGGTACTCCCGGTGCAGCTGCGCCAGCACCCGGTGGGCGGAGCGGCGTTGGTCCGGCGTGGCGAGCTGGACGACGCTCGACCGCACCAGCGGGTGCCGGAAGGCGGGCTCGCCGGTGGCCGGCTCGACGACCAGCAGGCCGCACGCGACGGCCTCGTCGACCTCGCGCATGCGGTAGCGCGCGACCGGTGCCGGGCCGTCGCCCGGCCGGGCCGCCGCTCCGTCGAGGGCGCCGCGGAGCAGTTCCGCCCGGACGGTGTCGCCGAGGCGGGCGAGGCGGGCGGCGTAGACCTCCTGGATCCGCCTCGGGAGCGGTACGCCGTGCAGGCCGAGAAGGTCCTGGGCGGCCCGGTCGCCGGGTCCGCCGACGAGGTGGGCGGGCAGCTCCAGCAGGGCGAGCGGGTTGCCGCCGGCCTGTTCCAGGACCAGCCCGCGGACCTGCCGCCCGAGCTCCGGGTGGTGCAGGTCCAGCAGACGGGTGGCGTCCGCGTCGGCGAGCGCGCCGACCGGCGCCTCCGGCAGCGCCGCGGTGTCGAACCGCGAGGCGGTGTCGGCTCGGACGGCCACCAGGAGCTTGACCCCGGGGCGGCCGGCCAGCCGGCGGCCGACGAATCCGCACACCTCGGCGCTGGCCTCGTCCAGCCACTGGCCGTCGTCGAGGACGAGCAGCAGCGGGCGGCCCTCCGACGCCGTCCAGGACAGCAGGTCGAGTACGGCGATGCCGAGTGCCATGACCGGCGGTGGCGGACCGTCGGGCCGCCCGAAGACCGCGTCGAAGGCGGCACGGGCGGTGGCGTTCAGCCCAGGGGCGCCGGGCCGGTGCTGGTCGGGTCGGTGCTGGTCGGGCCGGTGCTGGTCGGGCCGGCCTGAACGGTCGGTGTGGCTGGAGGGGTCGGTGTGGCCGGAGGGACCGTCGGGTCGGCCGGCGTCCGGGAGCAGCGGGTAGAGGAGCTGGTGCAGCCCGGCGTGCGGCAGCCCGCTCTCCGCCTCGACCCCGGTGGCGCGGACGACCAGTTGCCCGTCCTCGGCCGCGAGCCGCGCCGCGAGGTCGAGCAGGGTGCTCTTGCCGACGCCCGCCTCGCCCCTGAGGACCAGGGCCTGCCCGTCGGGGGCCCGGACGAACGCGGACAGCCGCGTCCGCTCGCCGTCCCGACCGACCATCACCGTGCCCGGTTCCACGCCCGGTTCCCTCCCCTGCCCCGAAGGCGCGCGACCGCGGCCGTATTCGACTGGACGGTCGGTTGATTACATTGTGGCCCTGGTGAACCTGTCAAGTAAACGGTTAGTTAGGAGCAGGGGTGCATGGAGCGCGACGCCGAAGCCACCAAGCGGAGACTCATCGCGGCCGGCCGGGCCGAGTTCGCCGCGCACGGCCTGAACGGCGCGCGCGTCGACCGCATCGCCGCCGCCGCGCGGAGCAACAAGGCGCAGATCTACCACTACTTCGGGAACAAGGCCGGTCTCTTCGACGCGGTATGGAACGAGCTGGTCGAGCAGATCGTGGTGAGCGTGCCGCTCGACGTGGACGACCTGCCCGGGTTCGCGGCCGGCCTGGGCGACCTCTACGCCGAGTACCCGGACCTGCCCCGGATCATCACCTGGCAGCGGCTGGAGCACGGCGACGCCCTCAACGAGCTCGCGGTCGCCGAGGTGCGCGGGCGCAGCGCCGACATCGCCCGGGGGCAGGCGGACGGCCGGGTCTCGACCCGGTTCGAGCCCCAGGTCCTGTTCGCCCTGCTCGTCCATGTCGCGATGCTGTGGGCGGCCGCGAACCCGGAGGTGCTGACGGTCGTGGACACCGCCGACCGGGCGCGGAGCCGCGAGCTGATCCGCCGGATCGCCACCGTCCTGGCGGAGTGAGCCCCCGGCGGTACCCGGCCGGGGCCCCGGGGCTCAGCACTGCCAGAGGAACGCCGCGTCGGCGCAGGGGGAGCAGGTGAAGGCGTAGGCCCGGCCGCTGCCGAAGTTCATGGCCGTGAGGTGATCGGGCCCCTCCTGGAGCTGGACGGCGAGCCGCATCGGCTCCGCGCAGGTCGCGCAGTTCGGTGTCTGGTCGTACTGGAGCCAGGCCGGTGTGCCGTTGAGCTGCCCGAGGACGTGGTTCCGGGGGCGGCCGGTCCGTGCCGCCCAGGCGGCGCGGGCGCTGTCGAAGTTCTGGGCTTCCGGGAGGAGTTGGGGCTCGGCGGCGCGGGTGGCGCCGAGGAGCAGGACGTCGTCCTCGTCGGACTCGTCGGACTCGTCGTCGGGCTCGCCCTCGTCGGGATCGGACGGCACCGGTAGGGGGATCGGCGCCAGCCCTTGGGCCGGGAGGATCAGCGCGAGGTTGGCACCCGAGCGGGCCTCCCAGTCCTGACAGACACCCGGACGGTTCTGGCAGGCGAACAGCGCCAGCAGCCGGTCCTGCTGCCCCGGACCTCCGGTGACGGCGGCGCCCGACCCGTCCAGCACGAACTGCGCGAGGAACTGCAGCGGGCCGCCGCAGTCGGCACAGGACGGCCAGGCGGTGCCGGGCGGGGCGAGCGGCACGCCGCCGATGCGGGTGACCGTCGCATCGGCCGTGACCGGGCCGCCCTCGGTGATCAGGGTCGTCATACGGCCCGACTGTAGGACACCGCACCGACAGCGCCGGGGCCGCCGACGGCCCCGTCCGACCGCAGCTCAGGCACCGGGGGCTTGGCAGGTGGCCGGAGGAGTCTTGTATCGTTCCTCGCGAATCATCCAGAGGGGTGGAGGGACCGGCCCTACGAAGCCCCGGCAGCTCCCCGTCCGACCCGGCGTCCGAAGTACGCGCCGTGCCGTCCGGGATCAGTGCCAACTCCGGCCTGTCGCCAATGTGGCGCGGGAAAGATGAGGAGACACGGTGCTCTCTGTGCTGTCCTTCCCCCGGGCGCTTCCCGTCCCGGACCTTTCGCGTACCCGTCTCGTGCCCGGCGCAGGCACTCGGCCCACTTCTGCGGCTCGCCCTCGCTGACCACCCCCTGGCTCCCCACCCAGGGGGCCTCCGTGAGCGCGCCCCGGGGTGGCTCACGGGATCTGAGACGGAGACATCCATGGAGAACACGAGCGGCGTCGGCGTGCTCGACAAGGTCACCTCGATCCTCGCCACGCTGGAGGCCGGTCCGGCCACCCTGGCCGGACTCGTCGCCGTGACCGGCCTGGCCCGGCCGACGGCGCACCGGCTCGCGGTCGCACTCGAACAGCACCGGCTGGTCGCCCGGGACGTGGAGGGCCGGTTCATCCTCGGCCCCCGGCTCGGCGAGCTCTCGGCCGCCGCCGGGGAGGACCGGCTGCTGGCCGCCGCCGGCCCCGTCCTCGCCCGGCTGCGCGACGTCAGCGGGGAGAGCGCCCAGCTCTACCGCCGGCAGGGCGGCGTCCGGATCTGCGTGGCCGCCGCCGAGCGCCTGTCCGGCCTGCGCGACACCGTCCCGGTGGGGGTCGCCCTTCCGATGAAGGTCGGCGCCGCCGCCCAGGTCCTGCTGGCCTGGGAGGAGCCCGAGCGGCTCCACCGGGGCCTCCAGGGAGCCCGCTTCACGGCGACGGCGCTGAGCGGGGTCCGGCGCCGCGGCTGGGCCCAGTCGATCGGCGAACGCGAACTCGGGGTCGCGTCGGTCTCCGCGCCGGTCCGGGGCCCGGCCAACCGGGTGGTGGCCGCCGTCACGGTCTCCGGTCCGATCGAACGGCTCACCCGCCACCCCGGCGCCCTTCTCTCGCAGACGGTCGTCGAGGCGGCCGACCGCCTCACCGAGGCCCTCCGCCCCACCTGACGGGCCGTGGTCGCGGGGGTGGCCGCCCTCGCCGCCCCGGCCGCGGGGGTGTCCGCCCCGCCGGCCGAGGTGGGTCAGCCCAGGCTGTCGAGGTCGATGCTGTCCGCCATCACGCGGTATCCGAGCGGTCCGGGGTGGAGGTGGTCGCCGGCGTGGTAGCCGTCCGGGATCGCGCCGGTGCCCTCGGGGTCGATGGCGTGGTCGAAGTCGGCCACCGCGTCGTACGCGCCGGAGGTGCGGATCCACTCGTTCAGATCGCGGCGCAGCCCGTCGGTCCGCGCGGTCCAGAACGGTGCGCCGCCGAAGGGCATCAGGGTCGCGCCGACGGCCTTGACGCCATGGGCGTGGGCGGCCCGGATCAGGGCGCGATGGGCGTCGATCAGCCGCTGGAGGGTCACCGGCGGGTCGTCGCGGTCCACGCCGCAGATCTGGTCGCCGCTGCGGAGGATGTCGTTCACGCCGTGGGAGACGATCACGGTGCCGACGTTCGGCCGGTCGAGCACATCGCGTCGGAAGCGGCTCAGGGCGCTGTCCCCGGCGCAGGCGGAATCGGCGAGCATCTTGTTCGAGCCGATGCCGGCGTTGAGCACCGGGCGGGGCCGACCGGCGTCGACGAGCCGCTCGGCGAGGAGGTCGGGGTAGCGGTCGTCGCCGTCGACGGTGGCGCCGAACCCGTCGGTGGTGGACTCGCCGAACGCCACCACCGCCCTGCCCACGGGCCGCCCACCGGTGACCTCGACCCCGCCCAGGTAGTACCAGGAGCCGTACCCGGGGCGGACGGCATCGGTGAACGCCGCCGCGCCGGTGTCACCGCGGTGGTCGCCGTCGGCCCGGTAGGTGGTGGTCATGGACAGCTGGTGATAGGTGGCCGGGCCGGTCGGGCCGTCGAACCAGAGGGTCAGCGCCACCCGGTCGCGGGCCGCCACCGGCAGCGGCACCGGATCGCTGAGGACCTCTCCGCCCACGGGGACGACGACGGAGTCCCGCTGCCCGAAACGCAACGGCAGTACCGTCCCCGGGACGACGGCCGCCCCGTCGGCGGCCCGGCCGGCACTGGCCCCGCTCAGCCGCAGCGGCGTCGTCCCGTAGAGATTGGACAGCCGGAACCGGACGGCCTCGCCCCCCGTGCCGAGCCGCACCACCTGCCGCACCGACTGGTGGTCGAAGCCCTGCACGGCCCAGGTCCGGAACCACGGCGCCGCGGAGGGCCGCATCATCGGCGCGGACCACGCGGCCGACCAGCCCTGCGGGTGAGCCGAGGGCGCGCCCCCGGTGGCGGTGGTGGAGGCGGAAGCGGGGACGGAGGTGGCGGTGACGGACAGGGCGGCGGTCAGCGCCGCGACGGATGCGGCGCGGGCGAACGGGTTCATGGAGCGCTCCTCGGGAAGGCCGGTCGGTTCTGCACCCCTGACGCGGGCCGGTGCGGGAATGTGACAGCGGACCGGCCTGGCCGGCCGGGCGCGATTTGTTCTGGGCGCGCGGGCGGAGTACTGTCGCCCAGTCGCCTGGCAGGGAGCACCGGACACGCAAGAGCGCGGACGGTCCCGAGGCGGCCAATCCTCTGGAAATAACATCGTCACCCGGCTTCGGGTTTGTTTGTCGTGTCCATTTGTGGGGGTTGCGGCCGGATTCGCTTTTCGGAGCGGGGGTCGGCTAGAGTTTGAAACGTCGGACGGGGCCTCAAGCCGCAGAAGACGCCAGCGAGTTG
>NZ_JAXCLC010000093.1:0-28322 GCF_034043715.1 Kitasatospora purpeofusca | reverse complement strand
GGGGGGCCCCCGGGGGGGGGGGGGGCCGCGGGCCCCCCCCCCCCCCCCCCCCCCCCCTCCCCCACCTGGGTGACCGCCGGAGCGGCGGAGCGGCCCCAGGCATCCCCCACGGAGCGGGGCCGCTCCCTCACCACCGACGCTATGCCGCCGGACGGTCGCGCCGGCCGCTCTTGACGCCCTGTTGGCGCCGGGGCGGCCGCTCCTGACGGGCCTTTGACGCATCCGGCGGTCCCGGTGCCTCGTCCAGCACCGGTTCAGGGCTCGTAGCGGTAGCCGATCCCCGGCTCGGTGATCAGATGGCGCGGCCGGGCCGGGTCGCGCTCCAGCTTCCGCCGCAGGCCGGCCAGGTAGACCCGCAGGTAGTTGCCCCGTTCCTGGTGGGCCGGGCCCCAGACCTCGCTCAGGATCCGCCGCCCGGGCACCAGCCGGCCGGGGTGGGCCAGCAGCAGGGCCAGGATCCGCCACTCGGTCGGGGTGAGCCGCACCGGGCCGTCCGGCCCGGTCACGGTGGTGGCGGCGAGGTCCACGGTGTGGTCGCCGATCACCGGCGCGGGCGCCGCGGCGCCGACGGTGACCGGCGGGCGGCGCAGTACGGCACGCAGCCGCGCCAGCAACTCGTCCATCAGGAACGGCTTGGTGAGGTAGTCGTCGGCGCCGGCGTCCAGCGCGCCGATCCGGTCGGCGGCGTCGGCCCGGCCGGAGAGCACGATGATCGGCACCGCGCTGCGGCTGCGCAGGCCGCGGATGACGTCCATGCCGTCGAGGTCGGGCAGGCCGAGGTCCAGCAGGACGGCGTCGGGGGCGGTCCTGGCGGCGCGGTCCAGGGCCTCGCCGCCGGTGGCGGCGGTGCGGACGGCGTACTGCCGGGCACCGAGGTTGATCCGCAGGGTGCGCAGCAGCGCCGGCTCGTCGTCGACGACGAGGATCTCGCTCATTCGGGGGCCTCCCCGGGGTACTGGTACTGGGCGGGCGTGGGACCGGTGCGCGCAGGATCGGCGGTCGCGGGATCGACGGTCGCGGGATCGACGGTCGCGGGATCGGCGGTCGCGGGATCGACGGGCAGGGGCCGGACCGGGGCGGCGGGCAGGGTGAGCAGCATGGTGGTGCCGCCACCGGGGGTGTCCTCGACCTCCAGGCTGCCGTCCATGGCCTCGGCGAGGCCGCGGGAGAGGGCGAGGCCGAGGCCGACGCCGGTGGTGTTGTCGGTGTCGCCGAGGCGTTGGAACGGCAGGAACACCCGGTCGCGGTCCTCGGGGGCGATGCCGGGGCCGCGGTCGATCACCCGCAGTTCGACCCGTCCGGCGTGATGGCTGGCCGCGACCAGGACCGGCGCGCCGGGGGCGTTGTACCGCAGGGCGTTGGTGATGACGTTGGCGAGGACGCGCTCCAGCAGCGGCGGGTCGGCGAGCACCGGCGGGACGGTCTCCAGGTCGAGCGGCTGGACGGGCGCGTACGGGTCGGCGAGCGAGTCGAGGGCGCGGGGCAGGATCTCGTCGAGGTGGGTCTCGGCGAGGTGGAGGGTGAGCGCGCCGGCCTGGAGGCGGCTCATGTCGAGCAGGTTGTCCACCAGCCGGGTGAGTTTGACGAGGGACTCGTCGGCGGTGGCGAGGAGTTCGGCCTGGTCCTCGGGGGAGAACTCGACGTCGGGGCTGCGCAGTGAGCCGACCGAGGCGAGGGCGGCGGCGAGCGGGGTGCGCAGGTCGTGGCTGACGGCGGCGAGCAGCGCGGTGCGCATCCGGTCGGCGGCCTTGATGGGTTCGACCTCGGCGGCGACGACGGCGAGGCGGTCGCGTTCCAGGGCGGCGGCGACGTGGGCGGCGAAGGCGGTGAGGACGCGCTGGTCGGCGGCGGGCAGCCGGCGGCCGGTGAGGACGAGGACGGCGTCGGCGCCGACGGGCACCTCGGTGGTGATGGGGGCGTCGGTGCTGACGGCGGTGCCGGTGACGGGGGCGTGGCCCGGGGCGGCACCGCCGCCGTCGGCGTCCCCCGCCGCGGTGGCGGTGGTGTCGCAGGAGGCGAGGACCTCGCCGCCGGTGCGGCCCAGCAGGGCCACGGAACTCATGCCGAAGGCGGTACGGGACTTCTCCAGCAGGGCGGGCAGGGCGTCGGCGCCGCGCAGGACGCTGCCGGCCAGGGTGGAGAGGGTCTCGGCCTCGGCGGTGGCGCGGGCGGCCCGGGCGGTGAGGCGGGTCGCGTGGTCGACCACGGTGGAGACGGTCAGCGCGACGGCCGCGAAGACCACCAGGGCGATGATGTTGTTGGTCTCGCCGATGGTGAAGGTGTGGACGGGCGGGATGAAGAAGTAGTTCAGCAGCACCGAGGCGACCAGCGAGGCCAGCAGGGCCGAGGTGGCGCCGCCGAGCAGGGCGACCACGACGACGCCGAGCTGGAACATCAGGGCGTCGGTGGTGAGGTTGACGGTGTCGTGGAACTGGGACAGCACCAGGGTCAGCAGCGAGGGCACGATCGGTCCGGCCAGGAAGCCGGCGACGGTGCGGCGCCGGGAGTGGCGCCGGCCGAGGGCGGGCAGCCGGCCCCGGCCGGTGAACTCGTGGGTGACCATGTGGACGTCGATGTCCTCGGAGGCGTCCACCGTGGTCTCGCCGATGCCGGGGCCGGTGAGGAAGCGGGCGGTCCGGCCGCGGCGGCTGGTGCCGAGGACGAGCTGGGTGGCGTTGTGGGCGCGGGCGAAGGCGAGCAGTGAGGTGGGGATGTCGTCGCCGACGACCACGTGGTAGCTGCCGCCGAGGCTCTCGACGAGTTGCCGCTGCTGGGCGAGGGCGCCGGAGGAGGCTCCGGCCAGGCCGTCGCTGCGGGTGATGTGGACGGCGAGCAGGTCGCCGCCGGCGGTGCGGAGGGAGGGGCGGCGCGGGACGTCGCGGTCGAGGGTGGTGGCGGGCGACGGGCGGGAGATGCGGGCGGCGCGTCTGATCAGGGTCTCGCCCTCGGGGCCGCCGGTGAGGGCGACCACGACGCGTTCGCGGGTCTCCCAGACCCGGTCGATGTTGTGGCTGGCCCGGTAGTCGCGCAGGCCCTCGTCGACCCGCCCGGCCACCCACAGCAGGGCGAGCTCGCGCAGGGCGGTGAGGTTGCCGACCCGGAAGTAGTGGGAGAGCGCGGCGTCCACCTTCTCCGCCTTGTAGACGTTGCCGTGGGCCATCCGGCGGCGCAGCGCCTGGGGGGCCATGTCGACGAGTTCGATCTGGTCGGCGCGGCGGACCACCTCGTCGGGGACGGTCTCGCGCTGCGGGATGCCGGTGATCTTCCGGACCACGTCGTTCAACGACTCCAGGTGCTGGATGTTGACCGTGGTGATGACGTCGATCCCGGCGTCCAGCAGTTCCTCGACGTCCTGCCAGCGCTTGCCGTGGCGCCCGCCGGGGACGTTGGTGTGGGCGAGTTCGTCGACCAGCGCGACGGCCGGGCGGCGGGCGAGCAGCGCGTCGAGGTCCATCTCCTCGAAGTCGGTGTCCCGGTAGGCGCGGTGGACGCCCGGCACGACCTCCAGACCGTCGAGCATCGCCTCGGTGTGGCGGCGCCCGTGGCACTCGATCCAGCCGACCACGACGTCCGCGCCCCGGTCCTGTCTGCGCCGTGCCTCGTCCAGCATCCGGTAGGTCTTGCCGACACCGGGAGCGGAACCGAGGTACACCCTCAGCCGGCCGCGTCGGTGGCCGGTGCCGGGGGTGAGGTCGCGGGCCATGGGCGCTGCTCTTTCGTCTTCTGCGTCGTACGGGGGGACGGACGGCGGGCCGGTCCGGCCCGGGGCACCCGCCCCGGACCGGACCGGCCCGCCTCAGCTGTTCGGCCGATCTGTCGTCACTTCTGCGCCGCCAGCGCCTGGTTGAGCAGGACGACGTTGACGCCCGGCTGTCCGAGGAAGCCCAGTGGGCGGCCGTCGGTGTTCCGGTCGACCAGCTCGCGGACGGTGTCCGCCGGCAGGTCGCGGGCCTTGGCGACCCGCTCGACCTGCTCCTGGGCGTAGGCGGTGGAGATGTGCGGGTCCAGGCCGGAGCCGGAGGCGGTGAGGGCGTCCACCGGGACGCTCGCCGGGTCGACGCCGTCGAACGCGGCGACGGCCTGGCGGCGGTCCTCGATGTTCTTGGCGAGGTCCTCGCTGCCAGGGCCCAGGTTGGAGGCACCCGAGGCCTTGGGGTCGTAGGCGCCCGGACGGGGCTGGAACCACCGCGGGTCGGGGCGGGGGGCCTCGTCCGGGTCGTCCGGGTTCTGCTCGGGGAGGTTGAAGTTCTGGCCCAGCAGGCTGGAGCCGGCCTCCTTGCCGTCGGCCTTGACGATCGAGCCGTTCGCCTTGTCCGCGAAGGCCAGTTGGGAGATGCCGGTGACCAGCAGCGGGTAGGCGATGCCGAGGAGCACCGTCAGGACCAGCAGGGCGCGCAGCGCGGTGAGGTGGGTGCGGACGGCGGTGGGCAGGGGCTTGGACATGATGCGTTTCTCCTCTCTCAGCTCAGGCCGGGGACGAACTGGACGACCAGGTCGATCAGCTTGATGCCGACGAACGGGACGACCAGGCCGCCGAGGCCGTAGACCCCGATGTTGCGACGCAGCAGCGAACTGGCGTCGGACGGACGGTACTTCACCCCGCGCAGGGCCAGCGGGATCAGGCCGACGATGACCAGGGCGTTGAAGATGATCGCCGAGGTGATGGCGGACTGGGGGCTGTGCAGCTGCATGATGTTGAGCTTGTCCAGGCCCGGGTAGACCGCCGCGAACATCGCCGGGATGATCGCGAAGTACTTGGCGACGTCGTTGGCGATGGAGAAGGTGGTCAGCGCGCCGCGGGTGATCAGGAGCTGCTTGCCGATCTCGACGATCTCGATCAGCTTGGTCGGGTTGGAGTCCAGGTCGACCATGTTGCCGGCCTCCTTGGCCGCCATGGTCCCGGTGTTCATCGCGACACCGACGTCGGCCTGGGCGAGGGCGGGGGCGTCGTTGGTGCCGTCGCCCGTCATCGCGACCAGCTTGCCGCCGGCCTGCTCCTTCTTGATCAGGGCCATCTTGTCCTCGGGGGTGGCCTCGGCGAGGAAGTCGTCCACGCCCGCCTCCTCCGCGATCGCCCGGGCGGTCAGCGGGTTGTCACCGGTGATCATGACGGTCCTGATGCCCATCCGGCGCAGCTCGTCGAACCGCTCCCGCATGCCCTCCTTCACCACGTCCTTGAGGTGGATGACACCCAGGGCCTTCGGGGCCGCGGTGCCGATCCGGGAGGCGACGAGCAGAGGGGTGCCACCGGCGCCGGAGATGCCGTCGACCAGGGCGGCGACGTCCTCGCCGACCGTTCCGCCGTTCTCGGTGACCCAGTTGGTGACCGAACCCGCCGCGCCCTTGCGCACCGAGTGGACGCCGCCCGCCCGTCGCCCGCCGCCACCCTTGTCCGAGTCGCTGCGCTCCACACCTTCTGATTCGTCGAGGTCGACGCCCGACATCCGGGTCTGCGCGGTGAACGGCACCCAGGTGGCGTGCGTCAGCTCGCCCTGGGCGCGGGCCCGCAGACCGTACTCCGTCTTCGCGAGGACGACGATCGAGCGGCCCTCCGGCGTCTCGTCCGCCAGGGACGACAGCTGGGCGGCGTCCGCGAGGTCCCCGATGCCCACGCCCTCGGCCGGCTGGAACTCGGCGGCCTGGCGGTTGCCGAGGGTGATGGTGCCGGTCTTGTCGAGCAGCAGGGTGTTGACGTCGCCCGCCGCCTCGACGGCGCGGCCCGACATCGCCAGCACGTTGCGCTGGACCAGCCGGTCCATGCCGGCGATGCCGATCGCCGAGAGCAGCGCGCCGATGGTGGTCGGGATCAGCGCCACGATCAGCGCGACCAGCACGATCATCGACTGCGGGGCACCGGCGTAGGTGGCCATCGGCTGGAGGGTGACGACCGCCACCAGGAAGACGATGGTCAGCGAGGCCAGCAGGATGTTGAGCGCGATCTCGTTCGGCGTCTTCTGCCGGGCGGCGCCCTCGACCAGGGCGATCATCCGGTCGATGAAGGACTTGCCGGGCTCCGAGGCGATCTTCACCACGATCCGGTCCGACAGCACCTTGGTGCCACCGGTCACGGCGGAGCGGTCGCCGCCCGACTCCCGGATCACCGGCGCGGACTCGCCCGTGATCGCCGACTCGTCGACGGAGGCCACGCCCTCGACGACGTCACCGTCCCCGGGGATGGTCTGTCCGGCCTCGACCACCACGTGGTCGCCGAGCCGCAGCGCGGTACCGGCGACCTCCTCCTCGGCCCGCGAACGCGGCCAGTCGGTGAGGCGGCGGGCCGTGGTGTCGGTCTTGGTCCGGCGCAGGGTGTCCGCCTGCGCCTTGCCCCGGCCCTCGGCGACGGCCTCGGCCAGGTTGGCGAAGACCGTGGTCAGCCAGAGCCACACCGTGATCGACCAGGCGAACACGGTGGGGTCGGCCACCGCGGCGACCGTGGTGACGACCGAGCCGACCTCGACCACGAACATCACCGGGTTCTTGACCATCACCCGGGGGTCGAGCTTCTTCACCGCGTCCGGCAGGGACGCCACGATCAGCTTGGGGTCCAGCAGGCCGCCGGACACTCTGTGCGGCACCTCGGCGGGCGACGTCTCCGGCTGCGGGGCCGGCTTCTCGGCCCACTCGGATTCTTCGGTCATGGTGGACGACATCAGGAGAGACCTTCCGCGATCGGCCCGAGAGCCAGGGCCGGGAAGTAGGTGAGGCCGACGACGATCAGGACGACGCCCGACAGCAGGCCCACGAACAGCGGCTTGTGGGTGGGCAGGGTGCCCGGGGTGGCGGGGACCGGCTGCTGCTGGGCGAGCGAGCCGGCCAGGGCCAGGACGAAGACCATCGGCAGGAACCGGCCGAACACCATCGCCAGACCGATCGCGGTGTCGTACCACTCGGTGTTCACCGTGATGCCGGCGAACGCCGAACCGTTGTTGTTGGCGCCCGAGGTGAAGGCGTACAGGACCTCGGAGAAGCCGTGGGCGCCCGAGTTCAGCATCCCGGCCCGCTCACCCGGCAGCGCCATCGCGACCCCCGTGCCGACCAGCACCAGGGTCGGCGTGGTCAGGATGTAGAGGGAGGCGAACTTCATCTCCCGGCCGCCGAGCTTCCTGCCCAGGTACTCGGGGGTGCGTCCGACCATCAGACCGGCCACGAAGACCGCGACGATCGCCAGCACCAGCATCCCGTACAGGCCCGATCCCACACCGCCGGGCGCGATCTCGCCCAGCATCATGTTGAACATCGTCAGCCCGCCGCCGAACGCGGTGTACGAGTCGTGGAAGGAGTTCACCGCACCGGTCGAGGTCAGCGTCGTCGAGGCCGCGAACAGGCTGGACGCCGCGATGCCGAACCGCTGCTCCTTGCCCTCCATCGCCCCGCCCGCCGACTGCAGGGCGGTGCCCGCGTGGTGCGACTCGGCCAGGGTCATCAGCGCGACCGAGGCGACCCAGAACAGGCCCATCACCGAGACGATCGCGTAGCCCTGGCGGTTGTCGCCGACCATCCGGCCGAACGCCCGCGGCAGTGCGAACGGGATCACCAGGATCAGGAAGACCTCGAGGAAGTTGCTCAGCCCGGTCGGGTTCTCGAACGGGTGCGCCGAGTTGGCGTTGTAGAAGCCGCCGCCGTTGGTGCCCAGCAGCTTGATGACCTCCTGCGAGGCCACCGCCCCGCCCGGGACCGACTGCGGGTCGCCCGCCAGCGTGGCCACCTCGTGGAAGCCGTGGAAGTTCTGCACCACGCCCGTGGCCACCAGGGCCAGCGCGAACACGATCGCGACCGGCAGCAGCAGCCGGAGGCTGATCCGGGTGAGGTCCACCCAGAAGTTGCCCAGCCGGTCGGTGCGGTTGCGGGTGAAGCCCCGGATCAGGGTGGCGACGACCGCGATGCCGACGGCCGCGGAGACGAAGTTCTGCACCGCCAGACCGGCCATCTGGGCCAGGTGCCCCATCGCGGCCTCGCCGCTGTAGGACTGCCAGTTGGTGTTGGCCACGAAGGAGATCGCGGTGTTCCACGCCTGGTGGCCGGACATCTGGTCGACGCCCAGGCCCAGCGGCAGCCACTGCTGCACCCGGATCAGGGTGTAGAGGAAGAGGACGGACACCGCCGAGAAGGCCAGCACCGAACGCAGGTAGACCGGCCAGCGCTGGTCGGCGTCGGCGTCCACGCCGATCACCTTGTACAGGGCCTTCTCGGCCCGGAGGTGTCTGGAGGTGGTGAGGGTGTGGGCGATGTAGTCACCCAGGGGGCGGTAGCACAGGGCCAGTGCGCCCACCAGGGCGAGCACCTGCAGCCAGCCCGCGAGAGTCGAACTCATGTCAGAACTTCTCCGGGTAGATCAGCGCGAGAATGAGGTAGCCGACGAGGGCCACGGCCACGACGAGACCTGCGGCGTTCTCGGCGCTCACAGCTTCTCCACCCCCCGCGCGATCAGGGTGATGACGCCGAACACGGCGACCGTGACGACGACGTAGATGAGATCGGACATGGACTCCACCACGGTGGTTCGGAGGTGGCCGCGGCCCGCGTACGTGTGCCGGCACGGCGCCGGCGGAGAGGCCGGCAAGGTCCAGCCAACCGTGCTCACGGAGCGTCAACGGCGTTCTTGACGCCCTCCATACGGCGCCCGTTCGATTGTTGACGGCCTCCATACGGGGCCTTGTCCGGGCCGTGACCAGGTGCGTAACCGGGTACGCGACCAGGCGCGTACCCGGGTAGGCGACGGAGTGCGGCGAGGCCCCGGGCAGCGGGTGCTGTCCGGGGCCTCGGGCTGCCGTGAGCCGCGCCTACGCGTGTTCGGGCGCCTCGACCTTCTCCCGCTCGCGCCGTACCGCCGGCTCACCGCGCCGGACCGCGCCCGGGGCCCGCCTCGAGGGCCGGTTCGCCCGGTTGGAGGAGGTCAGCTGCCACGGCACGCTGATCACCATCACCCCCGGGGTGAACAGCAGCCTGCTCTTCAGCCAGAACGCCGACTGGTTGTGCAGCAGGTGCTCCCACCAGTGCCCGACCACGTACTCCGGGATGAACACCGCCACCGCGTCCCGCGGGCTGGTCCGCCGGTAGTCCCGCACGTACTGGACCACCGGCTTGGTGATCTCCCGGTACGGCGAGTCCAGCGTCTTGAGCGGCACCGGCAGGGCCAGTTCCTCCCAGCGCCGCTCCAGTTCCCCGGTGGCGTCCGGCTCGACCGCGACCGTGAGCGCCTCCAGCGAGTCCGGCGCGAACGCCTGCGCGTAGCCGATCGCCCGCAGCGTGGGCTTGTGCACCTTGGAGACCAGCACGATGCCGTGCACCCGGGACGGCCGCGCCGACTCGGCCTCCGGGTCGTCCACCGCCAGTTCCTCGGCGACGCCGTCGTAGTGCCGGCGGATGCCGCGCATCATCACCCACAGCACCGCCGCCGCGACCACGGCCAGCCAGGCGCCCTGGGTGAACTTGGTCAGCAGCACGATGACCAGCACCAGCGCGGTGGTGACCGCGCCGAAGGAGTTGATCACCCGGGAGCGCTGGGCGGCGCCCCGCACCGCCGGGTCGGCCTCGGTGGCCAGGGCCCGGTTCCAGTGCTTCACCATGCCGATCTGCGACAGCGTGAAGGAGGTGAAGACGCCCAGGATGTAGAGGTGGATCAGGCTGGTGACGTCGGCGTCGTACAGCCAGAGCAGGCCGCCGGCCACCACCCCGAGCGCGATGATGCCGTTGGAGAAGGCCAGCCGGTCGCCGCGGGTGTGCATCTGCCGGGGCAGGTAGCGGTGCTCGGCCAGGATCGAGGCCAGCAGCGGGAAGCCGTTGAACGCCGTGTTCGCCGCCAGGATCAGCACCAGCGCGGTGACCGCCTGGATGGAGTAGAACAGGACACTGCCGTCCCCGCCGAGGATCGCCGCCGCCAACTGGGCGATCACGGTCTGCTGCGGCGCGGTCGCGCAGTCCCCCGGGAAGCCGGTGAGGTGGCAGGCGTCGTCGGCGATGTGGACCTTGGAGACCAGCGCCAGCGCGGTGATGCCGATGAACATCACCACGGCCGTGGTGCCCATCACGGCCATGGTGGCGGCGGCGTTCCTCGACTTCGGCGCCCGGAACGCCGGCACGCCGTTGGAGATCGCCTCCACGCCGGTCAGCGCCGTGCAACCGGAGGCGAAGGCGCGCAGGCCCAGCATCAGCAGCCCCAGCCCGGCCAGGGTGTCCTTGCCGTCCTCCGGCACGATCCCGTACGCGGCGCTGGCCGCCACCGGGGCATCGCCGAGCGCCACCCGGACCAGCCCGGTGACCACCATCAGCAGGATGCCGCCGATGAACAGGTAGGTCGGCGCGGCGAAGGCCTTGCCGGACTCCCGGACGCCGCGCAGGTTCACCGCCATCAGCAGGAAGACGAAGCCGACCGCCAGCTCCACCCGGTGGTCCGCCAACGAGGGCAGCGCCGAGATGATGTTGTCCACGCCGGAGGCCACCGAGACGGCGACCGTCATCACGTAGTCGACCAGCAGCGAGGCGGCCACCACCAGGCCCGAGTTGGCGCCCAGGTTGCGCGACACCACCTCGTAGGAACCGCCTCCGCTGGGGTAGGCGTGCACGACCTGGCGGTAGGACATCACCACGACCGCCATCAGCGCGACCACGCCGGCCGCGACCCACGGGGTCAGGTTGAGGAAGGCGGCGCCACCGACGGTGAGCACCAGCAGGATCTCCTGGGTCGCGTAGGCGACCGAGGAGAGCGGGTCGGAGGCGAAGATCGGCAGGGCCAGGCGCTTGGGGAGCAGCGTCTCGCCGAGCTCCTCGCTGCGCATGGCCCGGCCGATCACTAGACGCTTGAGCGCCTGGGGCACGTTGAACACATGGGCGAGCGTAAGGGCGCACACCGGGCGCGCAATGGGCCGTCGTGGCGTGCGCGGGACGCCCGACACTCCCGAGCGGCGGGGTGTTTCCGCAGGTAGGAGCCGCTATGGGCGGGGCGTGCCGGGCGGGGTGGAGGCATTTCGGGGGCTGCCGAAGGGGCCGTTAAGACATCGTCAAGATATGACGATCGACTCTCTTACATCCGGACATAAAGCCTAATTCGCCCCCCGCACTGCGCGTGGCGTGGGCTTGGGCGGGGTGGGCGGACCGCTGTCCCGGCGGACGCCGGCTGGGAAGACGATCAGCTGCGAGGGAGGACTCCCGGCGTGCTTCCGCACAGCCGGGACTGCTCTGCAGGCAAGCTGAAACGGTCCGACCCCACCCTGCCCCACCACTGTGCTGCCTGCCTAAGGTAATTGCAAGTCATTCGCAATAACTCGAACCCTCGACGATCCACTACTCTCCGCACATGACCACCCACTCCCCGCGATCGCCTCTGCTCCTGGTCGACCTGGACCACACCCTGGTCGAACGCGAGGGCGGCCCCGACGCCTGGACCCCGACCTTCTGCGCCACCCACGGCCTGCCCGCCGAGGCCGCCCCCACCGTCTTCACGCTCTTCCGCGCCGACCGCTCCCCCACCGGCTTCGCCCGGATCGCCGCCCGCTACGGCCTCCCGCACACCGGTGCCGACCTCTGGGAGGAGCACGTCGCCCACGAGGCCGCCCGCACCCACCCGCTCCCCGGCGTCCCCGAGGCCCTCGCCGCCCTGCGCGCGGCCGGCTGGCCCATCGCCGTCGTCACCAACGGCTGCACCGACATCCAGCGCGCCAAACTCGCCCGCACCGGCCTTCTTCCCGCCGTCGACGCCGTCGTCGTCTCCGAGGAGGCAGGCGCCCGCAAACCGGACCCCGCGGTCTTCCACCTCGCCGCCACCCGCCTCGGCCGCACCCTCACCCCCGCCGACTGGATGGTCGGCAACAACCCCGCCACCGACCTCCGCGGTGCCCACGCCACCGGCCTCCGCTCCATCTGGATCACCCCGACCCCACCCCCACCCCTCCCCCCGACCCACCCCGCCCCCACCCACACCGCCCCCGACACCCCCACCGCCGCCACCCTCCTCCTCACCACCCACCCGCAAACGCAGAACGGCCCCCGACTCACATCTCCGTGAATCGGGGGCCGTTCCCAATCCTGCGGCTGGCGCAGGGTTCGAACCTGCGCAGCTTGCGCGGCAGATTCACAGACCGCTGACCCGGCATGCTCTGACCGCCACCAGTCCGGATCATGGTCTCGACGGCCTCTCCCGGCCCCACTCCCCCAAGCGCCAGAAGAGCCAGTCCGGACAGGGATCTCCGCTGCCCGGACCAGCCCTTCTGTGTCCCCGATCACGCTCCACCAGCCGGGCTACCGACGCCGAGGTCGAGCCGAGCCTGCGAGTGGTAGGCGTTGAGCAACTCGACCAGAGCGGCGCCGTCGGGCACGTCGGCGCGCCCGCGGGCCGCGATCTCGGACTCCCACAACGCGACGTTCACCGCCTTCGCTGCCTCCACCGCGGCCGGGCTCGCCAGCAGCACGAGCGTCTCGAAGAGCGCCGACCGCTGGATCTCCGCTTGCTCCATCGTTGCCAGAAACTCCGCCCGCGCCGTCGACCCCGCCTCGGCATCGACGGCCCGCTTGGCCACCGCCGCGATCTCCTTCACGCAGGTCGCGTACTGCACGTAGGTGTCGAGCTTCCGCTCATCCCACCTCGTGTCCATCAGCCGGCGGTGCTTGACCCGCTCCGCCCACCCGGTGGCCACGAACGAGGTGAGCGCGCCCAGCAGAACCCCCACCAGCGTGACGATCTGAGTAATCACCACCCAGAACCTACCGACGTCACGCGCCCCGCAGAAGAGCGAGGCCCCCGCAGCGGACTCGCTGCGGGGGCTTGATGCACCGCGGGACTCAGAGCATCATCACGGAGTTATCGAGCGAGAACGATCGAACTTCCATGCTGGCTGGCCGCCCGGGCGACGCATCAAGAATTCCTGCGTCCTGGGGAAGTCGTCCACCTGCGCAGCGACGGCACAGCGCCGGACGGGCGGCTGTTCCGGACCTTCCGCGACGGCATGGTGCAGGAGGGCGGCTATGGAGTCGTTGGGTCGCTGCCCGGAGGAGTAGGCCGCGCCGCTGGCGAAGCGTCCCTATGACGGTCGGCATGCCGGGATCTCGCTGTGGCTCGCCTCCGGAGTGGCGCGCGCCGGGCCGGGCACGGCATCGCCGTCCTGCTCCGCGGCTACGCGGAGTGCATCCACGGTGACGAAGACCACGCCAGCCGGCTGATCACCGAACGCCTCCGGCGCCGGGCCGGCTGAGCCTGGTCCGCGCCTGGTCCGGAACTGCTGGTCAACGCCGGGATCCGGGCGGCGAGAGGTGGGACAAACCTCGCGAAACGGCCTTCCGGGCACTGCGGGCGTTCGACTGAACGAGAGAGGCCCCTGATCTGCGTTTCCGCAGATCAGGGGCCGTTCTTTATCCTGTGGCTGGTGCAGGGTTCGAACCTGCGTAGCTTGCGCGGCAGATTTACAGTCTGCTCCCTTTGGCCGCTCGGGCAACCAGCCAGGATGTCTGTCTCCCGGGGGCTTGCCCCGTTCGACTGGGTAAACCTTACCCGATGCCAGGGGGTGGTTCGCCACCCGGTTCCGCGGGGCCGGACGGCGGGGTGCGGCGCGGGCGTCCCGGGCGGGGGTGGGGGTCGGCTGGATAGGCTGGGACGGCGGACGCCCGGTGGGGTGGGCCGTGTCAGTGCAGCCAGAACATCAAGGAGACCAACACCCATGGCCGACTCCAGTTTCGACATCGTCTCGAAGGTCGAGTGGCAGGAGGTCGACAACGCGATCAACCAGACCTCCCGCGAGATCTCCACGCGCTTCGACTTCAAGAACGTCGGCGCCGAGATCAAGCGCTCCGGCGAGACGATCGAGATGAAGGCCAACGGCGAGGAGCGCGTCAAGGCGATCCTGGACGTGCTGCAGAGCAAGTTCATCAAGCGCGGCCTGTCGCTCAAGGCGCTGGACGCGAAGGAGCCGCAGCTGTCCGGCAAGGAGTACAAGATCTTCGCGGACGTGAAGGAGGGCATCTCCCAGGACGATGCCAAGAAGGTCGCGAAGATCATCCGGGACGAGGGCCCGAAGGGCGTCAAGGCCCAGGTCCAGGGCGACGAGCTCCGGGTGACCTCGAAGAGCCGTGACGACCTCCAGACCGTGCAGGCCCTGCTCAAGGGCAAGGACCTGGACTTCGCGCTCCAGTACGTGAACTACCGCTAGTCGCGGGCCGCCGCCGGTGCGGCGACCGGCCGAGGGCGTGGTGACCAGGCCGGCGACGTCACCACGCCCTCGGCGCGTTCCGGGGCCGGCGGGGCTGGGAGAACGGGGGAACGGGGCGGGAGGGATGGAGGACGCTGGATGGCCGGGCCGGCGTCCGGCCGGCCGGACGTCAGCCGCCGGAGGCCCAGGAGGCCGTGCTCCGGTGGGCGCCGAGCCCGACCGCGTCGAACTCGTCGCGGGCGCCGCCCTCCCCCACCTGGGCGCCGAGCCGCCGCAGGGCCCTGGAGATCGGGCTGCCCTCGGGCGGGAAGGGTTCGGACCCGCCGCTGGTGACGGGGCCGAGGTCGAGCCGGCCGTCCGCCCAGACGGCGGCGCGCTGGGTGCCGGTGCCGCCGAAGTAGTCGGCCTCGACGCAGGCGATCGGCGCGGCCTTGGACCAGGCGGCGAGCCGGCGTTCGAGACCGTCGGGGAACCAGTCGAACGGGACCGCGGTGACCGCGCGCGGCGCGGGCGGGGCCGCCGGAGCCGACGGATTCCCCTCGCCGCCGCGGAAGGCGGCCAGGAACTCGGGGGTAGCCGGTATCAGTGCCAGCCCCTGCGCGAGTGGCCGCGGGCGGGCGGCCGGAACCTCGGCGGCCGCCACCGCGACCAGCTCCGCCGGGCCGATCAGCGCCTGAAGTTCGTATGACATTCAGTCATCCTGAACCATGGCACCGACAGTCCGCCCGGGGTTTACGATTCCGTGCCCGGCCCGCCGTCGTTCCGGAAGCCGGAAGCCGGAAGCCGGAAGCCGGAAGCCGACGACCGGTTCCGGCGGCCGGCTCCGGAGCGAACGGCAGCGTGGCCCCGGAGCGGACGTCGGCACGGCCCCCATCGCCCTCCCTGATCAGCGCCCGCTCTGACCACCGCTCACCCGGGCGGACGCCCGCCGCATGCGGCCTCATCGCCAACCGGGTGAACTGGCCGGGTACGGCCCGCCCCGGGGCCACCCCCGGACCAGTGCTGTCGGGCCACCCCAGGAGGACCCATGAGTTCCATGGACATACCGTCGTCCGGCCGGGGCAGTCCCGGCGGAGGCGCACCCCCCGGCGGCGCCTCCGGCGGGGGAACGCCCGGAGGCACGCCCGGAGGCACGCCCGGCGGCGCACCCGGCGGCGCACCCGACGGCCCCTCGTCACGGACGACCCGCGAGCGCACCGGTGCGGTGGCCAACAGGATCGCCAACGCGCCCCGGATGTCCTGGCTGACGCTCGCCCTGATGACCACCAGTTCGGTGGCCAGTCTGCGCGCCGCGCCCACCATGGCGGTCTACGGCCTCGCCTGCGTCTTCCTCTACCTGCTCCCGGCCGTCGTCTTCCTGCTGCCGACCGCGATGGTCTCGGCCGAGCTGGCGTCCGGCTGGGAGGGCGGCGTCTACCGCTGGGTGTCGGAGGGCCTGTCCAAGCCCCTCGGCTTCCTGGCCGTCTGGTGCCAGTTCGCGATGACGATCTTCTACTACCCGTCCCTGCTCGCGTACGTGGCCTCGACCATCGCCTACGTCGTCAACCCCGCGCTGGCGAGCAACGGCCTGTACACCGCGATCGTGATCATGGTGCTCTACTGGTCCGGCGTCTGGGTGTCCTCCCGGGGCACCAAGGCGGTGGCCGGGCTCTCCTCGATGGGCCTGGTCATCGGGACGCTGATCCCCGGCACGCTGCTCGTCGTGCTCGGCATGGTCTTCCTCGGCCAGGGCAACCAGTCCGCCGCGCCGATGAACGCCTCGCACCTGTTCCCGCAGTGGACCGGCCTGGCCAGCCTGGTGCTGATCGTCAACAACTTCCTCAGCTACTCCGGCATGGAGATGAACGCGGTGCACGTCTCCTCGCTGCGCTCCCCCGCCAAGGAGTTCCCGCGCGCGATGTTCACCGCCTCGGGGATGGTGCTGGCGATCTTCATCCTCCCGGCGCTGGCGATCAGCTGGGTGGTGCCGTCCGCCGAGCTGAGCCTGACGGCCGGCGTGATGCAGGCCTTCGACGCCTTCTTCCAGTACTTCCACATCGGCTGGCTGACCCCGGTGATCGCGGTGGCGCTGGTCGCCGCCTCGCTCGGCGGCATGCTCACCTGGCTCGCCGGGCCCTCCAAGGGCCTGTTGCTGATCTCCCGCCAGGAGGGCTACCTCCCGCCGTTCCTGCAACGGCTCAACCGGGAGGGCGTCCAGCAGAACCTGCTGGTCACCCAGGGTGTGGTCACCACCGTCATCGCCCTGGCCTACGCGCTGATCCCGAACGTCTCCAGCGCCTACTGGGTCTTCTCGGTGATCACCACCCAGGTGTACCTGATCGTCTACCTGCTGATGTTCGCCGCGGCGATCCGGCTGCGCCGCACCCAGCCCGACCATCCGCGCGGCTACCACGCGCCGGCCCTGGTGCCGATCGCCGTCACCGGCCTGGTGGCCTCGGCGGCGGCGATGGCGATCGGCTTCGTGCCGTCCTCCCAGTTCGGCAGCGGCTCGGCCTGGTCGTACGTGCTGATCGTCGGCAGCGGCCTGGTGGTGCTGGGCCTGCTGATCCCCTACCTGTTCCTGCGGCTGCGCAAGCCGGAGTGGCGCTCGCCCGACGCGCAGGCCGAACTCGCCGCCCAGGAGGCCGCCGAACTCGGCGGGGCCGGGGCGGACGGTCCCCGCAAGGACGGAGGTGCGGCATGACCAGCATGATGGCCTCCCGGCACCGCTGGATCTACCTCGGCGCGATCGTCCTGCTGGTCGGCATGCTGGTCACCGGCCTGCTCACCTACAACCAGCTGCACCAGACCAACGAGGCCAACCGCAAGGCCGAGCAGCTGGGTTCGGCCCTGAGCGCGGCCGGGTACCCGGTGCCGACGCAGAACCAGATCGTGCACACCCTGGGCGAGGACGGCGGCGCCGTCTGCGAGGACCCGGCCGACGCGCTGAAGCAGGCGCAGTGGAACTACGGCATGTCCAACGGCGCGAGCGGTCCGGGCCAGCGCCCGGTGCTCTCCGACCGCGAGGTGGTCTTCGCCGAGTCGATCGTGCTCTCGGTGTACTGCCCGGACAAGCTCGCCGCCATCAAGGACAAGATCGCCGACCTCAAGCTCGACGACACCGTCCGCAACTGACGCCCCGCCCGGCCCACAGCTCCCGGAGGAGCCCCCATGACCGACGAACTCGCCCGCCGGATCGCCGACCTGATGCCACGCGCCAAGACCGACCTCGCCGAGCTGGTCGCCCTCCCCTCCGTCGCCGACCCGCGCCAGTACCCGGCCGAGAACTGCCGCCGGGCCGCGGAGTGGGTCGCCGCGGCCTTCGCCGAGGCCGGACTGCGCGACGTCCACCTGGAGGAGACCCCGGACGGCAGCCACGCCGTGGTCGGCCACCGCCCGCCGCCGCCCGGCGCGCCGACCGTCCTGCTCTACGCCCACTACGACGTCCAGCCCCCGCTCGACGACGCCGCCTGGACCTCCCCGCCGTTCGAACTCACCGAGCGCGACGGCCGCTGGTACGGGCGCGGCACCGCCGACTGCAAGGGCAACATCGTCATGCACCTCACCGCGCTGCGAGCCCTCGGCGACGACCTGCCGGTCGGCCTCAAGCTGGTCGTGGAGGGCTCGGAGGAGCAGGGCACCGGCGGCCTGGAGGCCTATGTGCCGCCGCACGCCGGCGAGTTGCACGCCGACGCGCTGCTGGTCTGCGACACCGGGAACGCCGCCGTCGGCATCCCCACCGCCACCACCTCGCTGCGCGGGCTGGTGAACGTGGTGGTCACCGTCTCCGCGCTCGGCGGCGACCTGCACTCCGGCATGTTCGGCGGCCCGGCCCCGGACGCGCTGGCCGCGCTGATCCGGGTGCTCGACTCGCTGCGCGAGGCCGACGGCGGCACCCGGATCGACGGGCTGGACTGCACCGGCACCTGGGTCGGGGCCGGCTACGACGAGCAGCGGTTCCGCGCCGACGCCGGCGTGCTGGAGGGGGTCCGGCTGACCGGTTCCGGCACCGTCGCCGACCGGTTGTGGGCCCGGCCCGCCGTCACCGTGCTCGGCATCGACTGCCCGCCGGTGGTGGGGTCCGCCGCCGCGATCCCGGCCACCGCCCGGGCCCGGGTCAGCCTGCGCGTCCCGCCCGGGACCGACCCGGGCGCGGCCCGGGACGCGCTCACCGCCCACCTGGAGGCCGCCGCGCCGTGGGGCGTGCGGATCGCGGTGGCCCCGGAGACCGCCGGTTCGCCGTTCCGCGCCGCCACCGGCGGGCCGGCGTACACGGCGCTCGACAAGGCGATGCAGGAGGTCTACGGGCGACCGATGTCCTTCCTCGGCCAGGGCGGCTCGATCCCGCTCTGCAACGTGTTCGCCCAGGCCTTCCCGGAGGCGGAGATCATCCTGATGGGCGTGGAGGAGCCGCGCTGCCTCATCCACGCGCCCAACGAGAGCGTCGATCCCACCGAGATCGAGCACATGGCCAACGTCGAGGCGCTCTTCCTCCGGCACTACGCCGACTCGCACCGCCCGTGACCGGCCGCCGCCCGTGCCCGCCCCGCCCCGCCCCGCCCCGCACCGCACCGCCGCCCATGACGACCCCGCACCGCCCGTGACGACCCGCGCCCGTGACGAACACGCACCACCCGTGCTGGAGTTGACGCGCAACCGGCCCGCCCGTCGACCGCCCGCACAGTCAGGAGACCCCGCATGCCCCTGCCAGGAGAGTCCCGCATGCCCCGCCCCTTCACCACCGAGGACTACCGCACCCGCCTCGACCGGGCCACCGCCGCCGCCACCGCCGCCGGACTCGCCGGACTGGTCGTCGCCCCCGGGCCCGACCTCGTCCACCTGACCGGCTACCGGCCGACCGCGGTCACCGAACGGCTCACCGCCCTCGTCCTCACCGCCGGACGCGAGCCCGTGCTGATCGTCCCCGCCCTGGAGCGCCCCGACGCCGAGCGGGCCGAGGGCGCCCCCGCCGTCCGGCTGCTCCACTGGACCGACGGCCAGGACCCGTACGCCGCCGCCGTCCCGCTGCTCGACCCGGCCGGGCGGTACGGCGTCTCCGACAACACCTGGGCGATGCACCTGCTCGGCCTGCAGTCCGCCCTCCCGGGCGCCGGCTGGACCTCGCTCACCGAGACCCTGCCGATGCTGCGCGCGGTGAAGGGCCCCGACGAACTGGAGCGCCTCGCCGCGGCCGGCGGCGCCGCCGACGCCGCCTACCGGGGCATCCTGGAGGTCGAGTTCGCCGGCCGCCGGGAGACCGACGTGGCCGCCGACCTCAGCGCGCTGCTGATCCAGTACGGGCACAGCCAGGTCGACTTCACCGTGGTCGGCTCCGGCCCCAACGGCGCCAACCCGCACCACGAGGCCGGTGACCGGGTCATCGGGGCCGGCGACACCGTCGTCCTGGACTTCGGCGGCCTCAAGGACGGCTACGGCTCCGACACCACCCGCACCGTGCACGTCGGCACCGACGTCCCGGACGAGGTGCGGAAGGTCCACGAGGTCGTCCGGCAGGCGCAGCAGACCGCGTTCGAGGCCGTCCGGCCCGGGGTCTCCTGCCAGGAGATCGACCGGATCGCCCGCCGGGTCATCACCGAGGCCGGGTACGGCGAGTACTTCATCCACCGCACCGGCCACGGCATCGGCATCACCACGCACGAGCCGCCGTACCTGGTCGAGGGCGAGCAGCAGCCGCTCGTCCCCGGCATGTGCTTCTCGATCGAGCCCGGGGTCTACCTGCCGGGCCGGTTCGGGGTCCGGATCGAGGACATCGTCACGGTCACCGAGCAGGGCGGCCGACGGTTCAACAACACCCCGCACGAGCTGGGCATCGTGTCCTGAGGCCGACGTGAAGTCGACCCGGGGCCGACGTGAGGTCGACCCGGGGTCGACTCGAGGCCGACGTGAGGCCGACCCGGGGCCGACCTGGGACCACCCGGTCGGCCGTCGCCGCACTGCACCAACCGGGGCAATTCTGAACTCTTCCTGAACGGACCGGACGTTCGCACCGAGAGTTCTCCAAGAATGCCTTGCTAGCTTCGACCGGCATGACCAGAATGCTCCGCCCGGCGCCGCCCACCCCGTCCGCGAGCGCCGGGCGGCTGCGTCCGGCCACCGGTTCCCGGAGCGGCCCGCGCACCGGCGCCGTCGCCCGCCTCCGGCTGCTGGCGTGGCCGCTCTACCTAGCCGCCCTGCTGTGGTACCTGCGCGCCTACGGCCTGCCGTACACCAATGACCTGGTCTTCCTGTGGCTGATCGGCGCGCTGCTGGCCGCCGGCGTGCACAGCGGGCACGGCCCGCGCGGGTTCCTGCTGGTGCTGCGCGACTGGGTCCCGGTGATGGCCGTCGTCTGGACGTACTCGCTGCTGCGGGGCTACGGCGCGCACACCCCCTGGGGCCCCTACCTGTGGCCGCAGCAGCGGGCCGACGAACTCATCGGTCTCGGGCAGACGCTGACGGTCCGGCTCCAGCACGGGCTCTACACACCAGGCTCGCCGCACTGGTACGACTACGCCGCGGTCACCGTCTACATGTCGCACTTCTTCGCGGTCTTCGTGGTGCTCGCGGTGCTCTGGCGCCGCCGCCACGACCGGTTCCGGCAGCTGCTCACCTGCTACCTGGCGCTGACCTTCGCCGGCTTCGCGACGTACATCCTCTACCCGGCGGTGCCGCCGTGGCTGGCCGCCCAGGAGGGACACCTGCCGGCCCTGACCCGGGTGGTCTCGGACGTGCTCGGCGGGAGCGGACTGCCCCGGGCCGCCTCGGTGTTCGAGAACGGCAGCCAGTTCGCCAACGACGTCGCGGCGATGCCCTCGCTGCACTCGGCGTACCCGGCGATGCTGCTGTTCTTCTTCTGGCCGACCGCCGCCCGGTGGCTGCGGGTGCTGCTGGTCGGCTACCCGCTCGCGATGACCTTCACCCTGGTGTACGGGGCGGAGCACTTCCTGGTGGACGTCTTCGTCGGCTGGGCGTACGCGGCGGCGGCGGTGTACGGCGTGCGGTGGCTGCGGGAGCGGCGGCGGACCAGGTCGCTGGCGGCGAGCGGGCCTGCTCCGGCTCCCGACCTGGCGGTGGCTCCGGATGGAGCGCAGGCGGGGGCGGGCGCCCGGGCGACGGTCCCCACCGGCAGACTGGACCCGTGACCGAGAAGCCGACCAGGCCCCCCGCTCCGGGCGCGGTGCCCAAGCCGACCGCCGAGCAGCTGCTCGCCGCCCGCGGGACCACGATCGAGGACATCACCGCCCCCGGTCTGCGCGTCCTGTTCTGCGGCATCAACCCCGGGCTGTGGTCCGGCGCCACCGGCCACCACTTCGCCCGGCCGGGCAACCGCTTCTGGCCCGCGCTGCACCGCTCCGGGTTCACGCCCCGGCAGTTCCGCCCGGACGAGCAGCGGCAGTTGCTCGACCTTGGCCTCGGCATCACCAACGTCGCCCCGCGCGCCACCGCCAAGGCCGACGAGCTGACCGCCGAGGAACTGCGCGCGGGCGGCGCGGCGCTCGCCGAGCGGGTACTGCGGCTGCGTCCGCGCGCCCTGGCCGTCCTCGGCATCGGCGCCTACCGCACCGCCTTCGGCCGGCGGACGGCGTCGATCGGACGGCAGGAGCAGGGCATCGGCGACACCGCCGTCTGGGTGCTCCCCAATCCCAGCGGGCTCAACGCCCACTACACCCTGGACGCGCTGGCGGCGGAGTTCGCCGGGCTCCGCGCGGCGCTGGACCGCGCGGAGCCGGGTCCGACGGCGCCGGAGCACGCCGAGCCGGCCGACCCGGCGGCCGGCCGCGCCTGAGCCCCGGACCGCGCGTGAGCCTCGGACCGCGTCAGAGCCCCGGACCGCGTCAGAGCCTGGGGCCGCGCCCGGCCCGTCAGGCGCGCAGGAACTCCAGCACGGCCAGCACCCGGCGGTGCGTCTCCTCCGCCGGGGGCAGGTCCAGCTTCATCAGGATGTTGCCGATGTGCTTGCCCACCGCCGCCTCCGACACCACCAGCGCCCGGCAGATCGCCGCGTTCGACCGGCCCTCCGCCATCAGCGCCAGCACCTCCCGCTCACGCGGGGTCAGCCGCTCCAACGGGTCCCGGCGGCGGCGCAGCAGCTGCCGGACCACCTCCGGATCGACCACCGTCCCACCCGCCGCCACCTCGGTCACCGCGGCCACGAACTCCTCGATCTGGCCGATCCGGTCCTTCAGCAGATAGCCGACGCCGGACCCGTCCCCGGAGTCCAGCAGCTCCGTCGCGTACGAGCGCTGTACGTACTGGCTGACCACCAGGACCGGCTGGCCCGGGCGCCGCTCGCGCAGGGCGACGGCCGCGCGCAACCCCTCGTCGCTCTGCCCCGGCGGCATCCGGACGTCGGTGACGACGAGGTCCGGCTCGTGTTCCTCGACCGCCGCACGCAGCGCCCCGGCGTCGCCGACGGCGGCCACCACCCGGTGCCCGAACCGGGCCAGCAGGCCGACCATCCCCTCCCGGAGCAGGACTCCGTCCTCCGCGAGCACGATCCTCAGGTCCATCGGGCCGGTTCCCCTCCGTCGGCCGGGGTGCAGGGGATCTCCACCCGCACCAGAGTGGGTCCGCCGGGCGGACTGCTCACCGTCAGTGTGCCGTCCACGACCGCGACCCGGTCGGCCAGCCCGGTCAGTCCGGTGCCCCGGTCGGGGTCGGCGCCGCCGCGGCCGTCGTCGGCCACCTCGATGGTCAGCCGCCCGTCCGCGTACCGGCCCTCGACGCTCGCCGTGCCCGCGCCACTGTGCTTGGCGACATTGGCGAGGGCCTCGGTGACGGCGAACCAGCCGGCCGACTCGACCGGCGCGGGGAACCGGCCGGGCAGCGCGAAGCGGGTGCTGACCGGCACCGGCGAGCGGTCGGCGACGTCCGCGCAGGCTTCCGGCAGACCCCGGTCGGTGAGCACCCGGGGGTGGATGCCGTTGATCAGCTCCCGCAGTTCGGCGAGCACCTCGCCGGCCTCCCGGTGCGCCTCGGTGAGCCGGGAGGCCAGCGGGCCGTCCGGCGGGGCGTCCAGACGGGCGAGGCCCAGCGTCATCCGCAGGGCCACCAGGCGCTGCTGGGCGCCGTCGTGCAGGTCCCGTTCGATCCGGCGCCGCTCCGCCTCGAAGGCGTCCACCAGCCGGGCGCGGGAGCGGACGAGCTCACCGATCCGCCGCTCCTCCCGGCCGGGGCCGAGCAGCCGCCGGACCAGTCCCGCCCGGGCGGCCGCCACCAGCGCCAGCGGGGGGCCGAGGAGCGGCAGCAGGGCGAGACCGGCCAGTCCGCACAGGCCCGCCGTGCCGAGCGAGTGGACCTCCCAGAGTTTCAGCACCTTCACCTGCTCGCCGTCGAGCAGCAGCAGCGGCGCGGCGGCCAGCAGGCAGCCGGGGACGGCGAGGGCGCCACCGACCACCGCCAGGTCGACCGGCCACAGCACGAAGGCGGAGAGCAGGGTGAAACCCAGCTCCCGCCAGGTCGCCCGTTCCCGGTAGCGCAGCCGCAGCCAGGCCGCCAGGCCCGGACGGTCGGGGACGCGGTGCGGGTCCGGCACCCGGCCGCCGTCCAGGAACCGGGCGAGCCGGCGCTCCCAGGCCGCGACCGGCAGGCCGACCAGGGCGAGTGCCGCCGGCAACGGCAGGCCGACCAGCAGCGCCGCCAGCACGCCACCGACCGCCGCCGAGACCAGCAGCCCGGCGCAGAGCAGCAGCCCGGTCAGCCCGGTCGCCAGCAGGTACCCGGCCGCGCGCCACGGCGCCACCGCCCGCCGGCGCGCCCACTCCCACCGGTGCGCCCACTCCGGCCGCCGCTCCGGCCGCCGCTCCGCCGACCGCAGGAACCCCGGTCGCAGCACCGGTTCCCACCACCCGCCGCCCATCGAACCCCTCCCCCGCCCCGGCCGTCGCGCCCACCCTAGGGTTCCGGCCCGACGGCCGTCGGTAGGGCCAGGGCCACCTTCCGCGCGGGAGCCGACGGGACCGGCTCCCCGCCCGCCTCCTCCGGGGGTAGGGCGGGCCCCACCTCCGGGAGTGGGCCTGGCCCTGCTGCCCCGCCCCGCCCCGCGGCGGTTCGCTGGACACCATGAGAATGCTGCGGATCGCGCTCAAGTCCCTTCGGGCCCGCCGGGTGTCACTGCTCGGCGCCTTCCTCGCGCTCGCCCTCGGCGTCGCGACGACCGCCGCGATGCTGCTCGGCCTCGCCGCCGCGACGGACCCCGCTCGCGCGACGGACCCCGCCCGCCCGACGGACCCCGCCGGCGGGGACGACCTGACCGCGGCGGTCGCGACACTGGGCACCGCCGCCGGGGTGAGCGCGTTCGTCTCGGCGTTCGTCGTCGCCTCCACCTACTCCTTCGCCGTGGCCCAGCGCCGCCGCGAACTCGGTCTGCTCCGCCTCGCCGGCGCCACCCGCCCGCAGGTCCGCCGCACCGTGCTCACCGAGGCGCTGCTGCTCGGCGCCGCCGCCTCCGCCACCGGCTGTCTGCTCGGCCGGCTCGCCGCTCCCGCGCTGCTCCGGTGGCTGTCCGGGGCCGGCCTGGTCCCGCCCGGCCTCGTCCTCGGCCCCGCCGGGTGGCCACTGCCCACCGCGTTCGGCACCGGGCTGCTGGTCGCCCTCGCCGGCGTCCACGCGGCCGCCCGCCGGGCCGGCCGGACCGGACCGCTGGACGCCCTGCGCGCGGCCGACCTCGACACCGGCGTCCTGACCACCGGACGGCTCCTCACCGGCCTCGGCCTGCTGCTCACCGCCGCCGCCCTGACCGGCGCCGCGCTCGCCACCGACCCCGCCGACCTGCTGCACCGCAAGACCTGGACCACCCAGCCGATGTGGCTGATCGCCTCGGCCGGCCTGCTCTCCCCGCTGCTCGCCCCGCCGCTGGTCCGGGTGCTCGGCCGCGCCCTCCCCGCCCGCCTCACCGGGTACGCCGGACGCCTGGTGCGCGCCAACGCCGCCGCCGCGCTCCGCCGGACGGGCGCGGTGGCCGCCCCCGTGCTGGTCGCGGTGGCGCTGACCGGTTCGCTGGCGGGCGCGCTGGACACGGTGGGCGCCGCCCGGTCCGCCGAGCAACGCGCCCGCACCGGCGCCGACCTGGTCGTCGTGCCGGCCGCCGGTCCCGTCGGCCCGCTGCTCGGGGCGCTGCGCGCCGTCCCCGGTGTGGCCGCGCTCTCCGCCACCGGCCCGACCGCCCTCTCCGTCGTCGAACCGGACGGCGTGGCCGTCCGCTCCGAGGCCCGGGCGGTCACCGATCCGGCCGGGCTCGCGGCGCTGTCCCGGCTGCCCCTGCTGGCCGGCTCGGCGGCCGCACTCGACGACGACTCCCTCGTCCTGCCCGCCGAGTGGGGGCACACCACGGTCGGCGAGCCGGTCCCGGTGGTCCGCGCCGACGGCAGCCGGACGACGCTGCGGGTGGCCGCCGTGCTGCGCGACGGGCTCGCCGACAACGGCCTGTACGTGACCGCCGCCAACGCCCCGGGCACCCGCACCGACCGCGTCGACCTGCGCCTCTCGACCCTGCGGGCGGCGGCGGCGGCCGACGTCCGCGCCGCCGCCCGGCCGTACGACGCCACCGTGTTCACCCGAGAGGAGTGGCTCGCCGCATCGGCCCCCGACCGCCGCACCACCCGGCAGCGGCTCCTGTTCCTCCTCGTCCCGGTCGTCGGCTACACCGGCATCGCGCTCGCCAACACCCTGCTGATGGCCACCGCCGACCGCCGCCGCGAGCTGGCCCTGCTCCGGCTGGCCGGCGCGTCCCGGGCCCAGGTGGTGCGGCTGGTGACGGCCGAGGCGGTGCTGGTGGCAGCGGTCGGCGCCGTCCTCGGCGGCGTGCTCACCGCCGTCCAACTCGGCTCCCTGCGAGCCGCGATCGCCGTGCTCGGGGTCCCCGCCCCGTTCGTGCTCCCGTGGCGGCCGGTCGGCGCGGTGGCGGTCGGCGCGCTGCTGCTCGCCGCCGTCTGCGCCGCCCCGGCGGCGGTGTGGGCGCTGCGACGCGGGTCGGTCGACGCCGCGGCCCGCTGAGCCGCCTGCTGAGTCTTGTCCGCTGGGCCTTGTCCGCCGCGTCGGGTCGCCGTCGGAGGCAGCCTCAGGCCGCCGCCAGCCCCTCGGGCAGCGCCCGGCCGCGCAGCTCCCGCAGCTCCCGGACCAGCGCCCGCACCGCCGCCGTGCCCGCGAGCTCCGGCGTCGTCACATACCCGACGTACCGGCTCGGCGGGTTCGGGCCGAGGCCGGTGACGGCCAGCCCGGGCGGGGCGCCGAGCAGGGCGGTCCGGGGCATGATCGCCATCCCCAGGCCCTGGGAGACCAGGGAGACGGCCACCGTGTCGTCCTCGACGTCGATGGTCGAGGGCGGGATCCAGTCCTGCCGGTCCCACCAGTCCCGGGTGTAGGAGCCGCAGTTCTCGTCCCAGTCGATCAGTGGGAGCCCGCGCGGCGCCGGATGCCCGGCCGGGTGCGCGAGCGCGTAGGTCTCCTCGAACAGCCGGGCCGCGACCAGGCCGGGGACGGGCGGCGGCGCGGCGGGGTCGAGGGTCGCGAGGCCGAGGTCGGCCCGGCCGTCCGCGACCTCCCCGGCGGTGCCCCGGCCGATCTCGCGGACGATCCGCACCCGTGGCGTCAGCCCCGGGTGGCGGGCGGTCAGCCGGGCCAGGACCGGCGGCAGCAGATGGGCGGCGACGCTGCGGAAGGCGGCGATCCGCAGCGTCCCGGTGACCTCCCCGGCCTGGTCGCCCGCACCGGTCGCCCGCACCTCCGGGCCCATCACCGCCAGCAGCCGCAGGATCCGCCGGGCGTAGGCGACCGCCCGCTCCCCGGCCTCGGTCGGGCGCGCGCCGTGGCGCCCGCGCTCGAACAGCACCGTGCCGAGCTTCCGTTCGCAGGCGCGCACGGCGTGCGAGACGGCGGACTGGCTGCTCTCCAGGCGCGCGGCGGCGGCCGTGAAGCCCTGTTCCTCGGCCACGGCCACCAGGACGCGCAGTTCGTGCGGGGCGAGATCGGTCATACGGGCGACGCTACCGGATCCATCGATTCCATTCATGGAACCGGCCCATCCATCGACGGCGGCCCCTGCCCGCCCGCCCGCGGACTCCCTACCGTGATCATCACCGCGCCGCACCAACCCGCACCGCCCCGTTCGCACCGCCTCGTTCGCACCCCCTGGAGCCCCCGTGTCCCGCCCCACCGCCCGCGTCGTCCACCTCGTCTCCCGCCCGACCGGCGAGCCCACCGCCGACAACTTCGCCTTCCTCGACGAGACCGTCCCACCGCTGGCCACCGGCGAGGCCCTGGTCGAGAACATCCACCAGTCCGTCGACCCGTACATGCGCGAGGAGATGGACGAGACCGGCGGCTGGCGGCCGCACGCCCCGCTGGAGGGCCGCACCCTGGGCCGCGTGGTCGAGTCCCGGACGCCCGCACTGCCCGTCGGCACCCTCGTCCACCACCGCCGGGCCTGGCGCACCCTCTCCGTGGTCACCCCGGACGAGGCCACCGTCCTGCCGGACTTCGCGGGCGTCCCGCTCAGCGCCCACCTCGGCATCCTCGGCGGCACCGGGCTGTCCGCCTGGGTCGGCCTGACCCGGATCGCCCGACTGCGGCCCGAGGAGACGCTCTTCGTCTCGGCGGCCGCGGGCGGCGTCGGCACCGCGGCCGGCCGGATCGCCCGACTGCTCGGCGCCGGCCGGATCGTCGGCAGCGCGGGCTCCGCCGCCAAGGTCCGCCACCTCACCGAGCACCTCGGCTTCGACGCCGCCTTCGACTACCACGAGGCGCCGATCGCCGACCGGCTGCGCGAAGCCGCCCCGGACGGCCTGCACGTCTACCTCGACAACGTCGGCGGCGACCACCTGGAGGCCGCCATCGGCGCCCTGCGCGACCACGGCCGGATCGCCTGGTGCGGGGCGGTCGCCCAGTACAACAGCCTCCAGGCGCCGCCGCCCGCGCCGCGCAACCTCTTCGACGTGGTCGGCAAGAGCCTGCGGCTGGAGGGCTTCCTGGTCCGGAACCACCTCGACGCCCGCCCCGAGCTGTACGACTTCCTCGTCCCGCACCTGCGCTCCGGCGCCGTCCGCTCGGACGAGACGATCGTCCGGGGCTTCGAGCACGTCGTCGACGCCTTCCTCGGCATGCTCAAGGGCGCCAACACCGGCAAGATGATCGTCCAGCTCACCGACGAGCCGCGCTAGGGTCCGTCTTCAAACCCCCGTCGTCCGCCCGAAGGGCGGGCCGTGCGGCGCT
>NZ_JAXCLC010000092.1:0-28971 GCF_034043715.1 Kitasatospora purpeofusca | reverse complement strand
CCCACGGCTCCGGCGAGAAATCCCTCATCGCCTACCTCGTCACCACCAGCGACACCACCGACACCACCACCCCCGACATCCGCACCTTCCTCGCCGACTCCCTCCCGGACTACATGGTCCCCGCCGCCGTCATGACCATCGGGAGCATCCCCCTCACCGCCAACGGCAAGGTCGACCACCGCGCCCTGCCCTCCCCCGACCTGGCCGCCTTCGCCACCGAGGAGTACGTCGCGCCGAGCGGGCCGGCGGAGGAACGCCTCGCCGCCGTCTGGTCCGAGGTCCTCGGGGTGCCGCGCGTCGGCAGTACCGACAACTTCTTCGCCCTCGGCGGCGACTCCATCCGCGCCGTCCAGGTGCTGGCGGCCTGCCGCGAGGCAGGTCTGTCGCTCGCCGTCTGGATGATCCTCCAGGCCACCTCCCTGGCCGAGTTGGCCACCATGGTCACCGTCGAGCCGGACACCGACGACATTCCGCTGACCCCGAGCCAGCACCAGGCCCTCGCCACCGCCCTCACCACCGCCGACACGAGCTGCACCGTCCGACTCCCCCTGAGTGCTCAGGCCGAACCGGCGCTACTCGCAGGCGCGTTGGACTCCGTCGTCCGCCACCACCGGGTTCTCCACACCGCCCTGGTGTCCGCGGCCGGGGCGCAGCCGCCCGTCCTCCGACCGTTGACCGGGGCACCCAGCGGACTGCTCCGCTTCCTCGACCTGCGCGCCACCGCCGCCGACGGCCATGCCTCCGCGATCACCGGCGCGCTGGACGAGGCGCGGGCGGCGCTCGACCCGAGCCGGGCGCGTACGGTCCGGGCGACCCTGGTGCGCGTCGACGACCGCAAGCCCGACGAGCTGTGGCTGACCGTCCACGCGCTCGCCGCCGACACCGGATCCTTCGAGGTGCTCGCCGAGGACCTCGACTCCGCCTACCGGCAGCTTGCTTCGGGCGAGCAGGAGCCGGTCCTGCCGACGCCCGCCACGCCGTGGCAGCTCTGGGCGGGACGACTGGCCGAGCAGGCACTCTCCCCCGAGCTGCTCGACCAGGGCGAGCGCTGGCTCGCCCGTCCGCCCGCCACCGCCCTCCCCGTCGACCACCTGAACGCCGACGACAACGACGTCGCCACCACCGTCACCGTCCTGCCCGCCGACCTCACCGCCACGCTCCTCGCCGACCCGCGGCCCGCCCACCCCGTACTCGCCACCCTCGGCCGCACACTGGCGCGTTGGGCGGGCGGCGACCGGATCGGGATCGACGTCCTCGCCGACCCGCGTCACGACCCGGACCTCGGCCCGGCGCTGTCGCGGACGGTCGGCCCGCTCGCCGACACCCACCCCGTGTCGCTGCGCCTGCCGGCGGACCGCGACGCGGCGGCCACGGTCGCGGCGGTGTCCCGCCAGTTGCGGGCGCTCCCCGCGCCCGTCCACGGCTACGGCCTGCTCCGGCACCTCGCGCCGGACGCCGGCCTCGCCGCCGAGCTGGCCGCGCTGCCCCCGGCCCAGGTCCGTTTCAGCTGGACCCCGGCCACGGCCACAGCCGGTGGCAACGACCTGGTCCTCGCCCCCGGACACCTCGCCCCGGAGACCTCCCGGTCCCACCTCCTCCACGTCGACGCCCATGTCCAGGACGACCGCCTGTACCTCCGCTGGACGTACCGGCCCGCCGTCCACACGGCCGCGACCGTCCACCGGCTCGCGGACGAGCAACTGGCCGAGCTGAGCGCCCACCTCCACACAACGACGACCACCGCCCACCCCCTCTCCCTCTCCCGCCCGGCTGCCGCCACGCCCACCGACCCGGTCCTGGAGCTGATGGCCCGCCACGCCGTCCCCGGGGCGAGCATCGCGCTGCTGGAGAACGGCGAGGTGGCCTCCGTCCGTGCCTACGGCGTGCTCGGCGCCGACGACCCCACCCCGGTGACCGCCGACACGCTCTTCCCGGCCGGGTCGATCAGCAAGCACGTCACCACCTTCCTCGTCCTGCGCCTGGTCTCCGAGGGCGTCCTCGATCTCGATCGGGACATCAACGAGTACCTCACCTCCTGGCAGGTACCCACCGGCGCCACCGACACCGACACCGGCGCTCCCCCCACCGGTGCTCCCAGCCCCGGCACCGGCCCGGTCACCGCCCGGCTCCTGCTGTCCAACCAGTCGGGCCTCGCCCCGCACCCGCCGCTCGACGACAACTACCCGCGCCACGAGCCCTTCCCCACCCTGCTCGACGTCCTGAACGGGCGGGCGCCGGCCAAGACCCCGCCGGTGCGCCGGGCGGACGCGCCGGGCGAGGTGTTCCGGCTCAACCCGCTGAACTTCTCCGTGCTCCAGCAGGCGATGGCGGACGCCACCGGCACCGCCTTCCCGGAGCTCGCCCGGCACTGGCTGCTCGAACCGCTGGGCATGACGGCGAGCGCCTTCGACCCGGTGTTCCCGGACACCGCCGGCCGGCCCTTCGCCCACGGTCACGCCGCGGACGGCACGCCCGTCCCGGACGGGTTCGTCGTCCACCCGGAGGCGGCGGCCGGCGGGCTGTGGACGACGGCCGGCGACCTGGCGCGGCTCGCGGCCGAGATCCGCCGCTGCTACCTGGGGCGGCCGGGCGGCCTGGTGGGCCAGGAGCTGGTCCACCGGATGCTGACGCCGCTGGGCGGCCGCAACTACGGCTGGAGCACCATCCTGGACGGCACCGGCGCGGACCTCGAGTTCGGCCACGGCGGACAGGCACTGGGCTACCAGGCCATGACCGGTCTGCGAGCCCGCTCGGGTACCGGTGCGGTGCTGCTCAGCAACGGTGCAGGCGGGCGGGAGCTGGTCCGGTACCTGCTCGCGACCGTCTGGTCCGGGCAGCGCACCCTCGGCCGGCTCTGGCAGCAGGCCATCGACGAGGCGACGGCCCGCGAGCAGGGCGTCGCCGAGGCGACCGCCCGCGAACAGGCCGTCGACGGCGCGACCGCCCGCGAGCAGGGCGCATGACAGCGCCCGCCCCGCTCCCCCCGGCGCCTCTGCCCCCACCCGCCGCCCGCTGGTTCCGCCGCCGGCACCGGGTCGACGCGCCCCGGCTTCGCCTGGTCTGCTTCCCGCACGCGGGCGGCAGCCCGGCCGCCTACCGGACCTGGCACCGCCACCTGCCGGAGGACGTCGAGGTGCTGGCGGTCTGCTACCCGGGGCGGCAGGACCGGATCGGGGACCCGTTCCCGGCCGGTGTCGCCGAGCTGGCGGACGAGGTCACGGCCGCGCTCGCGCCGCTCCGGGACGTGCCGGTGGCGCTGTTCGGCCACAGCATGGGCGCCCTGCTGGCGTACGAGGTCGCGGTCCGGCTGGCCGCCGATCCGGGTGGGCCACCGCCGGTCCGGCTGTTCGTCTCGGGGTCGCCGGCGCCGCACCTCGTCGACCACTCCGCCCTCGGCCCGGCGACGGACGAGGACCTGCTCGCCCTGGTCGACGCGCTGGGCAGCGACTCGACCGACGCCCTGCGGATCCCGGCCCTGCGCGAGCTGCTGATGCCCGGGATCCGCGCCGACTTCCGCCTGCTCGCCCACTACCGGGCCGACACAACCACACCCACCGCCGTCCCGGTCGTCGCCTGCACCGGCGACGACGACCCGGTCTGCCCCGTCGAGGCGGCCCGGGCCTGGTCCGCGACCACCGTGTCCGCCTTCGAGCTGGACGTCTTCCCCGGCGGCCACTTCTACCTCGAATCCCTGGAGGCCGAACTGCTGGGCCGCGTCACCGGCCACCTGCGGTCCGACCTCCGGTTCCGAACGACCCTGCAGCACGGGGCGACCCAGTCCGCGCCCCAGTCCGCAGCCCAGTCCGCAGCCCAGTCCGCGCCCCAGTCCGCAGCCCAGTCCGCACAGACTCACTGAGAGGGACACCGCACCATGACCACAGCCCTTCCGGCGCCGATCCAGGCGACGACCGGCCTGACCCTGACCGACCAGGAGCGCCGGGAGGTCGCCGGGCTCGCCGAGGCCCTCGCCCAGGTGCCGCCGCGTCTGATCGACCAGCGCGCCTGGATGGACGCCGCCCGCAAGCTCGCCTGCCGACTGCCGGCCCGCCTCCTGGAGGAGATCCGCGACTACCGCCACGACCCGGGCCCGGACGGGCTGCTGATCCTGCGCAACCTGCCGGTCTTCGAGGACGTCATGCGGCTGACACCGACCGTCCCGGAGTCGGTCGAGCGCGCCGCCACGCCGCAGGCCGCCGTCTCGGCGCTGGTCAGCCTGGCGCTCGGCGAGGTCATCGCCTACCGCGAGGAGAAGTCCGGCGCCCTGGTGCAGAACGTCGTCCCGGTGCCTGGCCGCGAGGAGTCGCAGAGCAACGCCGGGTCGACCCTCCTCGAGCTGCACGTCGAGAACGCGTTCCACCCCCGCCGCCCGGACTACGTCAGTCTGCTGTGCCTGCGCAACGACCACACCGGCACCGCCGGGACGCTGGTCTCCTCGATCCGGCGGGCGCTGCTGCTGGTCCCGGACGAGGTGGCCGCGGTGCTCCGCACGTCGCGCTTCGTCACCGAGCCGCCGCCGTCGTTCTCCGCCGGTGACGCCACCCCGCAGCACGCCGTACTGGAAGGGGACCCCGACGACCCGGACATCCGGGTCGACTTCAGCGCCACCACCGCGCTCGACGAGAACGGCCGCGCCGCCCTGGAGGTGCTGCGCGACGCGCTGCTGGACGTCGGCGCGATGCTGGTGCTCCAGCCGGGGGAGATGGCCTTCGTCGACAACCGGCTCTCCGTGCACGGCCGGACGTCGTTCGAGCCGCGCTACGACGGCCGGGACCGCTGGCTGCACCGCACTTTCGTGCACCTGGACAACCGCCGCAGCCGGGCCGACCGTCCGGACAACGGCTACGTGCTCGACTGAGCGTCAGTTCCGTTTATCCTCATACCTGTTGATCCCTATCGTCGGGGGCCGGTCGGCACCGTGACCGACCCCCGGCCGGAATCCCTATGCATCTCATCCTGGCCCGGCTCGACTTCCCTGACGGCACCCCCGACGCCGCCGAACTCCGGCGCGCCCTCCCCCGCCCGACCGGCGTGGAGCACGTCTACGTCGACGGCCGCGCCACCTCGGCCGACGTCGTGCTCTTCCTCGCGCTCCCGACCCTCGCCGAGTCCGAGTCGACCGCCCGCGCCCTCTGCAACGCCTACCTGCGCGTCCACCACCCCACCGCCCGCCTGGCCGGCCTCAGCGCCTCGCTCGCCCCCGGCACCGAGGACCTGCTCCTCGGCCCGGACACCCGCGGCCCGGACACCCGCGGCCCCGACGCCCACGGCCCCGACTGCTGAGCACGCCCCCGGTGCGCCCACGGGCGTCAGCCCAGGCTGTGCCGCAGGCGGAACGCCACCGCCGCGCCGCCCCCGGCCAGCGCCACCGCGGCGGCGTGCCGGGGCCCCGCCGGCACATCGGTGACGGCCCAGCCGGCCGGACGGCGCGCGGGCTCGGCGGTGCCGAGGTAGTCGGCGGCGGGCGGGCGGCCGAGTCCGATGCCGAGGCCCTTGAGGTAGGCCTCCTTGCGGGTCCACAGCCGGGCGAACGCGCCGGGGAGCTCCCCCGGCCGGACCTCCGCGAGTTCGGCCCGCTCGACCGGGTGCAGCGTCGTGGCGAGCAGCTCCGCGCTGTCGGTCTTGGGCAGCGGCTCCACGTCCACGCCGACGGGGGCCTCGGCGAGGCCGATCAGCACCCGGCCGCCGCCGTGGGAGAGCGAGAAGTGCGGGGCTCCGGCCGCGTCACCGGCCAGTCCGGGCCGCCCGTGCGGTTCGGCGCAGCCGGGGCACGGCTCCCGCGCGAAGGCCAGCGCCGCCGGGGCCAGCCCCAGCCGCCGGCCGAGGACGTGCCGGAGCGCGACGTGCGCGGCCAGATAGACGGCCCGGTCGGCGTCCCGGACGAAGCGCCCGGCCCGCCGGTGCTCCTCCGCGTCGAGGCCGTCCAGCTCGGCCGGTCCCACCGCTACGGCGGCGGCTTCGAGCAGCCACAGCTCGACCGCCCCCGGGTCCCGCGCGTTCATCCCTCCCCCTTCCGCCACACCCCGGCCCGCCCCGGACCGCCACGCCCCACCCCGGACCGACGGCGGGCGGCCCGGTGTCACCGGACCGCCCGCGTCGGCGCACCCGCGCGCGTCACCTGCCGACGCGCGCCTCGCGGAACGGGCCGGGGCTGCCGACCGGCGTGGCGACGGCCTCGCCGACGCCCTGCTCGCCCAGCTTGTCCAGCACCGACTCCAGCAGTTCGGTGTCGCAGTAGATGTGCAGCTCGGTGATCTTGCCCCACTTGATCCGGACCACGTGCACGCCCTGGTTCGAGTAGCGGTTGCCCTCGCGGTCGGTCAGGTGGTCGACCCACTCGGCGAAGGCCACGGTGTCCCAGGGCCAGCCCTTGGCGACGACCTTCTTCAGCTCGAAGCGCAGGTCGGGCATGACCTCCGCCAGCCGGTCGTACCACCGCTGGATCTGCTCGGCGGTGTCGCGACCGCCGGACAGCGCGTGCGCACCGGAGAACCAGTGCTCCGCGTCGGGGGTGAACTGGCGCACGATGGCCCCGTAGTTGCCGCGGTTGACGTCGGCGAAGGAGTTACGGAGGTTGCGCCGGACGATGGCGTGGTACACGTTTCCACCTCTGGTCGTAGAAAGGCCGGTCGATAGTGGTGACGGTGCGTCAAAACCCTACGACTTCTCGACGGCCAGTGGCGGCGCCCCGCCCTCACGGAGCCCGAATCGTTCGTACAGCCACCGGAGCGGAGCCGGGGCCCACCAGTTCCACTGGCCGAGCAGCCGCATCAACGAGGGCACCAGCAGCGCCCGGACGATGGTGGCGTCCAGCAGCACGCCCAGCGCGGTGCCGAGCCCGAGTTCCTTGATGAACACGATCTCGGAGGTGGCGAGCGCGCCCAGCGCGACGCAGAACAGCACCGCCGCCGCGGTGACGACCCGGCCGGTGCGGCCCAGGCCCTGCGCGACGGACTCGGCCTCGCCGACCCCGGCGTCCCTGGCCTCCTTGATCCGGGCGAGCAGGAACACGCCGTAGTCGGTGGAGAGCCCGAAGACCATCGCGAACAGCAGCACCGGCTGGGTGGCGTCCAGCGCGTTCTGCGCCTCGGTGCCGAACAGCCCGGCGCCGTGGCCCCATTGGAAGACGAAGACCAGGATGCCGAAGGTCGCGGCCAGGGTGAGCAGGTTCATCAGCACGGCCTTGAGCGGCAGCACCAGCGAGCCGGTCATCAGCAGCAGCACCAGCATGCTGGTGAGGAAGACGATCAGCGCGGCGGCCGGGAGCCGGCCGGTGAGGCTGTCCTCCAGGTCGACGAAGGTGGCGGTCTGCCCGCCGACCAGGACCTCGTCCGGGCCGGAGAGCGCCCGGACGTCCTTGACCAGGGTCTGGCTCTCCGCGCTGAGGCCGGGCTCGCGGGGGGTGACCTGGAGCAGCCAGGTGTCCGCGTTCAGCGCCACCGCCGGGGTGACGGCGGACGCGCCCGGGAGGGCCGCGATCCGGTCGCGCAGGGCGTCCATCCGGGGCTGCGCGCCCGCCGTGTCGCCGCCGGCCGCGACCACGACCTGCACGGACTCCAGCGGGTCGGCGGGGAAGTCGGCGCGCAGGGTGTCGGCGACCGAGCGGCTGCTCGTACTGGTGGGCAGCGAGGACGGGCCGACGGTGGTGAAGGCGACCTTCAGGAACGGCAGTCCGAGCAGTACCAGCAGCGCGCCGGCGCCGACCGCGACCAGCGGGGCCCGCCGCATGACACCCCGGGCCAGCGCGAACCAGCCGCCGTCGGTGTTCTCCGGCGCCTCCAGCGAGCGGCGGAACCGGGCCGGGGCCAGGAAGTCGATGTGCCGGCCGAGCAGTCGCAGCATCGCGGGCAGCACCAGCAGCGCGACCAGCAGCGCCGAGGCGGAGACCAGCAGGCCGCCGACCGCCATCGAGTAGAGGAAGCGCTGGCGGAAGACGAACAGCGAGGCCATCGCGGCGCTCACGGTGAGCGAGCTGAACAGGATGGTGCGGCCCGCGGTGTGCAGGGTGACCCGGATCGCTCGGTCGATGTCGGGCTCGACCGCCATCTCGCCGCGGAAGCGGGAGACGATCAGCAGGCTGTAGTCGATGGCGAGGCCGAGGCCGAGCGCGGTGACCAGGTTGAGCGAGAAGATCGACATCGGGGTGAACTGGTCGACCACGCGCAGCCCGAACAGGGTCAGGACGACGTTCAGGCCGCCGATGACCAGCGGCAGCGCGGAGGCCACCAGACTGCGGAAGATCCACAGCGAGAGCAGGAACAGCACCGGGAAGGCCAGGAGTTCGGCCCGCTCCAGGTCGTGCTGGACGGTGCTGACGACCTGGTTGCCGACCACCTCGCTGCCGCCGAGCCTGACCGCGGCGTCGCCGTCGAGCCGGTCGGACAGCCGGTCGACGGCGTCCTGGTAGTGGTCCTCCGCACTGTCCTTGAGCCGGCCGACCACGATCGTCCGCCGCCCGTCCCGGGAGACCAGGTTCTTGTCCTGGGTCCGGTGGTAGGTCAGGACGTCGGCGAAGGTCGGGTCCGCGGCCATCAGCCCGGCGACCTTCTCGACCTCCTCCCGGGTGCGGGGGTCGTCCACCGGGGCGCCGGTGTCGACGAGGGCGATGATGCCGCCGTCGCTCTGGATGCCGGTGGCCGCCCCGATCCGGTCGTCCGCCCGGACGCTGCCCGACCCCGGGGTGACGAAGTCCGGGTTGCCGCCGGTCAGCGTTGTGACGACGGGCGCGCCGATGAAGGCCGCCACCGCGGCCACCACCACGGCGCACAGCACCATCACCCGGGCGTGCCGGTTCGCCAACCGTGCGATCAGGTCCATCATGCGTGGCTCCTCAGCCGGGTCGCCGCCGGCGCGTTGGCCTGCTCCGCCGGGCCGGTGCCGGTGCCGCCGGCTCCGGCCGCGGTGCCCCGGTCGCGCGCGGCCGGCGGGTCGGCGTTCATCCGGCGGACCAGCTTGCGCAGCATGGCCCGGTAGGAGAAGTGCTCGACCTGGAGCCAGTGCCGCTCGGAGTCGTAGTACTGGATGCCGCCGTTCAGCTCGGCCCCCGCCATCGGCGTGGCCTTGGCCTGCTTGAACCAGGACGCCCGCCGCGGGTCGGTGCGCAGCAGGTGCAGGTAGCGGGCCATGAGCTGGGACTGGTAATCCATGATCGGCCAGTTGCCGGTGGAAGTCTGGAAGTATCCGATGACAAAAAGGTTGTCGTACTCAGGGTGGAACGCGCTCAGGTGCAATTGCGGAGTGCGCCCGTTCCAGTTCAGGTACTTGCGATCGATGAACGGGAACTCGGTCATCCGGTATCCGGTGGCGTAGACGATCACGTCGTACGCCTCCTCGCTCCCGTCACTGAACTTCACCCGGTCGCCCCGGAGTTCGGCGATGTCCGGCTTCGCCCCGATATCACCGTGCCCCAAGTGGTAGAGGAGTGTCGAATTGATGACGAAATGCTCCTCCAGCAACTTGTGCGACGGCTTGGGCAGTCCGTACTGCTCCGGCCGTCCGGCACTGTTGAGCCGCAGGAAGAGACTACCGAAGAAGCGCACCACCGGCCGGGGCATGCGCCATTTCAGGACGTTCTCGTAGAGCACGTCGGTGGGCATCCCGAACAGGTACTTCGGCCAGTAGTAGCAGCCCCGGCGGATACTCAGCGAGGTGGACGCGGCGTTCTGGGAGGACTCCACCGCGATGTCGCAGCCGGAGGTGCCGCCGCCGACCACCAGCACCCGCTTGCCGCGCAGCGGCTCCGGGTCGCGGTACTCGCAGGAGTGCAGGATCTGCCCGTCGAAGGTGCCCGGGTATTCCGGGAACCGGGGGCTCCAGTTGTGGCCGTTGGCGATCACCACCCCGGCGTAGCGGCGGACTTCGCCCCCGTCGAGGGTGACGAACCAGTCCGGCGAGCCGTCCCGGCGCTCGATCGACTCCACCGTGCGGCTGAACTCGACGTGTTCGTAGACCCCGAAGTGCTCGGCGTAGGAACGCAGATAGGCGTGCGCGTGCTCTCGGCCGAGGTAGGTCGGGAAGTGCGCCGGGATCGGGAAGTCGTCGTACTGGATGTAGGGCTTGGACGTGATCAGGTGCACCGAGTCGTAGGCGGCGCTGTAGGTGTTGCCGCCGTACCAGTTGCCGCCCACGTCGTCGGCGCGCTCGATCACGTCGAACTCGATGCCGAACTCCCGCAGGTTCTTGCCGGCGGACAGGCCACCTGCCCCGGCGCCCACGACGCAATAGGCCTTCGACCGGTCAACGATCGTGGTCAACGGATCCCCCTGGTGGTGTCGTGCCGTGCCCCGGGGCACGGTGGATTGGTCGGTACCGGACGGCCCGGCCTCGGGCCGTCCGGTGTCACCGGTGTCAGTGGTGGCGCAGGCCGGTCACCCGGAGCACCACCGGGCACGGTTCGAAGAGCTCGACCGGGTGGTAGCCGGTCCAGTCGCGGCCGTCCGGGGTGCCGACCAGCAGGACGGCGCCCTCCCCGGCCGACGGCGCGACGGACAGCCGCTCCACCGTGAGCCGCCGCACCTGCCCGGCCGCGCCCGACGCACTCGCGGCCGACGCGCCCGACGCACCGGCCGCACCCGCGCCCGACGCACCCGACGCACCGGCCGCACCCGCGCCCGGTGCCTGGGCGAGCCACGCGGCCCGCAGCAGGTTCTCCAACTGGTTGAGCGGAAGGGCCGAGCCGGGCGCCGGCGAGGCGAGCAGCAGATCGGCCGTCCGCCCCGGCTCCGCGCGCCCGTACAGCCGGCCGCCCACCGCGTCCCGCTGCCAGGCGGCCAGCCGGAAGGCGTGCCCGCTCCAGCCGAGCGCGCCGCCCGGTGCGGGCGGTGCCACGTCCTCCGCGCCCAGTGCCCCGGTCGGCGGCAGCACCGCCAGCTCCGGCGGCGGCTCCTCGGCCCGGTAGACCAGTTCGGCGGTGGCCAGCCGCCGCCCCTCGCGCTCCAGGGTGACCGCGACCCGCCAGCCGCCGTCCGGCGCCCAGCGGCCCTCGGCGTGCCGGGTCAGGACCGCCGTCCGCCGGCCGGGACCGACCCGCAGCTCCGCCAGGTCCACGTCCAGGTCCCGGAGTTCGGCGAACCGCAGCTGGTCCCCGTTCTCCGGCAGCACCCAGTCACCGGCCGCCCGCAGGTACTCCAGGCAGAGCGAGACCGGCAGCGCGGGCTCGCCGCCGACCCGGAAGTCGTCGCAGCACGGCAGCTCCCCGGCCGTCAGCAGGTGCTCCGTGGTCAGCGCGGCGTACGGCCGGAAGTCCAGCGGCTCGCCCAGGTAGTAGCGGCTCGCGGCGAGCCGCTCGATCCCGGGCAGGCCGGTGTCCTGCTGGTAGCCGCGCAGCACGGACGGCAGCATCGCCGGACCGACGTCGCCGATGAACGTCGACTCGCCGCTGCCGCCGGAGAACAGCTCCCGCTTCCAGTGGTACAGGCCCTCGCGGACGTCCACCGCCGACATGTAGCGCAGCGTGGCCTCGTAGTTGGTGATCATCCCGAGGCGTTCCCAGGTCGGCCAGCAGACCGTGGACACCGGCGTCCGCCGGGCCCGGCCCGACTGCTCGCCGTCCTGCGAGGCCCACAGCCCGAGCCGGCTCAGCGCCTCGTTGGCGGCCCCGTAGTCGAGCTGGCCGACCATGCCGCCCCAGCGGCCGGTCAGCGAGCCGACACTGCAGAAGAACGCCAGCGGCGGCCGGTCCGCCACCGCCCGCAACAGGTTGAGGAACCCCCCGACCTTGACCCGGACGACCAGCGACACGATCTGCTCGGTCTTGCCCGGCAGCCGCACCGGCACGTCCACGCCCGCGTTGTGGACGACGCCGGCCAGCCGGTCGCCGGCCTCGTCGACCAGCCGGGCGACCTGCTCCGGATCGGTGATGTCGCACTGCACGTAGTCGATCCGCAGACCGTCCTCGCGGGCCGAGACGAGGTTGGCCCACAGCTCGCGCTCCTGGGCCAGCTTCTCCAGCTCGCCGCGGACCTGCGGCACCCGGCGCGCGGCCACGGCCTCCCGCAGCCGCTCGTCCCGGTACCGCCGGAACTCCCGCTCGTCGAACGCCAGCGCCGGGACGGCGGCCGGGTCGGGCACCGCGCCACGGCCGCTGACCACCACCCGCGCGCCGAACTCCTCGGCGAGCGAACGGGCCAGCGCGTGGCCGATGCCGCGCCCGCCGCCGGACATCACCACGGTGTCGCCGGGCCGCAGCGCGCGGACCGGCGGGGCCGGCTGGGCGTGGCGGGCCCGCAGGCTGTAGCGGCGCCCGCCGTGGTGGCCGATCTCGAACGCGCCCCAGCGGTACAGCTCCCGGCTCACCAGCTCGCCGATCTCCTCCGCCGAGTGCTCGGCGGTGAGGTCGAGGATCCTGATGTTGCAGTTCGGGACCTCCCGGGGCAGGCCCTTGGCGAGCCCCGCCCACAGGCCGCCGAGCGGCTGCTCGACCCGGTCCGCGCCGAAGCCCATCCGGCCGCCCAGCCAGGTGACCGGCAGGTAGAACAGCCGCACCGCGTCGGTCTCGGTGATCCAGTCCGCGAAGCAGGCCTGGAGCATCGCGACCGTCTGCCGGAACGGCGCCTCCCAGCCGTCCGGGCCGCTGCGGTCGAAGGGCTCCTCGAGGTTGAGGTCGACGATCCCGTCGATCCGCCCGGCCGCGGCGAACAGGGCCGCCGCGGCCTCGGCGAAGCCGCCGCGCTGCCCCTCGGCGGGCGGGGCGAGCCGGTGCGCCCGCGCCCCGGCCGCGGTGAGCGCCGCGGCGACCGCGGCGGCGGTGGCCTCCCGGCCGCCGACCACCGCGATCGAGCGCCCGCGCAGCCCGGGGGCGGCGCCCGGCGGGAGCGCGGCGGTCTCCACCGGCTCCCACACATGGCGCCGCACGGGGCGCACCGATCCGTCCTGCGGGTAGTCCACCACCGGCGGGGCGAGGGCCTCCGCGAGGGTGATCGGTTCCTTGAGTGTCATCGGCGTGTCATCGCTTCCTGGGCTCCACGACGAGGCGGATGCCGTCCACCGGGCGGAAGGACACCAGCGTGCCCAGCGTCAGCGGGTGGTCGGGGACCAGCCGCAGCCGGAAGCGCTGGGCCACCATGGCCAGCGTCAGGTGCGTCTGCACCAGCGCCATCTGGTTGCCGATGCACTTGCGCTGGCCCCCGCCGAACGGGAAGTAGGCGTACCGGGGCTGCTGGGCGCGGTTCTGCTCGGTGAAGCGCTCCGGGTCGAAGCGCTCCGGGTCCACCCAGTAGTCCGGGTGCCGGTGGGTGACGTACGGGACCATGAAGACGCTGCCGCCGGCCGGGACGTGCCAGCCGTTGACGTCGTCCTCCGCGACGGCGTCGCGCGGGTACACCCAGATCGGCGGGTGCAGCCGCAGCGTCTCGTCGGTGACCATCCGGGCGTACGGGAGGTTCGGCAGGTCCTCGATGGTGGGCGTGCGCCCGCCGAGCACCTGCTCGACCTCCTCGTGCAGCCGCTCCTGCGCCTGCGGGTCCTTGGCCAGCTCGTAGAGCGCCCAGGCCAGGCCGGTGCCGGTGGTCTCGTGGCCGGCCATGAAGACCGTCATGATCTCGTCCCGGACCTGCTGCCGGGTCCACTCGCCGCCGCTCTCGTCGCGGGCCTGGAGGAGCAGGCTGACCAGGTCGGTCAGCCCCTCGTGCCGGCCGTCCCGGTGCGCCTCGACGATGCCGTCCACCACGTCGTACATCACCTTGCGCGCCTGGCGGATGCGCCGGTTGTACGGGATCGGGACGAACTCGGGGGTCAGCTGGTTCAGGGTGCCGCGGAAGACCATGGCCTCGATGGAGGTGACCATCGCCGGCCCCACCCGGTCACTGAGCGGGTGGAGGTCGGTGTCGAACATGACCTTGCCGAGGGCCCCGAGGGTGAGGTCCATCATCTCCGGCACCACGTCGATGCCGGCCTGGTCGGACCCGGCGTGCTCCCACCGGTCGAGCACCAGGGCGGTGGAGTCGGTCATGGTGGTCGCCATGTTGTCGATGGCGGTCTTGTGGAACAGCGGGTTCACCACCCGGCGGTGCTGCTTCCACTCCTCCCCGTCGAGGGTGAGCAGGCCCATCCCCATGAAGATCTTGAAGGCGTCGTAGCCCTTGCCGCGGATGTAGTTCTGGTTGTTGTCCTGGAGGACGTACTTGATGTTGTCCGGGTGGTAGTTGAGGTGGACGGTGAAGTAGCCCAGCGGCAGCCGGACCATGTCCCCGTAGGCCCGGCTCAGTTCGGTGAACAGGGCGGGCGCGTTGCGCTGGAACTTGCGCAGGTTGCCGGGGACGGTCCGCAGTCCGCGCGGCCCCGGGGCGGGGCGCGCGAGCCGCGCGACGGCGGGCGCGGGGCGGCGCGCCGGGCGGCGCTCGGGCGCGGCGACGACCGTGGCCACCGCCGTACCCGGCTCCGGGGCCGGCTCCCCGCCGTTCTCCTTGCTCGCGGTCACGTCGGTGCTCGCCTTCCTGGTCGTGGCGTCCTGGGGGTCCGTGGCCGCCGGCGTCGGCCCACCAGCCGCGCCGGCCTCAGCTTTTCCCATCGCCGTCACCACCTCACTGGCCTCGGCGGGGCCCGCTCCGGGATCGACCGGCACGGGATCCGCAGTACCGGGATCCGCTGTGCCGGGATCCGCTGTGCCGGTACCGGGTTCGACCGCCCGGGCGGCGGCCGCCTCGGCCACCTCCTCGGGAGTCACGAACTTCCCGGTGCTCCGGTCGAGGTAGCCCATCAGCGTCCAGTCCAGGTCCTTCATCTGGATCAGGATCCGCCCGTCCGGACGGACGGCGACGAAACGGTTGCCGCTGCCCGCGTTCCGCCCGTCGGCCTCCGCCCCGGGCAGCACCGCGTAGAGGTCGATCCGGCCGTACCGGGCCGCGACCTGGCTGTCGCCGCCGTGCTCGTAGACGTCGATCCGGCCGATGCCCAGCGGGGCCGCGAGCGGGACCAGGTCACCGTCGACCAGGGCCAGCACCCCGGTCCTGGCCAGCCCGTCGAGCAGCACCACCGGGATCCCGAAGCTCCCGAAGACCCGGTGGTCCAAGGGCAGTTCGAGGTTGTAGGTGGCGCGCTTGCCGTCCGGGTGCAGCCGGGTGTCGGTGGTCGACACGAACAGGTCGGTCAGCAGCACCGGGGAGCCCGGGCTGTGGTACGGGTCGGGTACCGGGGTCTCCGCGGCCGGGTGCCAGGCCTTCCAGTGCGGCGCGTCCGGCAGGTCGCCCGCCAGCAGCACCCGCACCTCGAAGTGCAGCCGGTCCTTGACCAGCACGGTGCCGTTGGGCGCCACCACGTCGTGGGTGATCCGCACCGCCACCACCGCCTGGCCGAGGTCGGCCCGGCGCTCCACCAGCTCGGCCCGGATCCGCTTCCGCAGCCCGGCCCGGTCCGACTCGCGGACCTTGAGGAAGTGGTGGAAGCGCAGGTCCTCGAAGGCGTACACCTTGAGGTCCGGCACCAGCCACGAGGCCGCCTCGAAGGCGATCTCGGTGACGAACGTCCCCGGCAGGGTGGGCGCGTCGCCGACCTTGTGGTGGCGCAGGTAGTCGTCCCGCTCCAGGTCGAAGACCCGCTCGAAGGTGACCGTGTCCGTGCCGCGCTCGACCACCTCGCCGAGGTAGAACGGCAGCACCGCCGGCTCCACCGGTCCCGCCGCCGCGGCCGGCCGCTCCGGGCGGACCGGCTCCCGCGGCGTCGCGGAGTCCGTCCCGCCGCGCGGCGCCCCCGGGTTCAGGAAGCCGGGCAGCAGCCGGTCGACCGCCCGCCGCTCCGCGTCACCGAGGTGCACGGTGTACGGCGACGGCTTGGCCAGGTTGAGCTCGCGGACGAAGTGGTGCACGCCCTCCGCGGTGCTCATCGCGGAGTACAGCCCGCTCTTCTCGAAGTACGCCTTGGTCAACTCGTTGGCGCCCAGGCCGACCTCGCCCCACAGGGTCCAGCCCACGGTGAACTCGTGGAGGCCCAGCACCTGCTGGTGGTAGGTCGCCGCGGCCCCGAGGAAGTCGTTGCCCGAGGCGTAGTCGGCCTCGCCGACCTGGCCGGTCATGCCCAGCAGCGAACCGAAGTTGCACCAGGCGCGCGGCGGCCGGCCCCGCAGGGCGTGCTTGAGGTTGAAGTAGCCCAGCACCTTCAGGTCGCGGACCTGCCGGAACTCCGCCAGGCTCTTGGTCGCGATCGGCGCCGAACGGTTCAGCCCCGCCGCGTTGACCAGCAGGTCGATCCGCCCGGCCTCGGCGTGGATCCGGTCCATCGCGGCCGTCACCTGGGCGCGGTCGGTCACGTCGCAGGGCACGTAGTGCACCGCGCCCGCGCCGCTGTGCTCGGCGATCCGGCGCAGGTTGGCCCGGATCACCCGCGCCTGGCCGATCCGCTCGTACGCGCGGTTGAGCTGCGCGGGGTTGCGGCCGGTCCGCAGCGCCAGCTCCTTGCGGATGTAGTCGGCGCGGCCCTTGGCGAAGGCCTCGTCGTCCAGCTCCAGGTACTCGGCCGGGTGGGAGTCCACCGGGTTGCTGCCGAGCACGTACACCCGGGGCCGGAAGTGCCGGGCGACCTCGGCCAGCAGCTCGGCGGTGATGCCCCGCCCGCCGCCGACCGCGACCACGACGCTGTCCGGACCGAGCGTCGCCTCTCCCGGCGGCAGCAGCTCGCCGGGCTCCTCGGCGAGGGTGACGGTCAGCCGCCGCCCGCCGTCGTGGAAGGCCGAGGGGACGCCGCGCCGGAACGCCGACTCCCGCTCCGCCTGCGCGACCCCGGTGGCGGCCTCCCGCGCCCCGGTGATCAGCGCGTAGGTCAGGCAGTGCGGCGCGTACTCCAGGTGGATCACCTTGAACAGGCCGGTGAACATGCCCGTGAAGGGGTGCGGGGTCCGGTCGGTCATCGCCCCGAGGAACAGCCCGACGCAGCTCGCGCCGCCGGCCTCGTCGGCCAGTGACTCGTGCCGCTGCTGCACCGTCAGGAAGACCAGCTCGTGCAGGGCGCTCAGCGCCTCCGCCTCCGCCGGACCGGCCGTGTCCGCCCCGGACAGGTCGGTGACCACCCGGATGTGCCGGATCAGCCGCCGCGGGTCCGCCTCGTCCAGCAGGCCGGCCAGCGCCTCGGCGTCCGGCACGTGCCGGACCCCGGGACCGCCGGGCACGGTGGAGAGCACCAGGGTGCCGGCCGGCGCCCCGGCCGCCGTCACCGTCTCCGGCCGGTCGGTCAGGACGACGGTGGGCTCCGCGGGCCAGAACGGCAGCTCGGCGCGCACCGGTTCGCCGGGCGTCTCGGTCAGCCCGGGCACGTGCCGGCTCACCACCAGCGGGTGCCGGTCGTCGTACTGCCGCTCGTCGTAGAACTCGGACGGCACGTGGAGGTCCGCCGCGGGCGCCGGCACGGCCGCCGACAGCGGGGCCGAGACCCGGACGCTGAGGTCGGGCGCGCCGTTCTCGCCGCGGCAGACCACCAGCGCGTCGCGCGCGGCCGGCTCCTCGGCCAGCACCTGGAGGATGCCGATCGCACCCTCGGCGCCCAGGTAGCAGACCTCCCGGCCGGGGCGGACGGCGCCGCACTCGACGGTCGGCACCGGCCCCGCGGTCGGTCGGCCGGCCGACTTGCCGGTCACCTCCCCGGCCTGCTCCGCCTCGGCGAGCGGGGTGTCCAGGTAGCCGAGCACCTCCAGCCCGGCCGCGGCGGCGGTCTCCTCCGTCACCAGGGCGAACAGGAAGGCGCCCTCGGCCAGGACGCTGCGGGCGTCGAGGGCCTCGTCCAGCAGCTGGCGCACCTCGTCGGTGCTGTTGCCGTTGATGCCGCCGACCAGCGCCATCGTCAGCTCGCCCTGCCGCAGGTAGCGGATGGCGACGTCGATCGCGCTCAGGGTCGAGGTGAACCCCGTGTCGACCGTCATGTTGAGGCCCTTGAGGTCGAAATAGTTGGCGACCCGGGCCGGGATCACGTTCGGCATCATGCCGGGGAAGGAGTCCTCGTTGGACGGCGGGACCAGCCGCCGCACCTCCGACCTGAGCAGCTCCAGCGCCTCCGGCAGCCACGGCGCCGAGGCCAGCGAGGCGTCGGCCTTCAGCGCGATGGTCAGATCGTCCAGGTAGCAGCGCAGCGCGTAGAGCGTCGCGTTGCGGGTCGCCCCGAGGTGGCCGAGCACCACACCGGTCGTCTCGCTGTTGTCCTCCCAGAACGCGCCCAGGCTGTCGCGCAGCCGGTGGGCACACTTGAGGATCATCAGCTGGCAGCGGTCGATGCCCCGCATCATGCCGGGGGGCATCCGCACCTCCTTGAACGACGGCAGCGGATAGGTGTCACCGAAGGACACGTTCTCCGGACCGGTCCGTCCCAGCCAGGAGGCCAGCTCGTCGGCGGTCTCGGTACCCGGCACGTGCGCGGTCCGGGCCACGATCGCGATCCGCTGCGGCTTCGCCTGCCGGGCCCGGTCCTGCTGGGTCCGGTCCTGCTGGGTCCGCGTCGGCACCGTGCTCCCGGACGTCGCCCCGGGCGCCGCGGGCGGCTCCTGCACGACCAGGTGGGCGTTGGTGCCGCCGAAGCCGAAGCCGGAGACGGCGGCCGTCCGGCGGCGGGCGCCGCGCGGCCAGGGCACGGCCTCGGTCGGCACGACCAGGTTGGAGCCGCCGATCGCGAAGTCCGCCGGGGTCTCGGTGAACCGGTGCTGCGGCGGGATCACATCGTGCCGGAAGCCCAGCACGACCTCGATCAGCGAGGCCACGCCCGCGGCCCAACCGGTGTGCCCGATCACTGACTTGTTGGAGGTGACGACCACCGGGGCACGGCCCGGCTCATGGCCGCCGAGCGTCTCGCGCAGGGTGGTGAACTCCGCCAGGTCGCCCGCCGGGGTGCCGGTGGCGTGGGCGACGATCCAGTCCGGCCGCACGTCGTCCATGCCCGGCCGGTCCAGCGCCCGGCGGATCGCCAGCTTCTGGCCGGCCGCGCTCGGCGCGTAGATCGCCTTGCCCTTGCCGTCCGAGGACGAGCCGAAGCTGCGCAGGGTGGCCAGCACCCGGTCGCCGTCCCGGCGCGCCCGGCTGAGCCGCTTGAGCACGACGGTCGCGGCGCCGTCCGAGAACAGCACCCCGTCGCTCTCCTTGTCGAGCGAGCGGACCTCGCCGCGCACCGACAGGCCGTTGAGCTTGGCGAACAGGATCGACCCGCGCGGGCCCACGGCGAACGAGCCGCTGCAGACCGCGATGTCGTGCCGGCCCTCCAGCAGGCCCTTGAGGCCCAGGTCCACCGCGTAGAGCGAGGAGGAGCAGGCGGTGTCCACCAGCAGCAGCTCGGCGGAGTCCGGCAGCACGTCGCGCATCGCGTTGAGCCCGACCCGGTGCGGGAAGAAGTGCAGCGGCTCGGGGCCGCTGCGCGGGTACTGCCCGGCCAGCCGCCGCTCGACGGTGGCCAGCGCGGCGGCGCGGTCCGCCCCGGACAGGCCGAGACCGTCCAGGATGGGCGCGATCCGGCCGAGCACACCGGCCCGGACGGTCGCCTCCTCCAGGTGCTGGCTGCCGTCGGCGGTGTAGCCGACCAGGAAGGAGCAGCGGTCCTCGGGGTTGTGCCGGACGCCCTCCATCGCCTGGAGCAGCGAGTGGCGCAGCCAGAGCGTGGTGGACTCCACCGCGTTCGGGTCGGTCCCCGCCTCGGCCAGCTCGCGGGCCAGCTGCGGGTGCGGCACGAAGTCGGTGATGAAGGCCGAGCGCTTGGAGTAGGTCTTGTCCTCGTCGCGCTTGTCGGACGAGTGGAACTTGTCGTTGTCCCAGCGGTCGGCGGGGATCTCGACGAACCGGTCGGCACCCTCCATGAGCTCGTGCCAGTACTCGTCGAGGTCGTTGGCGCCGGGCACCACGATGCCCATGCCGACGATGGCGATCTCGTCGTCCTCGTCGTACGCCTCCTCCTCGACCGCCTTCACGGCGACCGGGGCCGGGGCCGGGGTGGCGTGAACGACCGGCGCGGCGTGTGCGACCGGCGCGGCCGTGGTGGGCGCGGCCTGCACGAGCGGGGCCTGACGCGGGGTCACCGCGGCCTGCACGGCGGCGGTGACGGGCGCGGCGACCGGGGCGGTCACGGCGGCGGCGACCACCGGCGCGTCCGCCGCCTTCTCCGCCCCCTTCCCCGACTCCGCCGACGCCTCCGACTCCCTTGACTCCGCCGACTCCGCCGACTCCCCGACCGGGACGGTCGGCGGCACCGGCTCCACCAGCGCGCGCGGCGGCGAGAGCAGCGCCTGCCCGGTGGACAGGCCGCCGTCCGCCAGGATCACCTGGCCGGTGATCCAGCTCGACCGGGGCGAGGCCAGGAAGGCCACCACCTCGGCCAGCTCCTCCGGGTGGCCGAGCCGCCCCATCGGAGTGGCCTCGACGGTCGCCCGCTGCATCCGCTCGGCGTCCGGGAACAGGTCCACGACCTCGCTGTACAGCATGCCGGCGGCGGCCGTGTTGACCCTGATCCCGTCCCGGGCGTAGTCGACGGCCAGGTAGCGGGTCATCGCCTCCACCGCGGCCTTGGCCGGCCCGCAGGCCAGGTAGTTGGCCATGACGAACTGGCCGCCGCCCAGCGTGGAGAGGTTGACGATGCTGCCCCCGCCCCGCCGCGCCATCAGCGCGGCGGCGCGCTGGGCGCATGCGAGGCCGCCCTTGAGGTTGGTGTTGAGGGCCCGGTCGATCAGCTGGTCGGTGACCTCGCCGGCCGGCACCAGGGCGCCGTTGGCGGCGTTGTTGACCAGGATGTCGAGGCCGCCGAAGCGCTCCTCGATCTCGTCGAACATCCGGTCGACCTGGCCGCGGACGGCGACCGAGGCCCGGATGACGTGCGCCTGGCCGCCGGCCCGCTCGATCTCCTCGGCGGTCTCCCGGGCGGGCCCGGGCGAGTGCAGATGGTTGATGACGACGAGCGCGCCGTCGGCGGCGAGACGCTTGGCGATGACCTTGCCGACGTTGCGCGCCCCGCCGGTGACCAGGGCGATCTTTCCCCGCAGTTCCTGGGACACCTCGCTCACACCGATCCGCCCGAGGCGATGATCAGGTCAGCGATCTTGCCCAGGGTGTTGTAGGCGGCCGGACGCACGTCGGACGGCCGGGGCGGCAGCTCGTAGCGGTTGCCGACGCGCACCAGCAGCTCCGTCTGCTTCACCGAGTCGACGCCCAGCTCGGCCTCCAGGTCGGTGGCCTCCTCGAAGACCTCGGCCGGGTACTCCAGCGCCTCGGCGTAGATGTCGGCGAGCTGACGGACCAGGGTGTCCCGGTCCACGGCCACCGCCGGGACGGCCGCGACGCTGCCGTGACCGTTGACGCTCCCGTGACCGTTGACGCTGCCGTTCACGCTGCCGTTGAGGCTCGCGCCGACGGTCGGCTCCTCCTCCTCCTTCGCGCCCAGGTAGGTCAGGTAGGCCTCGCGGGCGAACGCCCGGACCTCCACGCCCCGGCCGTTCCAGAACGCCTCGAAGTCCTCGGCCGGCACGTCGGACAGCAGCGCCGCCCGCAGCTGGTCCGCCGAGGAACCGCCCGAACCCGCCGCGACCGCACCCACCGAGGCCAGCCGGTCGAGCGCCTGCCGCAGCACGGCGGCGCCCCCCGCCTCCGGCAGCAGGGTCGGCACGGTGGTGACCGGCGACTCGACGATGCGGCCGGTGATCCGGCTCAGCGCGTCCAGCGCACCGCTCTCGACGAACACCGACACACCGGTGCCCGCCAGCTCGCGGACGGTGTCGCCGAAGCGCACCCGGGCGGTGAAGTGCCCGGCCAGCAGCTCGGTCAGCCGGTCCCCGTCCTCGTAGGCGCGGCCGATGATCGGCGAGTGGACGGTGGTCTCCAGCGGACGCTGGCGGATGTCCGCGATCCGCGCGGCGAACTTCTCCGCCGCCGGGCCGAGCAGCGGGCTGTGGAAGGCGTACGGCGACTTGAGCCGGGCGAAGTCGATCTTCAGCACGGCGGCCAGCCGGCCGATCGTGTCCAGCGTCTCGGCCCGACCGGACAGCACGGTCTGGCCCGCGTGGTTCTCCACCGCGATACCGGTCAGCGGGTCGCCCACCAGGTCGACGAGGCGCTGCGCCCGGTCGGCGTCGGTGCCGATGGCGGCCATGTAGGCGTCGCCCAGACCGGCCTCGCGCAGCGCGATGCTCCGGTGGCAGACGATCTCGGCGCCCTCGGCGGGCGTGAACGCGCCCGCGGCGACCAGCGCGGCGATCTCGCCGAGGCTGTGGCCGATCAGAACGTTCGGGCGCAGACCACGGGCCCGCAGGACGGCGTAGGTGGCGGTGGAAACCGCGTAGATGGCCAGCTGGAGTGCCTCCGGGGCCTCCCGGAGCAGCTGCTCGGTGTCCGGCGTCCGCGTCGCGAACAGCTGGTCCACCGCGCGGTCGCCGAGCAGCGGACGGGCGGCGTCACCGATCTCGGCGAGGACCGGTCCGACCTCGGGGAACTCGTCCCGCAGGTCTGCGAGGGCACGGCCGTAGAACGCACCCTGCCCCGGAAAGAGGACGGCAATCGAAGTTTCAGGCATGACGCACACTTCCCCCATACTCATTTGCGTGATCAGCTGCACCGGCGGATCGCGCCGCATTTCCTTGACCGATGAGACCGTATTCATGCCCCGACACTCGAGAGAGGCGATTCCGGTTAATCTTCGGTTAACTCGAGAACGCGATCACAGCCGAATTCGATGCCTTCGGACACGGCATTGAGGACGCCATTGTCCGGAAATGCATCCGGAGGTCCGGCCCGGCGGCGCACCCTGGCGGCGCGCGAAACAGCCGAGCAACTAGCCTGCAACAGAACGTCGTTGGAGTCCGTCGACACCGCACGACGTCAGGCGGTCGTCACCGCCCCCTACCGCTGCCCACCAGCCGAACAAGTGGAATGACCGACTTCGGTTCCGCAATTGTCAGCCACTGCCACATTCAAGTTCATCTTCCCCCGTACCGCTGCGTGCCGAAGCACACCGGCTCATACTCGTTTCACCCTAGGAATCTATCTGACGACAAGTCAAGCACTTTCTTCGGCGACCGGTCGGTAACATTCCTGACCTGCGACGAAGCATGTACCGACTTCGTCACAACTCCCTATTTCGCCAGGCCATGTCAAGTTGTGCGCCAAGAAACAGCGCGAAACAGAAACGCTTCTGCCGGTACTTCCGGAACCGGTTCCCGAACCCCCCGACAACCTCCCCGAACCCCCGACCAATCGACGCACAACCCGCCCTCCCCCATGCCCCTCCACGCCGGTTCGTGCGCCCACCTCCCACGCCCCCACCAACACCCCGGCGGCCGGGGATCCCGGCCCGCCGCCGGAGCACCCCGGACGCCCGGGCTCCAGCCCGACAGAGCGCACGACCGGTACCGCCTGGAATCAATCCCGGGCTCCGGCGGAACGGGCCAGGTGTGCCGGGCTATCGACGAACGGGTCGGTCGCCAACCCGCACATCGTCCGCAGGCACCGCAACGACCGCCGACGTTCCAGCGGAAAAGGCCACAACACACCGGCAGGCGGGAATCCCTCACGACTGGCCGAGAGCCGCTGCTACAGGCATCCCAGCTCCCGCCACGACGCCCTGTCCCGCGATCCCCCGAAGATCAAGAAACAGCAAAACCCCCAGGTCACGGCGAGTGAGTCCTGGGGGTTCTACAGAGCCGCCTTCGGGATTCGAACCCGAGACCTACGCATTACGAGCCCGAGAGTGATCATGCTGGCTGGTGTCAGCATCGACCACTAGGTGATGAACCCGCAGGTCAGGACGTTGCGCCGTGATCCACGATCCCGCCCGAACCGGCACGTGCTGCCCCGTCCGCTCACGCATCGCTCACGCAGATTCGCTCCAGACGGACATGGCGGCCGGCGCGACCTCCAGTGTCACCCGCTGGCAATGTTCGTCGCCCAGCCGCTCTGGATACCGCACCCGCCGATGCATCCGGCTAGCAACCGTCGCCGTCAGCCCTTACAGCCATGAGCACCCGTTGCAGCGCGGTGATGCGTGAGTCTCCGTCGGGGCGGACCTCCAGGGTGCGCTCCAGCAACGTCTCGAGCTCATCTTGCGCAGCACGTGGCCGTCCCGCCTCCCACAGCAACTGGGCTCGTCGGTAGCGTGCGTCCCAGACCGAGCCATCGTCGGCACCGCGCGTCCGCGCCCAGCCCTCGGCCACTTCCTTGAACTGTTCGGCGCCCTCGGCTGGCTGCCCCGCCCGGTACAAGGCCTCGCCAAGGTTCTTCCGAGCCATGAGCGTCTCTGGATGGTCAGTCCCCAGCGTTCCTCCGCGCCGCTCCGCGACCTCGCGGAACCGGGCAACGGCCTCGGCTAGCTTCCCTTGGTTTCCCAACGCCATGGCCAGGTTGTGATTCATCGTTAGGGTCTCTGGATGGTCATCTCCAAGCACGTTCCGGCACTTGTCCATCGCGTCGCGGTACTCGACCTCTGATTCAGCGAATCGCTCTTGATCGGCCAGCAGGTAGGCCAAATTCCCCTGGATGGAAATGGTCTGAGGATGATCAGTCCCCATGACACGAGTGCACACCGTCCGGATCTCGCGGTATGCGGCCTCAGCTTCTGCGCTGGCCCCTCTGTCGTCGAGAATTCGGGCGATGGATGTTCGCGTGGCCAGCGTCTCTGGATGCTCAGGCCCGAGCCGACGTTCCTGGATCTTCAGGATCGCCGACTGCTCCTTCTCCGCTTCGTCGAGGTTCCCTTGGATCCGCATTACTATCGCCAGGTTGTGCCGTACCGTCAGGATCAGCGGCTGGTCTTCGGAGTGCTTGCCGGCTGCCTCGCTTAGCGCCTCACGGTAAACAGCCGCTGCCTCGTCCAGCTCACCGAAGTCCTTCAACGCGATGCCGAGACTGTTACGAGCGGTGATTGTGTCGGGATGCGTTGGGCCGGAAATTCGCCGTTCCTCATGGGCGATCTCCCGCAGTTGCCGAATGGCGTGCCGCAGCCTGCCGCGTGCGCGTAGCACCGCCACCAGATCATGTCGGATTCCCAGGCGCCCACCGTCGTCCTCTGGAATGGCGCTGAGCGCTTGCGACAACTGTTCCTCGGCCTCGGCCAGATTTCCCTGCCGGAGCAGGAGCGCTCCGAGCGATGCTCGGACACTGGCGACGTTACGGTGCGAGCTGCCAAGCATACGCTCCTGAATTTCCAGAACTCTGCGCATCTCCCACACCGCATCGTCCGTTCGCCCAACCCGCCCCAACGCCATTGCCCATCCGAAGCGAGCGTTGAGCGTCACAGGGTGGCGTTCCCCATGGCTTGCTGTCGCGGCCTCAAGGATCGACCTGTATTCCGATTCCGACTCTGTCAATTTGCCGAGCGAGCGCAGTGCTGCAGCATGACTGTGGCGTCCTGCCAGCACATTTGGGTGATCGTCGATGAGCTGCGTCTTCTGCGTCTCCGTCAACTCCGCGAAGACCGCCTCAGCGCTCGCCGCGTCGAGTTCACCTTGCCGCGTGAGCAGAACGGTCAGACTGTGCCGCGCATCGAGCGTCTCCGGATGATCTAGCCCCAGAATGCGGGCCCGCGCTTCCAGCACGGCCCTGAACTCGACTTCCGCCGCAGTGAGCTCTTGGCGCAGCATAAGCGTGGTAGCCAGGTTTGCACGGGTGATCAGCGTGGACGGGTGCTCGACTCCAAGGATCTCCTTCTCCAGCTCGAGAACCTGGCGGAATACCTCCTCCGCACGTTCATTCTCCCCTTGGTCGCGGAGTGAGATCGCCAGTTCGTGCTGGGCTTCGAGGACATCAGGGTGATTCTGTCCAAGCTCGGCTCGCAGCCCTTCTAGTACGAGCCTTCCCTCGTTCGCAGCTTCATCGAGGCGTCCCATCCCTCTGATGCAGATCGCGCGGGCGTGCCGCGAGCGCAACGTATTTGGGGCCTTCGCGCCGAGCAGCTGAGTTTCGTGACGGATCACCTCGTCGTACTCGTCGACCGCCTCCTCAAGTTTCCCTCGTAGTGACGCCACCCTTGCCCGTTCGTAACGCACGGACAGAGTGGTGGAGTCGGCTTCCCCAAAGTGCCTGACGCACTCCTCGACAATGCGACTGAGTTCGGCCTCAGCCGTCTTCAGATCGCCCATCTCCTTGACTGTGGTCGCCCTGTGTCTGCGGATGTTCACGCCGATCCACGGGTCCACTCCCTCGGAATTGGCGCGCGTTAACGCTTCGTCCGCCAGTCGACACGCCGCCGCGTAGTCGCCCCGGAAGCTCAGGTAGGACACGGCTACTCCGGAACAGATCAAGGCGTCACTAAGACGATCTGCGACAGCGGTGTCCCAGTGCGGCAGCCGGCTCATCATGACCAGCCAATGCGGGATGATCCCCTGCCAGGCGGGCCAAGAACCCGGATCGCGTGGATTCTCCAGGTACGGAGTGGCCGCAACCAACAGGTCGACGGCCGAATCCCATACTTCTCGGTAGCTTCCGGGAGCCGACAGAAGCGGGGCAACCGACACCTCAGCCACCAGCCGATGGATCTGATACATAGGCTCTGCTGAGCGTGCGTCGAATCCGATGAGGCCAAAGCGGCTCAGGCCACTCAGCGACGCTCTGATTACCCTAGGTGGCAGGTCCGTCGGCCACATTCCCAAGGCGGCAACCGTGGGCGGATCGATCAAGGCGCTCGGCAGAGGCGCAGTCGAAGCGAAGCAAGACAGCAACTGCAGCAAACCACGTGCCTGCTCCGCGCCCTGTCGTTCGAGAAGAGAAAGGGACAGTTCCCAGGTACCGGCAATGGTCCGACGGGCTCGCTCTTCCTCGCTTCGCAGATCTCCGTGCACGCCCTCGTTAGCGTCGTCGAGGAACAGCAGGGAATCGTCGAGCACGTCAATGTATTCGGCAAAGGTCTGAGCTTCAGCTAGCGGATCGCCGTGCGCCATTGCCAGGTAAGTGCCCGCCAAGTGGAGCGCAAGCGGCAGAGAGCCGAGGCGGTCGGCCAGCGCCGTGGCGGAGCCCCTGTCCCCCGCCTCGGGAGCCAGTTCCTGAAGAACCTGGCCTGCGAATTCGAGTTCCAGGGCCTCGATGTGCTGGAAACTAGCGATCCGGTTCCCCCAGGATCGATTGTTGCCGTCGCGGGTGGTGACCACGACTCCCTGTGACATGCCGACCGGGGGCCTGACCCAGCCTGTGCCATCAGTCAGAGCCGTTCCCGGACAGGACAACACGTCGAGGTCATCGGCATCGTCGAAGACGAGCAACCACGGGCGATCCAGGATCGCCAGATGTCGCCAGAGCAGATCGGCAGCAGGCCGTCCGCCCTTCTCCCAGGCATGGGTCACGTGCTCGGTCGGAGTGCCAGCCAGGAGGGCCGTGTGCCGCATCCCATCGGCCACGGCCGCTGCGGATCCGGCCTGGATCCAGAAGACCTCGACTCCGTTCTCCCTGGCCCGGTCAGCTACAGACAGAGCGACCGTAGTCTTGCCCACTCCGCCCATTCCGGAGAGGACTCGGACACGCGGATGGTCCACTGTGCCAGTCTGCGCTAGGGCCGTGAGGATCCCGTCCCGGCCAAGCACGGCCTCCGGGAGCCTGCCATATGGCGCCTCCACTGATCCCAGCGCGAGCAGTTCCTCAACCGATGGAGTCGGTTTGGCGAGTCCCGCCGCTAAGTTGATGTTGACGGCAGCGTGGAAGACCGCCCCTGGGGCGTTGAGGCCCGTCGAGCCAGTGACGGAGTTCGCTGGCGCGTCTCGATCTGGTAGCGGCGGAGTCGCCGTCATCGCGCCTGCTCGCCCTGGCCAAAGGACATGTTGACCGTGCCATTGAACGTGGCGCCGGGCGCGTTCAGGCCATGGGAATCACGCACGGTGTTGACGGTGCCACTCGCCGGCACGGCCAGACGGGACAACCACTCCTCCATCTCGCGACGGAACTCCGGATCGGCCGCACCCGCGCGGCGTAGCGCCTCGCTCAGCACGGCGACAGCATCCGGATCGCTACTGTCTCGCCCTTCCAGCGCGGCAACGGCCTGACTGTTGGTGGAGAAGCGGTTCCGGAGGCGACGCCAGAGATCCGTCACGACAGCCTCGCTTAGGCTTCCAGTGGCACCGCTTAGGGCCGCCAGAGCAAGTTCAGTGGACGTCATGTCCATTCGCGCTCCCAGGAGTTGCTCGCATCATCGCACCCGAAGCACTCTAACGGCACGGAGTCATCCGAGTTGCCGTCTTGTGCATAGCTGGGCAATCCACGGCGATGGCCAGGCAGCCATCACGTTGGCCAGCGTCTGCTTGTTCGTGATCCACTCCGTGTCGCCAGTGGAGACCGAGTGCTGTACGGATTCGATGGCAGCTCCGTCGGCCGCAACGGGCTTGGCCAGGTATGCCCGCATGTAGTGCTTGAAGAGCGAGGACAGTTGCTCGGGCCGGGCTCCGGTCTTGGCCATCAGGGAGAAGAGCGGGAGAAGCCACTCTTCGAAGCCGTCCTTGATCTCCTGGGTGGCTCGGTACGCCTCGTACAGCGGCTGGAGGCTGGCCGTGTGGTCGTAAGGGAGGCGACCGTGGAGGGCGTACTGAAGGCGGGTGCCGTCGTGCTCACGGAAATGCTGGCCGTGGGCGGCGATGTGGTTGGCCGCGTTCTCGGTGATGGTCATGACGGCCAGATCCGCCTGGTGCCTTCGGGCTGCCGCGAGGACGGTGGCGTGGATGCCGGCGCGTGGGTCGAGGACGAGGCCGTTGAGACCCAGGGACGAGAGGTCGATGCCGTGGTCGCGGGTTCGGGAGAGGATCAACCGCTCGGCGACGTTGGCGGCGGTGTGCTGGAGGTGCTTGGGCTGCTGGCGGTGGCTCGCGTGGATGTCCGAGCGGTCGAGGAATGGGCGGTCCTTCGCGAGTTCGGCGACGAGGTGGAGGCCAGTGCGGTCTTCGGTGTCGGTGTTGCCGCAGGCGTTGCAGGGGTGGCTGCCGGTGCCGGTCATGTGGCCACAGGCCCGGCAGGTGGGGACGGTCTCGCGGCTGATGGTGAGGGTGCCGGTGCGGAGGTTGTTCTCGATCATCTCCAGCGCGAGGTGGGCGACCTCCGCGTCGGTGTCGGTCATGATGCCGCCCGT
>NZ_JAXCLC010000091.1:0-29524 GCF_034043715.1 Kitasatospora purpeofusca | reverse complement strand
CGGGGGGGGGGGGGGGGGGGGGGGGGGGGGGGGGGGGGGGGGGGGGGGGGGGGGGGGGCCCCGGGCCCCCCCCCCCCCCCCCGGCCGCACCGGGGTCATAGGGTCCCGGGGTCACGGCTCAGCGACACCTTGTAAAAATGATCATCAAATGATGCTTCGACATCTCCCCGTGGTGACCTCGCAGCCCTACGCTCAGTCGATATGACTGCTGCAATATCCGCCGACGGTATCCGTCAGCGGTACGGGGACGTACAAGCCGTCGACGGGGTGTCACTCACCGTCGAAGCCGGCGAATTCTACGGAATCCTGGGCCCGAACGGCGCCGGGAAGACCACCACACTGGAAATCCTGGAGGGGATCCGCAAGCCCGACGAGGGCCGGATCGAGCTGCTGGGCCTGGCGCCCTGGCCGCGCAACCCCAAGCTGCTGCGGCGCATCGGCGTCCAGTTCCAGGCTTCCGCCTTCTTCAACCGGCTCACCGCCCGGGAGACCATCCGCACCTTCGGCTCCTTCTACGGCGTCGGGCCCAAGCGCGCGGACGCGATGCTGGAGCGGGTCGGCCTGACCGAGTCGGCCGGGGTGATGACCGACAAGATGTCCGGCGGCCAGGCCCAGCGGCTCTCGATCGCCTGCGCCCTGGTCCACGGACCGGAGCTGGTCTTCCTCGACGAGCCCACCACCGGCCTCGACCCGCAGGCCCGCCGCAACCTCTGGGACCTGCTGCGCGACATCAACGCCGAGGGCCGCACCGTCGTCCTGACCACCCACTACCTGGACGAGGCCGAGGTGCTCTGCGACCGCGTCTCGGTGATGGACCGCGGCCGGATCCTGCGGACCGGGGCTCCCGCCGCGCTCATCCGCGAGATCGACGACACCGTCCGGATCAGCGTGGAGTCCGGGCAGCTGCCCATCGAGACCGCGCGCGAACTGCTCACCGCCGCCGGGACGGAGACCACCTCGCTGGAGGACGACGGCGTCTCGCTCTCGGTCTCCACCCGCCTGCCCGCGCCGGTGCTCTCCGTACTGGCCGACCGGGGCGCGCTCCGGGGCCTGGAAGTCCGCGGCGCCACCCTGGAGGACGTCTTCCTCCAGCTCACCGGACGGGAGTACCGCGCATGACCGCCGAGCCCACCACGGCCGCGCCCGCGCAGGCCCCCGCACCGGACAGCACTCCCCCGGCCGAGCGCGAGCGGGTCTCCGCCTTCGCCAGCCTCTCCCGGGTCATGATCGTCGCCTTCCTCCGCGACCGCAGCGCCCTGTTCTTCGTGCTGCTGTTCCCGCTGATGTTCCTGATGCTGTTCGGCACCCTGCTCAAGGGCGCCTCCAGCCCCCATGCCAAGGTCGAACAGGTCGGCGCCGTCCGGGTGCTGGACTCCGTCCAGGGCGAGGCCCGGAGCGGCCTGGAGCAGGTGCTGACCATCACCAAGGGCGACGACGAGGCCGCCGCCCTGGAGAAGGTCCGCAAGGGCGACCTCGACGCCATGATCAAGGAGGGCCCGGACGGCAGGGTGGTGGTCCGCTACAGCGCCGCCGACCAGGTCCGCTCCGGCTCCGTCCAGGGCATCGTCAACTCCGTGGTCCAGCAGGCCAACCAGGCCGCCACCGGCAGGCCCCCGGCCTTCGTCATGGAGAGCAGCCAGGTCGAGGACGGGTCGCTCAAGCCGATCCAGTTCCTCACCCCCGGCCTGCTCGGCTGGGCGGTGGCCACCGGCGCGGTGTTCGGCGCCGCGCTGACCCTGGTCGGCTGGCGGCAGAAGAAGGTGCTGCGCCGGCTGCGGCTCGCCCCGGTGAGCGCCGGGTCGGTCATCTCCTCCCGGGTCGCGGTCTCCGTCCTCACCGCGCTGACCCAGACGGCCGTCTTCCTGGTGGTCGCGACCACGCCGTTCTTCGGACTCAAGCTCACCGGCGACTGGTGGCTGATCGTCCCGCTGGTGGTGTGCGCGACCGTCGCCTTCATGTCCATCGGCCTGCTGGCCGGTTCGCTCGCCAAGACCGAGGAGGCGGCGAACGGCATCTCGCAGATCATCGTGCTGCCGATGTCGTTCCTGTCCGGCTCGTTCTTCCCCACCGACGACATGCCGGGCTGGCTCAAGGCGATCTCCGAGGCGCTGCCGCTGCGCCACCTGGTGAACGCCTCGCAGTCGGTGCTCTCCCGGGGCGGCGGCGTGATGGACGCGCTGCCGACGATGGGCGGCCTGCTGCTGTTCGCGGCCGTGCTGACCGGTATCTCCTGGAAGCTCTTCCGCTGGGAGGACTGACCGCCCGCCCCTCCCCCGGCCGGCCCGTGCGGGGTCGTACGCCTCGGGTCCTGGTCCCCAGGTCCCGGTGTACGGCCCCGCCGCCGTCTGCGACCATGGTTCGGTGAACGAGATCCGGCGTGGCACGCTCAGCGAGGAGACCTTCTTCGAGCAGGTCGGTGGCGAACCGACCTTCCGGCGGCTGGTCCACCGGTTCTACCAGGGCGTCGCGGGGGACGAGTTGCTCCGGCCGATGTACCCCGAGGAGGACCTCGGCCCGGCCGAGGAGCGGTTCGCGCTCTTCCTCATGCAGTACTGGGGCGGCCCGCGCACGTACAGCGAGCAGCGCGGCCACCCCCGGCTGCGGATGCGGCACGTGCCGTTCAAGGTGGACCGCGCGGCGCACGACGCCTGGCTGAGGCACATGCGGGTGGCCGTGGACGAGCTGGGACTGCCGGCGGAGGCCGAGCAGCAGCTCTGGGACTACCTCACCTACGCCGCCGCCTCGATGATCAACACCGAGGGCTGACCAGGGCCTCGGACCGGCGCCCGACGGCGGCGACCACAACGGGCTGACGAGGACGTCGGACCCGCACCGGACCCGCACCCCGGCCGCGGCGACCTCGAAGGGCGGCGACTACGAAGGGCGGACCGGGCTGAGGCCCAGGCCCGCGCCGGGCGCCGCCGCGGTGCGGAGGGCCACCGAGCCCGCCGGGGCGGAGAGCCGCAGCCAGCCGCCCGCCCGGTGCACGGTGAGTGGCGCCACCGGGTCCAGGAAACCGATCACCCGGGCCGCGTGGGCGGCGCGCAGCGGCAGTTCGGGCAGTGCGGTGACCGGGCGGGACCAGATCTCGTCGGCCAGCGCGTCGAGCACCGGCCGGGTCCGGTGGTGCTCCGGGACGGCCTCGCTGCGCTCACGGAACTCCCGTACGGCGGCCATCACTTCGCCGTACACCTGGGCCGCGGGCGGGTCGCCGACCGGCCGCCAGCCGGTGCGCGGCGGCAGCAGCCCGGCCCAGGCCGGGCCGGTGACCGGTCCCGGCAGGGCGAGGGTGTTCGCCCCGGTGTCGACACCGTCCAGCAGCTGCCCGGCCGAGACGGTCAGGTCGACCGGCCCGTCGAGCCCGGCCAGCCTGGCGGTGCGCACCGCCAGCACACCGGAGCCACCCAGCGGCAGCCGCCCGAAGACGGCCAGCACGCCGCTGCCGTCCGGTTGCGGGACGCCCTGCGACCGGACCGCCGCCGCCCGGTCGAAGCGCAGCAGTCGGACCAGGAAGGCGGCCAGGTCGGCGGCCTCCCCGGCGTCGGCGAGGGCGAGGGTGGCGGTGCTGTTCAACGCTGCGGCTCACATCCGGGGCATCGGGCGGGCGGGGCATCGGGCGGGCGGGGCATCGGGCGGGCGGGACGGTCGGGCGGGCGGGACGGTCGGGCGGCGGGTACGGGCGGGCGGCGGGTACGGGCGGGTACGGGCAGGGGTGCGGTCGGCCGGGTGCGGTCAGACCGCGACGGCCGGCTCCTCGTCCACGAACCGCGACAGGAACTCCCGCTCCACCGGGCTTATCCGGCGCGGCCGGCCCTCGGCCAGGTCGTAGGGGACGACCACGGTCGAGGCCCGGACGTAGACCGTCTCGGTGCCGTCGTCGGCGGTGTCCTTGATCTCGTAGGAGACCGTCAGCGAGGCGCCGCCGATCCGGGTCACCCAGGTCTCGATCGTGACCGGCTCGGGCCGGTGCACCAGCGGGCGCTTGTAGTCGATCTCGTGGCGCGCCACCACCGAACCGCCCGCGAACTCGCCGGCGCCGGCCTCGGCGGCCTGGGTGAACATGAAGTCGATCCGGGCCTCCTCCAGGTAGCGCAGGAAGACCACGTTGTTGACGTGCCCGAAGGCGTCCATGTCGGACCAGCGCAGCGGGCAGGCGTAGATGTGGCGTGACACGGGTGTTCTCCTAGACGTCCGGTGCCCGCCGGCGTTCGGGTGCCGGTCGGGCCGCGGCCCGGCAGGCCCACCCCCGGTGGGGCGGATCTGCCGGGCCGTCGTCATGGCTGACTGTCAGCCGCGGGTCAGCTTCTTGTAGGTGGCCCGGTGCGGACGGGCCGCGTCGGAGCCCAGCCGCTCGACCTTGTTCTTCTCGTACGAGTCGAAGTTGCCCTCGAACCAGAACCACTTGCTCTCGCCCTCGTAGGCGAGGATGTGGGTGGCGACCCGGTCCAGGAACCAGCGGTCGTGCGAGATGACCACGGCGCAGCCGGGGAACTCCAGCAGCGCGTTCTCCAGCGAGGAGAGGGTCTCGACGTCGAGGTCGTTGGTGGGCTCGTCGAGGAGCAGCAGGTTGCCGCCCTGCTTGAGGGTGAGCGCCAGGTTGAGGCGGTTGCGCTCACCGCCGGAGAGCACGCCGGCCGGCTTCTGCTGGTCCGGGCCCTTGAAGCCGAACGCCGAGACGTAGGCGCGGGACGGCATCTCGACCTGGCCGACGTTGATCCAGTCCAGACCGTCGGACACGACCTCCCAGAGGGTCTTCTTCGCGTCGATGTTGGCGCGCGACTGGTCGACGTAGCTGATCTTGACCGTGTCGCCGACCTTGACCGAGCCGCTGTCCGGGGTCTCCAGGTCCAGGAGCATCTTGAACAGGGTGGTCTTGCCGGCGCCGTTCGGGCCGATGATGCCGACGATGCCGTTGCGCGGCAGGGTGAAGCTGAGGTCATCGATCAGGACCTTCTCGCCGAAGGCCTTGTTGAGGTTCTCGACCTCGATGACGACGCTGCCCAGACGCGGGCCCGGCGGGATCTGGATCTCCTCGAAGTCCAGCTTCCGCATCTTGTCGGCCTCGGCCGCCATCTCCTCGTAGCGGGCCAGACGCGCCTTCGACTTGGCCTGGCGGCCCTTGGCGTTGGAGCGGACCCACTCCAGCTCTTCCCTGAGCCGCTTGGCGCGCTTGGCGTCCTTCTGGCCCTCGACCTTGAGCCGGGACTGCTTGGTCTCCAGGTACGTGGAGTAGTTGCCCTCGTACGGGTAGGCGCGGCCGCGGTCGAGCTCGAGGATCCACTCGGCGACGTTGTCCAGGAAGTACCGGTCGTGGGTGACGGCGACGACGGTGCCCTTGTACTTCTCGAGGTGCTGCTCCAGCCAGTTCACCGACTCGGCGTCCAGGTGGTTGGTGGGCTCGTCGAGCAGCAGCAGGTCGGGGGCCTCGAGCAGCAGCTTGCAGAGCGCGACCCGGCGCTTCTCGCCGCCCGAGAGCTTGGTGACCGGCCAGTCGCCGGGCGGGCAGCCCAGGGCGTCCATGGCCTGCTCCAGCTGGGCGTCCAGGTCCCAGGCCTCGGCGTGGTCGAGGTCCTCCTGGAGCTTGCCCATCTCGTCCAGCAGGGCGTCCGAGTAGTCGGTCGCCATCAGCTCGGCGATCTCGTTGAAGCGGTTGAGCTTCCCCTTGATCTCCTTGACGCCGTCCTCGACGTTCTCCAGGACGGTCTTGGACTCGTCGAGCGGCGGCTCCTGGAGCAGCATGCCGACGGTGAACCCGGGCGAGAGGAAGGCGTCGCCGTTGGAGGGGTGCTCCAGGCCGGCCATCATCTTCAGCACGGTGGACTTACCGGCACCGTTGGGGCCCACGACGCCGATCTTCGCCCCGGGAAGGAAGCTGAGCGTCACGTCGTCAAGGATGACCTTGTCGCCGTGCGCCTTGCGCACCTTGCGCATCGTGTAGATGTATTCCGCCACGTGAGATCGCTCCGGCGTCGTCGGGAGATATTCGGCTTGCAGCCTTCCATTGTGCCGCACCGGAACCGGAGCCCCGAACGGCTGCTCCCCCTCGACGGCCGCCCGCCCCCGGCGGCCCGCACCGTTCCGCGCCGCCCCGGGCCGCCCTGCCTCGCTCCGGACGCGTAACGGTGCGGTCCGGACGCGCGACGGTGCCGCCCCGGTGCGGTCCGGACGCGCGACGGCCCGGCTCCCCGCACACGTGGTGCGGGGAGCCGGGCCGTTACGGGCGGTTCGGCGCCCGGTACTCCCGGGTCAGTGCCCGGGTCCTACCGGATCGGCCTCCGGCCGGTGCCTCAGGCGGCGTTGCCCTGGCGGCGACGGCGCAGCAGGAAGACCGCGGCACCGCCGGCCACGACCAGACCGCCGGCGACGGCGGCGATGACCGGGGTGGCGTCGCTACCACCGGTCTGGGCCAGACCGCCGGTGGTGCCGGGGGCGGTGCTGGTCGGCGCCGGGTGGGCGGCCGTGGTGGTGGCCGAGGCGGACGGGGTCGCGCTCGGGGTGACGACCGGGGCCGCGGAGGTCGGGGCCGCGGTGGTCGGCGCCGGGGTCGACGGCTTGGTGCTCGGGGTGGTCGCCGACGGGGTCGGGGTCGGGGTCGGCGTGGTCACACTGGTGTTCTTGCAGTCCAGGATGCCCTTGAAGTTCTTGCTGAAGCCGTTCGGGCCGGTGACCGTGATGTCGTAGGCCGTGTCCTCGGCGACCGGGACGACCACGGTCTCGATCTTGCCCGGCTGGACGGTGATGTCCTTGCCCGGCTTCACCGAGACGGTCGCGGCCTCGTCGCCGCCGTTGGCGACGGAGACCTTGACGCCGTTGGCCACGCACTCGACCACGGCGCTGCTGTCGACCAGCGGGCCCTTGGCGGCCTTCCAGGTCGCCTTGGCGGCGTCCTTGACGGCGAGCTTGGTGGAGCCCGCCAGGATCATGGTCTGGCTGTGCTTCTCCGGGGTGTAGCCCTTGCTGAGGAACACGCGGCCGCTGGGCACGACCGTCTCCGCGTTGGCGTTGATGCTCGCGGTGCCGTCCGGGGTGCCGGCCGGGACGTCCAGCCACAGCTGGGTGTCCTTGGCGATCGGACCGGCCAGGTCGGAGACCGGCTTGTTGTCCTTGTCGACCAGCTTGACCTTGTCGGCGGCGTCGCCGGCGAGCGCCAGCTTCACCTCGTTGGCGCTGGAGTTGAGGGTGAACGGGCCGAGCTTGGTGCCCGGCTTGCCCGACACCGAGTCCGGGGTGAGGCTCAGCGAGGGCTTGGGCTCGGCGGCGATGCCCTTGTTCTTCTCGCTGACCAGGTAGTCGCGGAGCTGCTTGGCCTCGGCGTCGACCGGGACGGCGTTCTTGCCGTCGGAGAACTTCCAGATCGCGGCCTGGGTGCCGGCGGCGGCGTCCTCCTTGGTGAGCTCGCCCTTGACGCCGGCGTCGGTGGCCAGCTTCTTGAGGTCCGTCACCTGCGGGTAGGAGTTCTCCAGGATCCAGCGGATCTTGGAGGCGTCCTGGGCCTTCTCCGGGCGGCCGAGCGAGCTCGACTTCCAGTCGGACTCGCGGTACTCGATGGCCTTGGTGATGTCGACCGGGTGGTCGATGTCGATGCAGTACGTCTTGATCTCGCCGTCGGCCGTCTTGAGGGTGAAGAGCCCGCCCTGGATCGAGTGGCTCCCCTCGATGGCGATCTCCTCGCTCATCAGGGTCGGCTGGACCACTGCCGTGACACCGCCGCCCGGCTCGTCGGCCGCAGCCGCCGCACCGGCCGCGAACAGGCCCCCGGCCAGCGCGGTGCTGGTCGCGAGCATGACAGTGGTTATGCGGGGAATCGCCCGCCCCTGCCTCTGGAACATCTTGGGATCCCTTCGGGCCGGGCCATGCCGGTGGGCAGCCCGCCTTGCTTGCCGCGCCCCCTGTGGCGCCGCTTCACGATGTGAACCTGACGAATCCTATGGAGCCCCACGGGCCCGGAAACCCCTATGCGAAATTAGGACGATTCCGTATCTGGATCGTTATCAACCCTCCCACTATCCACACAAGCTGACGGGTAGCCAGAATTACCGGATCATTCCGCTAACCGGAACAGGATTGCGCCCACGGGCGCAACGACCGTCTCGATTCACGTATTTGTCGACAGTCCGACGACCCGTCGGACACCTGCCGGGCCGCTACGGTTCACCTCCGCTTTCCCCCACGGGCGCCGGGTCGTCGCCGCCCTCCACCGCCCGCCGCCCCCGCAGGGCGTCCACGATCCACCCGGGCACCGCCTCGCCGAAGGCCGGCCCGGCGCCGCCGCCCGCCTCCTCCGGCGCCCCGCCCCGGCCCCCCGGCGCCCAACTGAACCTGGCCGTACCGCGGCTCAGATCGTGTCCGACCGAGCGGGCGTCGATCTCGACCCGACTGCGCTTCGCCTCTCCCTCGGCCCACTCCCGCACCCTCAGCCGCCCGCTCACCACCACCGGGTCGCCCTTCGCCAGCGAGTCGACGAGATGGCCCGCCAGCGACCGCCACGCCGTCACCGTCAGCCACTGCGTCTCACCGTCGACCCAGGCCTCCCGCGCCCGGTCGAAGCGCCGCTCGGTCGAGGCCAGCCGGAAGTTCGCCACCGGCACCCCGCCGGGGGTCAGGGCGTACGTCACCTCCGTGGCGACATTCCCGATCACCGTCACCTGCGTACCGTTCAAAGCCACACTCCGTTCTCCCTGTTGCACCGTACGGAATCGACCGGCACACCCGGAGAGTGCGCTTCGCGGGAAATCCGCGCAGCAGCTTTCGGGAATCCTGTGGACAAATCGGGCCTGTGGAAAACCACCGTCGCCCGCAGGGGTGAATTTCGGCCTTTGTACGACCGCCACACCACCGTTCTGCGCGGCCATGACAACAAACGAGGACCGTCACACGGCCCCGGACACCCCCAGGGGTGGCCGTGCCGACCGTCCACGCACGTCATCCGACCGAAGGAACCCGAATACGGTCCCCCACCCGCGTCGGTGCACCCCCGGCCACGGCGCTTTCTCCGTGCCGAATCCATAACGGGTGGGCAGACAGCCCCGTAACGAGTGCACAACGTCCGGCGCCGAAGACTGCCAGACCGCTGCACGCACGGCGTTCACCTGCGATTATCGGACCGCTCCACCGAGGTCGACACACCAACGGCGGTGTCGTAAGACCCGACCGAGGAACGGGGCACCCTTATCCTGTCCCCTGACAGGGCAGGGACCCGCCACCCCCACACCCCATCCCCGGGTACGGGGACGGGCAGCGGGCGCCGCGCGCCCGCCGCCCGATCCCGGCAACGGTCACGCCCTCGCGGGCGCCGCCCGTCCCGCCCCCATAGCTCAGCGGATAGAGCACCCGCCTTCTAAGCGGTAGGTCGCAGGTTCGAATCCTGCTGGGGGCGCCACGCACCTCGCGACGCCGTCCCGGCGGCAGTTCGCGTATTACCCGTACCGGTCAATTGCGGACGCCCCGGCGAGCGGCCGACCGCCCTCCGGCACCCAGCGCGCATAACCCGTGACCATGCGTGTCATGCACTCTCCGAAAAGTCCCCGCGGGGGAATTCCGGTGCCGTAAAGGCCGACCCGGAACGCCCGGCGGCACCGACGCCGAACGCCCGCCGGCACCGGTGCGGAACACCGGGCGGCACCTGCGCGGAACACCCGCCGCCGCCGGCCCGCCGTCAGCTCGCGGCCAGTCCCGCCAGATAGGCGTCCAGCAGTTCCACCTGCCGCTCTGGCGGGAACTCCCCCGGGGCGAACAATGCCTGCACCACCAGTCCCAGCGCGAAGCTCAGCGCACCCGCCGCGAGCCCGTCCGCCCCGGGCCCGGCCGGCAGCTCCCCCAGCCGCTGCGCGTCCGCCACGCACTCCGCCAGCACCCGCCGCGAACGCGCGTACCGCGCCGCGTGCGCCTCGGCCAGTTCCGGATCGGCCAGCGCCACGTCCCAGGAGCCGACCCAGATCCGGTTGCCCGCCCGGCCTGCCCCGTCCAGCGGCAGGATGTCCAGCAGCGCCGCCCGCAGCCGGGCCAGCCCCGCCGCCGGCGGCGGCCCGCCGTCCGTCGGCACCAACCGCCGCGGCCGCTCCTGCGAACGCCGGTCCAGCAGCTCCAGCGCATGCGCGAGCAGCGCCTTCTTGCTGGGGAAGTAGTGCGTCAGCAGCCCGGTGGTGGCGCCCATCTCGGCGGCCACCGCACGCAGCGTCAGCGCCTCGAAACCCCGGGTCGACAACACCCGCCACACCGCCTCCGAGACTTCGGTCCGGCGGGCTTCGTGATCTCCACGGGCTGGCGTCATGGGGTTATCCTACGTACCAAACGTTTGTTACGCATGACGCACCGGTCCGATCGACCCTCGTTGCGAAAGGCACGCCCATGTTCGCCGTCCCCCTCTCCGAGAACGCCGAGCTCCGCCCGCTGGAGCCGTGGCAGGCACCCGAGTACCTGGAGCACATCGAACGCGGCCGCGCCCACATCGATGCCTGGATCAACTGGGCCGGCCTCGCCACCGACCTCGACTCGGCCCGCGCCGTCCTCCAGCGCTACGCCGACCGGCAGGCCGCCGACACCGCCCGGCTGTACGGGATCTGGCTGGACGGCACCCTGGTCGGCGGCGTGATGTTCGTCCAGTTCGACGCCAAGGGCGGCAACTGCGAGATCGGGGTCTGGACCGAGCCCGCCGGCCAGGGCCGGGGCCTGGTCAGCACCGCGGTCCGGCACCTGATCGACTACGCCTTCACCGTCCGCGGCATGCACCGGATCGAGTGGCACAACAAGCCGGACAACCTCCGCAGCCGGGCGGTCGCCCAGCGGATGGGCTTCACCCTGGAGGGCGTGCTGCGCGAGAGCTACCTGCACGACGGCCGCCACCAGGACGGCGAGGTCTGGTCCCTGCTCACCCACGAGTGGAAGCCCCAGGGCGCCCCCACCGGCTGAGCCCGGACCACGACGGCTGAGCCCGGACCAACGGCGACGGGGCCCGGACCGCACCGGCCGAGCCCGGACCGACGACGGCGGGGCCCGGTGGACGACTCCACCGGGCCCCGCGCCGCGTCCGCCCTCAGACGGCCCGCGCCCCCTCCCCGCGCTCCGCCGCCGGCCGCAGCCGCAGCGCCAGCAGCAGGGCCAGCACCATCACGCCGGCCGCCGAGAGGAAGACGGTGTCCACCCCGTCCACGAAGCCCGCCACCGCGTGCTCCCGGGCCGCGCCGGTCAGCCGGCCGACCGCGCTCAGCGGCACCCCGGGCTCGGCCGAGTCGAACACCCGGGCCAGCACGGTGCCGAAGACCGCCGCGCCCAGCGCGCTGCCGAGGGTCTGGAAGAACCGGACGCCGGTGGTGGCCACCCCCAGCTGGTGCGCCGGGGCGGCGAGCTGGACCACGGTGATCAGGTGCCCGATCAGCTGGCCCAGCCCCGCGCCGAGCAGCAGCAGCTCGGCCCGGACCAGCCACAGCGACGTCCCCGGCCCGCTCAGCCCGAGCAGCAGCAGCGCGGTGGCGGAGCAGACGGCCCCCGTGACCAGCACGGCGCGGACCGACACCCCCCGGGCCGTCAGCCGGTCGACCACCAGGCCGACCACGGTCATCCCGACCGCCATCGGGATCAGGTAGAGGCCGGCCGAGGTCGCGGCGACACCCCGGGCGACCTGGAGGTAGAGCATCACGTACATGATCGCGCCCATCATCCCCATCCCGACCAGGCCCTGCAGCGCGAAGCCGATCCGGATCTCCGGGATCCGGAACAGCGAGAGCGGCAGCACCGGTTCGGCGGCGGTGGCCTGACGGCGGAGGAAGAGCACGAACACCAGCACGGTCGCCGCGGCCAGGCCGAGCAACTGCGGGGAGGTCCAGCCGTAGGTCCGGCCGCCCCACTCGGTGATCAGCAGCAGGCCGGTGGCGAAGGCCGCGGCCAGGGCGGCGCCGAGGAAGTCCAGCCCACGCCGGCCGGTCCCGGCGGGCAGCCGCAGGAGCAGCGCGGCCCCGACCAGGACGGCCAGGCCGATCGGCAGGTTGACGTAGAAGATCCAGCGCCAGTCCAGGTGGTCCGCGAGCAGCCCGCCGATCAGCGGACCGACGGCCATGCCGCCGCCGGCGACGATCCCGCCCGCGCCGCCCCGGCCGCCGCCGTCATCGTCCGGGTCCTTCAGCTGGGCCATCACCACCATGGTCACGCTCATCAGGCCGCCCCCGCCGATGCCCTGGACCGCCCGGAAGGCGATGAGCTGCTCCATCGAGCCGGCCGCCCCGCAGAGCGCCGAGCCGAGCAGGAAGGTGCCGACCGCGCCGATCAGCACCCGCTTCGCCCCGTAGAGGTCGCAGAGCTTGCCGTAGAGCGGCAGCAGCGCGGTGGCGGCCAGGGCGAACGCGCTGACCAGCCAGGGCAGTCGGTCGACGCCGTGGACCGGGTCGAGGTCGCGGACGATCGGCACGGTGGCCGCCGACACGATGTTCATGTCGAGCACCGCCAGCACGATCGTGACCAGGCAGAGCAACATGCCCAGCTTGCGCTGCGGCTCGGTCATCAGCGCCGCCGCGGGTGCGGTCGGCGCCGGTTCCGCGGGCGGAACGGTCGGCGGGCCGGCCTGCGGTTCGGTCGCCGGAACGGTCGGCGGTGTCGTCACGGCCATCGGAAGTCCCCCCTGGGATCGCGGAGTCCGGGCGTCGGGACGCCCTGCGCCGAACCGGTTCGGCCCGGCGGCGAGGCACCACCATGGCAGCCTTTTTTGACTCGGTCAATTCTTCTGCCGGGTATATCTTTGATCCTGGTACAGTCACGCCATGACGAGAATCGCGATCGGCACCGACGGGATCGGGACCGAAGGCACCGGGACCGACGGCGCCGGGATGGGCCTGCGGGAGCGCAAGAAGCGGCAGACCGCGATCCGGATCTGGCAGACCGCCATCGCCCTGTTCGCCGAACGCGGCTTCGACGAGGTCTCGGTGGCCGAGATCGCCGCCGCCGCCGAGGTCTCCAAGATGACCGTCTTCAACTACTTCGCGACCAAGGAGGACCTCGTCCTCGGGCCGATGGAGCAGCACATCGGCGAGCCCGCCCGGGTGGTGCGCGAAGCGGCCCCGGACGTCCCGGCGGTGACCGCGCTGCACGCCCACTACGTCGCCGCGCTCGCCGCCTTCGACCCGGCGACCGGCCTGAGCGACCAGCGGCAGGTGATCGACGTGGTCCGGCTGATCCACCGCACCCCGGTGCTGGCGCTGCGGGCGTACGCCGGCTTCGACGCGGGCGCCCGGGCGGCGCTCAGCACCGAACTGCTCGCCCGGGACCCGGCGCACGACCCGCTGAGCGCCCGGGTCGCCGCCGCCCAGCTGCTCGGCACCCAGCTGACCCTGACCGAGGAGAACCAGCGCCGGATGATGGCCGGCGACCGGGCGGCCGACGTCCTGCCCGAGGCCCTGGCCGACGCCGACCGGGCCTTCGCCCTGGCCGCGCAGGGGCTCGGCGACTACGGCGCCACCCGGCCCTGAGCCGCGCCGCCGGACTCTGGGAGAGTGGCCGCACCCACACCCTCCCGGAGGTGCCCATGGCCACCCGGCCGCTGCTGACGCGCGACCGCGCCCCGCTGCCCACCGAGACCGCGGGCCTCAACGCCCACGTCGGCGAGGACGGCGTCGCGGTGCTGGAGTTCGACCGCCCGCACCGGCGCAACGCCGTCACCCTGGCGATCTGGCAGGCCCTGCCGGAGGTGCTGAAGCGGCTGGCCGAGGAGCCGGGCGTGCGCGCACTGCTGGTCACCGGGGCGGGCGGGACGTTCAGCGCCGGTGCCGACATCGACGAACTGGCCGGGGTCTACGGCGATCCGGACCGCGCCGACGCCTACCACGCGGTCAACGTCGCCGCCGAGGAGGCCCTGGCGGCGTTCCCGCACCCGACCCTCGCCGTGGTGCACGGCGCCTGCGTCGGCGGCGGCTGCCAGCTGGCGGTCGCCTGCGACCTGCGTTTCGTCGCCGAGGACGCCCGACTCGGCATCACCCCGGCCAAGCTGGGGGTGGTCTATCCGGCGGTGCCCACCCTGCGGCTGGCCCGGCTGGTGGGCCCGGCCCGCGCCAAGTACCTGTTGTTCTCGGGCGAGTTGCTGTCCGCGCCGGAGGCGGCTGCCCTCGGGCTGGCCGAGCGCGTCCTGCCGCCCGCCGAACTGGACGCGGCGGCACTGGAGTTCGCCCGGCTGCTGACCACCCGCTCGCCGCAGACCATCGGCGCGGTGAAGGCCGCGCTGGCGGTGCCGCCGGAGCGGGCGGCCGAGGCCCTCGCGCCCTGGGAGCGCCGCTCCCGCGAGGCCCCGGACGTCCGCGAGGGCCTCGCCGCCTTCCTCGAACGCCGCCCGCCCCGGTTCTGACCGGGGCGCCCGGAGCGGCTCCGGGTGCGAAACGGAACGGAACGCGCCCGGTCGGAACCGGCCCGGCCGATACGATCATGCGACCGATCCGCAGCCGAACCCGCCTGGAGCACCACCGCGATGACCACCGCGATGACCACCGACCCGCCCGCGACGGCCCGGGCCCGCCGGATCACCGACGGCCTGGAGCCGAAGAACGTGATCATCGCGATGCTGCTCCTGCTCGGCGGCCTCCGCTACGGCTGGACCGGCCTCGCCTGGGCGGCGTTCGCGGCCGTGTTCACCGCCGTGCTCCCGACCCTGTTCATCCACTACGGCATGCGCAGGGGCACCGTCGGCGACCGCCACGTCGGCCACCGGCAGCGGCGGCTGACGCTCTTCCCGCTGATCATGGCCTCGGTCGCGACCGGCCTCGTGGTGATGCTCGCCGCGGACGCCCCGCGCGACCTGACCGCGACGGTGGTGGCGATGCTCGCCTCACTGGTCCCGATCCTGGTGATCACCGTCTGGTGGAAGATCTCCGTGCACACCGCTGTGGCGAGCGGCGCGGCGGTCTGCCTGGCCGTCGCGCTCTCGCCCTGGTGGCTGCTGCTGTACCCGCTGGTCGCGGCGATCGGCTGGTCCCGGGTGGTGCTGCGGGACCACACCACCGCGCAGACGGTCGCCGGCACGGCGGTGGGCGCCCTGTCGGCCGGGCTCACCTTCTGGGCCGCCCGCTGACCCCCGGCCCGGCCGCCGGCGGTCAGCGGATCGGCAGCCCCGAGACGGCCCGGGCGATCACCAGCCGCTGGATCTCGCTGGTGCCCTCGAAGATCGAGTAGATCGCGCTGTCCCGGTGCATCCGCTCGACCGGGTACTCCCGGGTGAAGCCGTTGCCGCCGAGGATCTGCATCGCCTGCGCGGTGACCCACTTGGCGGTCTCGCCCGCGTAGAGCTTGGACATCGAGCCCTCGGCCGAGGTGAACGGCTGGTTGGTGGCGGCCATCCAGGAGGCCCGCCAGACCAGCAGCCTGGCCGCGTCGATCCGGGTCTTCATGTCGGCCAGCTGGAAGGCGACGCCCTGGTTGTCGATGATCGGGCGGCCGAACTGCACCCGGGTCTTGGCGTAGTCCAGTGCCACCTCGTAGGCGGCCCGGGCGATCCCGATCGCCTGCGCGCCGACGGCCGGCCGGGAGGCCTCGAAGGTGGCCATCGCGGCGTTCCGCCCGGACTTGCGGACGCCCTCGCGGGCCCGGGCGAGGCGCTCGTCCAGCTTCTCCTTGCCGCCGAGCAGGCAGTGCCCGGGCACCCGGACGCCGTCCAGCACCACCTCGGCGGTGTGCGAGGCCCGGATGCCGTGCTTCTTGAACTTCTGACCCTGGCTCAGCCCCGGCGTCCCCGGCGGCACCACGAAGGACGCCTGCCCGCGCGCGCCGAGCGCCGGGTCGACGGTGGCCACCACTACGTGGACGGCCGCGATCCCGCCGTTGGTGGCCCAGGTCTTGGTGCCGTTCAGCACCCACTCGTCGGTGGCCTCCTCGTACACGGCCCGGGTGCGCAGCGCGGAGACGTCGGAGCCGGCGTCGGGCTCGGAGGAGCAGAACGCCGCCACCTTGACGTCGTCCGGGGTGCCGAACATCTGCGGCGCCCAGGTGCCGATCTGCTCGTCCGTGCCGTTGGCGAGGACCGCGACGGCGGCGAGGGTGGTGCCGACGATGGACAGTCCGATGCCCGCGTCGCCCCAGAAGAGTTCCTCCATGGCGATCGGGATGCCGACGCCGGAGGGGTCGAAGTACTGCTGGGCGTAGAAGTCCAGCGAGTAGATGCCGAGCTTGGCGGCCTCCTGGATGATCGGCCAGGGGGTCTCCTCGCGCTCGTCCCACTCGGCGGCGGCGGGCCGCACCACGTCGGCGGCGAAGCCGTGCAGCCAGTCGCGGACGGCGATCTGGTCCGGACCGGGGTCCAGCGAGAAGGTGCTCATGGGTGGGTGCCTCCGAAGAAGGGTGCGACCGCGGGAGGGGTCGGCCGAGGAAGGGTGGGACCGAGGGTTCGGCCGAAAGGTGCGACCGACCAGGTGTTACCACCGGTAACATCGTCGGAGTCTGCTACTGCTTGGTAACCGGTGTCAACGCCGGCGCCGGAACACCCGGCACGGAAGCGAAGGAACAGCGCATGGACCCAGAGCCCCGCCGGGAGCAGCTGCTGAACGCCGCCGACCGGGTCATCCAGCGCGAGGGCCCGGGCGCGAGCATGAACGCCATCGCCGCCGAGGCCGGCATCACCAAGCCGATCCTCTACCGGCACTTCGGCGACCGGAACGGTCTGATCCGGGCCCTGACCGACCGCCACACCGGCGGGCTGCTGGCCGCCGTCCGGGCCGCACTGGCCGAACCGCTGGAACGCCGCGACCGGGTCGAACACGTCCTGGACACCTACCTCGCCGGGATCGAGTCCCGCCCCCAGGTCTACCGGCTGCTCACCCACCCCGAACCCGGCGACCCCAGCGGCGCGGGCAACGCGCTCGCCCCGGCCCTCCGGCAGATCGCCGGGGAGATCACCCGGGCCGTCGCCGGGCAGGTCGACCTCGGCGCCGACCGCGAACTGCTCGCCGAGGTCTGGGGACGGGCGATCACCGGCATGGTGCTGGCGGCCGGCGACTGGTGGCTGGAGTCCCGCCCCTGCTCGCGCACCCGGATGGTCCAGGCCCTCGCCGACCTCCTCTGGGGGCGGCTCGCCGCCGCCGCCGACCTGCCGACCGCCGCCCTGCCCGCCGGACCGGCCCCGACCACGGAGCCGTCGGACCGGCCCGGCGGCTGACCCGCGCTCCGCCCGCCGGCGGCCCTTCCCCCTGGCGCGTTCCGCCCGCCTGCAGCCCCTGTCCCCCTGGCGCGTTCCACTCCGGGGTCCGCCCCGCTCCCTTGTGCGGCGCGGGCCCGGCGGGCATCATCGGGCCCCACCCTCGCCCGCCCCGGAGGTCCCGATGCGCCTGTCCCGCACCGCCGCCGCCCTCCTGACCGCCGCCGCCCTCGCCCTGCCCGCCGTTCCGGCCCAGGCCCAAGCCCCGTCCCGCGCACCGGCGTTCCCCACCGGCACCGCCACCGCCCCGGACGGCCGCACCGACCTCACCGACGCCGTCGGCCGCCGGCTCCAACTGCGCGGCTTCAACCTCGACAAGTACGCCGAGGCCACCGAGCAGGACCTCGGGACGATCGCCGCCCAGGGCTTCACCCTGGTCCGGCTGCCGGTCTCCTGGACCAGGCTGGAGCCGACCCGGGGCCGCCTCGAACCGGCCGAACTGCGGCGGCTGCACCGGCTCCTGGACGCGGCCGACCGCTCCGGCCTGCTCGTCCTGATCGACCTCCACCAGGACGTCTACGGCCCGTACTTCGGCGGCGGCGACCGGGGCATCCCGCCCTGGGCCACCCGCGACGACGGCCTGCCGTTCGAACCCGACCCCGACGACTGGTTCGCCGGCTACTTCCAGCCCGGCGTCCAGGCGGCCTTCCGGCACCTCTACGACGACCCCGACCTGCGCGCCTGGCAGGCCGACTTCTACACCCGGCTGGCCCGCGAACTGCGCGGCCACCGCTCGCTGCTGGGCTACGACCTGTTCAACGAGCCGTTCGGCCCGGTGGACGGCGACCCGGCCGACCCGGAGGTGCTCGCCCGCGCCGCCGCCGAGCTGGAACAGGGCCGGCTGGCCGCCATGTACCGGCGGCTGATCGCCGCCGTGCGCCGGGCCGACACCCGCGCCTGGCTGTTCGTCGAACCGACCGTCCTGGTCGGCCAGGGCGTCCCCACCCGGCTGCCCGGCTTCACCGACCCCCGCCCCGGCGCGCCCCGGCTCGGCTACGCGCCGCACTTCTACGACACCGCCGTCGAGTCCGGCGCCGACTGGGACCCGGCCGGCGGCTTCGTCGAGCGCTACACCGCCGCGATCACCGCCTACCCGACCGCCCGCCGGCTGCCGGTCCTGGTCGGCGAGTGGGGCCCGCCGAACCCCCGCACGCCCGGCAACACCCTGCTGGTCCGCCGCCAGGTCGAGGCGATGGACGGCTTCGCGGGCGGCTGGACGATGTGGTACTGGTGCCGGGGCGACGGCGGCTACTGCGCGCTCGACCCGGCCGGCCGGCCCGCCCCGGGCGAGGAGCCGGCCTTCGGCCCGTACCCGGTCGCGACCGCCGGCACCGGCGCCCGCACCGGCTCGGACGGCGCCCGGCACACCGTCCGCTGGAACGCCGACGGCACCGGCCGGAGCACCGAACTCGCCCTGCCGGCCGCCGCGTTCCCCACCGGCGTGCGGGTCACCGCGCACCCCGCCGGCGCCCTGGTCGAGGTCGAGCAGCCGAGCGGCGACCGGGCCGGCCACGCCCGGATCCGGCTGCCGCACGCCGCCCCGGGCACTCCGGTCACCGTCGTCCTCGAACCCCGCTGAACACCGAGCACCGCTGAACGCCGAGCACCGCTGAACGCCGACGCCCGGTGAACACCGAGCACCGCTGAGCCCCGACGCCCACCCGGCGACGCGCACCGCGCCGCCGGGCCGGCGTCCCCGCCGGGAACAGGCCTTACAGCAGCCCGCGCCGGGCCAGCAGCGGGGCGGTCTCCGGGTCGCGCCCGACCACCGCGCGGAAGGAGTCCAGCGCGTCCCGGCTGTCGCCGCGCGCCAGCAGCTCGCGCCGGAACACCTCGCCGCTCTCGCGCACGCTCCGCCCGCCGTCCTTGAACCACTCCACCGTGTCGGCGTCCAGGACCTCCGACCAGATGTACGCGTAGTAGCCCGCGCTGTACCCGCCGGCGAAGATGTGCCCGAAGTACGTGGTCCGGTAGCGCGGCGGGACCGCCGCCACCGCCAGCCCGGCCTTCGCCAGCGCCGCCGCCTCGAACTCCTCGGCGTCCGCCACCCGCCGGCCCTCCGGCAGGGTGTGCCAGGCCCAGTCCAGCAGCGCCGCCGCCAGGTACTCGACCGTCCGGAAGCCCTGCCCGAAGGACTCCGCCGCCTCGATCCGCCCCACCAGCTCGGCCGGCAGCGGCTCGCCGGTCACGTGGTGCCGGGCGTAGTTGGCCAGGACCTCCGGCCACACCATCCACATCTCGTTCACCTGGGACGGGAACTCCACGAAGTCCCGCGGCACGGCGGTGCCCGCGAAGTACGGGAAGCGCACGTCCGAGAACAGCCCGTGCAGCGCGTGGCCGAACTCGTGGAACAGCGTCCGCACCTCGTCCCAGGACAGCAGCACCGGCTCACCCGGCGCCGGCTTGGCGATGTTCAGGTTGTTGTAGACCACCGGCCGCTGCCCCAACAGCCCGGACTGGGTGACCAGTTCGTCCATCCAGGCACCGCCGCGCTTGGACGCCCGGGCATGGAAGTCGCCGAGGAACAGGCCGAGCGCGGTGCCGTCCGCGTCGAACACCTCGAACACCCGCACATCGGGGTGGTAGCCGACCAGGTCGGGACGCTCGGTGAAGCTCACCCCGTAGGCGAGGCCGGCGGCGAAGAAGACGCCGTCCCGCAGCACCCGCTCCAGCTCGAAGTACGGGCGCAGCGCCGCCGCGTCCACCTGGTACGAGGTCTGCCTGACCTGCTCCGAGTAGTACGCCCAGTCGTGCGCGGCGATCTCCTCGACACCGTCCGCGGCGGCGACCTTGGCCAGCTCGGCGGCCTCCCGGCGGGCGTTGGCCACGGCCGGCGGCACCAGCCGGGCGAGCAGGGCGTCCACCGCCTCCACGGTGCCGGCCGTCTCGTCGGCCACCACATAGGCGGCGTGGGTGTCGTACCCGAGCAGGCGGGCCCGCTCGGCACGCAGCGCGGACATCCGGATCGCCAGCGGGCCGTTGGTCCCGGCGGCCCGGCCGAGCGAGGCGGTGAGCAGCCGCTCGCGCACCGAGCGGTCGGTGAGCGAGGCCAGCTCGGTCTGGTTGGAGAAGTTCTTCAGGCTGAGCACATAGCTGCCGTCGTGCCCGAGCGCGCGGCCGTTCTCGGCGGCGGCCGCGATCGCGTCCGGGGACAGGCCGGCCAGCTGCTCGGCGGAGTCCAGCACCAGCGCGCGGGCCTGCGAGTCGGCCGACACGTTCTGGCGGAACTCCGAGGCGGCGGCGGCCAGTTCGGTGTTGATCGCGCGCAGCCGGGCCTGCTGCCCGGCGCCCAGCCGGGCCCCCGCCCGGACGAACGCGGTGTACCGGCGCTCCAGCAGCCGCAGCGACTCCGGGTCCAGGTCGAGCTCGGCGCGGCGGGCGTGCAGCTCCTCGACCCGGGCGAACAGCGCGGCGTCCAGGTGGATCGCGTCCCGGTGCGCGGCCAGCCGGGGGCTGATCTCCGCGTCGATCCGGTCGACCTCTGGAGTGGTGTCGGCGGAGGAATGGTTGTCGAAGACCCCGCGGACCCGGCGCAGCAGCATCCCCGAGCGCTCCAGCGCGACCAGGGTGTTCTCAACGGTCGCCGGCGCCGGATCGGCGGTGATCGCGGCGATCTCGGCCAGCTGCTCGGCCATCCCGCGCTCGAAGGCGGGCAGGTAGTGCTCCGGCCGGATCTCGGCGAACGGCGGCAGCTCGTAGGCCAGGGTGCTGGCCCTGAAGAACGGGTTCTCGGTCATTCCGCCGACCTTACGCCGTGTCATCGGCGCTGCCTACGCCTCCTCCCGGCCACCGGCGCGCGCGGGAGGCGGGCGCCCCCGGCCCTGCCGCCGAACGGCGCGGCTCCGGTTGTCGTACCCTCCCGCTACCGTCGGCACCGACCGGCCGTACGCCCCCGGACGGTCCCCGTCCGCACGAGAGGAGGAGCCCCGTGGCACCCAGGATCGCCCTCGCCCCCGACCCGCACGGCCCCGGCGGCCGGCTCCAGCCGCTCGACGACGCGGGCACCCCGCTCGGCCCGCCCGTCGCCGTACCCGACCTCGCCGCCGCCGTCGCCGGGCGGGAGGCCGCCGAGCACCCGCGCTGGGTGTGGGCCGCCGCCGACTCCGGCTACCAGCCGCTGCTCCCCCGGCTGCCCGGCCGGCTCGCCCGCTGCCACGACCTGCGGCTGGTCGAGGCGCTGCTGCTCGCCCACGAGGGCCGGTTCGGCGCCCCGCGGTCGCTGGGCGCCGCCTGGGCCCGGCTGCGCGGCCTGCCGGTGCCCGCCGACCTGCCCGAGCCCGGCTCCGCGGAGGCCGACGACGGCCAGGACACCCTGTTCGCCCCCGACCGGCTCCAGCTGCCGCCCGGCACCGACCCGCTGGCCGCCGTGGTCGCCGTCCACGCCGAGCAGCAGCGCCGACTGGCGGCTGTCGAAGGCCCGGAGGCCCGGGGCCGCTACCGGCTGCTGCTGGCCGCCGAGTCGGCGGGCGCGCTGGCCGCCGCCGAGATGGGCCACGACGGCCTGCCCTGGCGGACGGACGTGCACGACCGGCTGCTCACCGAGCTGCTCGGCCCCCGCCCGACCGTCGCCGGCGCGCAGCCGCGCGTGCTCGTCGAGCTGACGGCCGAACTCCGGGAGGCGCTCGGCGGCCGGGTGTTCAACCCCGACTCGCACGCCCAGGTGCTGCGCGCCTTCGCCGAAGCCGGCATCCAGCTCGGCTCCACCCGCTCCTGGGAGCTGCAGCGGATCGACCACCCGGCGGCCCGGCTGCTGATCCGCTACAAGGAGCTGTCCCGGCTCCATGTGGCGCACGGCTGGGCCTGGCAGGACGCCTGGGTGCGCGACGGCCGGTTCCGCCCCGAGTACGTGGTCGGCGGCGTGGTCTCCGGCCGCTGGGCCAGCCGCGGCGGCGGCGCGCTGCAGATCCCGCGCATCCTGCGCCGCGCCGTGGTCGCCGACCCGGGCCGGCTGCTGGTCGTCGCCGACGCCGCCCAGTTGGAGCCGCGGGTCCTCGCCGCGCTCTCCCAGGACGCCGGGCTGGCCCGCACCGCGGCCGGCGGCGACCTCTACGAGGCACTCGCCGCCTCCGCCTTCCAGGGCGACCGCGACAAGGCCAAGCTCGGCCTGCTCGGCGCCATGTACGGCCAGACCAGCGGCGACATCGGCCCGCTGCTGGCGACCCTGCGCAGCCGCTACCCGGCCGCGATGGGCTACGTCGAGGCGGCGGCCCGCACCGGCGAGGACGGCGGCGTGGTGGCCTCCCGGCTGGGCCGCCCGTGTCCGCCCGCCTCGGCCGACTTCCTCGACCTGACCGAGGCGGGCGAGGCCGGCGGCGAGGAGGGCGGGCGCCGGGCCCGCTCCCGGGGCCGGTTCACCCGCAACTTCGTCATCCAGGCCAGTGCCGCCGACTGGGCGCTGGCGCTGCTGGCCGGGCTGCGCCGCCGGCTGGCCGAGCTTCCGGTGGCCTCGGCGGCGGACCGTCCGCACCTGGTGTTCTTCCAGCACGACGAGGTGATGGTGCACACCCCGGCCAATCTGGCGGACGAGGTGGCGGCGGCGGTCGACGCCGCGGCGGACGAGGCCCGCCGGCTGGTCTTCGGCGAGACCCCGGTCCGCTTCCCGATGAGCACCGCCGTGGTGGAGTGCTACGCCGACGCCAAGTAGCCGCCGCCGTCTCCTCCACCGCCACTGCCGCTGCCGCAGCCGCAGCAGCCGCTCACAGCTTGCGGAAGCCGCGCGCCTCCTCGGCGGCGGCGACCACCTCGGCCAACGCGGCCCCGGTCGAGGCGGTCACCGCGGCGGCGACCGCGCCCTCCACGAACGGCGCGTCGACCAGCACGACCCCGGGCCGGGGCTCGTCCTCCAGCACGGTCAGCGCCGTCAGCACCGAGCTTCCGAGGTCCGGCAGCACCACGGCCCCCGCCCCGGAGTCCGCCGCCACCACGGCCCGGGCGATCAGCTCGTAGCTGCTGCCGAGCCCGCCGTCCTCGGTACCGGCCGCCACCACGACCCGCACCTCCGCCGAGGCGAGTTCCCCCAGCAGTTCCCTCAGCCCCCCGGCCAGCGCGGCGCTGTGCGAGACCAGGACGATGCCCACGTGTCCACTCATGCCCCGACCCTAGAACCCCTCAGGCGTCCGGCAGTTACTCCATTCGGGTGAGGCCGCGACCGGCGGGACAGTTCCGGGGTCCTGGCCGCCCGTCCGGCGTAGCGTCGGACCAGCACCGTCGGCCGAGGGGAGCGCGAACACCGTGAAGAAGCTCATCAACACCGCGGAAACCGTCCTGGAGGACGCGCTGGCCGGAGTGGCCGCCGCCCATCCGGAGCTGGCGGTGGACCTCGCCGCCCGGGTGATCACCCGGGCGGTGCGGCCACCGGCCCCCAAGGTGGCCCTGGTGTCCGGCGGCGGGTCCGGGCACGAGCCGCTGCACGGCGGCTTCGTCGGCCCCGGCATGCTGGACGCGGCCTGCCCCGGCGAGGTCTTCACCTCTCCCGTCCCGGACCAGGTGCTGGCCGCCGCCGAGGCCGTCGACTCCGGCGCCGGCGTGGTGTTCGTGGTCAAGAACTACACCGGTGACGTGATGAACTTCGAGCTCGCCGCGGAGCTGGCCGCCGAGCGGGGCATCGAGGTCCGCACCGTGCTGGTCAACGACGACGTCGCGGTGGAGGACTCCACCTGGACGGCCGGCCGGCGCGGCACCGGCGCGACGGTGGCGGTGGAGAAGATCGCGGGCGCGCTGGCCGAGCGCGGCGCGCCGCTGGACGCGGTGGCCGCCCTCGGCGAGCGGGTGAACGCCGCCTCCCGTTCGTTCGCGATCGCGCTGACCGGGGCGACCGTCCCGGCGGCGGGCCGGCCCGGCTTCGAGCTGGCCGAGGACGAGATCGAGGTCGGCGTCGGCATCCACGGCGAGCCCGGCCGCCGCCGGGAGAAGCTCCGCCCGGCCCGCGAACTGGTCGCCGAGGTGGTGTCGACGATCCTCACCGATCACCACCTGACCGCCGGGGACGAGGTGATCGCCCTGGTCAACGGGCTGGGCGGGACGCCGCTGCTGGAGCTGTACATCGTGTTCGGGGAGGTCACCGCCCGGCTGGCCGAGCACGGCATCACGGTGGCCCGCAGCCTGGTCGGCAACTATGTGACCAGCCTGGACATGGCGGGCTTCTCGCTCACCCTCACCAAGGCCGACGCGCAGTTGCTGGAGCTGTGGGACGCCCCGGCGGACACCCCGGCCCTCAAGCGCGCCTGAACCGCCCGCCACCACCTGCCCCCGAAGGAGCCAGCAGCATGGACGTCGACACCCGTCTCGCCGAGGACTGGGTCCGCGCGATCGCCGCGGCGGTCGAGCGGGAGCACGAGCGGCTCACCGAGCTGGACTCGGCGATCGGCGACGGCGACCACGGCAGCAATCTGCGACGCGGCTTCGCCGCCGTCCTGGCCGCCCTGGACAGCCCCGACCCCGCCCCGGACAGCCCGGACAGCCCCGACAGCCCGGCCGGGCCCGCACCCGACGGCGGCCCCGGCGCACTGCTGACCAGGACCGGCAGCACCCTGATCTCCAAGGTCGGCGGCGCCTCCGGCCCGCTCTACGGCAAGGCCTTCCGCGCGATCGGCGCCGCACTGCCGCCGCCCGGCCGGCCCGGCGCCGACGCGGCCGGACTGGGCGAGGCGCTGGCCGCCGGGCTGCGGGCGGTCCGGGACCTCGGCCGGGCCGCGCCGGGGGACAAGACCGTCGTGGACGCCTGGACGCCCGCCCTGGACGCCTACCGGGAGGCGGTGGCCGCCGGGGCCGGGCTGCCGGAGGCCACCGCGGCGGCGGCCGGGGGCGCCGAGCGGGGCGCCCTGGACACCGTGCCGCTGCAGGCCCGCAAGGGCCGCGCCTCCTACCTCGGCCCGCGCAGCGTCGGCCACCAGGACCCGGGCGCCGCCTCCACCGCCCTGCTCTTCCGCGCCCTGGCCGAAGCCACCGCCGCCCGCGCGGCCGCCCGCGGCGGGTCCTGACCCCAGCAGTGCGTCCGGACCCCTCGGGGCGCGGACAGGAGTGCTTTCGGCCCCCTACGAATGCGTCCAGGCCGGGTCGGTGCGGGCGACGAGCAGCAGCAGCGCGTCGTCCCGCAGCTCGCCCCCGGTGTGCGCCAGCAGGTCGGCGTAGACCCGGCCGACGGCCGCTTCGAGTTCGGCGGCCGAGCGGGCCGCGCCGCGCACCAGCGGCCCGACCCGCTCCGCCAGCGGGTAGAACCCGCCGTCGTCCCGGTGCCTGGCCTCGACCACGCCGTCGGTGCACAGCACCAGCACGTCCTCGGTCCCGAACTCCTGGCCCCAGGTGCTCGGCTCGCCGAAGGCCAGCCGGCCGAGGCCGAGCGGCACCCAGGGGTCGGGCGCGTCCAGCACGTGCGCCAGGCCGTCCTGGTCGACCCGGATCGGCGGGACGTGCCCGCACTGGAGCAGCTCGACCGCGCCGGGCCGGCGGAACTCGGCGAACAACGCGGTGGTGAACTCACCGTCCGGCACGTGCCGCTCCACGCTGGCCTCGATCCTGGCCGCCACCCCGCGCAACCCCGCCTCGTCGTACGCGGCCTCGCGGAAGGCGCCGAGCACCACGGCGGCGGTCTGTACCGCGCCGAGCCCCTTGCCGCGCACGTCGCCGACCACGATCCGGGTGCCGTGCGGGGTCTCCAGGACGGAGTAGAGGTCGCCGCCGATCCTGGAGGCGTCGGCGGCGGAGACGTACCGGACGGCGAGGCGCAGCGGCCCGACGACCGGGCCGGGCAGCCGCAGCAGGGCCCGCTGCGCGGCCTCCGCGACGGAGCTGACCGCGGCGAAGGCGGCGGCCCGGCGCATCCTGATCCTGGCGACCCAGGCGGAGAAGACGGTGAGCAGCAGGTAGCTGATCATCGCGCCCCAGAGGAAGCGGGCGTCGTTGACGGTGTCGACCTCGTCGTGGTGGCTGAGGCCGAAGACGGCGAGCAGGCCGAGCGCGCAGACGCCGAGCAGTTCGAGCGGCCGCAGGGTGAGCGCGGCGATGCTGGGGACGACGGTCATCAGGGGCGCCAGGTAGCGGTCCCGGCCGGAGAGGAGGTCCGCGAGCCCGACCAGCACGATCGCGATCAGGGCGGGTGCGGCCCGGCGCCAGAACGGGATGTCGAGCAGGTCGACGGCGAGCAGCGCGCCGCGCCGCCGGGCCGCCGGCTGCCCGGCGCCGGTCGGGTCGAACGGCGACTGGGCTCGACGGATCGGGAACACATATCGAACATAACGGACGATCAGCCCGCCCACCCGCGCACCGCCGATCGCGGGCGCTCCCCCGGACGTGGACGCACCCCCGGACGCGAGCGCCGTCACTCCACGGACTGTGCCAAAAGGTACCAAAGCACCTAGTCCGTCATACAGTGCGACGAAAGCGGATCACACAAGGGAGCCCTCACCGGTGTCCGGACACCGCAACACCCCCCGCCTCTCCGCCCCGTCCGTCCGCCCCTCGGCCCGCCCCGCCCAGTGGCCCCGGATCCTGCTCGGCGGACTGCTGCTGTGGATCGCGACCGTCGCCGTCACCGTCCTCACCGGCAACAGCAATCTGGTGCCGACGATCGTCCTGCTCGGCAGCTTCCTCGTCCCGGTCACCGTGGCGACCCGGGCGTACGAACGCCACGCCACCGGCCTCGGCGCCGACCGGATCCTCGGCTGCTTCGGTGTCGGCGGCCTCATCGGCGTACTCGGCGCCTCCGTCCTGGAGACCTGCCTGCCCTCCCCTTCGGCCTGGACCCACCTCGGCGTCGGCCTGATCGAGGAAGCGGCCAAGCTGACCGCGCTGGTCCTGGTGAGCCGTCGGCTGCGGGTGAGTGGCCTGCGGCACGGCCTGGTACTGGGAGCCACCGTCGGTGCCGGCTTCGCCGCCTTCGAGAGCGCCGGATACGCCTTCAACGCCGTACTCACCACCGCCGGGCTCTCGCTGCGCAGCCTGGTGGAGACCGAGATCCTGCGCGGCGTCCTGGCGCCGGTCGGGCACATCCTGTGGACGGCGCTGCTCGGCGGCATGCTGTTCCGCGAGCGGCGCGGCGGCCGGTTCCGCCTCACCCCGCCGGTCCTGCTGACCTACCTGGGCGTCTCGACGCTGCACGCGCTCTGGGACTCGATGAGTGGCATCGCGGTCTGGCTGGTGGCCCGGAGCACCTCCGCCGACTGGCAGCGCGCCCTGTTCGAGCTCGGCCGGCTGCCGAGCCCGACCACCGAGCAGGTCCATCTCTACACCCTGTACGACACGGCCGGGCTGGTCCTGGTCGCGCTCGGCGGACTGTCCTGGCTGCACCTGCTGGTCCGCGGCGACCGGCAGTCCCCGATCCCGGCCCAGCTCCGCTCCGCCCCGGCCTGAGCCCCCGCCGCCGCGCACCGGACCACCGGGCCGCCGGACCACCGCGCCGCCGCAGCGCCGCGCCGCCGCACCACCGGGATCTCCGGGACCATCCGGACCACCGGGACCGGACCGACACCCACTGGAGTCCAGAACTCCGGAACTCCGGACGACTCTCGAACGACTTCCTGGAAGGCTCCGGGGCCGCATCCCGAATCCGCCCACGCCACGGCGCGGATTTCGAGCACAGCGTGCCCGGACGCCTACGCTCTGCTCTCGGAACGTGGTCCGGACCGCCCGAACGGCAGCCGGAATGCGATCCACGGCACAAATTCCGTACTCCCATGGAATACCCCGTGGGGGTATGGTGTTACCAAGAGCAGGGCCCGGGCGTACGCTCGCGCCCGTACCGAACTTCGCGGAGGCCCCGATGTCCAGCACCATCACCTACACCGTGACCGGCATGAGCTGCGGACACTGCGAGAACTCGGTGAGCAAGGAGCTCGCCGGCCTCGCCGGGGTGACGGAGGTCTCCGCCGACGCCAAGGCCGGTACCGTCACCGTCTCCACCAGCGACCGGCTGGACGACGAGCTGGTCCGCGCCGCCGTCGACGAGGCCGGCTACGAGCTGGTCGGCCGCTCCGCCTGAGAGAGCCCCCCTCGCGCGGCGGAGGCCCCGGCGACCCCGCCCTCCGCCGCGTCCTTTTCAAGGAGCTGATCAGCACATGAGCACCTCCACCCCGGGCTCCACCTCCCCGGACGCGACGGGCGCCATAGCCGGCCCGGCGGGACCGACCGCCGTCCGCGAGCGCGTCGAACTCTCGATCGGCGGCATGACCTGCGCCGCCTGCGCCGCCCGGATCGAGAAGAAGCTCAACCGGATGGACGGCGTCGAGGCCACCGTCAACTACGCCACCGAGAAGGCCAGAGTCGACTTCGGGCCGGACGTGAGCGTGGCCGACCTCATCGCCACCGTCGAGAACACCGGCTACACCGCCGAACTCCCGCCCCCGCCCGTGCCCGCCGCCCCGGCCGAGGCGCCCATCGGGGCCGCCGGGGCCACCGGGGCCACCACCGGCACCGGGTCGGCCGACCCCCTGCTCGACCGGCTGCTCGTCAGCGCCGTGCTCAGCCTGCCGGTGGTCCTGTGGTCGATGGTCCCGGCACTCCAGTTCACCAACTGGCAGTGGCTGGCCTTCGCCCTCACCGGCCCCGTCGTGGTGTACGGCGGCCTGCCGTTCCACCGGGCCGCGTGGACCAACCTCAAGCACGGCGCCGCGACCATGGACACCCTGGTCTCGCTCGGCACCCTGGCCGCCTTCGGCTGGTCCTTCTGGGCGCTCTTCTGGGGCGACGCCGGCATGCCCGGGATGCGGCACGAGTTCTCCCTCTCGGTCGGCGACACCGACGCCTCGTCCATGCTCTACCTGGAGACGGCCGCCGCCGTCACCGTGCTGATCCTGCTCGGCCGCTATCTGGAGGCCCGTTCCAAGCGCCGTGCCGGGGCCGCGCTGCACGCCCTGCTGGACCTCGGCGCGAAGGACGTCGCCGTGCTCCAGGGGGGCCGCGAGGTCCGGCTGCCGGTCGACCGGCTGACCGTCGGCGACCGGTTCGTGGTCCGTCCCGGGGAGAAGATCGCCACCGACGGCGTGGTGGTCGAGGGTGCCTCCGCCGTCGACGCCTCGATGCTGACCGGCGAGTCCGTACCGGTCGAGGTCGCCGTCGGCGACACCGTCACCGGCGCCACCGTGAACGCCGGCGGCCGGCTCGTGGTGGAGGCCACCCGGGTCGGCGCGCAGACCCGGCTCGCCCGGATGGCCCAACTGGTCGAGGACGCCCAGAACGGCAAGGCCGCCGCCCAGCGGCTCGCCGACCGGATCTCCGCCGTCTTCGTACCGGTGGTCATCCTGATCGCGCTCGGCACCCTGACCGCCTGGCTGCTGGCCACCGACAGCGCGACCGAGGCGTTCACCGCGGCCGTGGCGGTGCTGATCATCGCCTGCCCGTGCGCCCTCGGCCTCGCCACCCCGACCGCCCTGA
>NZ_JAXCLC010000090.1:0-29761 GCF_034043715.1 Kitasatospora purpeofusca | reverse complement strand
CCCCGGCCGGGGGCCCCGCCGTTCGGAACTGCTCTCCGTCAGCGCATCGAACCCGTGCGGAGCAGGGTGCGGATGACGCGCATCGCGACCGAGAGGCTGGACAGCTCGTAGTTGTCCGAACCCCTTATGTCGTCGAGGGTGCTCTTGGCGCGGTTCAGCAGGGTCGCGTTGAGCTCCGCCCAGGCGGTGTAGCGCTCCTCGGGGGTGGCGCCGTCGGGGCCGCAGGCCAGGATGTCGGCGGTCAGCGCCGCGTGGGCCGCGAAGAGGTCCTCGCGGATGGCGGCGCGGGCCATCGACGACCAGCGGTCGGTGCGGGGCAGCTCGATGATGCGGTCGAGCAGGTGGGTGATCTGCAGCCGGTCGGCGAGGTCGTAGTAGAGCTCGGCGACCTCGGCGACGTCCTTGCCGGACCGGTCCGCGACCTCGGTGATGTCCAGGGTCGGGAAGGTCGAGGACAGGCCCGCGACCCGGGTGGCGAGCTCCTCCGGCACACCGGCGCCGGCGAGCTCCCCGTAGACGTGCTCGAACCAGACCAGGTCCTCGCCGCGCAGCGGCTTGGGCAGCGAGCCCCAGACCTGGTTGACCCGGTCGTGGAAGAACTCGATGGTGCCGGCGATGTCCAGCGGCTGGCGCCGGTTGTTGAGCATCCACCGGGTGGCGCGCTCGACCAGACGGCGCGAGTGCAGCCGCATCTTGGTCTGTGCCCGGGCCGGGACCCGGTTGTCCAGGCCCTCGATCTCGGACCAGATCTCCTCCAGGCCGAAGACGGCCCGGGCGGCGGTGTGGGTGCGGGCGACCTCTTCGTAGGTCGCGCCGGTCTCCTCCTTCAGCCGGAAGGCGAAGGTGCAGCCACCGCGGTTGATCGTGTCGTTGACGATCAGCGTGGTGATGATCTCGCGGCGCAGCGGGTGCCGGTCGATCTGCTCGGCGAACCGGGCCCGCAGCGCGCTGGGGAAGTACTCGTGCAGCGCGGTGCGGAAGAACGGGTCGTCGGGCAGGTCGGTGGCGAGCAGCTCCTCGGCCAGGGTGATCTTGGTGTAGGCGAGCAGCACCGACATCTCGGGCTGGGACAGACCCCGGCCGTTCTGCTGGCGCTCGCGGATCTGCCGCTCGGTGGGCAGGAACTCCAGGCCCCGGTCCAGCTGGCCGCCCGACTCCAGCCGGTTGATCATCCGGGAGTGGACGTTGACCATGCTGTGCGCCTGGGCCACCGCGTTGGCCAGCACCACGTTCTGCGCGTAGTTGTTGCGCAGGACGAGGTGGCCGACCTCGTCGGTCATCTCGGCGAGCAGGGTGTTGCGCTGCTTGACCGTCATGTCGCCGTCGGCGACCACCTGGTTCAGCAGGATCTTGATGTTGACCTCGTGGTCCGAGGTGTCGACGCCGGCCGAGTTGTCGATGGCGTCGGTGTTAATCCAGCCGCCGGCGCTCTCCGGGCCGCCGGAGGCCGCGTACTCGATGCGGCCGAGCTGGGTGCAGCCGAGGTTGCCGCCCTCGCCGACGACGCGGGCGCGGACCTGCTCGCCGTTGACCCGGATGGCGTCGTTGGCCTTGTCGCCGACCTCGGCGTTGGTCTCGGTGGAGGCCTTGACGTAGGTGCCGATGCCGCCGTTCCAGAACAGGTCGACCGGCGCCTGGAGGATGGCCTTCATCAGCTCGGCGGGGGTGAGCCGGGTGTCGGAGACTCCCAGTGCGGCCCGGACCTGCGCGGTGAGCTGGATCGACTTGGCGCTGCGCGGGAAGATCCCGCCGCCGGCCGAGATCAGCGACCTGTCGTAGTCGTCCCAGGAGCTGCGGGGCAGCTCGAACAGGCGGCGGCGCTCGGCGTACGAGGAGGCCGCCACCGGGTTCGGGTCCAGGAAGATGTGGCGGTGGTCGAAGGCGGCGACCAGGCGGATGTGCTCGCTGAGCAGCATGCCGTTGCCGAAGACGTCGCCGGACATGTCGCCGATGCCGACGACGGTGAAGTCCTCGGACTGGGTGTCGACGCCGAGCTCGCGGAAGTTGCGCTTGACGGACTCCCAGGCGCCGCGGGCGGTGATGCCCATGCCCTTGTGGTCGTAGCCGGCCGAGCCGCCGGAGGCGAACGCGTCGCCCAGCCAGAAGCCGTAGGACTCGGCGACACCGTTGGCGATGTCGGAGAAGGTCGCGGTGCCCTTGTCGGCGGCGACGACCAGGTAGGTGTCGTCCTCGTCGTGGCGGACCACGTCGGCCGGGTGGACGACCTCGCCGCCGACCAGGTTGTCGGTGATGTCCAGCAGCGCCGAGATGAAGGTCTTGTAGGACGAGACGCCCTCGGCCAGCCAGGCGTCGCGGTCCACCGACGGGTCCGGCAGCTGCTTGGCGACGAAGCCGCCCTTGGCGCCGACCGGCACGATGACGGTGTTCTTCACCATCTGCGCCTTGACCAGGCCGAGGATCTCGGTGCGGAAGTCCTCACGCCGGTCGGACCAGCGCAGACCGCCGCGGGCGACCTTGCCGAAGCGCAGGTGCACGCCCTCGACCTGCGGCGAGTAGACCCAGATCTCGAACGCCGGGCGCGGGGCCGGCAGGTCGGGGATGGCCTTCGGGTCGAACTTCATCGACACGTAGGAGTGCCACGCGCCGGTGCCGTCGTGCTGGAAGAAGTTGGTCCGCAGGGTGGCCTTGATGAGGTGCAGGAAGGAGCGCAGGATGCGGTCCTCGTCCAGCGAGGCGACCTCGTCCAGCGCGCCGTCCAGCTCCTCCAGGATGCCCTCGGTCAGCTCCAGCGCGCCCTGCTGGTGGCTGGGGCTCAGCCGGGCCTCGAAGAGGTTCACCAGCAGGCGGGTGGTGTGGGTGTTGTTGCGGAGCGCGTCCTCCATGTAGTCCTGGGAGAACGTGGAGCCCGCCTGGCGCAGGTACTTGGCGTACGCGCGCAGCATCATCGCCTGGCGCCAGGTCAGCCCGGCGGTCAGGACGAGGTCGTTGAAGCCGTCGTTCTCGGCCTTGCCGGTCCAGGTGGCGGCGAAGGTCTCCTGGAAGCGGTCGCGGGCCTCGTCGGTCAGCTCGACGGCCTCGCGCAGCCGCAGACCGAAGTCGTACACCCAGGCGGTGGTGTGGTCGGAGCGGGTCAGCGCGTACGGGTGCTCGTCGAGCACCTCGACGCCCAGCCGCTGGAGGACCGGCAGCACCTCGGTGAGCGAGATCGGGCCGCCCACCCGGTAGATCTTGAAGCGGCGCTCGTCGTCGCCGGCGCCGACCGGCTGGTAGAGGTTCAGCCGGAAGTCGCCGTCCCCGTGCAGCGCCTCGATCTGCTTGAGGTCCGCGACCGCGGTACGCGCGGTGAAGTCGGCGCGGTAGCCGTCGGGGAAGGCGTTGGCGTACTTGCGGGAGAGCTCGGCGGCCTTCTCCTCGCCCAGCTCGACGTGCAGCTGGTCGTTGAACCCGTCCATCCAGAACCGGGCGGCCTCGGCCAGCTTGGCCTCGATCCGCTCGATCTCGGCGTCCGTGAGGTGGGGCAGCTCGCTGCCGGGGGTGACCCGGACGACGAAGTGCAGCCGGGTCAGCACCGACTCCGTCGACCAGACCGTGTAGTCGATCGAGGCGCCGTTGAGCTCCTGCATCAGGATGTCCATGAGGCGCAGCCGGATGCGGGTGGTGTAGCGGTCGCGCGGCAGGTAGACCAGCGCGGAGAAGTAGCGCCCGTACTCGTCCTGGCGCAGGAACAGCCGCAGCCGGCGGCGCTCCTGGAGGTAGAGCACGCTGGTGGCGATCTGCAGCAGCTCGTCGGCCGGGGTCTGGAAGATCTCGTCCCGGGGGAAGGTCTCCAGGATCTGCAGCAGGTCGCGGCCGTCGTGGCTCTCGGTCGAGAAGCCGGAGCTGAGGATGACGTCCTGGACCTTGCGGCGGACCACCGGGATGCGGCTGACCGACTCGGTGTAGGCGGCGGCCGAGAACAGGCCCAGGAAGCGGCGCTCGCCGATGACCTCGCCGTTGGCGTCGAACTTCTTCACGCCGACGTAGTCGAGGTAGGACGGGCGGTGCACGGTCGCCCGGCTGTTGGCCTTGGTGAGGACGAGCAGCTTCTTCTCGTGGGCCTTGGCGCGCACCGGCGCGGACAGCCGGCCGAAGGCCTCGCTGACGGCGTGGTGCTGGTCGTCGTGGCCGATCGGGTCGGAGCGCAGGATGCCGAGGCCGGTCCCGGCGACGGCCTTGAGGACCTCCTCGCCCTCGTGCTCGACCAGGTCGTACTCGCGGTAGCCGAGGAAGGTGAAGTGGTCGTCGGCGAGCCAGCGCATGAGCTCCCAGGCCTCGCCGACCTCCTGCTCCGGCAGGCCGGCCGGGGGCTGCTCGGCGAGCTCGTCGGCCAGACGCAGCGCGGACTCGCGCATCTTGGTCCAGTCCTCGACGACCTCGCGGACGTCGCCGAGCACCCGGCGCAGGTCGGCCTCGATCTCGCGCAGGTCCTCGCGGTCGGTCTCGCGGTCGACCTCGATGTGCATCCACGACTCGACGGTCGCGTCGGCCGGCCACGCGGCGCCGGCGGCCTGGCTGCGGGCGCAGGCGTCGACGTCGAGGATCTCCAGCAGCTTGCCGGTGATGTCGCGGCGGACGACCAGCTGGGGGTGGATGACGACGTGGATCGCGCGGTCCTGGCGGGACAGCTCGTTGGTCACCGAGTCGACCAGGAACGGCATGTCGTCGGTGACGACCTCGACCACGGTGTGGCCGCAGGACCAGCCGTTCTCCTCGACCGAGGGGGTGTGCACCCGCACCTCGGCGGTGCCCTGGGGACGCTTGAGGCCCAGGCGGTAGTGCGAGGCGGCCGCGCCGTAGACGTCGACCGGGTCCCGGTCGAGCAGGTCCTCGGGCGCCGTGTGGAGGTAGTAGTGGTGCAGGTACGCGGACAGAGCGCCGGTGCTCAGTCCCTCCCCCGGCGCCGCTCCCCCCACCTGGCTGTTCTCAGCGGCTGCTGCTGCCTTCCTGAGCAGTTCGGCCTTGGCTGCGTCCAGCTTGGTCTGCATGACTTCTTGGCTCCTGTCGCGCGCCGTTGCGTGACTCGGTGGTGGTCTCGGTGTCCACCGCCGGGGGTCTTCCGCAAATCCTGCCGCACCATCCAGCTGAAAAGGCTCCATGGCGCGCATGGAACACCTCTGCAGCGGGTAGGACGCAACGTTCGGCCTGCGGAGCCACCCGACGACGCCAGCCAGCCTAACGGGATCAATCGAAGGTGTCAGGGGACAAGCAGGCGCAAACCTGCAGGAAGATCGGGCCGTCCTGGACAGCTTGTCCAATCAGCCTGCCGGTTTGCGCCGAAAGCCGGAACTTCGTGCGGAGCACGTGTGCGGACCGTCGGCATTCAGCCCATGTACGGGTGAACGTATGTGGTCGGCGGCACGAACGTCTCCTTGATCGACCTCGCCGAGGTCCAGCGCAGCAGGTTCTGCGGCGCGCCCGCCTTGTCGTTGGTGCCGGACGCCCGGCCGCCGCCGAACGGCTGCTGGCCCACCACGGCGCCGGTCGGCTTGTCGTTGATGTAGAAGTTCCCGGCGGCGAACCGCAGCGCCTCCAGGGCCTGCGCGATCGCGTAGCGGTCCTGCGCGACCACCGCGCCGGTCAGCCCGTACGGGGCACCCGCGTCGACCCGGCCCAGCACGTCCTCCCAGCGGGAGTCCTCGTAGACGTGGACGGCCAGGATCGGGCCGAAGTACTCGGTGCGGAACATCTCGTTGCGGTGGTCCGAGGAGACCAGCACGGTCGGGCGGACGAACCAGCCGATCGCGTCGTCGTACTGTCCGCCGGCCGCCAGCTCCACCGTCGGGTCGGCCTTGGCCCGCTCGATCGCGTCCCGGTTCCGCTCGAACGCGCGCCGGTCGATCAGCGCGCCCATGAAGTTCGACAGGTCGGTGACGTCGCCGACGGCCAGCGCGTCCACCTCGGCGAGCAGGTCGTCCTTGATCCGCTGCCAGAGGCTGCGCGGCAGGTACGCGCGGGAGAGCGCCGAGCACTTCTGGCCCTGGTACTCGAAGGCGCCCCGGATCAGCGCCGCCTTGAGGACCTCCGGATCGGCCGAGCGGTGCGCCAGCAGGAAGTCCTTGCCACCGGTCTCGCCGACGATCCGGGGGTAGGTGCGGTAGCCGCCGATGTTGGCGCCGATCGTCTGCCAGAGCGACTGGAAGGTCGCGGTGGAACCCGTGAAGTGCAGCCCGGCCAGGGCCGGATCGGCCAGCGCCACCGCGGACAGCTGCTGCCCGTCACCGGTGACCAGGTTGATCACTCCCGGCGGCAGCCCGGCCGCCTCCAGCAGCCGCATCAGGTGGTACGCGGCCAGCGTCTGGGTCGGCGCCGGCTTCCACACCACGGTGTTGCCCATCAGCGCCGGCGCGGTCGGCAGGTTCCCGGCGATCGCGGTGAAGTTGAACGGGGTGACCGCGTAGACGAAGCCCTCCAGCGGGCGGTGGTCGGTGCGGTTCCACACCCCGGGCGAGGAGACCGGCTGCTCGGCCAGGATCCGCCGGGCGAAGTGGACGTTGTAGCGCCAGAAGTCGATCAGCTCGCAGGCCGAGTCGATCTCCGCCTGCTGGGCCGTCTTGGACTGGCCGAGCATGGTCGCCGCGTTGAGCGTCTCCCGCCACGGCCCGGCCAGCAGGTCGGCGGCGCGCAGGAAGACCGCCGCCCGGTCGTCGAAGGACAGCCCGCGCCACTCCCGCCCGGCGGCCAGCGCGGCGTCCACGGCGGCCCTGGCGTCCTCCCGGGTGGCGTTGCCCAGCACACCCAGCTTCGCCGCGTGGTGGTGCGGCTGGACGACGTCGATCCGCTCGCCGCCCCCGAACCGCTGCTCGCCGCCGATGGTCATCGGCAGCGGGACCGGCTCGGCCGCCAGCTCGTCCAGCCGGCGCACCAGCCGCTCCCGCTCCGGGCTGCCGGGCGCGTAGCCGAGCACCGGCTCGTTCCCCGGGACCGGGACGTCGGTGACTGCGTCGATGGGCATGGGCGGGCTCCGCTCCTGTGGGGGCGGCCGGCCCGTTCCGACGACGGGCCCGGCACCCGTCCAGCCTGACCAGCGCGGGGGCGCCGCGCCCGCCCGGACACGCCGGGGGTGGAGTGGCGCGTGCCACGTGGTGGTGGCCGGACCGGGGCCGCCGTCGGTCCGGAGGGGGCGTGGAGCGCCTCAGCCGGCGATCCGGCCGGCCAGCTCGACCGCCTCCGCCAGGCTGTCCACCACCGGTACGCCGACCGGCTCCAGCTTCTCCCGGGTGTGCGAGCCGCCGGTGTAGAGCACGGCGTGCGCGCCCGCCTCCAGCGCGGCCAGCGCGTCGTCCGCCGCGTCCCCGATCAGCACGGTGCGGGCCGGGTCCACCTGCCTGCCGAGCGCCGCCAGGTGCCGGACCAGGTGCTGGGCCTTCTGCCCGCCGGCCGGACCGCTGCGCCCGTCCACCCGCAGGAACTGGCCGGTCAGGCCGAAGCCCTCGACGACCGGCAGCAGCCGGTCGTGCTCGTACATGGACAGCAGCGACTGGCTCCGCCCGGCCGCCCGCCAGCCGTCCAGCAGCTCGAGGGCGCCGTCGGTGAGGCCGCAGGCGGCGCTCAGCTGGTGGTAGCGGTCGTGGAACGCGTCGTCCAGGAGCAGCCACTCCTCCTCGGAGGGCAGCCGGCCGAGCAGCCGCTGGTAGAACCGGGGGATCGGGATCTCGTACTGCTCGCGGTACTCCTGCAGCGTCATCGGCGCGACGCCGATGGTCGCGAAAGCGGCGTTGCTCGCTCCGAGCACCGCTTCCATGTCGTGGAAGAGCGTTCCGTTCCAGTCCCAGACGATATGAGTGCGCACGTCTGAAACGGTAGCGCCGGGCCCGGCCGGACCGGTAGGACGGGGCTCACGGTGCCCGGGGCCCTGGGGCGCGGGCACCGGTGTCGGCCCCGGCTCGGACGCGGCCTCGGGCTCGGTCTCCGGCTCGGGCTCGGGCTCGGGCTCGACGCGGCCTCGGGCGCGGCTCAGGCCAGCAGGCCGGCGATCTCCTGGGTGGCGAACCAGAGCAGGTCGTGGTCCTCGGCGCCGTCCACGGTGAACTGGGCGTCCTGGTCGCCCGCGTCCGCGGCCGTCACCGCCCCGACCGCCGCCGCCACATCGGCCACCACGTCGCGGTCCGCGACATCGGCGTGCACGGCGGCCGCCTTGGCCAGCTTCACCGGTCCGGCCAGCACCACCCGGCCCAGCGAGGCCTGGTCCTGGTACTCGTCGCCGGGGAACGGCGTCACGGCCGAGTCGGCGACGTCGAGCGCGATCACGACCCGTCGGCGCGGGGCGTCCGGCTCGGCGGCCAGCAGGCGCAGCGAGGACTGGGCCGCGCGGTTGAGGGCCGCGTACTCCAGTTCCTCCAGGTCCTCGCTGACGTACCACTCGCGCAGCGCGGGCGTCACGGCGTACGCCGCGGACTGCTCCAGCGCCCCGCCCGCGTGCGCCGCTGCCAGGCCGGTCAGGGTGGTGGGCACGTACACGCGCATCGGTGGCACTCTCCGGTTCGTCCAGCGGCACAGCTTCCAGCGTCCCCAAGAATAAGCTCCGGACACGTCGCCGCGATCACCCGTGCCCCCGCCGGGCCGCCCGTGATGCCCCGCGCGCGTCCTGGCGGGCCCGCCGGCCCGGCCGTTCCGGGGCCCGTCCCGCCGTCCCGGGGCCCGTCCCCCGCCGGCCGTCCCTGGTCAGCCGGCGGCCTCCAGAACCCGGCGGCAGGTGTCCAGCGCGCTCTCCAGGACCGGGCCCCGACGGGCCGGGTCCATCATGTTCGGCCCCATCACGGCCAGGTCCGCGGGTGCGGGTGCGAGCAGGTGGACCCGGACGCCGCCCGCCCGCAGCAGTCCGGCCTCGCGCAGCAGCTGCCTGGTCACCGCCCTGCGGTAGCGGCCGACCAGCTGGGCCAGCACTCCGCGCGGGAGGTCGCGCCCGCGCCGGGCGCGCGCGAAACCGGACACGCCCCCGACGGACTCCGAGTGCCCCGGTTGCGGACGCCCCGGCGGGTCGCTGCGCAGCGCCATGGGCGCCAGTACGTACACCTCGTCGAGGCCCCGGTCGAGCAGCAGGTCGGCGTTCGTGGCCGACCAGCAGCCGCCGTCCACGTAGTCCGCCCCGCCCACCCGGACGGGGGCGAACCAGCCCGGGATCGCGCAGGAGGCCATCACCGCCTCACCGACACCGGCGAGCGGGGCGTCCGGATCGCCGAAAACCACCCGGTGGCCGCTGCGGTAGTCCACCGCGACGACCCGCAGCGGCGACGCGCGCCCGGTGACGCCGAGCGGCGCCGGCCCGGTCGGGGCCGCTCCGGTCACTCCGGCCTGTCCGGTCACCCCGGTAGCGCCGACCGCCCCGGTACTGCCGAACAGGCCGCCGAACAGCGCGCCCACCTGCTCCAGCGAACCCCGGCCGTGCGGGGCCATCGCCGAGACCAGGGTGAGCAGCGGGTACTTGCGCGGGTGCCGCACGGCGTCCCGCAGCAGCCTCGGCGAACCGATGCCCACCCGGGGCCACGGCGGCAGCGCCCCGCCGACCGCCGTGTCGTAGTCGAAGTCGACCCCGGCCAGCGGGCCGGACGTGATCGGCAGTCCCCGCTGGTGGTCCCGGAGCTGCTCGGCGCCGACCCCGGCGGCCAGCAGCGCGCCCAGGATCGCCCCGGCCGAGGTGCCGAGCACCACCTCCGCGTCACCGGCCCGGCGGCCGGTCGCCTCCTCCACCGCGCAGAGCGCGCCGACCGTCCAGGCCGCGCCGAGCATGCCCCCGCCGCCCAGCACCAGGCCACGCCGGGGAGCGCCGTCGGCCCGCGGCGGCGTCGGCCGTGTCCCGGATACCCATGTCGTCATGCCGGCCGCCTGTCCTCGTCGGGGCGGTGCTGGTCCGGAGCGGGCGCGCGTCGGGCGGCCCGGCTCCGATCTCCGATCCTGCGCGCCGACCGGCCCGGGCCGCAACGCCCGTCCTGGCGAACCCGACCGTCCTCTTTCGGGCTTTCCCGCCCTTCCCGCTACGTCAACCCGGTGCCGACCGGCTCCGGCCCGGGCCCGCCGCCGCACGGGCCGACTCACCCGGATAGGTGAACTTTCCGGAGGCCGGGGCGCCCCGCGCAAAGCCGTTGCCACCCGCTGCGGACGGCCGCTAACAAGGGACCCGTCCGTACCCGCACCGACCAGACCGCACCGCACCGACCAGACCAGACCGCAGCAGCCGACCAGGCCCCGACCGGGCCCCGACCCGCCCGCCGCTCCGAGGAAGGCCCATGACCACATGCCCGAACCGCGCCGCTCCCCCGCCCGCCCCGCCCGCCGTCCTGTCGGCGCGCCCGTACCGCCCGCGCGGCACCGCCCGGGACCACCGGGCGGTCGCCGAACCGCGGCGCCCCCGCCACCCCAGGACGGCCTGCGCCGACGGACCGGGCCACGACCCGCGGGGCGGCCTGAGCACGCGGTTCGCGCACCGGCTGGTGGAGGTGCTGACCGGCTCCCGGCCGTCCGGCCAGCTGCTGCGCCACACCACCCTGGACTGCTACGGCCAGCTGTCCGCCCTGGTCCGGGCCGGCACCCTGCGCGGGACGCGGGGCGGCGAGCGGCCGCGGCTCGGTCCGGTGCACGACCGTTCGCCCGCGCCGGGCGCCGTCGAGGCCTGTGTCCGGGTCGACCTCGGCGGCCGGCACCACATGGTGGCGTTCCGGCTGGAGCCGCGCGGGCCGTCCGGCCAGTGGCAGTGCACCGCCGTGGAGGCCCGATGAGCCGCCCCGGAGCGGACCCGCGCCAGTCCCCGCCGGACCGGTGGGCGGACGCCGCCGCAGCGTTCCCCGCAGCGCCGGCGGCCCCGGGAACGACGCCGGGCGCCGCCCCCGTGAGGGAGCGGCGCCCGGTGTGGCGGCCGACCGGACCGGTCGGCCCCGCCTCAGCTCTTGCGGCGGCGGCCCTTGGCCGACTTGGCGGCCTTGCGGCGCTCGGCGCGGGTCAGACCGTCGCCCTCGTCCTCGGCACCGAGGTCGTCGAACTCGCCCTCGACCACACCGCCGCCGACCTCCTCCGAGGGGGCCGTGTAGTGCAGCCGCTGCGGCTTCGGGGCCTCCAGGCCCTTGGCCTTGATCTCCGGGCGGGGGGCGTCCTTCTCCAGCTTGTCGAGCAGCACCTGGGCGTCCTCGACCGGGACCTCCTCGACCTGCTGCTCGACCTGGACCTCCAGGTTGAACAGGTAGCCGACGGACTCCTCCTTGATGCCCTCCATCATCGCGGTGAACATGTCGAAGCCCTCGCGCTGGTACTCGACCAGCGGGTCGCGCTGCGCCATGGCCCGCAGGCCGATGCCCTCCTGGAGGTAGTCCATCTCGTAGAGGTGCTCGCGCCAGCGGCGGTCCAGCACCGAGAGGACGACCCGGCGCTCCAGCTCGCGCATGATCTCCTCGCCGAGCTGGTCCTCACGGGCGCCGTACTGGGCCTGGATGTCCTCCTGGATGGCCTTGGTGAGGAACTCCGAGGTGAGGCCCGCGGGGCCGCCGGCCTCCTCCTCCAGCTCGGCCAGGTCCAGGGTGACCGGGTAGAGCTGCCGGAGCGCCGTCCAGAGCTTCTCCAGGTCCCAGTCGTCCTCGAAGCCCTCGCCGGTGGCGGCGGTGACGTACGCCTCGACCGTGTCGTCCATGAAGTGGCCGACCTGCTCCTGCAGGTCCTCGCCCTCCAGGACGCGGCGGCGCTCGCCGTAGATGACCTCGCGCTGGCGGTTCAGCACCTCGTCGTACTTGAGGACGTTCTTGCGGATCTCGAAGTTCTGCTGCTCGACCTGGGTCTGCGCGGAGGCGATCGCCCGGGTGACCATCTTCGACTCGATCGGCACGTCCTCGGGCACGTTCGCCATCGAGAGCACGCGCTCGACCATGCCGGCCTTGAACAGGCGCATCAGGTCGTCGCCGAGCGACAGGTAGAAGCGGGACTCGCCCGGGTCGCCCTGACGGCCGGAACGGCCACGCAGCTGGTTGTCGATCCGGCGGGACTCGTGCCGCTCGGTGCCGAGGACGTAGAGGCCGCCGGCCTCCTTGACCTCGTCCTGCTCGGCCTTCACGGCCGCCTTGGCCTTCTCCAGCGCGGCCGGGAACGCGGCCTCGTACTCCTCCGGGCTGTCCACCGGGGTGAGCCCGCGCTGCGCCAGCTCGGCCGCCGCGAGGTGCTCGGCGTTGCCGCCGAGCATGATGTCGGTACCGCGGCCGGCCATGTTGGTGGCGACGGTGACGGCGCCCTTGCGGCCCGCCTGGGCAACGATCTGCGCCTCGCGCTCGTGGTGCTTGGCGTTCAGCACCTCGTGCGGGATACCGCGCTTGCGCAGCTCCTGCGACAGGTACTCGGACTTCTCGACCGACACGGTGCCGACCAGCACCGGCTGGCCCTTCTCGTGCTTCTCGGCGATGTCCTCGACCACGGCCGCGAACTTGGCCGGCTCCGACTTGTAGATGAGGTCGGGCTGGTCGATGCGCAGCGGGTTCTTGTTGGTGGGGATCGGCACCACACCGAGCTTGTAGATCTGGTGGAACTCGGCCGCCTCGGTGGTGCCGGTACCGGTCATGCCCGCCAGCTTGTCGTACAGCCGGAAGAAGTTCTGGAGGGTGATGGTGGCCAGGGTCTGGTTCTCGTTCTGGACCTCCACCCCTTCCTTGGCCTCGATCGCCTGGTGCATGCCCTCGTTGTAGCGGCGGCCGGCCAGGATACGGCCGGTGTGCTCGTCAACGATCATGACTTCGCCGTTCATGACGACGTAGTCCTTGTCGTTCCGGTACAGCTCCTTGGCCTTGATGGCGTTGTTCAGGAAGCCGACGAGCGGGGTGTTCACCGACTCGTAGAGGTTGTCGATGCCGAGGTAGTCCTCGACCCGGGTGACACCCTCCTCGAGGATGCCCACGGTGCGCTTCTTCTCGTCGACCTCGTAGTCGCGGTCGATCTTCAGGCGCAGCACCAGCTTGGCGAAGTCGGCGTACCACTTGGTCGCCTGGTCGGCCGGGCCGGAGATGATCAGCGGGGTCCGGGCCTCGTCGATGAGGATCGAGTCGACCTCGTCGACCACGGCGTAGTTGTGGCCGCGCTGGACGAGCTCGTCCTTCGACCAGGCCATGTTGTCGCGCAGGTAGTCGAAGCCGAACTCGTTGTTGGTGCCGTACGTGATGTCCATCGCGTACTGGCGCTTGCGCTCGGCGGGCGTCATGTTGCCGAGGATCACGCCGACCTCGAGGCCGAGGAAGCGGTGCACCCGGCCCATCCACTCCGAGTCGCGCTCGGCGAGGTAGTCGTTGACCGTGATCAGGTGCACGCCCTTGCCGGTGAGCGCGTTCAGGTAGGTGGGCAGGGTGCCGACGAGGGTCTTGCCCTCACCGGTGCGCATCTCGGCGACGTAGCCGTGGTGCAGCGCGGCGCCGCCCATGATCTGTACGTCGTAGTGCCGCTGGCCGAGGACGCGCTTGGCGGCCTCGCGGACGGTGGCGAAGGCCTCGGGGAGGATGTCGTCCAGGGACTCGCCGTCGACGAGTCGCTGCCTGTACTCGTCCGTCAGGGCGCGAAGCTCGGCGTCGGTGAGGTTGACGAAGTCCTCTTCGATGGAGTTGACCTGGGCGGCAATCCGCTGCAGCTTGCGAAGGATCTTGCCTTCGCCGGCGCGCAGGATCTTGTCGAAGACGGACACGTGAGCGGGCTCCTTGCCTGTATTGGCACTGGACGACTGCACGGCGGATCCACCCCACCGCACGGGCCATCGTATGCGAGGAGCCCAACGCCTCGGGAGGTGCGTCAGCACGGTATTCCCGTGTCACCCCTGCGAGCACATGCTCCGATAGCACTCCCCACCGGGACAAACCGGGCAACCGTCCGGAGAGTTGGGCGCCCGGGACCGTTAATCGGATGCTCGGATTCATCTCTGGACGAAATAATCCGCCCATGGAAGAAAGCCCCGAACCCCGCACCGGGGAGCAGGCCGGCCCGCCCGCCGCCCCCGTCCGCGAGCCCGTCGTCCTCACCACCGAGCGCCTCGTCCTGCGCGCTCCGCGCGAGTCGGACATCGACGCGATCGACGCCGCCTGCCAGGACCCGGAGATCCAGCGCTGGACGGTCGTCCCGAGTCCGTACAGGCGCAGCGACGCGGAGTACTTCGTGACCGACCTCGCCCGCAACGGCTGGCGGACCGGCGAGAACCTGGTCTGGTGCGTGTTCGAGCGCGAGTCCGGCGCACTGGTCGGCACCCAGGGGCTGGCGCTCCGCGCCGGGCGGACCGACACGGCCGAGATCGGCTGGTGGGCGGCCAAGGAGTTCCGCGGCCGGGGCTACACCGTGGAGGCGGCCACCGCGGTGGCCCGCTACGGCCTGGCCGAACTCGGCCTGCGCCGGCTGGAGTGGCTCGCCTACGTGGGCAACGACGGCTCCCGCGCGGTCGCCTCGAAGGTCGGCTTCCGGTTCGAGGGCACCCTGCGGGCGTACGCCGAGCAGCGCGGACGGTTCCACGACGCGTGGATCGCCTCCCTGCTGCCCGGCGACCTCGCCGACTGACCCGGCCCCACCGCCGGCCAGGGCTTCGGGCGACCTCCGGCCGAGCTGTCGACCGGCCCCGGCCGGACCACCGCCGCGCCCGCCCGTCCGGAGCCCCAGGGCTTCGGGCGGCCGGGCGACTTGTCGGTGCCCACCTCTAGGCTCGCCGGCATGACCGCCTCGACCCCTGGCACGTCCCCCCTCCCCGCACCGGTGACCACTCTCGGCGCCGACGACGCCCGCCGGATCGTCCTGCGCGCCCAGGGCCTGCTCGGCGCGCCCGACCGCCGCGGCGGGGTGCGCGGGATGCTGCGCCGGCTCGGCTCCGTGCAGCTCGACACCATCTCGGTGCTGGCCCGCTCCCACGAACTCGTGCCGTACGCCCGGCTCGGCGCGGTCGGCCGCCCGGCGGTCGAGGCGGCGTACTGGGGTTCCGGCACGAGCTTCGAGTACTGGTCGCACGCGGCGTGCATCCTGCCGGTGGAGGAGTGGCCGCTGTTCGCCTTCCGGCGCCGCCACTACCGCGCGAAGGCGCACGTCTGGGGCAAGCAGGGCGAAGCGGCGACCTACCGTTCGGTGCTGGACAAGCTGCGGGCCGAGGGCCCGCTCACCTCCACCGAGCTGGGCGGCGCCAAGAAGACCTCCGAGTGGTGGGACTGGTCGGACACCAAGATCGCGGTGGAGCGGGCGCTGGCCTTCGGCGACGTGGTCTGCACCGAGCGCCGGAGCTGGAAGCGCGTCTACGCCCTGGCCGAACAGGCCGTCCCCGCCGAGCTGTTCGCGGCCGAGCCGGACGACGCCGAGTGCCTGCGCACCCTGGTCGCCCAGTCCGGCGCGGCCCTCGGCCTGGCCACCCGGGCCGACCTCGTCGACTACCACCGGCTGCGCGCCGAGCAGGTGGACGCGGTACTGCCCGACTCCGGCCTGGTCCCGGTCGAGGTGGCCGGCTGGGGCCCGAACGGCACGCCCGGCGCGGCCTGGGCCGACCCGGAGGCACTCGCCACGACGTCGCGCGGCCGCCACCGCACCACGCTGCTGTCGCCGTTCGACTCGCTGGTCTGGGACCGTCCGCGCACCGAGCGGATCTTCGGCATGCTCCACCGGCTGGAGGCCTACACCCCCAAGCACAAGCGGGTGCACGGGTACTTCGCGATGCCGGTCCTGACCGGGGGCCGCCTCGTCGGCCGGGTGGACCCGGCCCGCGAGGGGCGGACCCTGGTCGCGCGCCAGGTCTCGCTGGACTCCCCCCGGCACCTGGAGGCGCTGGCCGCCGCGCTGCGCGAGGCGGCCGGCTGGGTGGGCTGCGACGCCGTCCGGGTCGAGGCGCTGCACGAGGAGTCGCTGCGCCCGGCGCTGGAGCGGCTGCTGGCCTGACCGAGCGCCACCCTTTCCGCCCCGGCCACCCCGGGCCACCCCGGCCACCTCTGCGGCCGGGGCCCACCGGGCCCTGCGGTCACCCTATTTCGAGGATCTTCTCCCGCATCGCGTACACCACGGCCTCCATCCGGGAGTGCAGTTGCAGCTTCTCCAGGATGTTGCGGACATGGTTCTTCACGGTGTTCTCGCTGATGAACAACTCCTTGGCGATCTCCCGGTTGTTCATCCCGGTGGCCACCAGTTTCAGCACCTCCAGCTCCCGGTCCGTCAGTCGCGGCGCGGGCACCAAGTCCCGTTCGTCGGAGCGGCGCTGGATCATCGACTTGAACTCGGTGAGCAGCTTGGACGCCATGGACGGGCTGATCTGTGACTGCCCGTCGGCGACCGCGCGGATCGCGGTGGCGACCTCGTCGGTGGAGATCTCCTTGAGCAGGTAGCCGGTGGCCCCCGCCTTGATCGCCTCGTAGAGGTCGGCCTCCTCGTCGCTTATCGTCAGCATGATGATCTTGGTGCTGGGTGCGACGTCCTTGATCGCGGTGCAGGCCTCGATCCCGCTGCGGCGCGGCATTCTGACGTCCATGAGGATGATGTCGGGCAGCAGGTCGGCCGCCTTGAGCACCGCCTCCGCGCCGTCCCCGGCCTCGCCGACGACGGTGATGTCCTCCTCCTCGGCCAGCACGATCTCCAGGCCGCGGCGGAACAACGCGTGGTCGTCCACCACCAGGACGCGGATCGGCTCCCCCCGGCGCGGTGCGTAGTCGGACCCGGCCCCGAGGCCGGACGACACCCCCACGACCGGCACTGTCGCGGGCCCCAGCCCGAACTGATCCCCCATCCGCTCCTCCCCCGTAGCCGGTCGTGTCGGCCAATCATTCCACGGCCGGGCGCCCTCGCGGTCACCCTCCGGTACCGATTGCCCCGCATTGGGTGACCTGTCCCATGACCGGCGTCCGCGCACCGACCCCGGAACCGCCGCGTACCGGTCCCCGGACCTGCCGCGCACCGCCCCCGGAACCGCCACACACCACCCCGGGAACACCGCGTACGGCCCCGGGAACACCGCGCAGGGCCCCGGAACGCCGGTGACCCCGGCGGCGGTCGCCACCGGGGTCACCCTCTCCTGCTGTCCGGACGGATCAGTCCTCGTCGTCGCCCGCGCCGATCGCACCGCCGGCGCCGCCACCCTCGACGGTCGAACCGTCGGCCTTCAGGTGGATCACGCCGTAGTGGTAACCGTGCCGGCGGTACACGACGCTCGGCAGGCCACTGTCCTTCTCCACGAAGAGGTAGAAGTCGTGGCCGACCAGCTCCATCTCGTAGAGCGCCTGGTCGAGCGCCATCGGGGCGGCCGGGTGGGTCTTCTCCCGGACCACCAGCGGGCCTTCGCCCTCCACTTCCAGGGATCCCATCATGGTCTTGCGGACGGCACCGTTGGTGCTGCTCTCCGACGGCTTCGGCTCGGGCAGCGCGGCCAGGGCCGCGGTCGCCTCGGCGACGCTGATCGGGGTGCGGCCGCTGCCGCCCTTGTGGACCCGACGCCGGTCCGCGGACTTGCGCAGTTGGGCGTCGAGCTTCGCCGAGGCCAGATCGAGCGCCGCGTAGGGGTCGGCGGCGGCGGCCTCGGCCCGGATCACCGGGCCACGGGTACGGAGGGTGATCTCCACGCGGTCGGACCGGTCGGCCTGCCGCGGGTTGTGTTCCTTGGACACCTCGACATCAAGGCTGATGGCCTTGGTGTCGAACTTCTGGACCTTCTCCAGCTTCTCGGCCACGTGATCCCGGAACCTCTTCGGCACCTCGGTCTTGCGGCCCTTGACGACGATGTCCACGCAGAACTCCGATCCCTCGTTCTGTCGCCGGCCCGGGTGCTACCGGACCGGACTGAGACCAGCCGGACCAGCCGATACTTCCGCCGGCCCCCGCCCCACCGGCAACGGTGGAACGACTGGCCCTCATCTCACTTCCTCCCCACCAGGGACGGTTGAAACCCCCTGGAGCCTTATCGAACACCTCACAAGGGGTTTTCGCCTCTCCGGCGGAGAGTTCGGGTATGACGGAGTGATGGGCCGGCGGTCAAGCTGCTGCACCCCTGTCTACCCTCCTGGGAGTGAAACACAGGTAAATACCTGGACAACACCCCCCGTACGGCGCATTCTTTGCTCACTCTCCGTGCCCCACCCGCGAGGAGCAGCCGTGCCGCGGACCACCGCACCACCCCACCGGCAGTCCGACCGGGGACCTTTCACCCACGCCCTGACCGGCCTCCTCGACGCGCTGCTCCCGGCCCCCTGCGCGGGCTGCGGCGCCGACCTCGGCCATCTGTGCCCGGAGTGCCGTCACCTCCTCGCCACCACCCCGCCGACGCCCGCCGCGGCCCTTCCCGGGGCGCACGCCGCCGCGCCGTACGACGGCCCGGTCCGGCGGCTGCTGCTCGCCCACAAGGAGCGCGGCGCGCTGGGGCTGGCCGGGCCGCTCGGCGACGCGCTCGCCCGGGCGGTGCGCTCCGCACTCGGCCCGTTCCCGGGACCGGCGCCCCTGCTGCTGGTCCCGGTCCCCTCCGCCCGGGCGGCGGTCCGCGCCCGGGGGCACGACCCCACGCTGCGGCTGGCCCGCGCCGCCGCCGGGGCCCTGCGCCGGGAGGGGCTGGAGGCCCGCGCGCTGCCGCTGCTGCGCCACGCCCGGCCCGTCGCCGACCAGGCCGGGCTCTCCGCCGCCGAGCGCCACCGCAACCTGCGCGGCGCGCTCACCGTGCGACCGCCCGGCCGTTTCCGCCGATCCGACCGCTCCGGCCCCGCCGGGTTCCGGCCGGTCCTGGTCGACGACCTGGTGACCACCGGTGCCAGCCTCGTCGAGGCGGCCCGGGCGCTGTCCGCCGCCGGCCTGCCGCCCGCCGTGGCCGCCACGGTCGCGGCGGCCGTCCCGCGCCACCGGCAGCACCGCCCCGACACCCCAGACGGCCGGTGAGGATCACCAGGCCGGGCGCCGGGCCGGTGACGATCACCCGGCCGGGCGCCGGGTCGGTGACGATCACCCGGCCGGCGCCGGCTCTCAGCCCGGGTAGATGAACGCGGAGGCCTTGTAGGGCAGCACCAGCTCCCGCCACTGGTTGTTGACCAGCCGGTACGGCTTGCCCACTTCCTTCTCCAGCGCCAGCACCGGCGGCACCGGCAGCGCGTTCGTCGCCCGGGACTCCGACGCGGCGACGGCGCCCATCTCCCCGCCGCCCAGCAGCCGCGCGTCCCGGTTCTGCGACCCGTCGGTGCTGATGTACTGCAACTGCTGGGCCTTGTCCTTCTCCTTGCCCAGCACCAGCAGTTGGTCGGCCTCCGCCCAGGACACCGCCAGCACCTCCTGGAACGCCGGGTTGGCCAGCCGCAGCCCCGTGATCCTCGCGGTCGGGGCGTCCTTGGTGCCGCCGTGCACGAGCAGCCCCAGCCAGAGCCGCTGGTCCTTGCTGTCCTTGCCCTCCTTCAGCAGCAGGGCGACCCGGACGCCGTCCGAGGACACCTTGACGCCCTGCACCGAACGCCCGGCCAGGTCGTCCACCGCCACCGGGACGGCCTGCTTGTCCCGCACCATCAACACCCGCGGCCCCGTCGGGTCGCGGTCCACCACGTACAAATCGCCGCGCCCGTCCCAGGTCGGCGAGACCAGCCCGTCGTCACCCTTCGAGCCCGGGCGGGCCGGGGTGGTGAGCACCGGCTGCGGCATGGCCGGCAGCGAGTCCAGGAAGGGCACCGTGTAGAGCTGGTGGCCGTCGGCGCTGATCGCCGCGGCACGCTCGGCATCGCGGGCCACCGCGACCGCGCCCAGCGGCCGACCGCTCTGCTGCGCCCGCCCCAGCGGCCCGTGCACGGGCTCGCCCACGGCGTCCCCGCGCGTCTCGTGCAGCACGCCGTCGTCGGCCCGCTGGTAGAACTGCCGGGTGGACATCTGCCCGGCCAGCGAGCCGGGCCCGGTCGCGGGCTCGTCGGCGCGGCTCGCCTGACAGACCGGGCCGCCGTGCTTGGCCCTGAGCTCCAGCCGCTCGACCTGCCCGGTGCCCTGGTCGGCGAGGGTGTAGAGGAGCTGGGTGGCCATCCGCCGGCAGGCGGTGGCGCTGCCGAGATCGACCCCGATCAGCGTCACGTGCCCGGTGCGGTTGTCGTCCAGGGTCACCGACTCGACCGCGTCGGGCCCGAGGCCCGCCGGGAAGGCCGAGCGGGCGACCGGCGCCAGCCAGGTCGACGGCCCCGAGACCAGCGCGCGGACCGCCGAACCCAACGGGTCTATTCGGCGCCGCAGGTAGATCGGGTCGGCGATCAGCACGTCCTGGTTGGTCACCGAGGCCGCGGTCGGCGCGGACGGGTCGGGCGCGGCGTAGAAGAACCGGTCGACCTGGCGGTAGCTGTTGCGGAAGTTGACCTCGTTGAGGATCAGCCCGTCCGGCAGCTTGTCGATCCGCCAGTCGCCGGCCTTCTCCCGCACGAAGGAGAAGCTGAACTGGATCATGCGCGGCGACTCGCCGATGTACGAGTGCCGGTCGTCCACCTGGGAGACCAGCTGTCCGTCGACCGGGATCGACACCTCGGTGTCGTTGTCGGTCACGCTCACCTTGAGGTGGCCCGGGTTGGCGGCGAGCACCTTGATGCCCGCCTCGGGGTTCCAGCTGGTCCGCGCGTCCGGCGTCAGGTACTTGCGCGCCGTCACATAGCTGTCGTCGGCGGTCAGCGCGTCGAGGAACCCGGCCAGCAGGTCCTGCGGCCCGGCTCCCTTGGCGGGCTCCACCGGGAAGACCCTGACCTGGAGGTTCTTCTCCGCCGAACTCTTGGACAGCTCGATCTTGGCGACGCCCCCGGAGTCCGGCATCGCCGCGCAGCCGCCGGCCAGCAGGGCACCCACCAGCGCGCCCGCCATCCCGGCCAGCCGCGGATCAATCCTGGCGCTGGTCCTTCGCACGCTGCGACCCCTCCGTGTCCGTTCCACCCGTGCCGTCCGCCCCTGCGGCCTCGTCCGGCCCCGCGGTCCGCTGCGCCACCGACGGCCGGCCCGGCGTCGGGTCCACCATGACCTGGGCCCCGGTCGCACCGTACCCCGCACCGACCGGCAGCACGTCCGACGGATCCGCGCGCGGGCCCTCGGCCGGCCGTCGGCCGAGGCCGGGGCCGATGCTCAGCACACCGCCGAGCCCACTGCCGAACCCGTTGCCGGCGGTGTCCGGCGTCTCCGGGACGGCCTGCTCGTCGGTCGCGGTGAGGGCGGTCGCCCCGGCCGGGCGCGCGGCCCGCCGGTACGGCGCCCCGTAGGTGCCCAGGCCCCGGTTGTTGCGGGAGTCCTCCGGCTCCAGCCGGAACGGCGCCCGGCTGATCTCACCGCCGCGGGTGCGCGGCATGGTGAGCCGGAAGTGCGAGCCGCCGCCCGGCTCCCCCCAGGCCTGCAGCCAGCCGCCGTGCAGATGCGCGTCCTCGACCGCGATCGACAGGCCGAGGCCGGTACCGCCGGTGGTCCGCACCCGGGACGGGTCGGCCCGCCAGAACCGGTGGAACACCCGGGACGCCTCGCCGGGCTTGAGGCCGATGCCGTAGTCCCGGACGCCGATGGCGACCGCGCCGTCCCGCGAGCCCAGCCGGACCACGACGTCCCGGCCCTCGCCGTGCTCCAGCGCGTTGACCACCAGGTTGCGCAGGATGCGCTCGATCCGCCGGGAGTCGACCTCGGCCAGCACCGGTTCACCGTCCCCGCGGATCACCACGGCACTGCCCTTGGCCTGCGCCAGCGGATCCGCGGCCTCGACCACCCGGCCGACGATCTCGCGCAGGTCGACCGGCTCGGCGTCCAGGACGGCCGCGCCCGCGTCGAAGCGGCTGATCTCCAGCAGGTCGGCGAGCAGCGACTCGAAGCGGTCCAGCTGCCCCTGGAGCAGTTCGGCGGAGCGGGCCGCCATCGGATCGAGGTCCTCGCGGCTGTCGTAGATGAGGTCGGCGGCCATCCGGACGGTGGTCAGCGGCGTACGCAGCTCGTGCGACACGTCCGAGACGAAGCGCCGCTGCACCCGGGAGAGCTCCTCCAGCTGCCGGATCTGCGCCTGCAGCGCGTTGGCCATCCGGTTGAACGACTCGCCCAGGCGGGCGATGTCGTCGGTGCCGGTGACCTTCATCCGCTCTTCCAGATGTCCGGCGGCCAGCCGCTCGGAGATCCCGGCGGCCATCCGGACCGGCGTCACCACCTGGCGCACCACCAGCCAGGCGATGCCGCCCATCATGATCACCACGAACACCCCGGCGGTCGCCAGCGTGCCGGTGACCAGGCCCAGGGTCTTGGTCTCCTGGCCGAAGGAGAAGACGTAGTACAGCTGGTAGCTGCCGTTGCCGGGCCCGGTGAACTGCTGCCCGAAGACCAGCCCGGGCTCGGTGTCCACGCCGCTCTCCGGCGAGCGCTGGATCCGGGTGGGCTGGCTGAAGCTCTGGCCGGGCTCCTGCGCGACCCTGGCCTTCAGACTGTCGGGGATGCTGCTCGGCAGGATGTCCGCGGAGTAGCGCGGGCCGAGGCCGGCCTTCTCCGGCTGGACGGTCTGGCCGGTGCCGGGCAGCATCGCGATCACCGAGTAGACGTTCTGCCCGCTCGCCGCCAGGTCGCCGACCTGCTGGAGCAGCCACGTGCCCAGCCCGTCGGGAGCCGGGTCGGTGGTCCCGGTCCGCAGCCGCAGGTCGTCCGCGTCGTCGATCTTCTTGAGCTCGGTCTGGAATCCCGCGAGCGCCTGGTCCCGGGCCGCCGACCGCTTGGTCTCCAGCAGCCCGGTGCGCACCTGCGCCACCACGACGACGCCCAGCACCATCACCACCACGACCGACAGCAGCAGCGTGGCCGCCACCACCCGCAGCTGGATCGACCGCCGGTACAGCGCCGCCACCCGGTTGAGGGGGCGGCGCAGCTGTCGGTTCACCAGCGCGAGCAGGGCGACCGGCCCCCGGCGGCGGCTGCTGCGCACGGTCGAACTCAGTACGTCCCCGCGCACGGCGCCGCCACCCCCGTCGGTCGCGGTACCCGCCGGGGTCTCGTCGGCCCGGTACATCACGTCAGCTGGGCCCGGCCTTGTAGCCGACGCCGCGGACGGTCACCACGATCTCGGGACGCTCCGGGTCCTTCTCGATCTTGGAGCGCAGGCGCTGCACATGGACGTTGACCAGCCGGGTGTCCGCCGCGTGCCGGTAGCCCCAGACCTGCTCCAGCAGCACCTCGCGGGTGAACACCTGCCAGGGCTTGCGGGCCAGCGCGACCAGCAGGTCGAACTCCAGCGGGGTCAGCGGGATGCCCCGGCCGTCCCGCTTCACCGAGTGACCGGCCACGTCGATCACCAGATCGCCGATGGTCAGCTGCTCCGGAGTCGGATCCTCGGCCCTGCGGAGCCGGGCCCGCACCCGGGCCACCAGTTCCTTGGGCTTGAACGGCTTGGTCACATAGTCGTCGGCACCCGACTCCAGGCCGACCACGACATCCACCGTGTCGGTCTTGGCGGTCAGCATGACGATCGGGATACCTGACTCGGCCCGGATCTGGCGGCAGACATCGATGCCGTCCCGGCCGGGCAGCATCAGGTCGAGCAGGACCAGGTCCGGCTTGGTCTCCCGGAACGCCGCTAGCGCCCTGTCCCCATCCGCGACGAAAAACGGCTCAAAACCCTCACCCCGCAGCACAATGCCGAGCATCTCGGCCAGTGCGGAGTCGTCATCAACGACGAGGACGCGTCCCTTCATGCGTCCATCTTCTCATTACCGGATTGTGACCTGCCGCACAGCAGTCCCATTGCTCCAGAACGGCCAACTGGCGATCCGGTCCAATTCAAGCCAAACCGGGCCATTTTCCAGCCCCCTTCCGCCCCCCGGACCCCCGGCGAAGCCGACGAAACGTCCGCCCCCCGGCCGTTGCCGTTCAGCAACCGGCTCCCCCTGGGGTGCGTCCGGGCACCATGGCACGATGGGCGCTGCGCGCGGGTGAAGATCCACCCGGTGCCGCGCCCCCCGAAGTCCTCCGAGGAGCAGTGATGACCGACACTCCGGGCTGGGCCTCGCCCGGCTCGTCCGAGCCGCCCCGCGACGGCGCCCGGCCCAGCGCCGACGCACCCGCCGCCGTGCCCGGCCAGTCGGCACCGCCCCAGGACACCCCGCCCGCCCGGGGAACCGCCCCCGGCGCCCCGCAGCCCCCCTACCCCGGGCAGCAGCCCGCCTGGGGCACCAGGCCCGGGCACGGCGCACCGCCGCCCGGCTGGGGCCCGCAGCCGCCCGGCGGCGGGTACGGCTGGGCCGCACCGCAGAGCCCCAAGCCCGGGGTGATCCCGCTGCGCCCGCTCGGCCTCGGCGAGATCCTCGACGGCGCGGTCTCCACCGTCCGCAAGCACTGGCGGGTCACCCTCGGCCTCGCCCTCGGCGTCGCGGTCGTCCAGCAGGGCGCCTCGCTCGGCGCCCAGCTCGCCATCCAGGGGGACACCGGCGACCTCACCCCGGTGCTGACCGCCCTGATCAGCCTGCCGCTCTCGATGCTGCTCGGCGTGGTCGCCTCGGCCCTGCTGACCATGGTGGTCAGCCGCGCCATCCTCGGACAGGCCGTGTCGATCGGTGACGCCTGGCGCGACGCCAGGCCGCGGCTGCTCCAGCTCCTCGGCCTCACCCTGCTCACCGGCCTCATCGCCGGCGGCATCGTCCTACTGGGCTTCGCCCCGCTGATCGGCTACCTGGTCACCGGGGCCGAGGAGCCCGCGATCGTCGGCCTGCTCGTCGTCGTGGGCCTGCTCAGCCTCCCGGTCGCCATCTGGATCGGCATCCAGCTCAGCCTGGCCGCGCCCGCCCTCATGCTGGAGAAGCAGGGCGTCATCACCGCCCTCTCCCGCTCCCGCCGGCTGGTCCGCCGCTCCTGGTGGCGGATCTGCGGCATCACCGTGCTGAGCCAGATCATCGCCGCGGTCGTCGGCGGAGTGATCAGCACCCCGTTCACGATCGCCGGCATGGTGATCGGCTTCGACGACTTCGTCGGACAGGTCGACGCCGGACAGAGCGGCAGCATGCCCGCCGCCATGCTGGTCATGATGGCGATCGGCGGCGTCCTCGCCTCCACCGTCACCCTCCCCTTCACCGCCACCATCGGCGTGCTGCTCTACGTCGACCAGCGGATCCGCCGCGAGGCCCTCGACATCGAGCTCGCCCGCGCCGCCGGCCTGCCCGAACACGGCGGCACCGGCTGGGGCGACCAGGCCGGCCCCGCTCCCGCAAGGCTCTGAGCCCGATGCCGATCCGGGGGGAGACCGTCGTGCTCGCGGGTGGCGCCCCGGTCACGACACCGCGCGACGCGGCCAAGGACGCGGCCCGCGACGAGCTGCTCAACGCCGACTACCACCGCCACGACCCGAGCCTCCAGGAACGGGTCATCAACTGGATCACGGACCGGATCGACGAAGCGCTGGGCGCGCTCACCGGCGAAGGCACCAGCGGCGCCACCGGCCTGGTCCTGTTCCTGCTGGTCGCCGCGACCGTCGGCGCCGCCCTCTGGTGGCGCCTCGGCGCGCCCAAGCGGGCCGCCCGCACCCACCCCGGGGTCTTCGGCCACATCGGCCCGCGCAGCGCGGCCGAGCACCGGGCCGACGCCGAACGGCACGCCGCCGCCGGCCGGTGGACCGAGGCCGTCCGCGAGCAGATGCGCGCCCTGGTCCGCGGTCTGGAGGAGCGCACCCTGCTCGACGCCCGCCCCGGCCGCACCGCCGACGAGGCCGCCGCCGAGGCCGGCCGCGCACTGCCCGGCCACGCGGCCGAACTCGCCGCGGCCGCCCGCGCCTTCGACGACATCGCGTACGGCGAGCGCACCGCCGACCAGGGCGCCTACCAGTCGCTGCGCGACCTCGACCGGGCCCTCGAACGCGCCCGCCCGGTCCTCGCCCCGGCCGCCGGAGGAGCCGCATGACCAGCGCCACCCCCGCGCCCCCGACCGACCGGGCCACCGCCCCACAGCCCGCCCCGGACGCCACCGGCAGCGCCACCAGCACCGCCCCCACCGGCCGCGGCCTGTGGCGGCGCGCCCGCTGGTACCTGCTCACCGCCGCCCTCCTGCTGCTCGCCGCCGTCCTGCTCGCGGCCGTCAACCAGGAGCGCCGGTACCCGCCGCTCGACCCCCGCTCCTACGAGCCCACCGGCAGCCACGCCGTGATCGCCCTCCTCGAGCGCGAGGGCCTCAAGGTCGACCTCACCGCCGACCCGGCCGTCCGGCCCACCGGCGCCGACACCCTCGTCCTGCCCGAGCCCGACCTGCTCACCCCCGAGCAGCTGACCGCCGTCGCCGCCGCCGGACACGGCCGGCTGGTCCTGGTCTCCCCCGGCCCCGCCGCCCTCAGCGCCCTCGTCCCCGGCGTCCGCACCTCCGACGAGAACGGCGGCGTCCCCTACGCCGGCGTGCGCACCACCGACCCCGGCTGCTCCCTCCCGGAAGCCGTCCGGGCCGGCAGCGCCCACCTCGGCGGCCTGCTCTACACCGCCGGCAGCCGCGGCGAGGGCTGCTACCCGCGCGGCCACGGCTACCCCCTGGTCGCCGTCACCACCGCCCGGAGCACCGACGTCGTGGTCCTCGGCAGCGGCGAGTTCCTCACCAACGAGCTGCTCGGGAAGGACGGCGACGCCGCCCTGGCACTCGGCGTGCTCGGCTCCCGGCCGCACCTCACCTGGCACCTGCCCGACTACACCGCCCCGGTCGCCGAGGGCGGGCGGAAGAGCTTCCAGGACTACATCCCCGAGGGCTGGACCTGGGCCGGCTACCAGCTCGGCATCGCCGTCGTGCTCACCGCGCTCTGGCGCGCCCGACGGCTCGGCCCGGTGGTCAGCGAAAGGCTGCCGGTCGTGGTCCGCGCCGCCGAGACCACCGAGGGCCGCGCCCGCCTCTACCGCCGTGCCAAGGCCCGCGGCCGCGCCGCCGACGCCCTGCGCCGCGCCACCGCGCTGCGCATCGCCCCGGCCCTGGGCGTCCCGCCGGTGGCCGGCGCACCCGACCCCACCGCCCTCTGCGCGGCCGTCGCGGACCGCCTCCCCGAGCGGCCCGCCGGGGACGCCGCAGCCCTGCTGTACGGCCCTCCCCCGACCGACGACGCCGCACTGCTGCGGCTCGCCGACGACCTCGACACCCTCGAAAGGCAGGTACGGAAGCCGTGACCGAGAAGGCCACCACCCAGCTCCGCATCACCCCCGGTCCGGCGCCCGCCACCACCGGCACCACCGTCCCCGGTTCCACCCCGCCCGGCACCGCCGCGCCCGGCACCACCGCCGACCCCCGGCTCGGGGACCCCCGGCTCGGCGACCCGCGCGAGGCGCTCACCGCCCTGCGCGCCGAGATCGCCAAGGCCGTCGTCGGCCAGGACGCCGCCGTCACCGGCCTCGTCGTCGCCCTGCTCTGCGGCGGCCATGTGCTGCTCGAAGGCGTCCCCGGCGTGGCCAAGACCCTGCTGATCCGCACCCTTTCCGCCGCGCTCAGCCTGGGGACCAAGCGCATCCAGTTCACCCCCGACCTGATGCCCGGCGACGTCACCGGCTCGCTGGTCTACGACGCCCGCTCCGCCGAGTTCTCCTTCCAGCCCGGCCCGGTCTTCACCAACCTGCTGCTCGCCGACGAGATCAACCGCACCCCGCCGAAGACCCAGGCCGCCCTGCTGGAGGCCATGGAGGAACGGCAGGTCACCGTCGACGGCGAGCCGCGCGCCCTGCCCGTGCCGTTCCTGGTCGCCGCGACCCAGAACCCGGTCGAGTACGAGGGCACCTACCCGCTGCCCGAGGCCCAGCTCGACCGCTTCCTGCTCAAGCTGATCCTCCCGCTGCCCGACCGGGACCAGGAGTTCCAGGTCCTCGCCCGGCACGCCGCCGGCTTCGACCCGCGCGACCTCGCCGCGGCCGGCGTGCGCCCGGTCGCCGGCCCCGAGCACATCGCCGCCGCCCGCGAGCAGATCGCCCGACTGACCGTCGCCCCCGAGGTGCTCGCCTACATCGTCGACCTCTGCCGGGCCACCCGGCAGTCGCCCTCGCTCTCCATCGGCGTCTCCCCGCGCGGCGCCACCGCGCTGCTCGGCGCCTCCCGCGCCTGGGCCTGGCTGGCCGGCCGCGACTACGTCACCCCCGACGACGTCAAGGCGCTCGCCCTGCCCACCCTGCGGCACCGCGTCGCCCTGCGGGCCGAGGCCGAGATGGAGGGCGTGACCGCGGACTCCGTGATCCAGGCCGTCCTCGCCCAGACCCCGGCCCCGCGCTGACCACCGCCCCAGGCATCCCCGCCCCCCAGGTATCACCACAGGTATCCACCACAGGTATCACCGCCTCACGTTTCGCCGCCTCACCGTCGGCCCCGACGAAGGAACGCACCGCATGGCCATCACCGGGCGAACCGCCCTGCTCGCCGCGCTCGGCGCCCTCGTCACGGGCCTGCTGCTGCCCTCCTGGGCCGGCATCGGCGCCGTCACCGGCGCGGTTCTGCTCGCGGTCGCCCTCGACCTGGTGCTCGCCGCCCCCGTCCGCAGTCTGCGGATCGACCGGGGCGGCGACACCACGGTCCGGCTCGGCGAAGCCGCCTCCGTCGAGCTGACCGTCACCAACCCGGCCGGCCGGCCCCTGCGGGCCCGGATCCGCGACGCCTGGGCCCCGTCGGCCTGGCGGCCCGGCACCGGGTTCGCCGCCTCCCGGCACACCCTGCGCGTCCCCGGCCACGAACGCCGCCGGGTCACCACCGTCCTCACCCCGAGCCGGCGCGGGGACCACCGCGCCCACAAGGTGACCGTCCGTTCGCTCGGCCCGCTCGGCCTGGCCGGGCGGCAGGGCTCGCACCTCGTCCCCTGGACGGTCCGCGCCCTGCCGCCGTTCGCCAGCCGCAAGCACCTGCCCTCCCGGCTCGCCCGGCTGCGTGAACTCGACGGCCGGACCTCGGTCCTGACCCGCGGCCAGGGCACCGAGTTCGACTCCCTGCGCGAGTACCTGCCCGGCGACGACATCCGCTCCATCGACTGGCGGGCCAGCGCCCGCCGCCACACGGTCGCCGTCCGCACCTGGCGGCCCGAGCGCGACCGGCACATCCTGGTCGTCCTCGACACCGGCCGCACCTCCGCCGGCCGGGTCGGCGACGCGCCGCGGCTCGATGCCTCGCTCGACGCCGCACTGCTCCTCACCGCCCTCGCCACCAAGGCCGGCGACCGGGTCGACCTGCTCGCCCACGACCTGCGCAAGCGGACCGCGGTGGCCGGCCGCTCCCCCGGCGAGATCCTCCCGGCCTTCACCAACGCGATGGCCGTCCTGGAACCGGCCCTCTACGAGACCGACATGCGCTCGCTGGTCGCCACCGCCTTGAAGATGGCGCCGCACCGCTCGCTGATCGTGCTGCTCACCGGCCTGGACGCGGCATCCGTCGAGGACGGCCTGCTCCCGCTGCTGCCGCTCCTCACCAAACGCCACGAGGTCGTCCTCGCCTCCGTGTCGGATCCCCACCTCGACGAGCTCGCCGCCGGCCGTGGCACCGTCGAGGCCGTCTACGGCGCCGCGGCCGCCGAGCAGACCCGCGCCGACCGCCGCCTCACCGCCGACCGCCTCACCCGCGCCGGCATCACCGTCCTCGACGCGCCGCCCACCTCCATCGCCCCGGCCCTGGCCGACACCTACCTCGCCCTCAAGGCCGCCGGCCGCCTCTGACAAAGGCTCCCTGACCCGTTGGGGAGCGGGAAAAAGCCCGCCACCGATCCGGTGGCGGGCTTTTTGAGTGCCTTTCGACGGGCCGTGGACCTTCCCCCGTCCGGGCGCTCGCCGAATGTCTCCAAGGGCCTTTCGGGACGCTTCTCGCGGCATTGGACAACGCACTTCGGCGCCGAATCGAGCGGCAGTCCCCCACGGACCGGATCCCCCTCCCCCGCGCCGGCCCGGAGAAATGCCTC
>NZ_JAXCLC010000009.1:0-157866 GCF_034043715.1 Kitasatospora purpeofusca | reverse complement strand
GTCGAGGATCGGGTCCGGGCTGATGAAGCGGCCGGTGCTCGGGTCGTACTGGCGCGCTCCCAGGTTGGTGAAGCCGGTGGTGTCGTCCTTGCTGCCGCCGACGAAGCCCTTGGTGCCGGCCCAGGCGGAAGCGTTGGGCTGGGCGCCGCGGGGGTTGCCGAAGGGGTCGGTGGCGCGACGGGTAACCGACTGAGGGCCGTCCGCGGTGATCTGGACGCCGTTGGTGCCGTGCGGGTCGGAGGCCTGGATGACGACCGTGCCGCCGCCGATGGGGGCGGTGACGCGGGTGTAGGTGAGGCCGCCGCCGGCACCGACGGTGCGGACATTGCTCATCGCACCGGTGGCGGTGTCGAGCGTCAACTCGTCCGTGGGCAGGTTGAGCGTGATCTTGCCGGGGTTGCGGCGGATCAACTGGTTGCCGTCGGCGTCGTAGAGGTAGGTGGTGGCGCCGGCCTGGCCGGTCCTGGTGACGGAGCTGAGCTTGTCCTCGCCGTTCCAGGTCAGGCTGGTGGTGCCGCCGGTGTCGGTGATGGCGGTGGTGTTGCCCTTGGCGTCGTACTGGTAGCTGACGACCTTGGTACCGTCAGCCGTGACCGTGCTGGAGGCCAGCAGGGCGTGAGGCCCACCGGTTCCGCCACCGGTATTGGGCGCGTGGGTGGGGGTGTTACTGCTCCTGGCAGGCCCGAAGGTCTGAGTGGTGTTGCTGCCCCCTGTGGTGTAAGTCGGAACGCCTGACCAGGCCGACCAGTTCTTGGTCTCACCGTTGCGCACCGTCTGGTTGACCTTGCCCGATCCCAGGACGACAACCTTGAGATCGGCGCCTGGGCCTGCCGCACTGACGCCGGTGGCAGGGTCGAGCCGGCCGGCGACGGTGGTGATGTCCCCCCAGCTGGACCAACTTCCGGCACTGTCGCGGACGACGTGCCAGGGCCTGCCCTCGGCGAGTGCGACGACCTGAAGCCCGTCGGGAGTGTTGGCGAGTGCCAACTGTCCTTGGCCGGTCTGAGCTTCGGGAAGAGTCCCGGTCGCGCTGTAGACGTCGCCCCAGCCCTGTGCCTGCCAGTTCCCGTCGGGCTGGCGGACGGTGTGCCACAGCCTGCCGCCGGCGCCGACCGCGATCTCCAGGCCGGAGTTGGTGGCGGCGGCCGCCATCTGAGTGGGCGAGGCCAGTGTGCCGACGGCGCCGTAGACGTCGCCCCAGCCCTGTGCCTGCCAGTTGCCGTCCGGCTGGCGGACGGTGTGCCACAGCTTGCCACCCGCGAAGGTCAGGACTTCGAGTCCCGAGCCGGTGGCGGTCAGGGCGAGCTGGCTGGGCTGGGAGAGGGATCCGACGGCGCCGAAGACGTCGCCCCACCTCTGCCAGCCGTTGTCGCCCTGGACGGTGTGCCAGATCTTGCCGCCGGCGACGGCCATGACCTGCAGCCGGCCGTCGCTCACCGCGGCGGAGACGGCGGTGACGGTCGGAAGGGAGCCGGCTTCGGCCATCAGGTCGGTGAACTGCGACCAGGATCCGTCGCCGTTCTGTGTACCCAGCCAGAGACTGCCATTCGAAAGGGCCACGGACCACGTCCGGTCGCCGTTCGTCGCGCTTGCGATCTGGGTGATCTGAGCCGGGTCCAGAGGCGTAGTAGCAGTGGAACCATGCTGAGCAAGCGTGGTGCGGTTGCCGCTGGCGTCGTACTTGTAATCCTGCCAGTACGGTGCTGGACCACCGACAGTGTTGGAGCCGTTCGCCGCCGTCGTCGGACCGTCGGCGTTGTCACAACCACCGATGCCCGGCACGGTCGACGAGCTGCCCGTGCCGTGCGGGACACCTGATGAGTCGATCCAGTCGGCGGTGGTGTGGGTGCCCGCGATGTCTGTCCACGCCCGGGTCAGACGCCCGAGGTGGTCGTAGGTGAAGCACTGGTTGTCGCGGGCCGTCGCGTTCTGGAGGTCGGTGACGGAGGAAATCCGGCCGGACGGTGCGTAGGTGTAGCTGGTCTGGTCGAGCGAGACGGTTCCGAGCTGGCGGTCGAGGAAGGAGTTGATGACCCGACCTGTTGCCCAGTCGTACTGCTGAGTGGAGACCGCCTGGCTGCCGTACTCGCCCATCGTCGTCCGGGTCGGCCTGGCGAGCGCGTCGTAGGCGACCGCCGATACCACCAGCTTCTTGAGGCTGGCGGAGCTGGTAAGCAGGCCGGTCACCGTCCGGCCGTAGCTGACGGTCTCGGCGGGGAGTCCGCCCGCTGCGGAGATGCCGAGTGACTTCGGTGCGCCGAGAACGGGGCTGTAGGAGCTGCTGGTGGTGTAGGTCCCGGCCAGTGCGCCCTCGACGCCCTCCACCTTCGGGACGGTGACCGAGGTGCCAAGGGGCCGGTAGGCGGTGTCGTAGCCGGTGACACCCTTGGTGTAGGCCGCCCCGCCCGAGCCACCCACATAGCGGGTGGAGGAGGTCTGCTGACCCTTGGCGAGGGTGTCGTACGTCCAGCCCGCCAACTGATTCGCCGGCGCGACGCTTCCGGTGTACATGCCCGTCTTACGGCCGAGCAGGTCGTAGCTGTAGGCGAGGGTGTTGCCGGCGGCGTCGGTGGTGCGCTCGACCTGCGAGTCGGCGTTGTAGTACGTCCGGCTCACGCCCGTGTCCGGGTCGGACGCGGTCACCTGGCGCCCGCGAAGGTCGTACTCGTAGGTCCAGTTGTTACCGCTGCTGTCGGTCCGCCGCGAGGACAGGCCGCCGGCCGTGAAGCCGAACGTGGTGACGTCCGCGTCGGCGGCGCGGCCCGTGGCGGTCGGCGTACGGTACTGCCAGGCGGCGACCGTCCGCCCGCGGGCATCGGTCACGACCGAGGTCGGGGCGGCCCCGGCGGGCGGCGTGACGTCGGTGCGGTCCGCACCGGGGTACGAAGTGGTGCTGGCCCATTGGGGGTTCGCGTTGGAACGGAACTCCGAGCGGACGACCCGGCCGTTGCCGTCATAGGTGTTCCAGGTCGAGCTCGGTACCTGACTGTCCTGCGGCAGGAAGATCGTGCCGGTGGGGAAGGCCGTCCCCTCGTAGTACGGCGCGGTGGTCTTGATGACCCAGCCGTGCGAGTCGTACGCGGTGTCGCTGATCAGGCGACCGGTGGGCTTGGCGGCACTGGTGCTCTGTGTCTGTCGTGACCGGCCCAAGCCGTCCAGGATCTCTAGGGCCGCTTCGGACGTGGCCTTGTCGTCGTTGAGGGTCTCGGACATGACCCAGGACGGGCCATCGGTACCCCGTACCGCGTAGGTGAAGCTCTTGTTCGGGAGCTCATTGGTCGGCCGGTCCGGTGCCCACACCGCGGTGATGCGGCCCAGGGCGTCGTACCTGGCGGTGGTGACGCGCCCGTTGATGTCCAGATTGGTCAGCGGTGACCCGCGTGCCGGGTCCTGGGTGAGGCCGGTGGTCCAGCCGGCGCCCATCGGGCCGGTGGTCCACACCTCGGTCGGCAGTACGCCGGTGGCCGGGTAGAGGGCCACCGTCGTGACGGCGGGGGTGACCGAGGCGCCGCTGAGCTGGGCGCCGTCGCGGTTGTAGGTCGAACCGTCGGTGGTGGAACTGGTCAGGCTGCGACCGTAGGCATCGAAGGTCGCGCTGCCAGTGTTGACGTAGACGGGGTTGCCGGCCTGGTCGAAGTGGTCGAGAACCTGGGTGCTGGTCGGATCGCCGGCGGTGCGGAACTGCCCGAGCGGCTTTCCGTCGTAGAGCGTGCGGCTGCCGGTGATCGTGTTGGCGGCCGTGGGAGCGGTCCCGCACGGGCCCTGGACGGTGACCTGCTCCGAAGCGAGGGTCAGGGTCTGCGGGCTGTCGGTGGAGCTCGCGTACTTGGTGCTGGTGCAGGTTTCCGGGGTGGCGGCGGTGCCGTCGCCCTTGTCGTCGATCTGGAGGACGCGGTTGCCGTTGACCGGGTCGCTCACCGTGACGATCGTGACCAGGCGCCAGCTGTTGTCCGCGAGCTTGGCCGCCGAGAGCGTCGTGACCTGCGATTCGGGGCGGCGGGCGTAGCTGTTGGGCGCGCCTGCCTCCTGTTTGTGGGTCGCGCTGACCGGGTTCTCGCCCGGGGCCGTGCTCGACGTGCTTCCCGACACTGTGCGGACGGGCCCGTCTGCCTGGCTGTAGACCTCGGTGGCGAGGACCTGACCGTTCCGCCAGTCGCTGTCGAGGACCGAGGGTCCGCCGAGCGGGTTGGCCGCCGCGACGCTGCGCCGGGTGCCGTTGGCGAGGTAGTCGCCGTCCATGCCACGCAGGTAGGTGGCCTTCTGCTGGGACTGGGGAGCCTCGCCGGTGGCGCCGCTGCCGGTGGTCGTGGTGACCGTCGCGTAGCCGCGGAAGTTGTCCCAGGTCCGGGTCTTGGGGTCGGTGAACTCGGCGTCGTTGCGGTGCCAGGCGGCCCGGCGCACACCGTCGGCGTCGCGGTAGTCGTAGCTGGTGACCTTGCTGACGGCCGGGCTGGTGACCAGGTCCTGCTCGGTGATCGTCTCGACGACCGGCTTGTTGAACCAGTCGTTCACAGGGTCCGGGGAGGACTGGCCGGGCAGGTACCACTTGACCGGTATGCAGGCCAGGGTGTTGCCGTCCTCGGACGCCGGCATGCGGCCTCCGAGACGGGAGCACTCCGGGCTGCTGTAGACGACGTTGACCCGCCCGCCCGTCTCGGTGGTGATTCCCTTGAGGCGCGGGCGCATGAAGAGCTTGCCCTCTCGCACCCCGCTCTGCAGTTCGATGCCGTCGACGCGGTTCGCCATCATGTCGTACTCGAAGGCGACCGGCGGCAGGTTGTCGATCGCCGCCTGCCCGTTGCTGGGGACGCGCTGGACGGAGTCGAGCTGGAGGATGCGCGGGGTACCGTCACCGGGGTCCGCGAGGCGCTGGTTCAGCTTCCACGTGTCGACGGTGCGGTAGGCCGAGTCCACCAGGACCTGGGTGGAGATCTCGGTCAGCCGCTTGGTGGTGAAGAACGTCGGCGACGCGTTGTCGCAGGAGTCGCCGGCGCAGATCTGGTCGATCGGCACGTCCGGCCAGGCTTCCTGGTTGGCCGTGGTGCGCTGGCTCTCGTCGCAGCTCGACGCCTTGGCGGGGTCACAGCGTTCCTCGACCTTGAACAGGACCTTCGCCGCGGGGTTGAGGGTGCCCTTGGCCGCCCGCTGGTCGTCGAGGCGCTGGCCGTAGCCGATCTCGCGCAGGTAGCCGGCGCGCTCGTACTTGGTCGGGGTGCCGGTGCCGCCGCCCTGGACGTAGCCGCGGCTGTACTTGTTGACCTCGGCCGCGTAGCCGTAGTTGGTGAGGTTGCCGTGGGGGTCGACGACGTGGTCGAGCTGCCAGCGCCAGGCCATCTGGCACCACGAGTTGCTGCCGGTGGCGGCGTTGTAGCAGACGTCCTTGGCGTTCGGCGAGTACACCGGCATGGTCAGGACGGAGTTGGCCGCCGGGTCGGTGCCGTCGCCGCCGGGGAGGTGGTTGAGGCCGAAGTAGTACTGGGTACCGTCGGTGGTGGTGATCCGCCAGTACTCCATGGCGTGGTAGTCGACGTCGAGTCCGGTCCGCGGTGCGCCGGTCAGCCGCTCGACCTTGGAGCCGTCGTCGTTCTGCAGGTGCCAGCTGCCGGTGGCGTCGTCGCGCACGATGGTGCCGGAGCGGCCGCCCAGCACGAGGGTGGCGTTCTCGCCGCCCCAGCACTGGTCAGCAGAGTGGGCGATCCCGGCCTTGTCGCACGACTTGTAGGAGCGCTCGATGTAGCCGGGCTCGTACGTCCAGCCGTCGCCGATCCAGGACGGCTGGGCGTTGGTCGCCGAGGTCTTGCCGTCGACCGAGGCCGAGTTGTAGGCGAGGGAGACACCCGGCGCCGTGCCGCCGAGGGACGGCGGGACCTGGATCGGGTAGCTGTAGGTGAAGTTGCCGCTGTTGGAGCCGGCGCTCCAGGCCGCCGACGGCGAGAGCGGGGTCGCGGCGTAGTTGCCGAGGGCGCCGTTCGGCGCGGGCGCGGCGGCGAGCACCATCGCGCTGCCCGAGCCGGCGGCTGCTGCGGCCGCAGGGGCCTCGGCAGCAGCGAGCGAGGCCTTCCCGGCCCCGGCGGCATCTGAGGAGGACGCGGTGGCCTTGCCCGGAGGCAGGGTGATGTCGGCGGTGATCTTCCCCTTGCCGTCGGTCCGCGAGGGGACCCGCGTCGTCGTCCGGCATTCCGGACGCTCGGGGGTCGTCAGCGCACAGCCGGGCAGGGCGACGAGGACCGCTCGGTCGGACCACCCGGCGGCCTGCAGGGCCTTGAGGTCCAGGGTGACGCTCGCGCTGCGGCCTTCGGCGGTGGCTGCCGGCTCGGCGTCGGAGAGGGCGATCAGGGGCGCGTTCACGCCCGCTGCCTTGCCCCGGGCCGGTTCGGTCACCTGAACGGTGACCTTGCGGACGCTCTCGCCGTTCCCGGCGGCCGGGGCGATCTCGACCGCCAGCGGGCCGGCCTTGGCGGCCGATCCGCCGCCGGAGGCCGGGGCCGCACCGTCGGTCGCGGAGCGGGCCGCCTTGGCCCCGGGGCTGTCCGCCCCGATCGTGACCGTAGCCGTACCCGTGACGACCGGCGGCGCGACCTGGGGCTTCCAGTTGTCCGGTTTGGGGGCCGGCCTGCGGGCCGGCGGTTGGGCGTCATGACCCTGTACTGACGGAGTCCCGCTCCCCAGCGGTGTGTTCGGGGGCGTCCAGACCTTTCCCTTGGGTTCGGGGAACGTCCATGCCGCCGCGGGCGGGACCGTTACCCCCGTCAGTGCCAAGGCGACCATCGCCGCCGTCGCGGGTGAGCGCCATCGGCTCCCCGTTCGTCCACCAGCCCGTTGCCGGGCAGGCCAAAGTCTCACGGTGACTGCTCCTTATTGCTATCGACATGACGTCATATAGGCACAGAAATCCCAATGATCGACATGACGATATGTGACTGCTCCGATGCGATGCCAGGTCGTTTGGCTACCATGCATGTGATGTTTATGGATTCTTGACCTGGCAGGAAAGGCGGTTCCGGACATCTCCGCCCACATCGGTATTCGGTTTGACCTCTCTACGGGTCAGGGGTCATCGTTCCGACCCGAACGCTGCCCCAAAGTCGGGGCCGCCACCCGGGAGGGGTCACAGAATCGACATGTCCACCACCTCACGCCCACCTGCGGGCGCACCGATGTCACCACGCATACGCCAACGCGCTCTACGGATGGCCGCCCTCGGCGCCAGCTGCCTGCTCGGCCTTGGCTTGCTGACGGCACCGGTCTCCGCAGCCGCCGACGGCGTGCGACCCGCCTCCCACGGCCCGGCCGGAGGCGTGCCGCCGCTGGTTCCCCCGGCGACCGCACCGCAGCGGACCCCTGCACAGCAGGCGATGCTCGACGCCGTTGCGAAGGCCCGCTCCACCGGTAAGCCGGTGGTCGTCGAGGCGATGACTGACCAGGCCTCGCGAACGGTCGCGAACCCGGCCGGAACGCTGACGACCACGGACAATGCGCAGCCCGTCCGCACCAAGCACGACGGCGCGTGGGTCGACCTGGACGCCGCGTTGCGACCGAACGCGGACGGCACCGTCGGGCCGGCCGTGGCGAGCCTTCCGGTGGCGTTCTCCGGCGGTGGCGGCGGACCGATGGCGACCGTTTCGACCGTCGACGGCAAGAAGCTCGCCGTCGACGCCCCGTTCCCGTTGCCCCGCCCCACGCTGAACGGCGCGACCGCCACCTACTCCAACGTCCTTCCCGACGTCGACCTCCAGCTGACGGCGCTGCCGGTCGGTGGCTGGCGGGACGTGATCGTGGTCCACACGGCCCAGGCGGCCGAGCACCCCGCGCTGAGGACCCTGCGGTTCCCGCTCACCGCACAGGGACTGACGGTCACCTCCGACGAGCGCGGAGGCATCGACGTCAAGGACGACAAGGGCGCGCTGCGCTTCCGCTCCCCGGCACCGCTCCAGTGGGACTCCTCACGTCCCGTGGCGGGCTCCGGCACCACAGCCCCGGTCAAGGCGGCATTCGCCTCCTCCGCGGTGACCACCGCGAGTGAGCCGCAGGCCGCAGACGGGATCCGGTCCACGGCCGACGCTCCCGGGGACGGGGCCAAGGTCGCCGCGATCGGCAGCAAGGTCTCCGGCGGCGCCATCGAGCTGACTCCCGACCAGGACGCACTGGGTTCCGGGGCCGGCCCCTGGTACCTGGACCCGACCCTCACCGCGGTCACCAGCTCCGTCGAGGGCTCGGTCCAGGTCCAGGAGAACTACAAGGAGGTCGCCAACTACAACAAGAAGTCCAATCTCTCCACCGGCTTCTGCGGCTACCACAGTAGTGACCCGGCCCAGGACTGCATGAAAGAGGGACGCGAGCGGGCCTACTTCCAGTTCAAGGTGAACCCGGCGATCCACACCAAGGTCCCCGGCGCCGAGTACCCGCCCACCCTCTTCGCCTCCACCCTCAACGGGCAGGTCAGCGGCGCCTCCAGCCCCGGTACCCCGACCGACCTCGGTGTCTACTGGGCACCTAGGGGAATCGGTGAGCCCACCACCTGGAACAACCAGCCCTGCGGCACCAACGGCAATGTGGTGATGGAGGGTTGCTCCTACGTCGGCGGTCAGAAGATCACCGGCACCGGGCCCCTGGCTGTCGACGTCACCGACATCATGAAGCAGGCCGCGGCCGGTACCTGGAGCACTTGGACCATCGGCATAGCCCCGACGGCCACCGAGTGGGAGAAGCTCTACCGCCACGCCGTCGCGAGCAACCCGAGCATCACCACCACCTACGACATCACCCCCGCCGTCTGGTACCCGCGTACCAGCCCGGCGCCCGGCTTCGCGAGCAGCAACAGCACGGCCGAGTGCACCAGTGGTGGCGCCAACCCCTGGGACAACCCCGGTTGGGTCGGCAACAACCTGAACCTCTACCTGACCGTCAACAGTTGGTCCCCCGCCGGGCAGAACGTCTACACCGGCTACACCCTGTGGGACGACAATGATCCCAACTTCCGTATTGAACAGGGGAGCTGGGGCGGTGCGCAGAACAACCCCGGACCGTCACTGAGTGTCGGCTCGCTCGCCGACGGCCACCAGTACGGCTGGCTGGCGCGGGCGACGGACACCCTTCTCACCTCGCCCAACAGTGCCTGGTGCTACTTCCGCGTCGACCGTACCAACCCCCGGTTGAGCATCGCGTCCAGTGACTTCCCGCCCTCCGGCACCCCCAACGACCACCCCGCCCGCTATGCCGGTGACAGCGGCTCCTTCTTCGTCAACGCGGAGGACCCGGCGCCCGGAGACGGCCTCCAGGCCTCTGGAGTCGCGTGTGTGCGGTTCAGTGCCGACCCGACTCCGGTCGTCGGTTGGACGTGCGGTCAGCCGGGTACGTACGGACCTGGTGCGCAGGTCCCCTTCACCCCACGCAACTGGGGGACCAACATCGTCTACGCCTGGGCAATGGACAACGCGGGCAACTACAGCCAGCCCGCCTCGTACAGCTTCTACGCACCCTGGAAGCCCGGTACCCAGCCCCTGTTCGGTGATGTTGACAACGACCAGAAGCCCGACATCGTCGCATCGGACGCCAAGGGCGATCTGCGGATCATCGGTGGCACCACCGACCCGGTCAACTCTGCAGCTGCTCCGGCTGCGGCGGCCCCTGGCAATCGACAATTCGGAGCTTCCTGGGCGGACTTTCAGATCAGCCACCACGGAACTCTGGCCGCGGGGCAGGCTGTTGACCAGATCGTTGCTCACTACACCAAGGAATCTCCGAGCGAACTCAAGAATGCTCTCTATCTGGTGCACAACGACGGGACGGGGCGCTACGACCAACTGAAGGCCAGTGCTTTGACCCGTCCAACAACCTGCACGGTCTACGGCAGCGAGAGTGCGTGTCCCGACTATGTGGCGAGCGGCTGGGGCAGGGTCTCCCAGGTCGCTGCGATCGGAACACCCGAAGGTGAAGCTGTTGGCGGATCCCCTGTGGACCCGACCCGCACTATTATCATGAGCCAAACCGCCGTCCTGACCCTGGAGCAGGACAGTCTCTACCTTTTCCAGGCCGACGGTCTCGCCGATGACCTCCTGACCGCAACCCAGATCCCCACGGTGAGCGGAAGCTGGGCGGACTACGAACTCCTCAGCCCGGGCGCCGCCAACGGCGCCGGCGTCAAGCCTGGCTCGACGACCCCCGTCAACCAGACCACCGTCTGGGCCCGCCACCGAACCAACGGCAACATCTACTCCTACGCCCTCGGCTGGAACGCCGACGGATCGGTCGACTACTCCTCCCTGACCCGTCCGGACGCCGGCTTCCTCATCCTCTCCGGGGCCGACTGGACCACCGCGGCGCAGCCGCAGGTCGGTGCGGGAGACCTCAACAACGACGGCTTCCCCGACGTCTGGGCCATCGACAACAACCAGGCCATTACGGTCTACCCCGGCCGGAGCAGTGACGGCACCCAGAACAAGGTCGACGGCTTCAACCCCCTGCAGTACCTCGGCTACGCGAACGCAGGCGTGTCCATCCGCTCCAATCGCGTGAACTCGCGCTGCGTCGACGCGGAGGGCGGACCGCACGACGGAGCCACCGTCGCGCTGTGGGGTTGCTGGGAGACCGCGAACCAGCGGTTCAACTTCGCCACCGACGGCACGGTCCGAGCGGGCGGCTACTGCCTCTCGACCAAGGACGGCGGTCTCGGTGACGGGACGGCAGTCGTTCTCGCGTGGTGTCAGGACGGCAAGGGGCAGAAGTGGGCGCTGCGTCCCGACGGCCGCCTCTTCCTGCCCGCCACCGTCGATGGTGATCACCCCGCCGGCCGCTGCCTGGAACTCCCCGGCTGGGCGACCGATCCAGGCACCCGTCTCGACATCTACGAGTGCCCCGGGTTGCAGGACAACCAGCAGTGGTCGCTTGTCCCCGAGCGGACTCCCTGAGCTCAGCTCGCGGTGACGGGAGGCCATAGCCGGCCGTCACCTTCCACACCTCTGCCCGCCCGATCGTCCCACCGACGTGTGGAGCGATCGGGCGGGCATCGTGCTACCGGCCCGTCGGCGGCGGACCGCTGTCGACGGACTCGATGTGGGATGGGCATGGGGGATGGGGGAAACGATTTGCTGATCCGGCGTCAATGGTGGGTGGGGCAGCCGCTAGGGTTTGGCGCGTGGCAGCGGTGGTCGGGGCAGTGGTCGGGGGCCGGTATCAGCTCGTGGGGCTGATCGGCCAGGGTGGCATGGGGCGGGTCTGGCGGGGGTGGGACACCACCTTGGGCCGGGATGTCGCGGTGAAGGAGGTGCTGCTGCCGCAGGGCGTGACGGACGCGGAGCGGGAGCAGCTCGTGCAGCGGGTGCTGCGGGAGGCGCGGGCGGCCGCGCGGTTGAACCATCCCGGGATCATCACGGTGCACGATGTGGCCGAGTACGAGGGTGCGCCGGTGATCGTGATGGAGTTCGTCGACGGGGAGTCGCTCGCGGCGGCCGTCGCCCGGGGTGGGGCGTTGCCGGTGGCGCGGGTGGCGGAGCTCGGGGCGGCGATGGTGAAGGCGCTTCTGCAGGCCCATGGCGCGGGCATCGTGCACCGGGACCTCAAGCCGGACAATGTGCTGCTGATGGGTGAGCGGGTGATCCTCACCGATTTCGGGATCGCGCACATGGCGGATGCCACCACGGCGCTCACCCGGACCGGGGCGGTCATCGGCACGCCCGCGTACATGGCGCCGGAGCAGTTGGAGGGGCGGCCCGCGGCTCCCGCCAACGACCTGTGGGCGCTGGGCGCGACGCTGTACTCCGCGGTGGAGGGCGAGGCGCCGTTCAGTGGGGACACCTTCGGCGCGCTGTGCGTGGCAGTGGTGACCAAGGAGCCGCGGCCGGCGGTGCGGGCGGGGGCGCTGGCGCCGCTGCTGGGTGCGCTGTTGGCGAAGGACCCGGCGGCGCGGCCGTCGGCGGAGCAGGCGTTGGCGGCGCTGGAGGCGGTGGCACGGGCGGGTGCGGGTGCGGCGGGTGCGGTTGCGCCGGGGTTCGGGGCGTTCGGGCCGCCGCCGGTGATGTCCGGGGGTGTGCCGCTGGGGCCGGTGCGGATCCCGCCGCAGGTCGGCCCCGGGCCGCTGGCGTCGGCCCGGCCGACGGGCGAGTTCCCGCACGGGGGTTGGCAGGATCCGGTGGCGGTGGGGTGGGGGAGCCCGATAGCGGAGACGGCGGCACCGGTACCGGTACCGGCACCGGCACCGGTGCCGGAGCGGTCCAGCGCGAATCCGGCGGTGGCGGTGCTGGTGCGCTTCATCGGGTGTCTGGCGCTGATCTGGACGGTGGGCTCGGTCCTGCCGTGGAACTACCTCGACCGAGTCGTCGGGGGGTTCACGCCGTTGGCGATGGCCATCACCGGCGTACTGGCTCTGGCCAACGCGCTGCCCCGGCCGCGTTGGCACCCGGCGGCGGTGTGGGTCGCGGCCGTCGTCGCGGACTTCGCCCTCTGGTACCTGACCGCCGTCCTGCTGGAGGTCAAGTACGGCGGCTGGTTCACCGGATTCGGCGAACTGCCCTGGCAGATCGCCGTGAACATGCTGCTGCTCGGCACGGGTGCCTGGCTGCTCTGGATGTTCGTCCCGGGCAGCCGCCGTAGGTCGTAGGCGTTAGGCCGTAGCGGGGGTCAGACGGGCCCGACCGGGGTCAGGGCGGCTGTGATCACGCGGTCGAGTGAGCGGTCGAACACGGCGTCGGGGGTGTCGGCCGACGGTCCGAGGTTGGCGAACGCGGCTGCCAGGTGCGGGAATTCGCCGCCGGCGGCGGCGCGGCCGAGGTAACGGGCCAGGTCCGCCTGCCACTTGGCGCCGGCCGCCGCCGTGCGTTCGTACTGCGCGTACTGGCACACGAACCCGTTGAGCAGGGCGAGCGCCTCCATGCGGGTGGTGCCGTCCAGGCCGCTCGGCTCGGTGACGGCGAGGAAGTGCTCGGTGTAGCGCAGGGCATTGGGGCCGAGTCCCGGCCGGGCGATCACCAGGGCGGGCACCCAGGGGTGGCGGCGCAGGGCGGCGAGCTGCTCGTGCGCGAGGCGGCGGAGGTCGGCCCGGCAGTCACCCGTGGGGGCGAGGCCGGAGTAGTCGTACTCACCGGCGACGGCGTCGAGCATGAGGTCGAGCAGGTGCTCCTTCTTCGGCACGTAGTTGTAGAGCGACATGGTGCCCGCGCCGAGCGCGCCCGCGACCCGGCGCATGGAGACCGCGTCCAGGCCCTCGGCGTCGGCGATGACGATCGCGGCGGCGGCGATGGACGTCCGGCTGTGGGCGGGGCGGGGGCCCCGGCCGGTGCGCTCGGGGCGCAGCCAGATCAGTTCGGGGGACTCGCCGGGGGTCGGCGCGCCGGCGGGGCTGCTGCTGTTCGGGGGCTTGCTGGACGGCACTGGTTGATCACCTCGGTTCCCCATCTTAGATACGTACGGCGTACGTAGTACGATGCGCTTGCGTTCGTTTCTACGTACGCTGTACCTAGTGAGAGGGTGGAGAGGTATGTCCGGTACCGCCTGGGGTCTGCTCGGCTGGCTGTGCCACCTCGGTGGCCGGACCGCCGGGAGCCGCGCCGAGGAGTTGCCCGTCACCCGGGGGCCTGGGGAGGCCGACCGGGTTGCCGAAGCCGTCGTCATGGTCGACCGCGGCGCCGCCATCGCGACCGGCCCGCCCGAGGAGTCCGAGGGGTTCGGGCAGTCCGAGGGGTCCGAGGGGTCCGAGGGGCCGATCGGGCGATTCGGCCCGGGGTCCGGCGGTCATCGGGCGGACCAAGGCCGACCCGGGCAGCCCGCTGCCCACGGGGCGGAATGTGCTGGACAGCACGGCCGGTGCGGCGGAGGGTGGGGCGCATGGAGTTCACCCACCTCGGCCGCACCGGCCTGACCGTTTCCCGACTCTGCCTGGGCACCATGAACTTCGGTCCGCACACCGAGGAGTCCGACGCCCACCTGATCATGGACAGCGCCCACGAACGGGGCATCAACTTCTTCGACACCTCGAACAGTTACGGCCGCGACTCCGAGGGCAACCACAAGGGGCGCACCGAGGAGATCATCGGCCGCTGGTTCGCCAAGGGCGACGGCCGCCGGGAGCGGACCGTGCTCGCTACCAAGGCCTATGCGCCGATGGGCGATTGGCCGAACGAGGGGCGGCTGTCCGCCCTCGCGATCCGCCGTGCCGTCGAGGGCAGCCTGCGCCGGCTGGGCACCGACCACATCGACCTCTACCAGATGCACCACATCGACCGGGACACGCCCTGGGAGGAGATCTGGCAGGCGATGGAGGTCCTGGTCGCCCAGGGCAAGATCATCTACGTCGGCTCCAGCAACTTCGCCGGCTGGCACCTCGCGCAGGCCCAGGAGGCCGCCAAGGCACGGCACTTCCTCGGCCTGGTCAGCGAGCAGTCCCTCTACAACCTGCTGGACCGGACCATCGAACTCGAAGTGATCCCCGCCGTCGAGCACTACGGGCTCGGCCTGCTGCCGTGGTCCCCGCTGCGCAGCGGTGTGCTGGGCGGTGCGCTGCGCAAGGAGCGCGAGGGGGGCCTGGTCCGGAGCGGTCTCCAGCACGCGGGCGAGATCCTGGCGGCCAACCGGGACCGCATCCAGGCCTACGAGGACCTCGCGGACGAACTCGGCGAGCACCCCGCGGACCTGGCCCTCGCCTGGCTGCTGTCGCGCCCCGCCGTCACCGCCCCGATCGTCGGCCCGCGTACCCTCGGCCACCTCGACGCGGCCGTGCACGCGCTGGACATCAAGCTCGACGACGAGCTTCTCGCCCGCCTGGACACGCTCTTCCCGGGCCACCGGCCCGCCCCGGAGGACTACGCCTGGTAGGAGGAGCCGGAGTTGTCCGTCGCCCCCGTGCCCGCCGACCGGTGATGGGCACGGGGGCGACGTTCGTCGACGGCCGAAGCAGGGGCAAAAACAAAGGCAACGAGGAAAACCCACTCGTTGCCACTCTCAACTTATAGCGGGTGGGGGGCCTTGCCGCAAGGGGGTGGGGGTGGCGCAGAATGACCGACCTGAACCGGGCGAGGATGAAAACGGCTGATTCATGGAGTTTGGTCTTCTTTGTCTTCCCTGGTGGATGACAGGGCACGGCGGGACGGGGCAATCGGTGATGGATATGCGGTCGACGACAGATGCGGATGTGCGGTCGGTGACGGATGTGATCGTGGTCGGCGGCGGGCCGACCGGGCTGATGCTCGCGTGCGAGTTGCGGCTGCACGGCGTCGGCGTCGTGGTGCTGGAGCGGCTGGCGGAGCGGACGGCCGAGTCGCGCGGACGCGGTCTGCACGCGCGCAGCGTGGAGATCATGGACCAGCGGGGGCTGCTGGAGCGGTTCCTCGCGGTGAGCGAGAAGTTCCAGGTGGGGGGACTGTTCGGCGGCGTCATGGCGGCCTGGCCGGACGGCCTGGACACCGCTCATCCGTACGGGCTGGCGACGCCGCAGGCGGTCACCGAGCGGCTGCTGGAGGAACGGGCGCGCGAGCTGGGCGCCGGGATCCGGCGCGGCCACGAGGTGGTCGGGCTGGACCAGGACGCGGACGGGGTGGACGTCGAACTGGCGGACGGCACCCGGCTGCGCTCGCGCTACCTCGTCGGGTGCGACGGTGGGCGCAGCACGGTGCGCAGGGCGCTCGGGGTGGGCTTCCCCGGTGAGCCGGCCACGGTCGAGACGCTGATCGGGGACCTGGAGCTCACCGAGGACCGGGCGAAGGTCGCCGAGGTGGTCGAGCGGGTGCGCCGGACCGAGCTGCGGTTCGGCGTGGCGCCGGACGTCGACGGCCGTCCGGGGGTCGCGCGGATGATCGTGCCGGCGGAGGGGGTGGCCGAGGACCGGTCGGCGCCGCCGACGCTGGAGGAGTTCAGGGCGCGGCTGCGGGCCGTCGCGGGCACCGACTTCGGCGCGCACTCGCCGCACTGGCTGTCCCGCTTCGGCGACGCGACCCGGCAGGCCGAGCGCTACCGGGTCGGCCGGGTGCTGCTGGCCGGCGACGCCGCCCACATCCACCCGCCGACCGGTGGGCAGGGGCTCAACCTCGGGGTGCAGGACGCGTTCAACCTGGGCTGGAAGCTCGCCGCCGAGGTCGCCGGGTGGGCGCCGGAGGGCCTGTTGGACAGCTACCACGCGGAGCGCCATCCGGTCGGCGCCCGGGTGCTGACGAACACCCGCGCGCAGATGACGCTGCTCGGCGCCGAGTCGGGGCCGACCGCGCTGCGCGAACTGCTCACGCGGTTGATGGAGTTCGAGGAGGTCAACCGCTACATCACCGGCATGATCACCGCGGTCGACGTCCGCTACGACTTCGGCGGCGGCCTCCCGGACGACCAGGACGGCGACCAGGACGGCGGCGGCCACGAACTGCTCGGCCGGCGGCTGCGGGACGTGCCGCTGTCCGGTGGCCGCCGCCTCTACGAGCTGATGCACGGTGGCCGGGGCCTGCTGCTCGACCGCACCGGCGGGGGACTGTCGGTCGACGGTTGGGCGGACCGCGTCGACCACGTCGTCGACCACGTCGTCGACCACGTCGTCGACAACGAGGACGGCGAGGGCGGCGACCACGAAGCGACCGTGGACGCGCCCGCGCTGCTGCTGCGGCCCGACGGCCACGCGGTCTGGGTCGGCGAGGACCGGCAGGAGCTGGAGGCCGCGCTGACCCGCTGGTGGGGCGCCCCGACCGGCCGGGCGCGGTAACGGCGGCGGCGCCCGCCGGTGGTGTGATAGCACTGCCCGCATGACGGAGAGGCCCGCGGGGCGCGGGAGTTACCACCACGGGGCGCTGCCCGAGGCGCTGGTCGGGGTGGCGTTCGAGCTGCTGGACGAGGTGGGGCAGGACCAGGTCACCATGCGGGAGGTGGCCCGGCGGGCAGGGGTGTCGGCGGGGGCGCCGTTCCGGCACTTCGCGGACCGGCGGGCGCTGCTGACGGCGGTGGCGGACCGGGTGCTGGCGGACTTCGAGGGCTGGCAGCGGGCCGAGGTCGCGGCGGCCACGGGATCCGGGCAGGGATCCTGGCAGGGGGCGGGGCCGGAGCCGAGGGCCGGCGGTGGGGCGGGGGACCGGCGGGCCGTGCTGCGGGCGCTCGGGCTCGGCTTCGTCCGGTACGCCGTCCGGCACCCGCACCGGTTCGCGCTGGTGCGGTCGCGGGTGTTCGCACCGTCCCCGCAGCCGGAGCTGCGGGAGCGGCTGTCGGGGATCGACCGCGCGTACACCGAGGTGATCGTGGCGGACCAGGCGGCGGGCCTGCTGCGGCCCGGTGATCCGGAGCTGGTCGGGTTCGCGGGGCAGGCGCTGGTGTACGGGCTGGCGCAGATGGTCCTGGACGGGTACCTGCCGGCCGAGAAGGCGGAGGAGGTGGCCGCGCAGGTGCTCGACACCTTCGGCCGGGGGATCGCCAACCCCCGCTGAGCGGAGGGAATTTCGCGTGCGCGGAGGGTTGACCTGGTCGGTCCGCGCTGATGTAATCACCGCTTACATCGACCTCTACCCGCGAGTAGCCCAAGGGGCGGGAGGGTCGGAAGAGCCGACAGGGCTGGGGGTAGACGTGTTCGCGAAACCGACTCCGGGCTTCACCACCGCGGCCGCCACCGGGGATACCGTCGTCCTGCTCATCGGGATGCGGATCAACCGGTTCTGGGCCGTCCACCAGTGGCTGCCGATGCTGCTGGCGATGTTCCGGATGCTGCACGAGCTGGGCCGGGACCCGGACCGCGGCCTGCGCGGGAAGGTCCTGCTGACCGCCTCGCCGCGCACCTACTACGCCGTCCAGTACTGGGAGTCCGAGGAGAAGCTCTACGCGTACGCGACCGCGCCGGACGCCTTCCACCACCGGGTCTGGAAGATCGCCGACAACAAGCTCAAGAAGGGCAGCATGCGCGGGCACGTCGGCCTCTGGCACGAGGCGTACATCGTGCCGGAGGGCGGCTACGAGTCCGTGTACTTCGACATGCCGCCGTTCGGGCTCGCGGGCGCGACCGGGGTGCTGCCGGTGGAGGGCCGGGGGCGCAGCGCGCGGCAGCGGCTGGCCTTCCGTTCGGGGAAGGGCGCAGCTGCGACCCCGGGGGACGCGTCGGACACGTCGGAGTGAACGACGGCGGCCCCCCGCGGACTCCCTCCGCGGGGGGCCGCCACCGGTCGGGCGGTGGTCCGCGAGGCTCGGGCAGCGGTGCGCGAGGCTCAGGCGGTGGTGGTCGCCGGGAGGCCGATCGGGTTGATCGGCGGCAGTGCGGCGCGACAGAGTGCCGAGATCGGCTTGAGCGCCGCGGCGAGGCGGTCGAGTTCGGCCCGCTGGTGGTGCTCCCAGACCCGGGCGGCGGCGAGGTCGGTGGCGGCCTCCAGTGCCTGGTGCCGGATCCGGCCGCACTCGGTGATGGTGCCGCGCTCGGTGATCCAGCCGCGCTCGACCAGCCGGGCCGCCGCCGCGTCCCACTCCTCGTCCGTCCAGCCGCGCACCGGCTGCAGCGCCTCGCGCCGCACGTCCAGGGCGCAGCGCACCACCAGCGCCTCGCAGCCGTCCAGGCCGGCCGCGACCAGGGCGGCGACGTGGCCGTCACCCCGGTGCTCGCGCATCACCGTGGCGGCCTGCCAGAGCCGCCCGTGCGGGTCGGACGGGCTGGGGAGGGCGGCGTTGGCGGCGGCCAGCACCCGGCCGGCGCAGTCCAGCCGGGTGACCGCGTCCGCCAGCAGGTCCGCCGCCAGCTCGATCTGCGCCGGGTCGACGTGCTCCAGCAGCCGCTTCAGGGCTGCCGAGGCGCCGCCGATCCGGGCGGCGAGCGCGGCCTCCGGGGCGGCCAGCTTCCAGATCGCCGGGAGGGCGCGCTCGATCGGGGCGGGCGCGAAGTTGAAGAACGCGGCGATCACCGGTGCGGCGTCCACGGGGCCGAGCGGGGCGGCCCGGCCGCCGAAGTAGCTGCGGGCGACGCCGCGCAGGCCGGCCTCCTCGAAGGCGGCGAGGCCCTCGGGGGTGAAGTAGGTGACGGCGTGCACGGGTTCGAAGAGCCACCACAGGGCGCGGGCGGGGTGGACCAGTTCGGCCAACGGAGGACCTTCCTCGAAGGGGCGCGGGGAGCGCGAGGGGGAGGGATGCGGTGTCGTACAGGCCTGATGACCACGGTGGCCGTCACGATAACCCTGCCCCCGGTGTGATGACGGTCACGGGGAGGTCTCGCTGGTGACACGCCCCCGACGGCGCGAGGGATGATGGGCGCGGGTGCGCCCCGCGCGCGCCCCGGACCCCCGGTCCTGGGCCCCGAACCGCCGGGCCCCGGACCCCCGGGACTCCGAACACCCCCGGCACGCAGGCAAGAAGAGGTAACAGGCCCCATGGCGCAGATCAACCCCAGCATCCTGTCCGCGGACTTCGCCCGCCTCGCCCAGGAGGCCGAGGCCGTGCGGGGCTCGGACTGGCTGCACGTCGACGTGATGGACAACCACTTCGTGCCGAACCTGACCCTCGGCGTCCCGATCGTCGAATCGCTCGCCCGGGCCACCGACATCCCGCTCGACTGCCACCTCATGATCGAGGACCCGGACCGCTGGGCGCCCCAGTACGTCGAGGCGGGCGCCGGCTCGGTCACCTTCCACGCCGAGGCCGCCGCCGCCCCCGTCCGGCTCGCCCGCGAGATCCGCGCCAAGGGCGCCCGGGCGTCGATGGCGCTCAAGCCGGCCACGCCGATCGAGCCCTACGAGGACCTGCTGCCGGAACTCGACATGCTGCTGATCATGACCGTCGAGCCCGGCTTCGGCGGCCAGGCGTTCCTGGACATCATGCTGCCGAAGATCCGCCGGACCAGGGAGCTGATCTCCAAGCACGGCCTCGAACTGTGGCTCCAGGTCGACGGCGGGGTGTCGGCGAGCACCATCGAGCGCTGCGCCGAGGCGGGCGCGGACGTCTTCGTCGCCGGTTCCGCGGTGTACGGGGCGCAGGACCCGGCCGAGGCGGTCGCCAAGCTGCGCGCCCTCGCGGAGGGCGCCACCGCCGCCGCCGGGTGGGCCTGCGCGCACTGAGGCCCGGCCGCCCGGAGCGGACGGGGTCGGTCCGGGGGCGTGCCCGACGCGGCACGCCCCCGGACCTGCGGACGCCGGGGCTCAGGACCCCGGTCCGTGCGGGGTCGACCAGGAGTCGTTCGGGACCTTCCACTTGAGGTCGCGTCCGTCGACCCCGGGGATCCACTTCGTCCATCCCTGGGTGGCCGCGACGCCGAGACCGGAGGCCTTGTCGGTCCCGATCATCCGGGGTGGCCGGCTGGCCCGGTACTGGATGGCCTCCACGTGCGGGTAGTCGTCGCCCTTGACCTTCACGGAGATGCCTTCGTCGAAGCCGCAGTTGTTCTTCGGCACGCCCAGTTCGACGTTGTAGTTGACGGAGAACTGGTTGGCGCCCCGTTTGTTCGGGATGAAGCCGTCCAGGCCCTTGATGGTGGCCTTGAAGCCGTCGCCGGTCAGTTTCAGGTTCTTCAGGTCGGTGCCGTCGCCTTCCGGGTGCGCTCCGATCTCCGGCTGGTAGGTCCTGGGCGGACCGGCGGGAACCCCGAACGGGACCGTGTGGCTCGGGGACACGTCCATGACCACTTCGCCGGTGTCGGTGTCCCAGGCCAGGATGAACCGGTAGGGCGCGTCACCGTCGGTGGTGAACCCCCGGTCGTCCCCGGCGAAGGCGCCGCCGGCGGTCTTTCCCGCGATGAAGAAGCGCACGACGACGATGCCGTTCCCCGGACGGACCGGGCCGCTCCTCCTGATCTTCGTGTGGCCGGGCTGCTGGGGCTGCGTGAAGAGCTTCTTGACCTCCTGGTAGTCCTGGTCGATCGCCAGGAGGCCGATGGCCAGTGCGATCGCCCCGATCCCGGGGATCAGCCCGCCCGCCAGCAGGCCCGTCGGGTCGGACGCGCTCGCCGGTGCGTTGTTCGCGTAGGCGTAGCCGTTCATCTGCTGGGGGTCGCTCAGGTCCATGACGGGATCGACGCTGACGAAGCGGCCGAGCGCCGGATCGTACTCGCGGGCCCCGATGTGGGTGAGCCCGCTGCTGTCCTGCGGTTTGCCGAGGAAGCCCTTGTCGTCCGGCCAGCTGCCGGCCGCTGCGCCCTGCGGGGGCTGGGCGCCCCGGGGCGCCCCGAACGGTGTCTGCTTGCGCCTGGTGACCTGCTGGCCGGCGCCGTCGATGCTCGTCGTGGCCGTCCCGTGCTGGTCGGCGGTCTGGAAGGTGACGACGGTGCCGCCGGTCGCCGTGGCGGTGCGGACGGCGACGACGACGCCGTCGTGGCTGTAGCTGCGCGTCCCGAGGACCTGGACCGACACCTTGTCCCAGGTCAGCTCCGTCTCGCCCAAATAGAGGGTGACGAGGCCGGCGTCCTTGCGGAGCAGGCGGTTGCCGTCGGCGTCGTACACGTAGGTCGAGCCGCCGCTGCCGCCCGTGGGGCTGTTCGCGGCGAGGTGCCCCTGGTCGTTCCAGGTGAGCGTCTGGTCGAAGACGTTCCCCGATCCGCCGGCCGTCCGGCGCCGGATGTTGCCCGTGGCGTCGTAGGCGTAGCTCTCGGTCCTGGTCCCGCCGGGGCCGGACTCGTGCACCCCGGTGGTGCGGTGGCCGGTGTTGCTGTAGGTGCGCACGGTGTCGCCGGTGCCGGCCGGCCCGCCGGTCGGTCCGTGCCGGGTCTCGGCGCTGCGGTTGCCGGAGGCGTCGTAGGCGTAGCTGGTCCAGTAGGCGTCCGGGCCGCCGACGTTGGCCGCCGGGCCGGTGGTCGTCGGCGGTGCGGCGCACTGGTCGGTCGCCGTCCAGGCCTCCGTCGTCCGGCGCAGGGCGTCGTAGGCGAAGCACTGGGTGTCGGTCTGTTCGGGACCGGCGCCGGCCTTCTGCTGCTCGCCGATCGCGGTGACGTTGCCCGCGGGATCGTAGGTGTAGTGCGTGTCGGTGAGGTCGACCGGTGCGGTGTCGCGCTTGACGCTGACGTCGGTCAGCCGGCCGGTGTGCAGGTCGTGGCCGAGGCGCTGGTAGACGCGCCTTCCGGTGATCGAGGAGTCGACGCCGTTGATCCGGCCGTAGTTGTCGTACGTCGTGTTCTGGACGTACGGCACGAGGCCGGCGGTGGTCAGCGGCAGGCCGAGGAGGTTGTCGTAGGTGTGGCCGACGGTCTCCGCGCCGAAGCCGCCGGCCGCCGGGAGGTCGGTGCCTTCGAGCTTGCCGGTCTGCTGGTTGTAGGAGTACTTCCAGGTGTAGGTACCGGCCAGTCTCTGTTCGGCGGCGGGGACGGTGACCGTCCGGCCGGTCGGCTGCCCGCGGTCGTCGTACCCGGTGACCGCGGTGGTGTAGGCCTGGCCGTTCTCGAAGCTGGTGGACGAGGTCAGCTGCCCCTTGGCGACCGTGTCGAACACCCAACTGGACCGCAGGACAGCGGCGTTGCGGACAGCAGTGGTTCGTCCGAGGGCGTCGTACTCGGTGGTCAGGGTGTCGCCCCGGGCGTCGGTCGCGGTGACCGGGCGGTCGAGGGCGTCGTAGGTGAGGGTCAGTGCGCCCTTGTCGGGGTCGACGGTCGTGGTCCTCCGTCCCCGGACGTCGTAGGCGTACGTCCACACGCTGCCGCCGGGGGCGGTGACCTTGGTGAGCAGGCCGCGGTCGCCGTACTCGTAGCCGGTCGTCGCCCAGGCCGTCCGGGCGGCGTCGGTGTACTCGCGCAGTTCGGTGGTGTTGCCGCGGACGTCCGTCAGCTTCGTGGTGGCGGTGCCGCCGTTCGGGGGGAGGACGGTGGTGCGGTCGCCGCCGTACAGGGTGGTGGTGCGGGTCTTCTCCTGATTGAGGTACTTGGAGACGACCGCGGTCGGGCGGCCCACCCCGTCGTACTCGGTGACCTGCTGGTTCACCACGCCGTACGGGTCACCGGAGACGAGTCTCGGTTCCGGCGCACCGGTCGTCCAGTACGGCTTGAACTCGATCGGCGTCCAGCCGTGCGTGTCGTAGAACTTCTCCGTGATCAGCCGGCCCCCGGGGGTGGGCTCCTGGGTCTGGCGCTCGCGGAGCAGCGAGTCGTAGACCGTGTGGCTCGTCCGGTAGGCCCCGTTGGGCAGGAGGTTCTTCGCGGTGATGACCGCGGGGCCGGTCCGGGTGATGTCGTAGGTGTACTGGACGCTGGGGTAGGACTGGTGGTCGGACTTGCTCCAGCCCGCGGTCCAGCCGCGGACGAGGCGACCGAGGGCGTCGTACACCGAGTCGGTCCGCTTGCCGTTGGGGTCCACGGTCGCGGTGGTGAGGGCGCGGCGCGGGTCGAACTCGCTGGTGACGGTGTGGCCGAGGGGGTTGGTGACCACGCTCCTCGCCGCGGGTTCGCCCTGCGCGGGTGTGTAGGCGGTGGTCGTGGTGGCGCCGGCGGCGTCGGCCATGGACGTCGCGCGACCGTAGAGGTCGTATCCGACGGTCGTGACCGGGGCGTAGCCGGATCCGTCGCCCTTGATCTGCTCGGTCGCGGTGAGGAGCCCGCGGGTCGGCGCCGTGCCCGGTGTGCCGCCGTCGTAGCCGCTCCGGTTGTCGGCGACCACGTCGCGCGGCCTGGCAGGGGTGTTCGCGCACCCGGTGGCGACGGTTTCGACGCGGGACGGGAGGTCGAGCAGGTTCGCCGCGGTGTCGCGGGCGTACTCGGTGCGGGTGCAGCGGTCGTCGGTGGGGACGGCGAGGTCGCCGGAGTCGTCGACCGCGGTGACCATCCCGTAGGCGTCGTAGGCCGTCGCGGTCGAGTTCCGGCGCCAGGTGCCGCCGTCGACGAGGACGCGGGTGGTGGTGCGGGCGGTGCCGGAGTAGCGGGCGACGAGGTCGGGAAGGCCGGGCCGGGTACGGGTGGCGGTGGGGTCGGACTGCCAGGGGGTGCTGGTGGTGGCGCTGACGAGGGGGCCGCCGTCGCCGAGATAGCTGCGGGTTTCGCGGGCCATGCCCTGGAAGGCGGTGTCGTCGTCGACGGTGTTGCCTTCGGAGTCGGGGACCTTGGCGCCGGGGATGCCGCGCAGGTAGACGGTCTCGGCGAGGGTGCGTCGGTCGTTGCCGGCGCCGGTACGGGTCTGGACGGTGCCGTAGCCGCGGTACTCGGACCAGGTGCGGTGTTCGGGCTTGCTGAGTTCGTCGGTGGACTTCGCCCAGGCGGCCCCGCCGAGGTAGGCGTAGTCGGTGACCTTGGCCGGGGCACCGCCGGTGTTGTCCTCCTCGCGGACCTGGGTGACCACGTACTTGTGGAACCAGTCGAGGGTGGGTTTGGTGTCGGAGGGTTTCTGCCAGAAGACCGGGTAGCAGCGGCGGCTGTTGGTCTCGGGGGCGGGGAGGTCGGTGGGGGTGCAGTCCTGTCCGGAGTAGACGGCGGCGATGGTGGCGCCGGTCTCGGTGGTGATGCTGTTGACGCGTCGGCGCAGGAAGGGCGGTGCGCCGTCGCCGGTGCCGTCGACGCGGTTGGCGAGTTGGATGCCGTTGAAACTGACCGGGGGGAGGGTGATCGGGCCGCCGGTGCCGGCGGTGCCGGTGCGGGTGATGGCTTCCAGCCAGAGGGGGAACTCCTTGGCGGTGTCCCCGGTGGGCGGGAAGGTCTGGGTGAGGTTCCAGGTGTCGACGTCCTGGTAGCCGCCGCCCACCAGGACCTTGGTGGTGATGCCGGTGAGGCGTTTGCGGGTCCAGAAGGAGGGTGAGAACTGTCCCTTGCACTCCTTGCCGTCGGCGCAGTCGAGGTCGAAGGGGACGTCCGGCCACCAGCGGGTGGTGTCCTTGGCCGGGTCGGGGTCGGTCTTCAACTCGCCCGGGGCGCAGGTGATCCGGGCCGCGGCGTCGGGTATGCAGCGTTCGGAGACGGTGAGGTCGACCCGGGCGGCGGGGGTGGCGTACACGGCGTCGGCGCGCAGGCCGTACTCCATCCGCAGGGGGTGGCCGCCGCGTATGTAGGGGGTGGCGGTGGAGGCGCCGGTGGTGAGGTTGCCGTTGCGGCCGTAGTTGTTGGTCTCCTTGGCGTAGTAGACCGCCATGGCGTTGCCGCGCGGGTCGACGACGTGGTCGAGGTTCCAGCGCCATCCCTGCTGGCACCACGAACCTGGTTGATTTCCGGGCTTGTTGCAGTCCTCGCCGGGGTTGTTGCCGAAGACGGGGACGGTCCAGGCGGAGTTGGTCTCGTCCTTGCCGGTGGTCCAGCCGGGCAGTCGGTTGAGGCCGAAGTAGTACTGGATGCCCTTGGCGTCGGTGACCTTCCAGTACTCGCCGTCGTTGTCGCCGTTCACGGCGCCGATCAGCTTCTCGACCTTCGCGGCGGTGTCGTTGACGGGGCGCCAGGTGCCGTCGGCGCCGCGGACGAGTTCGGCGGTGGTGCCGTTGAGCGAGAGGGTGGCGTTGTCGGTGTACCAGCAGAGGTCGCCGCTCTTGGCGGTGTTGGTGGCGGTGCCCCCCATGTCGTCGGAGCAGGTGCGGTAGCGGCGTTCGATGAAGTTCTCGGCGAACGACCAGCCGTCGCCGACCCAGTTGGACTGGTTGTTGCTGACCGAGGTGCGGCCGTCGACGGCCTGCGAGGAGTAGGACAGCGCGAGGTCGGGCCGCGGGCCGCCGAACACGTCGGGCGTGGGGACGGGGTACGTCCAGGCGAACCCGCCCGCCGAACTGCCGCCGGTCCACGAGCCCGAGGGTGCGAGGCCGGTGGCCTTGAAGTCGCCGCTCCCGCCGGCGGCCTGCGGCTCCGCCGCCAGCACCGCCGGTGCGGCCGCTCCGAGGGACGGCGGCGCGGGTGCGTCGCCTCCAGGGGACGGTGTTGCGGGCGCGTCGGCCCGGGCGCCGGGCAGGTGCGCGGTCACGGTCGCGGCCCCGGCGTCGTTGACCGAGGCGAGGTCGGTGCGGACCTGGCAGGCCGGGACCTCGGGGGTGGTCAGTATGCAGGCGGGGAGCCGTACCAGCCGTAGCCGGGACCCCCAGCCCGCGCCGCTCGACCCGGCGACCGACCGGTAGTCGACGCGCACCGAGAGCGGACTGTCGCCGAGCGCGCCGGTGTCCACCGTGAGCAGCAGGCCGTTGACGCCGGCGGCGCGCGCCTTCCCGGCGTCCAGCACCTTCACCCGCACCGAGGGGTTCGTCGGCCCGTCGGCAGTCTCGGCAGTCTCGGCAGCTTCGGCCGTGTCGGGTGCGCCGGGCCCGGCGTCGAGCGAGAGCTGCACGGGCAGCTGGCCGGCCGCCGCGAAGCTGCCCGGTCCGGTGGGGCCAGCCGCGAAGTCGACCGTGGCCTCCGCCTCCTGCGGCCAGGCCACGGCGGGCGGCGGCGTCACGGTCTCGGTGTCCGCCGGCAAGTGCTTGGGCGTGACCGGTCGCACCCGGGCCGGCGCCGCGGCCGGACCGACCGCCCCGGGCGGTGACGACTTCGCGGCGAACGCCGCGGTCGGGCCGAGCAGGCCCCCGAGCAGCAGCCCGGCCAGCCCTGAGGCGGTCATCAGCCGCAGGGGTCCTCTTCCCCTGCGTGGTAACGGCATTGGAGTGCGGCTGTTGTCCCTGAAGGCGAATGCCACGGCGGTTCCCCCGTCCCGGTGATGCCCCGCCCCCGCGTGACACATCGATGTGGGACCGTACGAACGGAGCACTCGAAGATCAGCAATGCACCGTCAATTCTCGCCGGGCATGACGCTGCGTCAATCAGGCGTAAGCGCCCAGGTATTGGGGGTCGGGGTGAAGGTGTGACCTGCGTCATATCGGAGGGCGCCGTTTTGTCGATGTCTGCGGCACTGCATCCGGAGCGACACGAACGGCGCGTTATACGGCACTTGCGTGCGGGTCAATGGGGGCGAAGGGTGCATCCGGCTCGCCTGTCGGCCACTGCGGGATCCGGAAGGTGTCCGACCGCTCTCCGAATGTGATCCTCGTCACATCCCGGCGCGGGGCCCGTGCACGCTAGTCTCCGAACTCCCGCAGCGCCCAAGGCTCTTCACGCAGTCGCGCGCGGGGACCGGGGCGCGCATGGTCCGGACCCTGGAGGTCGCCTTGACCGCCCGTACCCCGCGCAAGGAGCGAATGCGGCACCGGTGGAGGCCGGTCGCCATCGCCGCAGCAGCAGCCGTGGTGACGGCTGTTCCCGTTCACTTACCGGCGGCCGCCGCCGCACCCGCACCGGCACCGGCCGCGCCCGCGCCGGCCGTTGCCGGTGCCTCGAACGACCCGGAGGTGAGGGCCACCCGCGCCGAGGCGGCGGCGGAGGCCCGGCGCACCGGTCGCAGGATCGAAGTCGGGTCGGCCCGGACCGAGTACACCCAGGTGTTCGCGAACCCCTCGGGCACCTTCACCGTCGAACAGGCCTTCCAGCCGCAGCGGGTGAAGGTCGACGGCCGATGGACCGCGATCGACCCGACGCTCCGGTTCGCCCCGGACGGAAGCGTTCGGCCCGCCGCCACTCCGCTCGGTATGAGCTTCTCGGGCGGCAGACCCGGGCAGGCGCTCGCAGAGCTGAACCGTGCGGGGCGCCGGCTGGCCTTCTCCTGGGACGTCCCGCTTCCCGTCCCGACACTCGCGGGTCCGGTGGCGACGTACGCGAACGTGCTCCCGGACGTGGACCTGGTCGTCACCGCGCACGCCGAGGAGTTCTCCGAAGTCCTGGTCGTCAGGACCCCGGAGGCGGCCAGGAACCCGAAGCTCGAACGGCTGACGTTCACCACAAGGGGCACCGGCGTCACCGTGCGCACCGAGGCCGACGGCACGCTCCGGGCCGCGGACTCCACCGGCAAGGAGTTCTTCACCGGGTCCCGGCCGCTCATGTGGGACTCCAGGGCGGACGCCGAGGTGAAGCGCTCCGCCGCGCCCGAGGTCGCGCCGGAAGCGGTGCCCGGAGCGGTGCCCGGAGCGGGGTCCGAGACCACGGCGGAAGCCGCACCCGGCGCGGAGCCGGGAGCCGCACCCGGCGCGTCGCCCTCGGACGCCCCCCGGGAGGCCCGCCCGATGGCGGCCACGATCTCCGGCGCGGGCGACGACGCCAAGCTCACGATCACCCCCGAGCGGTCGCTGCTCACCGCGCCGGACACGGTGTTCCCGGTCGTGATCGACCCGACCTTCCCCGGCCGGCTGCAGAACTGGACGACCGCGTACAAGCCCACGCCCAACACCGGCTACTGGAACGGCGCGGGCTTCAACGAGGGCGACGGCAACAGCTATACGACCGTCGCCCGGGTCGGCCACGAGACCGACACCAACGGCACCGCCCGCTCGTTCTTCGAGTTGGACACCACGAACCTGTGGGACGCCGGCATCATCAGATCGACGTTCCGGCTGCGGGCCACCCACAGCTGGTCGTGCACCGCGAAGCCGATCACGCTCTACGACACCCCCAAGATCAGCCCGTCGACCAACTGGAACAACTCGGCCGGCTGGTGGGGCTATCCGGTGTCCACCGCGAAGACCGGTGCGGGCGGCGGCGCAAACTGCCCGGGCGGCGACGTCGAGTGGGACACCACCGGCCCGGCCCGGCTCGCCGCCGGCAACCACTGGTACAACTGGTCGCTGGGCCTGCGCGCGAACGACGAGAGCACCGCCTACTCGTGGACGAAGTTTCAGGCCAACAGCGCCATCCTGTCCACGGAGGCGAACTACCCGCCGGAGACGCCGGACTGGCTGTCCACGGACCCCGGGACCAGCTGCGACGGCTCCGTCGTCCTCGGCGACGCCCCGGCGGTCCGGCTGCGCGCCCGGGGCCAGGACCGCGACGGCGGCACCGTCAAGCTGCACTTCCGGCTCTACCCGACGGGCGGTCCGGTACGGGACGCCGGGATGGTGGCGGTCTCGGCCGGGAACGTCGGGACGCTCGACGTGCGGACCCAGGACCTGCCCACCGGTGAGTACACCTGGGACGTGGTGGCGTTCGACGACGCGGCGTGGTCCGGGTGGTCCCCGCCGTGCCGCTTCACCATCGACCGCTCCAGGCCCTCCAGGCCGCCGGTGGTGACCTCCACCGCCTACGTCCCCGACCCGGCCAGGACGGGTCCCGCGCGCGGCACCGGACCGTTCGGCTTCACCGCCAACGGGGTGAACGACGTCGCCCGGTACGAGTACTGGACGGAGTGGGACCCCGACCACCGGGCGGTCGACGCGCCGTGCGCGGGCTGCGACCGCGGCATCAGCCTCCGGATCCCGAACCCGGGACCGCACACCCTGTCCGTCCGCAGCAAGGACCGGGCGGGCAACTACTCGGACGTCGCGACGTACGACTTCTGGGCCAGGGGCAGCGGCGCGGTCGACGCGCCGGGCGACCTCGACGGCGACGGAAAGGTGGACGTCCTCACCACGGACCCGGACGGCCGGCTCCTGTTCTACCCGGGCACCGGCGCCGGCCTCGGCACACCCGCCCGCGCCTCCCAGTACACCGACACCCTCCCCAACAACGCCACGGCCTGGAAGGGCAATCTCGTCACCAGCCGCGGCGACTGGAACAGCGACGGCTACGCCGACGCCCTCGTGCGCCGCACCGACCCGACCACGGGCACAGTGGAGATGTACCTGCACCCCGGTCTCGGCGACGGACGCGTCTGCGTCGACAAGGAGTGTTCCGGATACCAGCGGATGCCCGTCCGCGACGACGCGAACCGCGCCCGGATCGCGGCCGCCACCGACCTGCTGGCCGTCGACAACGCCACCGGTGACGACACCGGCCTCGGGCTGGGCTACCCGGACCTGCTCGTGCTCTCCGGCGGCGAACTGTGGCTCTACCAGGGCGACGGCTCGGGCGCCCTGGACGCCGCGGGCCGAAGCCCGGTGCTGCTCGGCTCCGGGTGGGCCGACACCACCCTCAGCACGCCCGGTGACCTGACCGGAGACGGTCGGCCGGAAGTGTGGGCACGGAACGGCACCACCGGAGCGCTCACCCAGTACTCGCTCACCACCGCGGGCAGCACCCTGGTGCTCGGCCCCGGCACCGCCGTCGGCGGCACCTTCCGGACCGCCGCCCAGCCGTTGCTGGGCAGCGGCGGCGACCTCACCGGCGACGGAAAGCCGGACCTGTGGGCGCGCGGCGCCGACAAGCACATGTCCCTGTACGCCGGCACCGGCACGGGCACGGGAACCGGCGGCGGATTCGGCGCCGCCGTACCGCTCGCCGACAGCGTCAGCCTGTGGACCGACTGCCGGACCTTCTCCGGCCAGAGCGTCTGCGGACCGATCCTCGACAAGTACCTCGCCCTCGGCGGACCGGCCGGGCCGCTGCGCGACCCGGTGACCGGCACCACCGTCACCCCCGACGGGATCGGCCGCTACGTGCACTTCCGGTCCGGCGCGGCCGACGGCGGCTCGGCCGGCTCCGTCTACTGGTCGCCCGACACCGGCGCCCACTTCGTCAACGGCAACATCCGCAACAAATGGGCCGAACTCGGATGGGAGCAGAGTTACCTGGGATACCCCACCAGCGACGAACTCGACATCGGCGGCCTGGGCACCTCCTGGATCTCCACCTTCGCCGGCGCCCCCGGGGCGACGCCCGGTGCGATCACGTTCACCGGCTCGGCGGGCACCCACGAGATGCACGGCGCCATCTACGAGCACTACCTCGCCCTCGGCGGGCACAACGTCGTCGGATTCCCCACGACGGACGAGACACCCACCCCGGTCAAGCCCGGGTGGTACAACCACTTCGTGCTGCCCTCCGGCGGCACCGAGCCGTACCTGTCGATCTACTGGAGTCAGGACACCGGCGCGCACGAGGTGCACGGCGACATCCGCACCAAGTGGTCCCAACTCGGCTGGGAGAACAGCTACCTGGGCTTCCCGACCAGCGACGAGTTCACCGTCGCCGCCGGGCGCCGCTCCAGCTTCACCGGCGGCTACATCCGCTGGAACGGCATCGCCGGCGGCTCGACGGACTACCACGGCGGGGACGAACGCCCGATGGCCCGCACCAGTGTGGCGGGCGACTTCGACGGCGACGGGCGCGACGACGTCGCGACCTTCGTCGACTACGGCACCTGCGCCATGGGCATCTGGACGTTCACCACCGGACCCGACGGCAAGCCCGCGAACCCGGTCGAGCGCAAGAGCTGGCCCAAGGACTGGTGGTGCTACGGCGACGCCAAGTACCTGGCAGGCGACTTCAACGGCGACGGACGCGACGACCTGGCCGCCGTCTACGGCTACGGGGACGGCCGGGTGAAGATCTTCACCTGGCTCGTCCGCCCGGACGGGTCCTTCGACGAGCAGCTGGGCCGCGAGGTGCCGCCCGGCAGCTGGAGCTGGAACGCGATCAAACCGGTCACCGGCGACTTCAACGGCGACCACCGCGACGACATCGCCTTCCTGTACGACTTCGGCGACTGCGACTCCGGCCTCTTCACCCTCTACGGCCAGACCAGCGGCGGCTTCGCCACCGAACTCGCGAGCTACCGCTCCGGCGCGGGCAACTGGTGCGCGTCGGCCTCGACCCTGCTGGCCGGCGACTTCGACAGGGACGGCCGAACCGACATCACCGTCATGTACAACTTCGGCAACGGCAACGCCCGGCTGCTGACCTTCCGCGCCCGCCCGGACGGGGGATTCAACGCCGCGTCCATCGCCTGGACCGGCGCCCCGAACGACTGGTGGCCCGAACGCGCCAAATACGCCGCCGGTGACTTCAACGGCGACGGCTACGCCGACATCGGTGCGGTCTACAGCTACCCCGACGGCCGCGTCCGGTTCTTCACCTTCACCGGCCGGCCCGACGGCACCGTCAACGGCTTCACCGGCGGCTGGGACATCCCGCCCGGTAACTGGGACTGGAACGCCCTCACCCTCACCGGAGGCAAGTACGACGGCGACAACCGTGCCGATCTGACGTACATGTACGACTTCGGCGACACCCGCTTCAGCCTCGCCGTCGTCCCCGGCCGCCCCGACGGCACGTTCACCGGCAACCTGCCCGGCTGGGAGACCTCGGCGGGCCTCTGGTAACCGCCGGCCGCACCACCTGAACGGCCACCGGCGCCGGAACCACCCCTCGCCGCCCGGTCGCGCGCAGCACAGCAGCGTGACCGGGCGGCGAGGGGTGCCCCGGGTGTTCGACGGGGCCGGGTTGGTCAGGTCAGCAGGGCGGACTGGAAGGTGACCACCTGCTGGAACGCCGCTGCGGAGACTCCCCCGGGGTTGGTCATGGTGATCACGGCCACGATGTCGCCCGCGGAGAGGTAGGCCAGCCGGGCGGCCGGCTGGGTGCCGGGGGCGCCGGGCGGGGTCTCGCGGACCGTGAAGTTGACGCCGTAGAGCATGTCCCAGTCCGGTGGTGTGACACTCCGGAGGCCGTCGATGTCCTTCGGGTTGCCGTGGTCGCGCAACTCGACGAACGGGGGCCAGGCTTCCTTGGAGGAGCCGAAGGCCATGAGCCGGATCCGCGTGCGGGTGCCGTCGGAGGCGGTCCACTCCCGGGCGGTGGCGGCCCGGCAGGCGTACTGGACCAGGAGGGCGTGCAGCTTGGCCGGGTCCTTCTCGTCGGCGAGGAGTGTCGTGCAGTCGAGCCGCTCCGCGAGGGCGGGTGCGGTTCCGGAGGCACTCGGGCTCGTACCTCCGGTCGGACTTGCCGTCGGGCTCGCGGTCGCGGCCGGGGCGAGCGTCCCGACCGCCTCCCGAGGAGCCGGGAGGAGGAGGCGCCGCAGGTCGGCGGCGTGCCGGCTCTTGTTCTCCCTGGGTACGGCCGAACCGGACGGCAGCGGCGGCAGGGTCAGTGCGGGGAAGACGTAGCGCCCGTCGCTCCTGGTGGCCAGGCCCGGTATGTCGGTGCGTTCGGGCGCGGTGACGGCGAGCGCGCTCCCCGTGCCGGCCAGCGCGCACACCAGCGCGGCGGCACTCCACCGCAGTGCGGCCTTCCGGCGCCGGGTGCGGCGGGCCGCCGGGTCCTCCTCGGCCCGGGGCGCGTCGACGGCCGCCGGCGCGGCCCCGGGGGCCTGCGCGGGGGCGTCCGGAAGGACGTCGGCGGGGGCGTCCTCGGGCGCGTGCGGTGCGGGCGGGCCGGGCAGCGGTTCCTCCGGCGCGGCAGGGCTCTCGCGGTCGGTCATACGGAGGCTCCTGGGCGGGCGAGTCGGTCGAGTTGTCGGGTGAGCAGGGTGACGATCGCATCCTTGGGCAGCGGTGCCACGCCCTCGGCGTTAAGCACCACCAGGAGGTCGCCCTCGGCGGCCGAGCACTCCATCCGGTCGATCGGTGCGGACGGTGCGGCGGGCATCAGGTAGCAGTGCGCCTCGGGGTGCCCCGGAACGGCCGGGCCGGTGCGGAAGAGCCCGGTGTCCCCGGTGAACACGGCGGTGTACTCGTTCGTCTTCTGCACCTCCTGCTGGTTGAACTGGTGCAGCTTGATGCCGACGACGAGGCTGTTCAGGCGGTTCTTGTAGGTGCGCACGCCGATGGCCCGGACGTGCAGGCTCTCCCAGTACTGGCGGAGCTTGTCCTGCTGCGCCTTGGGGACCGCTACGAGGTCGTCGTCGAGCCCGGCCTTGAGCTTCTCGCCCGTCAGCTCGGTGTCGTTGCCGTAGCTGCCGTCGTCCGGACCGAGCCCGTAGTCGCCGGTGGCGGGCAGCAGGAGGTCCCGCAGGGAGCCGAAGTGGCTGCCGTTCGACTTCGCACCGAACGGGGCCGCGGTGGGTGTCGGGGATATCGGGGACGTCGTCGGGGCGGGCGGGGCAGCCGTGACGGGGGCGGGATCGTCGTACCGGACCTGGATGAACCCGACGCCGATGACCACGCCGACCAGCGCGGCCGCGACGGTCGCCCCGGCGGCCCGCAGGGCGAGGCGTCCGGGCCTTGGTTCGGACCGCGGGTGTTCGGTCGGATCGATGTCGGTCATACCAGTCGCTCCCACTGCTGCTTGGCGAGGCCCTTGACGACCTCGGCGTCGACCGGTTGCGTCCCGAACACCTCAACCTGCATCTGCACGGTGCCGCGCTGGGCGACGGCGGTTCCCAGGTAGTACTTCTCGGTGGTCTCGTTCCAGTACAGGGGCGCGGCCGCGATCCGGTAGCCGCCGTTGGCGTCCGCGGTGAAGGGCTGCAGATCGGTGTCGCGCATGCCTGCTTCGGCAGCGAAGTCGGCCGAGCGCTGGATCAACGTGATCCGGACCTTCAGGCCGTTCTGCTTCCAGTCGACCTCGGCCGCGCGCCGGAAGCCGTGCTCGTTGAGGGAGATGAAGTTGTGGGCGACGCCCGCGGTGCGATCGGCGCGTTCACCGACCGTGATCCAGCTCGGCGTCGTCGGGTATTCGTTCCAACTGGTGCTGCCCGGCGGCGCGGTGAGCAGCAGCTTGCGCAGGTCCCCGTCGATGGCCAGCGGCGCCGGAGCGGCCTCGGCGGCCGCGGCGGCCGCGGCGGGGTCCAGCACCTCGGCCGGGTAGGTCGGCACGGTCGCCTGGATCCGCGGCAGCGGGGTCGGGGGCCGGTTCGACTGGACGGCGTAGCCGATGCCGCCGCCGGCCGCCGTTCCGAGCAGCAGCCCGCAGACCAGCAGCAGGACCGGCCTCGGGCGGCGCGGCTTGCGCGCCAGAGCCGGAGCCGGGGCCGGGGTGGCCGGATCGGTGGGTGGCGAGGAGGTGGGTGGTTCTTCCGGCTGCCCCGGGAACGGGCCGGCCGGCGGCGGGTCGGCGTGCGACGGCGCCGCGGATTCGATGGTCACGCGGTGGCTCCAGTCGGAGAGGGGAGGGCGGGGCGGCGGGGATTCAGCGCCCGGAGGTCAGCCAGTCCCGCTGACGCTTCATCACTTCGTTCAGCAGTGCCTTGTCCGGGGTGCCCTTCACGTCGACGTCGACCGTGTACTCCACGTCGCCCTGGACGGAGATGCCGCTCATCGAGCCGGTGTAGGCCTGCTCCTTGGGCTTGCGGACGTATCCGTGGGCGGCCGGGTCCCCGGTGATCTCCAGCGGGTCGCCGTTCATGGTGTGGCTCTTGGCGTAGTCGCGCGCGTCCGCGGCCGAACCGAAACGCAGCAGCGTGACGGTGACCTCGGTCTTGCCGTCCGCGGTCCGGTACACGCGGGTCGCGGCGTCCTTGAACTTGTAGGACTTGAGGACGTCCATGATGTCCAGCCCCTCCTCGTACGCCGCGGACAGGTCCTCGTCGGTCATCGGCATGCCGTCGACCGGCCCGTAGGACTCGCCGCCGGCGGGGACGGGGAGCAGGAAGTAGCGCAGGTCTCCCTCGTGCCGCCCACCGCTGACGGTGCCCTTGACGGTGCTTGCCGGAGCCGGCGCGGCCGGCGGGACGGTGGGCGGGGTCGACGGTGCCGGATCCGGGGGCGAGGCGGGTGCGGCGCTCGTGGACGGGGTCACGGCCGTCGGCGAGGCTCCGGCCGCTCCGGCGGCGGCGGTGACCGCCGGTCGGCCGTCCGGCCTGCCGACGGCGACCGTGACGACGGCGCTGGTCGCGGTCACCGCGAGCAGCCCGGCGGTGGCCAGGGCCACGGCGACGGATCGCGGCACTCTCCGGCGGCGTTCGGTGGCCGGTCCGGCCGGTGGGTCCTGTGCTGCGGCGACATCGTGGAGTGCCGCCTCCGGCATCGGATCGACGGCGGAGGGCGCATGGTCGGGCGTGGACAAGGGACTCCCCGGGACAGCTCACGAATTCGCGCGCGGACTGCCCGCGGTGGTGCCTCGGCGGCTCCGGGGGCGCTCGAAACGCGTCAGACCGGAATTATGCGAGCGGCCGGGCCCGGGTGCCAACAAGATCAATCACCACAGTCCCGGCCATTGACCGACCAAAGGGACACACCGTGACCGAACCGAAATCGGCCGACGGCTCCGACGATGTCGCGGCTGCCTGCCGCCGCCGGCGCGGGGTGAGCCGCGGTCGGTGGGCGAGGGCCGGTCGCTCGGGCCGGGGGCGGTGCGAGTGTGGCCGAGGGGGCCGGTGGGGCGCCAGTTCCGTGGTCCCGGGGAGTGGTGGCGCGGGGGTCGGGGTGACCGTTGCGGGGCGGTCGCACCGGGGCTGGGCTGCGGGTTCTGACGCGGCCATGTCTCGCCGGCGGGACGGCGGGCAGGGCACGGGTGCTCTCCCTCGGCTTCGGGGTCGGCGCCCTCGGCGTCGCGCTGGGCGCCTGGATGGGCGCGTTCGCCCTGTTCGTGGTGTTCGGCGGGGTGTTCGCCGACCGCTTCCACCCCCGGCCGCAGATGATCGCCGCGGACGGGGCGCGCTGCGCGGTCCAGGCCGGACTCGCGCTCTGCCTCTGGCTCGGCCACCCGCCGCTGTGGCTGCTGGTCCTCGCGTCGGTGCTCGGCGGGCTCGCCACCGCGATGTTCCAACCGGGGCTGACCAGCCTGGTCCCCCAGGTCGCCACCGACCCGCAGCAGGCCAACGGCGTGCTGCGGGTCAGCCAGGGCGTCGCCACGATGGCCGGCCCGGCCCTCGCCGGCACCCTGGTCGCGGTGGTCTCCCCGGCGTCGGTCTTCGCCGCGACGGCGGTCGCCTTCGTGGTCAGCGGGCTCTGTCTGACGGCCCTGCGGCTGCCGTACGTCGAACCCGACCGCAGCGCCTCCACCCTGCAGAACCTGCGCGAGGGCTGGACGGAGTTCCGCTCCCGCTCCTGGCTGTGGTCGGTGATCCTGATCTGGTGGGTCCTCGGCGTCGCGGTCTGGGGCCCGATCACCCCGGTCGGCGCGGTCTCCATCATCGACGCCCACGGCAAGGCGGCCTTCGGCTGGGCGGAGAGCGCCTTCGGTGTCGGCTGCGTGTTCGGCGGCCTGGTCGCGATCCGGCTGCGCCCGTCCCGTCCGCTGTTCGGCGGGGCGGTGGCGATGCTGCTCTTCCCGCTGATGCCGCTGTCCGCCGCGCTGGTGCCGCCGGTGCCGCTGCTGATGGCGGGCTACCTGGTCAGCGGCATCGGGTGGGCGTTCTGGGGCGTCCAGTGGGCGACGGCAGCGGCTACCTCGGCATCACCCACGCCGCCTGCATGGCCGAACTCGGCCACGACGTCCTCGGACTGGACATCGACGAGGACCGGGTCCACTCCCTCAACCGCGGTGAACTGCCCATCCACGAGCAGGGACTGGGAGAACGTTGCGCCGCAACCTGGCCGCCGGGCGGCTGCGCTTCGGCACCGACCCGAAGGAGGCCGCCGCCTTCGGCGACCTGCACTTCCTCTGCCTCGGCACGCCGCAGAGCAAGGACTCCGGAGCCGCCGACCTCTCCCAACTCGACGCCGCCCTGGCCGCCCTGGCCCCGCACCTGGACCGGCCCTGCGTGGTCGTCGGCAAGTCCACCGTCCCGGTCGGCACGGGCCGAGCGGCTGGCCGCCCGGCTCACTGCGCTGGCGCCCGCCGGAGAGGCCGCCGAACTCGCCTGGAACCCGGAGTTCCTGAGGGAGGGTCATGCGGTGGAGGACACCCTGATGCCCGACCGGATCGTGCTCGGGGTGCGCCCCGGCCGGGCCGAGGGTCTGCTGCGCGACCTGTACGGGCCGCTGGGCGACATCCCGACCGTGGTCACCGACTACGCCACCGCCGAACTGGTCAAGACCGCCGCGAACGCCTTCCTGGCGACCAAGATCTTGTACATCAACGCGATCGCCGAGGTCTGCGAGGCGGCCGGCGCCGATGTGGTGCGGCTGGCCGAGGCGCTGGGTCACGACGAGCGGATCGGCCGGCGCTTCCTCGCCGCCGGACTCGGCTTCGGCGGCGGCTGCCTGCCCAAGGACATCCGGGCCTTCGTCGCCCGCGCCGAGGAGTTGGGCACCGGCGAGTCGCTGGAGTTCCTGCGGCAGGTGGACGCGATCAACCTGCGCCGCCGCACCCGCGCCGTCGACCACGCCCGGGAACTGGTGGCCGGCTCCTTCGCCGGCCGCAGGGTCGCGGTGCTCGGCGCCGCCTTCAAGCCCGAGTCGGACGACATCCGTGACTCGCCCGCGCTCGACGTCGCCGCGGCGATCGCGCGCGAGGGCGGGCAGGTCTCGGTGTACGACCCGGCGGCCCTGGACAATGCCCGCAAGGCCTTCCCCGACCTGGCCTACGCCGCCTCCGCCGCGGCGGCCGCGCGCGGGGCCGAGGTGGTGCTGCTGCTGACCGAGTGGCGCGAGTTCGTGGAACTCGACCCGGCGGCCCTGGGCGAGGAGGTCGCCGTCCGGGCCGTCGTCGACGGCCGCAACGTCCTGGACCCCCGGGCGTGGCGGGCGGCCGGCTGGACGTACCGCTCCCTCGGCCGCCGCTGACCGGGGTGGGGGCCGGGCCGGGCCGGGCCGGCCCCCACGGTGCCCGACCGTCCGGGACCTACGGGAGGTACTCGTTGCTGAACGCCTCGGCGGGGGTGGCGGGCTTCTCGATCAGGCCCTGCTCCTGCATGAAGGCGGCCATCCGGTCCCAGGTGGCCGGGTCGTTGAGGCCCGGCTTCCCGGTGGCGGGCGGCTGCATCAGGGGGACGGTGGCGCGGAGGACGGCGAGCGCGGCGTCCTGCTGCTTCTGGTCGTTCATGCCCGGGATGTGGGTCTTGCTGATCGACACCGCCTCGTCGGGGTGCTCGACGGTGTACTGGACGCCGCGCAGCGTGGCCGCCACGAACTTGCGCACGTCGTCGCCGCGCTTGTCCAGGGTGGCCCTGGTGGCGCCGAGGCCGGCCGCGACCAGCGGCAGGGCCGAGGCGCCGCCGGTGCCCTCGACGGCGCGGACGGCCAGGCCGGCCTGCTGGAACTGGACGGCGTCGTTGTTGAGGTAGCCCATCACGGCGTCGACCTTCTTGCCGACCAGGGCGGCCTGCTGGGTGAAGCCGATGTGCTGGACGTCGACGTCCTTGGTGGTCAGTCCGCCGGCCTTCAGCTGGGCCAGCAGGCCGAAGTAGGTCTCGCCGTAGGGGCCGGGGGTGCCGATGCTGTGACCGCGCAGGTCCGCGACGGTGTGGATCGGGGAGTCCTGCGGCACCAGCATCGCCACCGGGTAGGTGTGGTAGAGGGTGGCGATGTCCACCACCGGCACGTCCTTGGCCCGGGCCTGGAGCATTTCGTCGCCGCCGGCGAAGACCACGTCCTCCTGGCCGCCGGTCATGGCGCCGAACAGGTCGTCGGTGAAGCTGTGATGACGAAGCGTCACCTTGAGACCGGCCTCCTTGTAGAAGCCCTTGCTCTCCGCCACGTAGAAGGGGGCGAACTGGATGTTGGGGATATAGGTGAGGCCGACGGTGAGGGCGCCGCCGGCCTTGCCGTCCGAGGACTTGGCGGCGGTCGGGTCGGAGGCGCAGGCCGAGAGCGTGGCGCTGCCCGCGAGGAGGAGGGCGAGCGCCCCGGCGGCGCGGGCGGTGGTCTTGGGCATGCGACAGTCCTTGTTCGTAGGGATTTCGACGGGAGCAGGCACGGGGAGCGGAAGTGGAGGTGGATGCCGAACCGGCGGCGGAAGCGGAAGCGGAGGCGGAAGCGGAGGCGCGAGGTGCGAGGCGCGAGGAACGAGGAGCCGGTGCTCAGCGGTCCACGGTCAACTCGACCAGCCGGACGGTTCCGTAGGTGGCGGCGGCCAGCAGGGTGAGGGTGAGCAGCGAGACGAACAGGCCGGTGGAGTCGGCCTGGCCGCGCTGGACGGCGAGCAGTTGGCCGAGGCCCTCGCCGCCCATCACGAACTCGCCGACCACCGCGCCGGTGATCGAGAGCGTGCACCCGGTGCGGACCCCGGCGAGGATGCTCGGCAGCGCCAGCGGGAACTCGATGTGGCGCAGCATGCCCCACCGGCCCACCCCGTCGACCCGGGCGGCGTTGAGCACCTCGGGGTCGAGTTCACGCAGGCCGAGCATGGTGTTGACCAGCATCGGGAAGAAGACCAGCAGCGCGCAGAGGATGGCGATCGGCAGCAGCCCGTACCCGATCCACAGGGCGAGCAGCGGCGCGAGCGCCACCGCCGGTACGGCCTGGGAGGCGGCGAGGTAGGGCTGCAGGGCTCGTGCGGCGACGGTGCTGCGGGCCATCAGGTAGCCGAGCGGCAGGGCCGCCGCGATGCCCAGGCCGCTGCCGGCGGCGCTCTCCACGACGGTCTGCCAGGCGTAGCCGAGCAGTCCGCCGTCGGTGACCGCGTGGACGAAGGCCTGGGCGACGGTGCCGGGGGAGGGCAGGAAGAACGCCGAGACGGCTTTGGTCCGGGTGACGACGTCCCAGGTGCCCACCAGGATCAGGCCGAACACCAGCGGCGGCAGGACCGTCGCGAGTCGGCCGGTGGCCCGTGCGGACCGGCCGGTGACGGACCGGCCGGTGGCGGACCGGCCGGTGGCGGACCGGCCGGTGGCGGACCGGCCGGTGGCGGTGGCCCGGGGCACCGGGGTGGCGTCCGGTGCCGGTGGCGTCCGGTGGGCGGTCTTCGGCTCTGACACGGAAGCTCCGTTCGTCTCCCCGTACGCAGGGTGGGTGGTTCTGGCGCCGGGCCGCGGCCGGCTCGGTGCGTTCATCGGGCCGTGCGGCGCAGCAGGAGGGTGACGGCCAGGACCGCCGCGGCGCCCGCGGCGAGCGCGAGCCAGCCCGTTCCGGTGCCGGTGGCCGTCACGACCGCGATGCCCAGCGGTGGCCCGACGGCCGTCCCCGTGCTCCAGGCCAGCGAGGACAGTGCACTGCCCCGGCCGAGCGAGGCGGGGCCCGAGAACCGTACCAGCAGCGGAAAGAACGCCGAGGAGTAGGCGATTTCGCCGATCGCGAAGAGCGCGGCGAAGGCGGCCAGCAGGGCGGTCCTGGCCGCGCCGCCGGTGGCCGCCGCGAGGGCGCCCGCGCCGAACGCGGCGCACCACAGCAGTGGCGCCGCGATCAGGGCGGCCTCCTCGGCCAGCGCTTCGAGGCGCCGGGCGACGGGGTGCTGGAGCAGGAGCAGGACGAGGGCGTTGCCGACGGTGACCGCGCTGACGCCGGCCAGGCCGATGCCCATGCCGTGGTGCAGCAGCAGCGGGACGGTCGCCTCGATCTGGGTGAAGCCGGCGGTCGCGAAGAGCGCCTGGGCGAGCATCAGCAGGGCGATCGGACGGCTGCGCAGCAGGGTCCGGTAGCCCGGCGGGTCCGGTTCCCGGTCCGTGGCACCGCCGCCGGGCGCGGTGGGCATATCCGGTGTGCCCGCCATGCTCGGTATGTCCGCCGTGTTCGGCAGCTCGGGCACGCCCGGCCCGTCGGGCGCGGCCGGGCGGCGCCGGTGGAGCAGCAGGAAGAGCACGGCGAGCGGCACCGAGGCGGCCGCCGCCGCCTCGTACAGCCAGGGCAGGGTGCCCGCCGGGTGCCCGGCGGCGAGCAGCAGCCCGCCGCCGGTGGCGCCCAGACCCATGCCCGCGTTGGTCATCACATGGCGCAGCACGAAGGCGCGGCGTTGCCCCGCGGCCGGCACCAGGGCGGTGACCACCCCGGTGACAGCCGCGTACTGCAGGCCGTAGCCGACGCCCGCGAGCAGGCCGGAGGCCGTCACGGGCAGGCTGCCGCCCGCGGCGCCGAGCAGCGCGTAGGAGAGGACCAGCGAGGTGGTGCCGACCGCGCCGACCGCCGCCGCGCTGCCCCGGTCGGCCCGGGGGCCTCCGAGGACCGCGGCGGCGCACCCGGCGGCGGCCATCGCCACGAAGTAGCCGCCGGCGCCGGTCCCGCCCAGCCCGAGCTGGTCGCTGATGTAGATGCTGGTGAGCGGGAAGACCAGGCCGATGCCGGCGCTGGACGCCAGCAGGGCGGCCATCAGGCCGTGGAACCCGGAGCCGGGACGCCCGTCCGGCTGTCCGGATCCGCTCATCGGCCGGTCGGGCCGGTCGGGCCGGTCAGGCCGTCGCGCAGCGCGAGCAGCTCGCGGACCGGGGCGAGGTCGAACGGGCCGGGGACGGAGACGATGATCTCGGTGGCGCCGGCCGCCGCGAAAGCCTCGGCCAGGCCGGTCTGCGGGGCGTCGATCATCACGGTGCGGCCGATCTCGCGCGGGTCGCGGCCGACCTCGGCGCACCAGTCGTCGAGCAGGCCGCTGCGGCGGGCGAACTCGGCCACCGGGTCGGTGGAGTCCCAGCCGTACCAGTTCCACAGGTCGGCGTACCGGGCCACGGCCTGGAGGGTGCGCTTCTCGCCGCCGCCGCCGATGAGGATCGGCAGCGGGCCGACCGGCGCGGGGTTGAGCCGGGTCAGGCGGTCGCGGATCGCGGTGACGGCTTCCTCGAAGGCGTCGATCCGGCCGCCGGGGCCGGGGAACGGGTAGCCGTACTCGCGGTGCTCCTGCTCGAACCAGCCGGCGCCGACGCCGAGCACCAGGCGGCCGCCGCTGAGCAGGTCGACGGTGCGGGCCTGGTCGGCGAGCAGGTGGGGGTTGCGGTAGGCGGTGCAGGTCACCAGGGAGCCGATGGTGGCCCGGCTGGTCTCGACGGCCATCGCGGCCAGCAGCGACCAGCACTCGTAGTGGCGGCCGTCGAGGTCGCCGGTCTGCGGCATGAAGTGGTCCCAGGTCCACAGCGAGTCGACGCCGAGCTCGTCGGCGGCGCGCCAGGCGGCCCGCAGGTCGGCCAGGTCGCAGTGCTGGGGGTGGAGCTGGGCGCCGATCCGCAGGGTGGGGCGGGTGGCGGCGGGGGTGGTGCTCACGGGGGTCTCCTGGTGGTGCGGGTGCGGGTGGGTGTCCGACGCCTGGAGGGCGCCCGACGGGGTGTCAGGAGGGTGTGGGGAGTGGGGGGGTCAGCGGGGTTCGACGAAGACCCGGAAGACCGGTGAGCCGGAGCTCTCGGTCAACGCCTTGTCCACGTCCGCCAGTTCGTGGCGCGAGGTGACCAGCGGGGCCAGCCGATCGGCGAGCGCTCCGCTGCGCAGCAGGGCGGCGGCGGCACGCCAGTCGGCGGGCTCCTGGCTGTAGGAGCCGGTCACGGTGAGCTGGCGGCGGTGCACCTCGTAGCCGGGCAGGACGGCGTCGGGGGTGTCGTGGGAGCCGCCGAAGAGGACCAGCCGGGCGCCGTCGGCCGCGGCGCGGAAGCCGGCGGCGATCGCCTCGCGGGAGGCGATGGTGACGAACACCACGTCGGCCTTGGGGAGTTCCACGAGTTCCGCGAGTTCCTCGGGCGTCACGGCGTGGTCGGCGCCGGCCGCCAGGGCCGCGGTGCGGCGGGCCTCGTCGGTCTCGATCACGGTGACCGAGCGGGCCTGCTGGTGCTGGGCGAGCAGCAGGTGCAGTCGGCCCATGAAGCCGCCGCCGATCACCGCGACCCGGTCGCCGGGCTGGAAGGAGCCGCGCCGGAACGAGTGCACGACGCAGGCCAGCGGCTCGCCCATGGCGGCGTGCAGCGGATCGGCGTCGCCGACCGGCCAGGCGTGGGCGGCCGGGACCCGGACGTACTCGGCGAGTCCGGCGCCCATGCTGATGCTGCCGTCCGGCAGCAGACTGCCCTGCGGGGACGCGCAGATGGCGCTGTTGCCGGAGCGGCAGTGGCGGCAGCTGCCGCAGCGGGTCAGCAGGTCCACGGTGACCAGATCGCCGACGGCGGGGGCGTCCTCCAGTGCGGCGGCGCGTGCACCGACCTGCTCGACGCGGCCGGAGACCTCGTGGCCGGCGGCCACGGGGTAGACGGGCATGGCGCCGGTGTAGAGCTTGGCCTCCATGGTGCACAGGCCGCAGGCGGCGATCCGGACGAGCACGTCGTCCTCGCCGATCCCGGGGCGCGGGGTCTCGCGGATCTCGACGGAGCCGGGGGAGGTCACCAGGGCTATGCGCATCGGTCGTTCCTTTCGTGGTGCTGCGGTGCTGTGGTGCAACGGTGCTGTGGTGCAACGGTGCTGCGGTGCAGCGGTGGGGGCTGCCGCGGTGCGGTGGCGCCGCGCTGTCGCGCGGCCGGGGCACGGTCGGTGCCCCGACGGCCCGGGCGGTCGGGCGGTCAGGTGGTCGGGTGGACCCCGGACGGCGGGAGGTCGGCTCAGGCCGAGGGAGGGGGAGCGGTCCACTGCGCGGCGGGTCGCCAGTGCGTCCACCGGTCGGCCCACCAGGTGTCGCCGCGGTCGATCCGGGCGGCGAGCGCGGCGGCCTCGGCGCGGACGGCGGCGGCCTGTTCGGGGGTGAAGCCGCCGGTGCGGGCGCGCTCCTCGAAGGCCTCGACGTCCTTCCAGCGGTAGGGGCCGCCGTCGGCCGGGAGCCAGAGGTCGAGCTCGTGGTCGAGGGTGTCGACGCCCTCGGCGGTGATCCGGTACGGGTCCTGGAAGTTGACGTACCAGCCGGAGAGTTCGTCGGTCGCCGGGTCGCGGAAGGCCCAGACGGCGTAGGCCTCGCCGGGGCGCTGCAGTTGCAGGACGCCGGGGCTGCGCCAGCGGTCGGCGACGGTGCTCCAGCCGTGCGGGCCCCAGCTGAACTCGCCCTCGCCGAAGGTGAGTCGGGTGTCGTGGGCCAGGTACACGGCGAGCAGGCCGGGTTCGTGGGCGACGACCCGGACGGGGTAGCTCAGCCAGACCCGTCCGTCGAGGATCTCCCGGCGCAGGACGACCTGACCGGGCGTCAGCCATCCGCTCGCAGACAGGGCCGGGTCGGGGTCGGCCGCCTGGTCGGGGTCAGTCGCGGGGTCGGGGTCGGCCGCGCGGCCGGTCGCGGGCAGGGCTGCGCCGAGGCCGGCCGCGGGCCCGGCCGTGCCCCGGCCGGATTCGTCGCCGGCGGGCGCGGCGGAGCGCCTCGGACCTCTCGAAGGATCGTGCATGAACGTCTTGCCCCCGTTTCGCAATGCCGCCCCCGGAACGCGGGCGGCGAGACTCCGGCCCCCGCCGGAGTGCCGCACACCTGCCCCTCGGACCCCTTCCCCAGTGGTTCGACGCAGGTCGAACGGGGGTCGCTACTCGCGGGTAGGTATCGGCGGTCCGGATCTTAGGCACGCTTGCGGAGCATTGGCAATGCCCCGCCGAATGGCGGGTACGGGCCCCCCGATGGACGGTGTGATGCAGCCCACGGCGCCACCGGTTCACCGACGTCTTGTCAAGATCGCGGCAACTGTGCGAAGTTGACGAGCGTTGTTCAAGACGTTTGCGCACTCCGGGGTCGGTGAAAGTCCGAACCGGCGGTTACAGTCCGCGACCCGTCCGCCGCCAGCGGCCGGTTGACCAGGTGAAATTCCTGGACCGACGGTTAAAGTCCGGAAGGGAGGCAGTGCGCGGCGAGCAGGTTTTCCGATGGCCGGGGGATTTCCCGTCGGCCCGTCGGTCGCGGGCCGCTTCCACCGGAATGCGGTCGAAGGCCGTCCCTGCACGCCCATGCTCCAGCAGCCCCGGAAGTCCGCGCCCCGAGCGCGAGGAGAGTTCCGATGGGCCACACCACGGGCACCACCACCGCCGACGCCGGCTCGTACGCGGTCGGCGACACCGAGCAGCCGTTCGACTCCGTCGAGTACGCGGTCGCGCAGATCGCGGCCGGCCGGGCGGTCGTCGTCGTCGACGACGAGAGCCGCGAGAACGAGGGCGACCTCGTCTTCGCCGCCGAACTCGCCAGCACCGAGCTGGTCGCCTTCGCCATGACCGAATGCCGCGGGCTGCTCTGCGCCCCGATGGCCGGCGCGGACCTCGACCGGCTGGAACTGGACCAGATGGTCCGCGAGAACACCGAGCACCACCGCACCGCCTTCACCGTCTCGGTCGACGCCGCGACCGGGATCAGCACCGGCATCTCGGCGGCCGACCGGGCGCTCACCCTGCGCCTGCTGGCCGGGCCGGGCACCCGCCCGGCCGAGCTGGTGCGCCCGGGCCACGTCTTTCCGCTGCGGGCCGTCGACGGCGGTGTGCCGGCGCGCCCCGGACACACCGAGGCCGGGGTGGACCTGTGCCGCCTGGCCGGCCTGCGCCCGGCGGCGGCCATCTGCGAGATCGCGATGGCCGACGGCGCCATGGCCCGGCTGCCGGAGCTGCGCGAGTTCGCTCGCCGGCACGGCCTGGCGCTGATCTCCATCGCCGGCCTGATCGAGTACCTGCGCACCGCGGACGGTGCGGCTGGCGTCCCGGCCGGGCCGACGGCCCCGGCCGGAGCGGCGCGGACGACGGCCGCGGCGGTCGCCGGCTGACCCTGCCGGGAGACCGGCCGCAGGGGGGGCGGTTCCGCCGGGAATTATTTCCTGGGCGGGGCCGTGATTCGCCCTGCCCGCAGGAATTCCGGTACCGGATCCGGTTAACCTGCCGTTTTCCCGGAATTGACAGTTCCGCAATCCTGCTCCAATAATCGATTTACGGATGCACGCCGACGGGGAGAGGCCTGGTATGTCCGACATCAGCACCACGGAAAAACTCAGAATTATTTGGGAAGAAGTCCTCGGTACGCCGGTCGACGACCTGGACGCCGATTTCTTCGACCTCGGCGGGGATTCCCTGCTGGCCCTCGCGATTTCCACCCGGGCCATCGAGTCCGGTCTGGACATGCCCCGGTCGGCGGTGCTGCGCCGCAGCACCCTCCGGCAGCTCGCCGAGGCCGTCGAGGACCCCCGACTCTTCGATCGCGCCTGAGCGATGGCCATCGTCGTCGTCTACGACCAGGGTTCGGCCTCGCCGCGAGAGGTGATCGCCCTGGGGCGAACGGCTCCGGTGCTGGTCGCCCTGGCCGACTCCGACCACGCCCGGCAGGTCGGCCCGCTGTTCGAGGAGAACTGCGCGGGCGTCGTCACGCTGGGCGAAGGTGACGAGGCGGTCGTCGCCCGGCTGCGCGAGTACGGGGCCGCGGGCATCCTGACGTTCAGCGAACGGATGCTCGCCGACACCGCCCGGCTCGCCGGACTGCTCGGCCTGCCGTTCAACACCCCCGAAACCGTGCGGGTGTTGACCGACAAGGCGGCGCAGCGCCGGCGGCTGCGGGAGGCCGGGGTGGACAGCGTGCGCAGCGCGCTGCTCACCGACGCCGACGGCTGGCACGCCGCGCTGGCCGAGGTGGGCCTGCCTGCCGTGGTCAAGCCGGTCCGCGGGGAGGGGAGCCGGAACACCGTCCTGGTGACGGATCCGGACCGCGGCGCCGCCGTGGTGGAGGAGTTCCTGCGCGCCGAACCGGCGCTGGTGGTCGAGGAGTTCCTGCGGGGCGCGGACTGCGCGCCGTTCGGGGACTACGTGTCGGTGGAGAGCGCCGCCACCCCCGGCGGGATCCGCCACTTCGCCGTCACCGGCAAACTGCCGCTGGCACCGCCGTTCCGGGAGTCGGGGCAGTTCTGGCCCTCGCAGCTGGCCCCCGGGCCGGAGGCCGAGGTGGTCGAGCTGGCCGACCGGGCGCTCCGGGCGCTCGGGGTCACGCACGGTCTGGTGCACACCGAGATCAAGCTGACGGCCGCCGGGCCCCGGCTGATCGAGGTCAACGGCCGCCTCGGCGGTGACCAGACCGATCTGGCCGGACGGTCCGTCGGGCTCGATCTCGTCGCTCTGGCGGGCGAGTTGGCGCTCGGTCGCGGCGTGGAGCTGAATCCGGCCCGCCCGGAGCGGGTGCACTTCCAGTACTACACCCCCGGCCCCACCGCGGGCGGCCGGCTGACCCGGGTCGACGGCCAGGCCGCCGTCCGGGCGCTGCCCGGGGTCGACTCGTACCGGCTCTCGGTACGGCCCGGCACCGAGCTGGCCGCCGGGACCGGTACCACCCTGCTCGACCTGCTGTGCGGCTCGGCCGCCGACCACCGGGGCATGACCGCGCTGGTGGAGCGGGCGGTCGCCCTGCTGGCGTACGAGTTCGTCGTCGACGGCCGACCCGTGACGCGCACGGCCCGGGACCTGCTCGACCACGTCTGAGGCATGCCGTCCGTCGGCGCGGCGGTGGACCGTGGGCGCGGCGGTGGACCGTTGGCGCCGCGGTAGACCGCTGACGTCGCGTCCGACCGCCGGGATCCGGAACACGACCTCGGCGCGACACCTCCGTGAACCACCTCCGTGAACCACCTCCGTGAACCACCTCCGTGAACCAACTCCGTGAACCACCTCCGTGAACCACCTCCGTGAACCGCCTCCGTGAACCGCCTCCGTGAACCACCTCCCTGAACCGCCTCCGTGAACCACCTCCCTGAACCGCCTCCCTGAACCACCCCTTGGATGCCCCATGCCCACCATCGGCTCGGCCGCCGCCGGGTTCCTGAAGGAACTCGTCCCGGCGCCCGGGGCCGAGCGCCGCATGGGTGTGCTCACGCTCACCCAGTCGCTCGGCACCGGCCTCTTCCTGACCTCGAGCGCCATCTTCTTCACCAGGACCGTCGGGCTGTCCGCCGAGAGCGTCTCGGTGGCCATGTCGGCGGCCGGACTGTGCGGGTTCCTCGCCACCGTCCCGGGCGGGCGGGTCGCCGACCGGTTCGGTGCGCGGCGGCCGCTGGCGGCCAGTTACGGTCTGCTCGCGGTGCTGTTCGTCGGCTACGCCTTCGTCGAGGGGGTGGCCGCGTTCACCGCCGTGGCCTGCGCGATCGCGGTGTGTGAGACGGTCGGCAGCCCGCTGCGCGCGGCCCTGACCCACGCCCTGTTCGGCTCCGCCCGCTCCGCGGGGGTCCGGGCGAGGATGCGCAGCCTGTTCAACCTCGGCTTCACGGCCGGCGCCGGTCTGGCCGGCGCCGCCCTGGCGACGGATTCGCGGACCGCCTTCCTGGTCGTGATCGCGGTCAACGTGGCCCTCCAACTGCTTTGTGCCATCATGGCGTTGGGCCTGCGGCCGGACGGCCCCGAGGTGGTCCCGGCCGCCGCGGGACGCTCCTGGGCGGCCTTCCGGGACCGCCGGTTCCTGCTGGCCACCGCGCTCACCGGGATCCTGGAGCTGTTCCAGCCGGTGCTCGCGGTGGGCGTGCCGCTGTGGATCGTCGACCGCACCAGCGCCCCGGGCGCCCTGGTGGCGGCCCTGACGGTGGTCAACACCGTTCTGGTGGTGCTGCTCCAGGTCGCCGCGGGCAAGGGCTCGGAGACCGTGTCCGGCTCCGGTCGCCTGCTGCTGCGGGCGGGCCTGCTGATGGCGCTGGCCTGCTGCCTGTTCGCCGGATCCGGCGCCGCCGACACCTCGCTGGCCGTCGTCCTGCTGTTCGCCGGCACGGTCCTGATGACCCTGGGCGAACTCGCCCAGTCCGCCGGCGGCTGGGGACTGTCCTTCACCCTGCCGCCCGAGGGCCGGATGGGCGAGTACCAGGGCGTGTTCGGGCTCGGCCGGGGACTCCAGCAGTTCTTCGGGCCCGCGCTGGTGGTCATGCTCCCGCTCGGCATGGGCGCCGTCGGCTGGCTGCTGCTGGCCGGAGTGTTCGTGATCTGCGGCCTGACCGCCCTGTGGGCCTTCGTCCGGGACGCCCCGCCGTCCGGCGTGCCCGACGAACCGTCAAATGAACCATCACCCCAGACGTAGGAGCACCACGTGAGCCCCACCCCCCACAGCTACCCCTCGTTCCGCGGCGTCCTCGCGGACAACCCGCTCGTCCGGATCGCCGGCGCGCACTCCGCGCTCGGCGGCGTCATCGCCGAGCAGGTCGGCTTCCAGGCCGTCTGGGCCTCCAGCTTCGAGATCTCCGCCGCCCGCTGCCTGCCCGACGCCAGCCTGCTCAGCATGAGCGAGTACCTGGACGCGGCCGCGCACATCCAGAAGGCGCTCTCCGTCCCGGTGGTCGCCGACTGCGACACCGGCTTCGGCAACAGCATGAACGTGGCGTACATGGTGGCCGAGTACGAGCAGGCCGGCATCACCGCCGTGTGCATGGAGGACAAGGTCTTCCCGAAGATGAACAGCTTCGCCGCGGCCGACCACAGCCTGCTCGACGTGAACGCCTTCGCCCACAAGATCGAGACGGCCAAGAAGTCCCAGCGCGGCGAGGACTTCTTCGTCATCGCCCGCACCGAGGCGATGATCAGCGGGCTGGGCGTCGACGAGGCGCTCAAGCGCTGCGCGGTCTACGCCGACGCCGGCGCCGACGCCGTCCTGGTCCACTCCAAGCAGGCCACCAAGGACGAGGTGCTCTCCTTCCTCGACCAGTGGGACGACCGGCTGCCGGTCGTCGTGGTGCCCACCACCTACCCCGACTGGCACGCCGACGAGGCCCGCGCGGCCGGCGTCTCCGCCGTCATCTACGCCAACCAGGGCCTGCGCGCCACCATCACCTCCCTGCGGTCCGCCCTCGGCTCGATCTACGAGACCGGGCACTCGGCCCACCTGGAGGACAGCATCGCCGGGGTCAAGGACGTCTTCGCGCTCCAGCGACTGGACCAGTGGCAGGAGTTCACGGCCTGACGGCCGCAACGACCTCGCCCACGACCCCGACCCACCGAAAGGATCAAGACTTGTCGTCGCAAGACATGGCGCTGGTGCGCCGTCGGGCGGCACGGGCCCGAGCACTCGCGCTGACCACGGTCAGCACCGCCGGCACCGGCCACATCGGGGCGGACCTCTCCGCCATGGACATCCTCTGCGCACTCCACTTCGGCGTGCTGCGCGGCGGCCCGGACGACCCGGACCGGGACCGCTTCATCCTCAGCAAGGCCCACGCCTCGGCCGCCATGTACAGCGTGCTCGCCCTGCGGGGCATCCTGCCCGAGGAGGAGCTCGCGACCTACGGCGCGGCGGACTCCCGGCTGAGCACGGTGGTCTCCACCCGCGTGCCGGGCATCGAGTTCAACACCGGCTCGCTCGGCCACGGCCTCTCGCTCGGCGTGGGCGCGGCTCTCGCCGCCCGCGTCCAGGGCTCGGGCCGCCGGACCTTCGTGCTCACCGGCGACGGCGAGCTCCAAGAGGGCAGCAACTGGGAGGCCGCGATGCTGGCGGCCTCGCGGGGGCTGGAGAACCTGGTCGTGATCGTCGACCGCAACCTCGCCCAGAAGGGCGCCAGCACCGAGGACATCAACGCCCTGGAGCCGCTGGACGAGAAGTGGCGCTCCTTCGGCTGGGCCGTGCGCACCGTCGACGGCCACGACGTCGGGGAACTGCTGACCGTCCTCGGCGCCGCGCCGCTGGAGCCGGGCCGGCCGACCTGCCTGATCGCCTCCACGGTCAAGGGCAAGGGCGTCTCCTTCATGGAGCGCAACCTCGAATGGCACAGCCGCCGACTGACCCCCGACCTTCTCGACCAGGCACTCCGGGAGCTTGAGCATGGCACCGACGACTGACTGCGCCGCCGCCTTCTCGGCGGCCCTGCTCGAACTGGCGCGCACCGACGAGCGGATCTGCATCGTCAACAACGACTCGGCCGAGACCCACTCGGCGCTCGGCTTCCAGGCCGAGCTGCCCGACCGCTTCGTCGACGTCGGCATCGCCGAGCAGAACCTGGTCGGCGTGTCGATCGGCCTGGCCAACGCGGGCCTGCGCCCGTTCGTCTACTCCGCCTCCTGCTTCCTGACCGCCCGTGCGCTGGAGCAGATCAAGAACGCCGCCTACACCAACGCCGACGTGGTGTTCTGCGGCTTCGTCAGCGGCCTCGCCTACGGCGCGCTCGGCGGCACCCACCACGCCGTCGAGGACCTCGCCTGGATGCGGTCGATCCCGCGGATGACCGTCCTGGCGCCGGCCACCCCCCGGGACACCGTGGCCGCCCTGCACGAGGCGATGACCCACGACGGCCCGGTCTACATCCGGATCGTCAGCAAGCTGGACACGCCCGAGCTGTTCCCGGCCGACCACTCCTTCGCGTACGGCGGCTCGGTGCGGCTGCGCGAGGGCGAGGACGTCACCCTGGTCGGCACCGGCCTGCTCACCACCCGCCTGGTGGAGGCCGCGGACCTGCTCGCGGCCGAGGGCGTCCGGGCCGGCGTGCTGCACCTGGGGTCGGTCCAGCCGATCGACGCGGAGGCGATCGGACGGGCCGCGCGCCACAGCGGACGCCTCGTGGTCGCGGAGGACCACGTGCTCAACGGCGGCCTCGGCGGGGCGGTCGCCGAGACCGTCGTCCGCACCCACCCGGTGCCCGTGCTCCAGCTCGGCGTGCCGAACGAGTACGCGCCGATCGGCCCGGCCGAGTTCCTGTACGAGCACTTCGGCCTGACGGCGCAGGGCGTGGCGAAGCGGGTGGCGCAGTGGCTGGCATGACCGTCACCGTGGCCGACTACACGGCCGCCTACCTGCACGCGCTGGGCGTGCGCACCTGTTACAGCCTCTCCGGCACCGGCTCCATCCACCTCGACCAGGCCTTCAGCCGGCAGCCGGGCCTGGTGACCATCTGCGCCCGGCACGAGACCGCGGCGGCGCTGATGGCCACCGGCGCGGCCAAGCTGACCGGCGAACTCGGGGTGGCGCTGGTGACCAGCGGCCCGGGCGCCGTCAACGCGCTGGCCGGACTGGTCGACGCGTACGCCGACGGCGTGCCCGTACTGGTGGTCTCCGGCCAGGTCGAGACCCGGCACATGGAGGAGGGCGTGCGCTCCTTCGGCGTCCAGGGCTTCGGCGTGGTGCGCAGCGCCCGCAGCATGACCAAGTACTCCGCGGTGGTGGAGCGCCCCGGCGACATCCGCCGCCACCTGGACGAGGCCGTCCGGCACGCCCTGGAGGGCCGCCCGGGCCCGGTCTGGCTGGACATCCCGCTGGACGTCCAGGCCGCGCGGGTCGACCCGGACACCCTGGAGGGGGCCGAGCCGCCCGCCGCCGAACCGCGCGGCTCCGGCGCCCGGCAGACCGCCCGGCAGCTGATGACCATGCTGCGCTCCGCCGAGCGCCCGCTGATCGTCGCCGGCCAAGGCGTCCGGCAGGCCGACGCCGTGCAGGCCTTCCGGGCCATGGTGGCGAAGCTGCGGATCCCGGTGGTCACCTCCCGGCTGGGCACCGACCTGCTCCCGTACGACTCGGAGTTCTGCTTCGGCCAGGGCGGCATCCGCGGCCGGCTCTACCCCGGGCTGATCATGGGCCGCTCGGACCTGGTGATCTCGCTCGGCTCCAGCCTGTCCACCGCCTTCGTCGGCGAGGACGCGGACGCCTTCGACCCGGACGCCACCGTCGTCGCGGTCGACATCGACCCGTCGCAGCTGACCAAGAAGGGCGTCCGGGTGGACTTCCCGGTCTGCATGGACGTCGGCCGGCTGGTCGAGGCACTCCAGGAGGAGGCGGCCGAACCCGCCGCCCCCGCCCACGAGACCTGGCTCGCCGAGTGCGCCGCGCTCAAGGCCGCCCACCCCACCGTCGGCGAGCAGCGGCCGGACGGCCCGATCAACTCCTACCGGTTCGTCGACCGGCTGGAGGCGCAGACCGGCCCCGGCCACGTCTTCGTGGTCGACACCGGCAGCGCCTACTACGTCACCGGCCAGACCCTGGAGTTCACCGCCTCCCAGCGGGAGATCACCTCGGCCGCCTTCCTCAACATGGGCGCGGCCGTGCCGATGGCGGTCGGCGCGGCCTTCGCCCGGCCGGACGCCCAGGTGCTGGTGATCGTCGGTGACGGCGCGATCGAGCTCAACATCCAGGAGCTCGCCACCATCAGCCAGTACGGCCTGGGCATCAAGGTGTTCGTGCTGAACAACGGCGGCTACGCCTCCATCCGCGAGTCGCAGGCCGCGCTGGTCGGGGGACCGGAGCTGGAGGAGCCCGAGACCCTCGACTTCTCCGCCGTCGCCACGGCGTTCCGGCTGCCGTACCGCACCCTGCGGCACACCGGCACGCTCGACGCCGACATCGCCACCGTGCTGGCCGAGGACGGGCCGGCGCTGGTCGAGGTGATCTGCGACCCGGCGCAGCTGCTGCTGCGTCCGCTGCGGGCCGACGGCGGGCGCCGGGCCCATGACGGCGCCTCGCTGGTCCGGGCCGGCGGGCCGGACGGCCTCCCGGCCCTCACGGACCTGGTCCGGGAGCGGGAGCTGAACCATGCGTGAGACCCTGCGGGCCTCCTGGAACCACCGGCACCGGCTCGGCCAGACCCGGGAGGACGCCGAGCGGGGCGTGTTCAACCCGCACCACAGCACCCTGCCGCTGGTCCTGCACGGCACGCTCGACCTGGCCGCGCTGAACCGTGCCTGGCACGCCGTCCAGCGCCGCCACCCGGCCCTGCTCAGCGGCTTCGACACCGACCGGGCGCTGTGGCACGTCGGCGCCGCCGAGCCGCAGGACCTCCGGCGGCTGCCCGCCGGGGCGGACGAGGAGGCCGACCGGGCCGCGGTCCGCGAGGCCGTGATCGAGCCCTTCGACCTGGTGAACGGGCCGGTCGCCCGGCTGGTGGTGCTCCCGCGCTCGCCGCAGGAGACGTACTTCGCGCTCGTCACCGAGCACATGGTGAGCGACGGCTGGTCGCTGAACGCCCTGATCCGGGACCTCGCCGTCGGTTACGGGCAGGAGGTGGGCGCCGCGGTGCCGCCGCTGCCGCCGATCGAGCTGCCCTTCCAGGAGTTCGTCCGCCGGCAGAACCTCGCCGTCGACTCGCCGGCCGGGCGCGCCGCGCTCGCCCGGCTGGCCGCCCGGCTGGACGGCATCGGCGCGATTCCGGCCATGCCGGTCGAGGGGTTCAGCGGCGCGACCGGCATCCGGTACGAGCAGAACGAGGACTTCGTCCGCCGCCTGCCGGGCGGGCTCTGCCGCGACCTCGCCGCGGTGGCCCGCCCGCTGCGGATGACCGGCCTGAACCTCATGCACGCCGCGCTCCACCGGGCGCTGCACGAGCGCTCGGGCCGCCCGGTGGTCGCCACCACGCTGTCCACCGCCAACCGGGAGCTGCCCGGACTCACCCACACCGTCGGCTGGTTCGCCAGCAAGACGGTGCTGGCCAGCGAGCCCGGCCGGCACCCCGACCCGGTGGAGTACCTGCGGCACTTCCGCGAGCGGATCCTCGTCACCCTGGACGACAGCGACCTGCCGTGGCCCGCCCTGATCGACCTGATGGACCCGCGGGCGCTCGGCCGGCAGGCCACCGTCCCGTACGTCACCTTCAACGCCCGCCCGCTCGGCATGCGCCGCAGCGTCGGCGAGATCGAGATCCCCGGCGTGCGGACCGCGCCGCTGCGGATCTCCAACGGCTGGCACGACGCCGCGATCGCGACCTTCTGGGACGAGGACGAGGACGGCGTCACCGTGAACGTCATGTTCAAGACCGACTGGTACACCGCCCCCGACGTGCTGGCCCTGTGGGACGCCGTGGAGGCCCGGCTGTACCGGTGGGCCGAGGAGCTGCGCCCGTGACCGCCGTGCCCGCGCGCACCGACCCGTCGACGAAGGAGAACACCATGGACGACACCGGCATGCACATCGCGACCATCCGCGAGTCGACGGTCGAGACCGCCGTCGAACGCGACTGGACGCCGCTCACCGACGAGCAGCTCGAGAGCTACGAGCGGAACGGCTACCTCCACCTCAGGGGCCTGTTCGGCCCCGAGGAGGTGGAGCGCGGCCTCGCCGTCATCGACGAGGTGGTCGCCGACGGCGCGCGGACCATCGGGAACCACGCCAGCTTCACCGACCGCGCCCACACCGTCCGGGTGCGCGACGCGGTGGCCCGCACCACGGGCATGGACTACTTCCTCGACCACCCGAAGCTGGTCGGCCCGCTGATGTCGCTGCTCGCCGGCAGCGTCCAGCTCCTCGGCACCGAGATCTTCGTCCGCTCGCTCCAGGACGAGGCGCTCGAGTACTGGCACACCGACGGCGGCGAGTACCTGCAGCAGCTGCGGCTCGTCCACGGCAGCCCGAGCCTCCAGGTCAAGGCGCAGGTGTTCTTCACCGACACCACGAAGTCCGACAGCGGCAACTTCCTGCTCGTCCCCGGCAGCCACCGCCGGGTGCCGACCGACCGGACGGCGCTCTGCTACATCGAGGAACTCGACGAGCCGCTGCGCCAAGGGGTGCTGCCCGAGGACGCGCTGGAGGTCAAGGCCGCGCCGGGTGACGTGCTGATCTTCCCGTACTCGCTGTGGCACGCCGTGGCGCCCAACAAGGTCCAGGAGCGCAAGACCTTCATCCTGCGCTACGGGCACCTGTGGCACCGTCCGCACGACTACCTCCAGCAGCCGGCCGAGGTGCTGGACCGGATGTCGCCGCGGCTGCGCCGGATGTTCGGCGACTTCGGCGACCAGGTCCACCCCACCGACTACTACAAGCCGGTCGGCCAGGGTGACGTGATGGCGGTCGGTGGCAACCATGCAGCTGTCTGACCAGCCAGACCAGCCAGACCAGCCCGGCCAGCCCGAGCAGCCAGGCCAGCCCGAGCAGCCCGAGCAGCCCGGCCTGTCCGGTCTGGCGGCCGACGCCCGGTCGCTGCCGGAGCTGTTCGCCCGCGTCGCCGCCGTGCGCGGCGACGCGGCCGCGGTGGCCGGCGGCGGCGAGCGGCTCGGCTACGCCGAACTCGACCGGACGGCCGGGGCCGTCGCCGCCCGGCTGACCGCCGCCGGCCTGGGCCGCGGCGACCTGGTGGGCGTGCTCCTGGAGCGCTCGCACCGGGCGCCCGCCTGGATCCTCGGCGTCCTGCGGTCCGGCGCGGCGTACGTGCCGCTCGACCCGTCGTACCCGGCCGACCGGCTCCGGTTCATGGCCGGGGACGCCGGTCTCGCGGCCCTGGTCGGCGACCCCGACCGGGCCGCGGCCTGCGGGCTGGACGCGCTGCCCGTGATCGCCCCCGTGATCGATCCCGCGGTCGACCCCGAGGCCGCCGCCCCGGAGCCCGCCGCACCGGCCTCCGGGCCGACCGGGGCCGCACCCGGCCCGGACGACCCGGCGTACGTGATCTACACCTCCGGCTCCACCGGCGTGCCCAAGGGCTGCGTGGTCACCCACGGCAACGTCCTGGAACTGCTGCGGGCCACCCTGCCGCTGTTCGACCTCGGCACCGACGACCGCTGGACCCTCTTCCACTCCGCCTCCTTCGACTTCTCGGTCTGGGAGCTGTGGGGCGCCTGGGCGACCGGCGCGACCGCCGTCCCGGTGCCCGCGGCCACGGCGCAGGCGCCGGAGGACTTCCTGCGGCTGCTGGCGGACGAGCGGATCACGGTGCTCAACCAGGTCCCGTCCGCCTTCCGCCACCTCGCCCGGGAGTACACCGACTCGGGCGCCCCGGCGACCGCGCTGCGGTACGTGGTCTTCGGCGGCGAGAGCGTCGACCTCGACGTGGTGCGCGGCTTCCTCGCCGCCGCACCCGCTCCGGCGCCCGTCATGGTCAACATGTACGGCATCACCGAGACCACCGTGCACGCCACCCACCTGGTGCTCACCCCGGAGCAGCTGGCCGGCGGCACCGCCTCGCCGATCGGCCGCCCGCTGCCCCATCTGGCGATCGAACTGCGCGACGACGCGCTCCGGTCGGTCCCGGACGGCGAGACCGGCGAGATGTGGGTGGCCGGGTCGGGGGTCGCCGACGGCTACCTGAACCGGCCCGAACTCACCGCCGAGCGCTTCCGCGTCCTCGACGGCCGCCGGATGTACCGCACCGGCGACCTCGCCCGTCGACTGCCCGACGGCGGGCTCGCCTACCTCGGCCGCAACGACCAGCAGGTCAAGCTCCGCGGCCACCGGGTCGAACTCGGCGAGGTCGAGGCCGGTCTGCGGGCCGCCCCGCAGGTCCGCGACGCCGCCGCGCTGGTCGTCCGGGACGGCGCGGGCAACGAGCTGCTGACCGCGCTGGTCGTCCCGGCCGGACCCGGGGCACTGGACGTCGCCGCCCTGCGGCGGCACGTCCGCAGCACCATGCCCGCACAACTGGTCCCCAACCGGTTCCACCCGGTGGAGGAGCTGCCGCTCACCTCCTCCGGCAAGCTCGACCGGCGGGCGCTGGCCGAGCAGGCGCCGCGGGCCGGGGTACCACGCGCCCGCCTCCTGGTGCTCGACCCCATCGACCCGGGGGCGCTGGACGAGCTGCGCCGGCGCCACGACGTCACCGTGGCGCTGCGCCCGCCCGTCGACGAACTGCTCCGGCTGGTGCGCGACCAGGACGTGATCGTGCTGCGCAGCGGGGTGCGCCTGGACGCCCCCGTCATCGCGGCGGCCCGGCGGCTCAAGGTGATCGCCCGGGCGGGTTCCGGGATCGACAACATCGACGTCGGGGCGGCCACAGCGGCCGGCGTGACGGTCTTCAACATCCCCGCCGTCTCCGCTCCGGCGGTCGCCGAGCTGGCCCTCGGGCTGATGCTCACGGTCGGGCGCCACCTGGCGCTGGCGGACCGCCAGGTGCGGTCCGGGATCTGGAACAAGGCCGCGCTGTCCGGGTCCGAACTCGGCGGCAAGACCCTGGGACTGGTCGGCTACGGCCGGATCGGCTCCCGGATCGCGGCGCTCGGCCGCGCCCTCGGCATGCGGGTGCTGGTCGACGTGGCCCGTCCCGACGACGACCGCCGACACGAACTGGAGCGGCTCGACTACGAGTTGGCGCCGCTGAGGACGCTGCTGCCGGCCGCCGACGTGGTCTGTCTGGCCGTCCCGCTGACCGACCGGACGCACCACCTGATCGACGCCGCCGCGTTGGCCGCGATGAAGCCGACCAGCCTGCTGGTCAATGTCTCCCGCGGCCTGGTCGTCGACGAGGACGCGCTGTACGAGGCGCTCGCCGAGGGCCGGATCGCCGGCGCCGGACTCGACGTGGTGGCCGAGGAGGGCCGCCCGAACCGGCTCCACGAACTGGACAACGTGGTGATCACCCCGCACATCGGCGCGATGTCGGTGGACTCGCAGGTCCGGATCGGCCGCATCCTGGTCGACTCGGTGGCCGCCGCCCTGGCCGGCCAGGAGGTGCCCAACCAGTGTTGACGACCAGTCATAACACCATGGAGAGCGCGGTGTTGGCCGACTACGGCCGGATCGAGCACCGGCGCACCCCGCTGCCGACGGTCGCCCCCGGTGAGCTGCTGGTCCGGGTGCTAGCCACCGGCATCTGCGGCTCCGACCTGGCCACCTACCGCGGCGCCCACCCGTACAAGACCGCGCCGACCGTGCTCGGCCACGAACTGTGCGGCACCGTCGTCACCCCGGCCGGCGGGTTCGCGGAGGGCGAGCTCGTGTGCGCCGCCGCCTACGCGCACTGCGGCGACTGCCCGATGTGCGCACGGGGGCGCACCAACCTGTGCGGCGCCAAGGCCAACCTGTGCCACCTCGGCTGGGACGGCTCCTTCGCGCAGTACGTGACGCTGCGGCCCGCCATGACCTACCGCCTGCCCGCCGGCACCGATCCGGAGCTCGGGGCGCTGGTCGAGCCGCTGTCGATCGCCCACCACGCCGTCGCCCTGGCCGGCCCGGCGGACGGTCGGGCCGTGCGGATCATCGGCGCGGGCAACATCGGCCTCGGCTGCCTGATCGCCGCCAAACGGCTCGGCTTCGGCACCGTCGTCTGCTCCGACCTCGGCCCGCACAAGGGCCGCCGCGCCGAGGCCCTCGGCGCCGACGGCTACCTCGACGTGCTGGCCGGCGGTTCCGGTCCCGGCCCGGCCGCACCGGAGGCCGACGTGGTGCTCGTGGCCGCCGGCCACCCCGGCGCGTTGAACGAGGCGGTCCGGGCGGTGCGGCCCGGCGGCACCGTGGTCGTGGTCAGCTTCTTCGACCGCCCGCCCGCCGTCGCGGTCAACGCCCTGGTCGGCAAGGAGGTCCGGGTGATCGGCTCCTCGCTGTCCACCGCCGAGGACTTCCACGCCGTCATCGGCTGGCTGGCCGAGGGCAGCATCGACCCCCGGCCCATGGTCACCCACCGCTTCGGCCTCGCCGGGGCCGGCGCCGCCCTGGCGCTGATGGCGGCCGGCGAACCGGCCACCGGAAAGATCATCATCATCCCGTGAGGACACGTATGACGCTCACCATCGGCATCGTCGGCGGCACCGGGCACGCGGGCGGCGAACTCTGCCGCCTGCTGCTGAACCACCCGGGCGTCGCCACCGTCCTGCCCACCGCCCGCGGCGGCGAGGACCTCGAACGGGTCCACCCCAACCTGCTCGGCAGCGGGCTCGCCTTCACCACCGTCGAGCAGCTGCGCGAGCGGGCCGGCGAACTCGACGTGGTGTTCTTCTGCACCCCCTCGGGCGAGGCGATGCGCTCCGCTCCGTACTTCCTGGACCGCGGCGTCAAGGTGATCGACGTCAGCGCCGACTTCCGGTTCGCCGACGCCGACCGCTACCGCGAGGTCTACGGCGAGGAGCACGCCAGCCCGCAGCTGCTGCCGGAGGCCGTCTACGGCGTCACCGAGCTGTACCGCGACCGGGTGGCCGGCGCCCGGCTGGTGGCCAACCCCGGCTGCTACGCCATCACCACCGTGCTCGGCCTCGCCCCGCTGCTGCGCTCCGGGCTCGCCGACCTGGACACCGCGATCCACCTCGCCGCCGTCAACGGCACCTCCGGCGCCGGCAACAAGCCGCTCACCGAGATCATGCACGCCGAGGCCTTCGCCTCGATGCTGCCGTACAGCCTGGAGGGCCACCGGCACGCCCCCGAGCTGGAGACCCAGCTCGCGCCGCTGGCCGGCCGCGAGCCCTGCGTCGACCTGACCACCGCCCACGGCAACTTCGTCCGCGGCATCTACATCCAGGCCAGCGTCGCGGTCCGGGCGCAGGCCCGGGCCGGCCTCGACCGCGCCGCCCTGCTCGACCTCTACCGCGAGCACTACGCCGGCGAGCACTTCGTGCGCGTCAACACCTTCGCCAAGCAGGGCAGGCTCAACGCCAAGGAGTACGGCGTCTACCCGAGCCTCACCTCGGTGACCGGCTCCAACTTCTGCCACATCGGGGTGGACTACGACCCGGTGCGCGGCTTCGCCAAGGTCGTCGCGGTGACCGACAACCTGGTCAAGGGGGCGGCCGGCTCGGCGATCCAGAACATGAACCTGATGTTCGGCCTCGACGAGCGCGCCGGCCTCGGGCACTACGGCCTGTGAGCACGATGCGGCTGCTCGCCGACCACACCCCGGCGCCCGGCGAGCGCTGGATCTACTCGGCCGGGTTCAACGCCGGTCCCGCGCTCGCCGACACCGGCCGGATCGACGTCGAACTGGCCGACCTCGCCCGGCTGTCGGACGCCGGCGCGCGCGTCGCCCTGCTCAGCCACCAGGGCAGCGCCAAGGACGGCAGCGCCCGCCACCTGGACTACCTCGCCGACCACCTCTCCCGTCGGCTCGGCCGCCCGGTGCGCTACCTGCCGGAGAACACCACGGCCCGCGCCCGGGCCTGGGCCCGCGAGCTGAGCCCCGGCGAGATCGCCCTGTTCGGCAACACCCGCCTCGACCCGGGCGAGGAGCGCGGCGACCCCGAACTCGCCCGCACCCTGGCCGGTCTGGGCGACCGGGTGGCGATCGGCGGCTTCTCCAAGGCGCACCGGCGGCACGCCTCCAACACCGGCCTGCTCGACCACCTGCCCGGCTGGGCCGCGGCCGGCCTGGTCGGGGAGGCCCGCGCCCTCGACCCCTGGGCTGCCGGCACCGGCGTCGGTAGCGGTAGCGGAGACGGGAACGGTGGCGGCGTCGGCGACGGCCCGTCGGTCGCGGTGCTCGGCGGCGTCAAACCGGAGAAGACACTGATCGGCCTGCGCGGCCTCACCCGCACCCACCACCTGGTGATCCCGGGCGGCGTCGTGCTGAACACCCTGCTCGCGGTCACCGGCCACCGGATCGGCCGCTCCGAGCTGGGCAGCGACCCCGAGGGCTGCGCCCGGGCGGCGCGCGAGGTCCTGGCCCGCACCGGCGGGGCGGGCATCCACCTGCCGCGCGTCGTCCTCGCGGCCGGCCCGGACGGCACCGTCCGGCAGCTGCCGATCGACCGGGGTGTGCCGGACGACCACGCCATCGTCGACTTCGAGGTCCAGCCGGGCGCGATCGAGCTGCTCCGCCGCGCCGGCCGGGTCCTGGTCGCCGGCACCCCCGGCCGCCACGCCGAGGGCAACCGGCACGCGGCGGCGGCCGTCCTCGCCGCCCGGGCGCACGCCCCTGGCGGCACACTGCTGCTGGGCGGCGACACCGTGGCCGAACTGCCCTGGGACGGGCCGCGTTCCACCGGTGGGGGATCGGCCCTGCAGTACCTGGTCGAGGGCACCTGCACGGTGTTCGAGGCCCTCGCCGCCAACGCCGCCCGCACCGGCCCGACCCGCACCGGCCCGACCCGCACCGGCCCGGGCCCGTACCGGTCCGACCCCGCACCAGCCCCGGCGAGGAGCCGCCCACGATGACCGCTGACCCGAACCCCGGCACCGTCGACCTGGACGACCTGCCCGTCCCCACCCGGGTGGTCCTCGGCCGGGGCGTCCTCGACCGGCTCGGCCCGCTCGCCGCCCCGCTGGGCGGCCACGCCCTGCTGGTCTGCGGCCGGACCGCGATGCGCCGGACCGGCATCCTGGACCGGGCGCTCGGCTCGCTCACCGCCGCCGGCCTCGCCGTCACCGTCTTCGACCGGATCAGCGCCAACCCCCGCTCGGACGAGATCGACGAGGCGCTCGCGCTCGCCCGGGCGAACGGCTGCGACCTGGTGGTAGGCCTCGGCGGCGGCAGCGCCATCGACGCCGCGAAGGCCGTCGCGGTCGCCGGCGACGCCGACACCGTGCGCGAGCTGATCGGCCGCACCCTGCCGGGCTCCGCCGGCGCGCTGCCGGTCGTCGCCGTCCCGACCACCGCCGGCAGCGGCTCGGAGGTCACCCGGGGCGCCATCGTCACCGACGTGGTGCGGGGCTTCAAGTCCGGCATCCGCGGCGAGGACGTGGCCCCCAGGATCGCGCTCGTCGACCCGGACCTCACCGACCGGCTGCCCGCCGCCGTCGCCCTGGAGAGCGGCTTCGACGCCCTGGCCCACGCGGTCGAGGGCGCGGTCGCCAGGAGCGCGACCGCCCGCAGCCGGGCGTACTCCCACCGGGCGCTCGGCCTGATCCGCGACCACCTGCCCGGGCTCGCCCGCGGCGCGGCCACGCCCGAGGCCCGGGAGGCGATGGCCCTGGCCGCCCTGCTGGGCGGGGTGAACGTCACCACCGTCAGCACCTGCCTGCCGCACCGCCTCCAGCAGGCGATGGGCGCCGTCGCCGGCAACCCGCTCTCGCACGGCCGCGGTCTGGCCCTGCTCTACCCCGCCTGGCTGCGCAGCGCCCGCCCCTTCGCGGACGAGGCCTTCGACGCCATCGGGGACACCCTCGGCCACCGGGACGCCGCCACGGCCGTGGACGCGCTGCTCGCGCGCACCGGCCTGGGCACCTCGCTGACCGAACAGGGCTACACCGAGCGGGACATCGACACCTTCGTGGCCGGACTCAGCGGGAACCTGGAGAACGACCCGCACCCCGAGGTCGACACCGGGCTGGTCCGCTCCCTCTACCGCGCCAGTCTGACCCGCTGACGCCGTCCGCCCGTCCGCCCGCCGGCCCCCGGCCCCGTGCCCCTTGCCCCCTGCCCCCGACGGGTCAGGGGGCCGGCGCGTCCGCCGGGGCCGGGGCGGCGGTCGGGGCGGCCCCGGCGGAGGCGCCCCGGCGGAGCAGCAGGACGGCCAGGACACCGATCACCGCGGCCAGCAGGGTGGAGCCGATGGTGATCGCCGCGAAGCCGCGGCCCGAGGCGTGGGTCGCGGTGCCGACGAAGCTCGCGAAGAGCGAGCCGAACATCGACACCGCTATCGCCTCGCTGCCGAGGCGGACGGTGTTGATCCAGCCCGCGGCCATGCCGGCCTCCTGCTCGGGCACCTGGGCCAGCGCCTCGCCGTCGACCAGACCGGCCTGGAGGCCGAAGCCGGCGCCGACGACGACCAGCGGCAGGGCCATCCAGGCGAGCCCCTGCGGGGCGGCGGCGCCCGCCAGGACCAGGCCCACCACCAGCAGGCCGATGCTCCAGGCGAGGATCCGGTCCATGGCGGCGCCACGCGCGACCAGCCGGCCGGCCAGCAGCGGGGCGATCAGCACCGGCATCGTCATGAACATCAGCAGGGCGCCGCTCTCGCCCGGCGAGGAGCCGTAGGCGCCCTGGAAGAACACCGGGATGTAGGCGACCGCGTTGGTGAAGGTGAACGACGCCACCGCGATCACCAGCGTCATCCCGGAGAACCGCGCGTTGCGCAGGGTGCGCAGGCTCAGCAGCGGGGACGGCGCGGTGGCCTCCTGCCGGGCGAACAGCCCGTAGCCGGCCAGGCCGGCGGCCGTGCAGAGCAGGAACTGCGGGGACAGCCAGCCGGTCTGGGAGCCGAGCACCAGGCCGCCGAGGAGCAGGCCGGTCGCGGCGCAGAACAGCACGGCGCCGGTCACGTCGATGCGGGCGTCCCGCCGGGTCGCGTGGGCGGTCGCCCGGCGGATCAGCGGCATGGCGGCGCAGGCGACCACCAGGCAGACCAGTTGGAAGCCGAACACCAGCCGCCAGCCGACGACCTGGGTGAACAGGCCGCACAGCGAGGGGCCGAAGGCCAGCGACAGGCCCGCGACGGCGCCCAGCAGGGCGAAGGCCCGGGTGCGGTGTTCGCCCGTGAAGCTGGTGGAGATGATCGCCGAGCCGACCGAGAAGACGGCGCCCGCGCCGACCCCCGCGACCAGCCGGGAGGCGTCCAGCAGCAGGTAGCCGGAGGACAGGACGCTGAGCAGCGAGCCGGCGCCGAAGGTCAGCAGGCCGATCAGCAGGGCCCGCCACCGTCCGATGACGTCCGCGACCGAGCCCCAGACGAGTGTGGCGCAGGCGAAGGTCAGGTTGTAGCCGTTCAGGGCCCACTGCTCGCCGGTGGACGACGACCCGAGGTCCGCGGCGATGTCGCCCAGCGCGACCGCCGTCCCGGAGACGGACAGCGGGACGGTGAAGACGGCGAGCATGATGACGGGCATCACCAGGCGCCGGCCGGGCGGCCCGGTGTCCGGTGCCGGCCGCGTGTTGTCGGAGGTCATCGAGGTCATCGTTCTCCTCTACCCGGCTTCCGGGCACGGAAGTCGAAGGAACAGCAACGGAAAACGGCCGTTCCACGCCGGCGGGCATCGGGGCCGGCGTGGAACGGCGGTTCGGGGGACCGGGGGACCGGGGGACCGGGGGACCGGGGCGGTGGCGCCTCCGCGACGGGACGCCACCACCCCGGCGGTCAGCGGCCGGCCTTGACGGTCCGGCACTCGTCGAGGAAGTCCACGATCGGGCCGAACACGTCCAGCGCGGCGTTGCGGCCGATGAAGGTGTCCAGGTGGCCGTAGCCCGGCACCTCCACGTAGCGGACGTCCAGCTGGGGGTACCGGGCGGTCAGGATCTCGTGGCAGATCTTGTTGGAGTCGAACCAGAACCGGTTGTCGCTGCCGGACAGCAGCATCAGCGGCGCCTCGATCTTCCCCGCGTTGTCCAGCGCGTTCTTCGGCAGCGCGTCGTAGCGGCCGTCGTTGTCGTTGAACCGCAGCATGGTGTGGGCGAGTTCGACGCTGCGCAGGTGCGGCAGGATCCACATCGGCACGGTGCCGTAGAGGTCGGCGAGCCGGTCGTGGGTCCGGGTGTCGAGGTTGTCGTGCTCGAACAGCGAACCGCCGACGCCCCAGGAGTCGTTGTGCAGGATCTGGCAGGTCGGGTCCTTGCACTCGGCGCCGATCGAGACCTCCGCGAAGATCAGCGAGTGCTTCGACCAGAGCCCGACCTTCTTGAAGTCGGTCGGGATGTTGACGAGCCGCGAGCGCAGCAGCTCGCCGCCGAAGTGCAGCCGGGCCCGGGTCTTCCAGGACAGCTTGGGCGTCAGGAAGACGCCCTGCGCGACGATCCCGTCCAGCCCCGTGACCAGGCCGGCCGCCAGGCTCATCGACAGGCAGAGCGCGCCGATGCAGTGGGCGACGCAGAGCAGTTGGCGCCCGCCGATGCGCTCCCGGATCAGCGCCACGGCCTCCGGGATGTCGTACAGGGCCACGTCGTCGAAGCTGTACCGGACCCGGCCCTCGTTGTACGGCAGGCGGCAGCTGCCGCGCCAGTCCAGCAGCCAGGGCTCGTAGCCGGCGTCCAGCAGCACGTCGACCAGGTTGCGGGTCTCCGGCAGGGTGAACATGTCGGCCGAGGCGGTGAGGCCGTGCAGCACGAGGACGGCCGGACGCTCGCCGGCGCCGCCGTCGGGCACGACCCGGGTCAGGCCGAGCCGGGTGCCGTCGGACGCGGTGAAGGGGATGTCCTCGACCCGCTCGCCGAGGCGGTGGTGAAGGGGCCTCAGGGTCATCGGTTCTGCTCCCTCTGGATCATCAGCTTCCTGATCTTGCGTGCCAGTTTGTCCTTGTCCCGGTCGATCGCGTCCCGGCGCAGGTCCAGCAGTTCGGCGGCGGCCCGCAGCGACGGTTCGGCCAGGCCGGCGCCCATCTGCAGGAAGAACCACGACAGCCACGCCAGCTTGGCGAGCCGCTGCTCCTGCGAGGACAGCCGCGGGTCGACCTGGATCCCGTCGATCTGGTCCGGCAGGAAGCTGCTGCCCGGCACCGTCACCACACCGGCCAGGACGGCCGGTTCGCCCTCGCGGCCGATCGCGATGTCCAGCGTGCGGGTCTGCTTCCAGAAGTCGCGCCGGGCGCGGGCCGTCTTGAAGCCCTCCAGCCACCAGCGGTTGCCGTCCCGGTCCTCCAGGGTCAGCCGGTAGCGCAGCAGCGGATGGTCGTTGCTGTGCAGGCGCGGGACGCCCTCGTCGGGGCGGACCTGGATCTCGCCCTCCACCACGGTCAGCGGCTCGGGGTGGATCCGCTCGCACACCACCTGGCCGCGGACGTCGATCCGGCGGTGCCTGACCACCTGGTACATGCTCGCGATGGACAGCGTGAACGCCAGCCGGCAGCTGGTGTCGCGGTCCTCGCCGACCGGGCCGACCTGGCCCTTCATCCGCTCGCGGAAGGACAGGTAGGGCGGGTCCTCACGGCTGGGGAGCCGGGCCACGCCGTTCTCCGCCATCCGCTCGAACGCCTTCAACTGGGCTTCCGAACCGTAGCGTTCGGCCTGCGGCAGGCGGTGCCGGGCGACGAACGCCTCGGTGCGCTCGGAACCGGCCTCCGGGCCGAACATCAGCGCCTCGAACAGCTTGACGGCGGTCGGGCTGCTCAGGATGCGGACCAGGAAGTCGAGTTCGGGGACGGGGTCGGCCTCCTGCCGGCGCAGCAGGTCGTCCCGCCAGTCCTTCCAGCCGGCGATCCGGACGTTCATCCCGGCCAGCTTCATGTCCTTGACCAGCTCCGGCAGCGTCTCCGCCCGGCCGGTCAGGTTGTAGTTCTGGCCCCAGGCCTTCGGGTCGAAGACGATCGCGGCCGTGGTCCGGCTGATCCAGTCCACCGGGGCCAGGTTGAGGAACTTGAACGCCGGCACCGTCCGGAACCGGGAGATCGCGCCGATCAGGCCGGTGCTGAGGTCGGCCGGGTTGTAGACGCCGGTGCGGGTGTGGCCGCCGATGGCGCCCGGCCGCAGGAAGGTCACGGTCAGGCCGTGCTCCCGGGCCCGCCGCAGCACGGCCTCGGCCGCCCACTTCGACTTGTCGTAGCCCGCGAACAGCCGGTCGATGTGCGCGACCGGGTCGTCCTCGCCCATCTTCTCGATGCCGACCTCGTTGAACACCGCGACCGAGGAGATGTGGTGCAGCGGCTTGGGACTTCCGGTCATCGCCAGCTCCGCCAGCTGCAGCGGGCCGAGCACGTTGGTCTGCCGCAGCGAGGGGTAGCCGCGCAGGAAGTCGACGGCGGCGGCGACGTTGACGATCGAGTCGACGTCCCGGGCCAGCTCCGCCCAGCGCTCCTCCGACAGGCCCAGCCGCGGCTGCCGGATGTCGGCCGCGAGGACGGTCACCCGGCGGCGCACCTCGAAGGACCACGGCTGGTGGTAGCCGGCCAGGGCCTCGGCGAGCCGCTGTTCGGCGGCGGCGTCGTCGGCCGCGCGCACCAGGCAGACCACGTGGGCGTCGCCCGCGCGCAGCAGGTCCAGCAGCAGGTGGCTGCCGAGGAAGCCGGTGGCGCCGGTGAGCAGGATGCGGCGCGGCTCGGCCGGCTCGGCCTGGCGGCTGAACGGCAGCCGGTCGGCCAGCGCGAGGTCGGCGAGGATCGTCGCGATGTCCTCGTGCGCCTGGGGGGCGGGCGCGCGGTGGTCGTCGGCCGGCAGCAGGCCGGGCCGGAGCGCCAGGGCGGTCCCGGTCGCCGCCGGGGCGGCGGCCTCGGCCGCGGTGACCGGCAGGCCGGCCGCCTCGGCCCAGCGCTGCGCCAGCCGGCGCGGCCGGGCGTCCGCGAACAGGTCGTCCAGGCTGACCCGGACGTCCAGCTCCCGGGCCATCAGGGCGACCAGCTCGACCGCGTCCACCGAGGAGAGGCCGGCGTCGAACAGGTCGGTCTCCACCCCGGCCGCCGTGCCCGGCAGGAAGCGGGCGGCCTGCGCGGCGATGTCCGTCGCGACCTGGTCGACACCGCGTGCCCCCGCCGCCGCCGCCGCGCCGGCCGCCGCCGGGGCGGCATTGGCGGGAGCGGTGGTGGCGGGCGCGGCCGGCTTCCGGAGCCGGGCCAGCAGGTCGGACGCCTGGGCCCGGCCGGGCCGTCGCCGCTCGATCACCTCTTCCTCGGGACGGCGGTTGACACTGGGGTTGCGGCTGGTACCGCTTCCCGCCTCAGGCATTGCTGACCTCCGCTGCGATATCGGTTCCGAGGTCCCAGGAGCGGAACGCCCGGAGTTGGTTCAACGCCACCACCGTCTCCAGTCGCGGTGCCTCGACCTCGCCGCCACCGAGGCGGGAGACCAGGCGCCGGGCCGGGATGTTGCGGGGCGTGTGGTCGGCGACGAGCCGCACGGCGTCCAGCCCGAGGGCCTCCGCCCGGTCGGCGAGCCACTGCAGCAGCCGGTCCTCGACCCCGCGGCCGAGCACCCGGCAGCTCATCATCCAGGCCACCAGCTCGAGCGCGTCCCCGTCCGGGCGGACCGCCAGGACACCGATCTGCCCGTACTCGCCGAAGCGGTCGCGGGCGGTCGCCGTCCAGACCTCGCCGCCGTCCTGCCGCAGCCGGTCCAGCCCGGCCGCGTCCAGCGGCTGCGGCCGCAGGTTGAACTGGTTGGTGCGGCGGCTGAGTTGGACGGTCCGCTCGGCACTCTCGGCGGACACCGGCACGATGTCGAGTTCCAGCTTCAGGTTCTCCAGGAACTCGGCGAAGCCCAACTGGGCGCGCGCCTCGTCGCGCACCTGCTCCTGCTGGTAGAACGCGGCCCGGGCGGCGTCCTCGGCCGTCGCCGCGATCGGCGTCACCGGCCACAACCGGTGCACGAAGTCGGCGAGTCCGGCCGCGGGCGGGCAGGTGAGGCAGAGCACCTCGGGCAGCTGGGCGCGCACCCCGGCGATCTCCACCGGGTTGTCGTCGAGGAACAGGAAGCTGTCCAGGCCCAGCCGCAGCTCCTCCGCGATCCGCGCGATCCGCGTCCACTTCGGCTCCCAGGCCGCCGAGATCGCGGCGAAGTGCTCGCGGCGCAGCAGGCTGTCCGGCCGGTCGAGGACGGCGTGCACCGTCGCCTCGTCGTTGTTGGAGACCAGGGCGAGCAGCACCCCGGCGGCCCGCCACTGGAGCAGCCGCCGGGCCAGCAGCTCGCGGGCCCCCGTCAGGTCGACGTTCTCCGGCCCGGCCTCGCCGGCGATGCCGCTCCACAGCGTCTCGTCGCCGTCGACCACGATCACCTTCGGCGCCCGGCGGCGCACCGTCCCGACCAGGTCGGCCAGTTGGAGCGCCACCACCGCCTGGAACTCCTCCTGGAACGGCAGATGGGCGAGCTGGTCGGTGTGGGCGTCGAAGACCTCGTCCGGCGGGAAGTCCTCCAGCCACAGGTCCGAGGCCAGCACGGCGACGCCCGGCCGGTCGGCCAGCCGCTCCGCGACCTGCCGCTCCCACCCGCGCAGCCGCTCGTCCGGCGACCGCTCCGGGAGGAAGGCCACCACCAGCGGCTTGCGGGTCCGCTCGGCGAGGGCGGCCAGCGCGGCCGGGTACTCCTCGGCCAGCTGGTCGAGCAACCGCTCGTCGCCCGGGGCGAAGCGGACCAGGTCGCCCGGGCGCAGCAGCACCAGGCCGGCCACCGTGGCCGGCTCGGCGAGCACGCTGCCCGGGTCGTGCAGGCTCGCCAGCACCTGGTGGTAGGGCGCCTCGGCGACCGGGAGGGCGCCGCCCTCGGCGGCGCCGTCCTCCAGCGCGACCGCCAGCATCGCCGGGAGGTTGCCGAGGGCGAAGGTCGCGGCGACGGCGACCTGTCCGGCCGGTACGGGTTCGGGGCTCACGTCGGTGCTCTCCGGTATCGCGACGAGGGTGTCGGGGGATTCGGTGATGTCGGCGGCGAGGGCGAGCAGGCCCCGGCCGAGGTCGGCACAGCTCGCGTCGTCGAGGACGTCGGCGTTGTACTCGAGGCCGACCTTCCCCAGCCCCGGCATCACGGTGACCATCAGGTCCAGGTCGGAGTAGCCGGTGCCGGCCGGCAGGATCCGCAGGCCCCCCGACGCGCCGGCCTGGGGCGGCATGTAGTTGAAGTAGACCTCGACCAGGGGCGCGTCCTTGCGGTACAGCCCCTCCTCGACCAGGGCCGACATCACGTCGAAGAAGGTGACGCCCTGCTCCAGCACCCGGGTCAGCCGGCCGTCGGTGCGCCGCAGCACCTCGGCGGCGGACTCACCGGCCCCGACCTCGGCCGCGTACGGGATCGGCAGGCCGAAGTAGCCGACCGCGTCGAGGGCGCCCACGTGCAGCCGGGTGTCCACCGGGACGGCCAGCACGAAGCGGTCGCGCTCCCGCAGCCGGGCGAGGTGCACGGTCAGCGTGCCGAGCCAGAACGCGGCGGGCGTGATGCCGAGTCCGGTCGCCGCGGCGGCCACCCGCTCCTGGAGTTCGGCCGGCAGCTCCACCAGGTGGGTGGCGGACCGGTAGGAGCGCCGCGCCGGGCGGGGGTGGGCCAGTTCGAGGTCCAGCCGCCGCGCGCCGGTGAAGTCGGCGCGCCAGTCGGCCGAGGGGCCGCGGTCCCCGGCCGGGCGCGCCGCCTGGGCGCGCAGCAGCAGGTCGATGTCCCGGTTGGAGACGACGGCGGGCGCGCGGTCCGGGCCGGTGCCCTGGCTGGTGTCCTGGCCGCTGTCCGGGCCGCTGTCCCGGTCCGTGCCGAGGCCCGCGTCCAGCTCGTGCGCCACCAGCATCAGTGACGCCAGGTCGGAGACGGCGTGGTGTGCGCCGAAGACCAGCACCTGCTCCCCGGAGGGCCGGGCGAGCAGTTCGAACCGCCACAGCGAGGCCGTCGCGAGGTCGAACGGCGGCTCCATCAGCTCGCGCAGCCGGTCGTCCACGCTGGTGTCCTCGTCCACCGCCGACCAGCGCAGCAGCCCGTCGGGGACGCCGCGCCGGACCTCCAGCTGCTGCCCGGCCTCGGCGTCCGGCACGATCGCCGTCCGCAGCGCGGCGTGCCGTCCGGCCAGGGCGGCGACCGCTCCGGCCAGCCGTTCCGGCGTGGTCGGAGCGGACAGTCGCACGGCCAGCCCGATGTGGTGGGTGACGCCCGGGGTGCCCTGCTGCTCGGCCCGGAGCAGCCGGACCACGTCCCGGGTGGCCGGGTGGCGGACGAGTTCCGGCGCCTCCCGGTCCTCCGCGGGCGCCTCGGCGCCGGTCGGCCCGGCCTCGCCGGCCCCGGCCATCAGCCGGTCGGCGATGCTCTCCACGCTGGCGCCGCTGAACATCGAGGCGACCGGCAGCGTCTGCCCGAAGTCCGCCTCGATGAGGCCGCGGATCTGCATGGCCATCACCGAGTCCAGGCCCTGGCCGACCAGCGGCGCGGCGACGTCCAGCTCCGCCGTGTCGAAGCCCATGGTGCGGGCGAACCGGTAGCGCAGCCGGTCCACCGCCGCCTCCCGGGAGTCGAGCGCCGGACGCCCGGCGGACCCGGCGGACCGCCCGGCCCTGGCCACCCCGGCCCGCCGGCGCGGCGGGAAGAGCCCGGCCAGCAGCGGCGGCAGCAGGCCCGGCTCGGTCGCGCGCAGCACCGGCTCGTTCAGGGCCACCGCGAGCAGCAGCCCGTCACCCGGATCGCCGGTCAGTGCGGCGTCCAGCAGACCGAGGCCCTGCGCGGTGCCGAGCGCGGTGATCCCGCCGCGGTTGATCCGCTCCAGATCCGCCCGGTCGAGGTGCCCGGTCATCCCGGTGGCCTCGGCCCACAGGCCCCAGGCCACCGACAGACCGGGCCGGCCGGTGCGACGGCGCTGCTGCATCAGGGCGTCGAGGAAGGCGTTCGCCGCCGCGTAGCCGCCCTGCCCGGCGCCGCCCAGCACGCCCGCGACCGAGGAGAAGGCCACGAACGCGGCGAGGTCGGCCCCGGCGGTGAGTTCGTGCAGGTGCCAGACCGCGTCGATCTTCGGCCGCAGCACCGCGTCCAGGTCGTCCGCGCCGATCGAACCGAGCAGTCCGTCGCGCAGCACGCCCGAGGAGTGCACGACGGCGGTCAGCGGGAACTCCTCCGGGACCTCCCGCAGGACCGCCGCCAACTGCTCCCGGTCGGCCACGTCGCAGGCCCGCACGGTGACCCGCGCCCCGGCGGCCGTGAGCTCCGCCCGCAGCTTCTCGGCACCCTCGGCGCCGGGGCCGCGCCGGGAGAGCAGCAGCAGGTGGTGGGCGCCCAGCGCGGCGGCGTGCCGGGCCACCTGCGCGCCCAGACCGCTCGTCCCGCCGGTGATCAGCACGGTGCCGGTGCCCAGGGCCGCGGCCGGGTCGCCGACCGGCTCGGCCGGGCCGCGCCGAAGCTCCGGCGCGTACACCCGCCCGCCCCGCAGGGCGAGTTCGGGCCGGCCCGAGCGCACGGCCGCGCGCACCGCCGCCTCGTCGACCGGTTCCGCGCCGTCCGTGTCGACGTCGACCAGGACGATCCGGCCCGGGTTCTCCGCCCGGGCCGCCCGGGCGAGGCCCCACACCGGAGCGTGGTCCAGGTGGACGGCGGCGCCGTCCGGCTCCGCGCCGGTGGGCACGGCGCGGCGGGTCACCAGGACCAGGCGGGCCCCGGCCGGCCGGTCCTCGGCCAGCCACCGGCGCAGCTGCTCCAAAGTCAGCTCCAGCACCGCCCGGGCCCGGGCGGGCCCGTCGGCCTCCGCCGGGCCGTCGCCGACCAGCAGGAGCGTCGGCTCCTCGTCGGTGCCGGTGCCGGTGCCGGTGGTGGCGGCGGTGGTGGCGGTGGTGTTGGTGTCGTGGGAGTCGGGCACGGTGTCCAGCGGGGACCAGGCGACGGACAGCAGCGCCGTGCTGCCGCCCTGCCCGGTGGCGAGCTCACCCGCCGCCACCCGGCGGACCAGCAGCGAGTCGATCCGCACGAGCGGCGCCCCGGAGCGGTCGGCCAGCTCCACGGTGAAGGTGTCCGGACCGGCGGGCGTGATCCGCACCCGCGCCTCGCTCGCCCCCCGCCCGTACAGGGCGACCGACCCGAAGGAGAACGGCAGCGGCGCCGGACCGTCCGCCGTGTCCACCGCGGCGGCCTGGAGGGCCGCGTCCAGCAGGGCGGGGTGCACGCCGAACGCGGCGGCCTCCTCCGCCTGCCGGCCCGGCAGGGTGACCTGCGCCAGGATCGCGTCCCCGGACCGCCAGACGTCCGACAGACCCTGGAAGGCCGGGCCGTACTCCAGGCCGAGGGCTGCCATCGCGTCGTGGTGGGCGTCCACGTCCAGTCGCTGCGCCCCGGCGGGCGGCCACGCGGCCCCGGCCTCCCCGGTGGGGACGGCCTCCCCGGCGGCCTCGGCCTCCTCGCCGGTCAGGACGGCGCTCGCGTGGTGGGTCCACTCCGGCACACCGTCGGAGCGGCGCGGCCGGGCGTAGACGTCGACCGGCCGCACACCGCGCCCGTCCGCCCCGCCCACCTGCACCTGGAGGTCCACCTCGCCGTGCTCGGGGAGCGGCAGCGGCGCGTGCAGGGTCAGTTCGCGCACGCCCCGCAGGCCGATCTCCTCACCCGCCCTGAGCACGAGTTCGACGAACGCGGTGCCCGGCAGGATGACCGTGCCGAAGACACCGTGGTCCGCCAGCCAGGGCTGGCCGGTCCGGGAGATCCGCCCGGTCAGGACGAGATCGTCGCCGCCGGCCAGCGGCAGCGCGGCGCCGAGCAGCGGATGCCGCACCGGGCCCAGCCCGGCCGTGCCGACGTCGGTGGCCGTCGCGGCGGCGGGCTGCCAGAACCGGCGATGCTGGAAGGCGTAGGTGGGGAGGTCGGTGAGGCGGCCCGCACCGATCCAGGGTGTCCAGTCGACCTCCACGCCGACGGCGAACACCTCCGCCGCGTTCCGCAGCAGCTGCGCAGGCTCGTGGTCCTGGCGGCGCAGCGTGCCGACGGCCGTCACCCCGGCGGTCCGGTGGTGGCCGGCGTTCTGGGCCACCGCACCGAGCAGGACGGGGTGGGGGCTGGTTTCGATGAAGACGCGGTGGCCGGTGGTGAGGAGGGTGGTGAGGGCGGCGTCGAAGCGGACCGTTTGGCGCAGGTTGGTGAACCAGTAGCCGGCGTCCATGGTGGCGGTGTCGATGGCTTCGCCGGTGACGGTGGAGATGAGGGGGGTGTGGCCGGTGCGCGGTGTCACAGGGGCCAGCAGGTCGAGGAGTTCCTCGCGCAGGTCTTCGACCTGGGGGGAGTGGGAGGCGTAGTCGACGGCGATCCGGCGGGCTTGGATGCCGTCGGTTTCGCAGCGTGCGGCGAGGGTGTCGAGTTCTTCGGGGGTGCCGGAGACGACGACTTGTTCGGGGCCGTTGACGACGGCGATCTGGAGTCCGGCTGTGAGGTGCGGGGTGATGCGTTCCTGCGGAGCCAGGACGGAGAGCATGCCGCCGTGGCCGGAGAGGCGGGTGATGGCGCGGCTGCGGAGGGCGACGATGCGTGCGGCGTCGTCGAGGGTGAGGGCGCCGGCGACGTGGGCGGCGGCGATCTCGCCCTGGGAGTGGCCGACGACGGCGGCGGGCTTCACGCCGAGTGAGCGCCAGAGTTCGGCGAGGGAGACCATGACGGCGAAGAGCACGGGCTGGACGATGTCGACCCGGTCGAGGGCTGCCTGGTCGTCGTCGCGGAGGACGTCGAGGAGCGACCAGCCGTCGGTGAATGGTTCCAGCGCGGTGGCGCAGTCGGTCATCTTCTCGGCGAACACCGAGGAGAAGTCGAGGAGTTCGCGGGCCATGCCGATCCACTGCGAACCCTGGCCCGGGAACACGAACACCGTCCCGGTCGGGGCGGTCCGGCCGGTGACGACTCCGGCGGAGTCGCCGGTGGCGACGAACTCCTGCAGCCGCTCGGCGAGTTCGGCGGAACCGCGGCCGATCACGACGGCCCGGTGGTCGAACAGGGCGCGGCCGGCGGTCAGGGTGAACGCGACGTCGCGCGCGTCGGGTCCGGTCCCGTCGGTGATCCGCTCCAGCAGATGCGCGGCCTGCTCGGTCAGCGCGGCCCCGGTCCGGGCGGACAGCACCCACGGCAGTGCGCCGCCGCCCGCCGAACCCTCCGGCTCCCCGACGGGCGCGGTGGCCGGCTCGGGCGCGGCCTCCAGGATGACGTGCGCGTTGGTGCCGCTGTAGCCGAAGGAGGACACGGCGGCGCGGCGCGGCCGGTCCAGCTCGGGCCACGGCCGGTTCTCCTCCAGGAGCCTGACCTCGCCGGCGGTCCAGTCGACGAACCGGGTCGGCTCGTCCACGTGCAGGGTGCGGGGCATCACGCCGTGGCGCATCGCCTGGACCATCTTGATGATGCCCGCGACGCCGGCGGCGGCCTGGGTGTGGCCCAGGTTGGACTTCAACGAGCCGAGCCAGAGCGGGTGTTCGGCATCGCCCCGCTGGCCGTAGGTGGCCAGCAGGGCCTGCGCCTCGATCGGGTCGCCCAGCGTGGTGCCCGTGCCGTGGCCCTCGACGAGGTCGACGTCGGCCGCGGTCAGCCGCGCACCGGCCAGCGCGTCCTGGATCACCCGCTGCTGGGCGGGGCCGTTCGGCGCGGTCTGGCCGTTGGAGGCGCCGTCCTGGTTGACCGCCGAACCGCGCACCACCGCGAGCACCCGGTGCCCCAGCCGCTCGGCGTCGGCGAGGCGCTCCAGCACCAGCACGCCGACGCCCTCGCCCCAGCCGGTACCGTCCGCGGCCGTCGCGTAGGACTTGCAGCGGCCGTCGGCGGCGAGCCCGCGCTGACGGGAGAACTCGACGAAGACGCCCGCGGTCGACAGCACCGTCACCCCGCCCGCCAGCGCCAGCGAGCACTCGCCGTCGCGCAGCGACTGCACCGCCTGGTGCAGGGCGACCAGTGAGGAGGAGCACGCCGTGTCCACCGTGACGGCCGGACCCTGGAGCCCCAGGTGGTAGGAGACCCGCCCGGACACCAGGCTGCCGACGCTGCCGCCGCCGGTGTCGTAGTCGTGGTGGAACGACCCGGCGAAGACACCGGTCCGGGTGCCCTTGAGGGTCTGCGGGTTGATCCCGGCACTCTCCAGCGCCTGCCAGGACGCCTCCAGCATCAGCCGCTGCTGCGGATCGATGCCGTGCGCCTCGCGCGGGGTGATCCCGAAGAACGCCGGGTCGAAGTCGGCGGCGTCGTGCAGGAATCCACCGGAACGGGTGTAGGTCCGCCCGCTCTTCCCCGGCTCCGGGTCGTACAGGGCGTCGACGTCCCAGCCGCGGTCGGCCGGGAACTCGCCGATCACGTCCTCGCCCTTGACCACGATGTCCCACAGGTGGTCGGGGGAGGACACGCCGCCGGGCAGCCGGCAGCTCATGCCGACGATCGCCACCGGCTCGTGCCGCCGGTTCTCGGCCGCCTGCAACCGGCCCCGAGTGGCGTGCAGCTCCTCGGAGACCGCCTTGAGGTACTTCAGCAGTTCTTCTTCGGTGGGCATGGGCTCACTCTCAGCTCAGGTCGGTGGGGGCTTCGTCGCCGGACACGGAGATGCCGAGGCTGTTGGTGACGAAGTCGAGGACTTCGGCGGCGCTGGCCGAGGCGAGGCCGGCCGGAGCCTCGGCCGCCGTCTCGGACGGGCCGCCGCTCCACGGCTCCGACAGGTCGCGCAGGGTCTCGGCCAGGGTGGTGCGCTGGGCGCCGGTGAGGTCCAGCGCGGCGAGGTGCGTGCGGATCCTGGCCAGGTCGGCCAGCACCCCTTCGTAGTCCGGCTCTCCGGCGTCCGCGGCCTCGGCGGGCGCCGGGGCGAGGCGGTCGAGCAGATGGTCCGCCAGCTCGCGCGGGCTGGGGTGGTCGAACACGGCCGTCACGCCCAGCTTGAGGCCGGTCCGGTCGTTGATCCGGTTGCGCAGCTCGACGGCGGTCAGCGAGTCGAAGCCGAGATCGCGGAAGGCTCCCTCGGCGGAGACGCCGTGGGCGTTCCCGTAGCCGAGGACGTGTGCCACGTCCGCCAGCACCAGACCGAGCACCAGCTCGCGCCGCTGCTCGGGCGACAGCCCGCCCAGCCGGTCGGCGAGGGACTCCTCGGCGACGGCGGTGGCTCCCGCCGCGGCCGCCCGGCGACGGGGCGCCGGCACCAGGTCCCGCAGCAGCGGTGGCGCGCTGTCCGCGTCCAGCGCCGCCGGGTCGACGGCGACCGGGACGACCACCGGCCGCGTGCCGAGCAGGGCCCGGTCGAACGCCGCCAGTCCTTCCTCGGTCGAGGTCGGCCGCAGGCCCGTCCGGGCGATCCGGCCCAGGTCGGCCGCCGCCAGGCCCGCCGTCATCCCGCTCGCCTGGGCCCAGAGGCCCCAGGCGAGGGAGGTGGTGGGGAGTCCGTCGGCGTGTCGTCGGGTGGCGAAGGCGTCGAGGTAGGCGTTGGCGGCGGCGTAGTTGGCCTGTCCCGCGGAGCCGAGGACGCCGGCGGCGGAGGAGAAGAGGACGAAGGCGGCGAGGTCGGTCCCGGCGGTCAGGTCGTGCAGGTGGTGGACGGCGTCGGCCTTGGGGCGCAGGACGGTGTCGAGGCGTTCGGGGGTGAGGGCCTGGAGGACGCCGTCGTCGAGGACGCCGGCGGTGTGGATGACGGCGGTGAGTGGGTGTTCGGTGGGGATGTCGGCGAGGGCGGCGGCGAGTTGGTCGCGGTCGGCGACGTCGCAGGCTCGCACGGTGACCTGCGCTCCGGTGTCCAGGAGTTCCTGGGGGGCGGCGGTGCCGCTGCGACTGAGCAGCAGCAGGTGGCGGACGCCGTGCCCGGTGACCAGGTGGCGGGCGACCAACTGCCCCAGAGTGCCGTTCGCGCCGGTGACGAGGACAGTGCCCTCGGGGTCGAGCGCGCGCGGCGTCACCGGGACGGCCCGGGCGTCGGGCGCGTCCGGGTCCGGTGCCGACGGGGCGGAACGGGTCAGCCGGGGCACCAGCAGCTGCCCGTCGCGGACGGCCACCTGGGGCTCGCCCGAGCCGACGGCCGGCGCGAACGCCTCCTCCGACCAGGTGTCCACGTCGATCAGCAGGATCCGGCCGGGGTTCTCGGCCTGGGCCGAGCGCAGCAGGCCCCAGACGGCGGCGGTGACCGGGTCGGGCCGCTCCGCCATCGTGCCCTGGGTGACCACGGCGAGCCGGCCGTCCACCGACCCGGACGCGGTCAGGAACTTCTGTGTCAGCGCCAGGACTTCGGTCAGCCTGGCCCGCAGGTCGCCACCGGGGGCGACCAGGGCGACGGTGACGTCGGCCGGAGCGGAACCCGGCCGGCCGGCCGGGGCGGCCCGCCAGTGCAGGTGCAGCCCGCCGTCCCGGTCCGGTGCGGCCCCGGACATCCGGCGCAGCGTCAGGGCGTCCACGGTGATCACCGGTCGGCCGGTGGTGTCGACGGCGGTGAGCGCCACGGTGTCCTCACCGGCGGCGGCGAGCCGCACCCGGACCGCCGTCGCCCCGGACGCGTCCAGCGAGACCCCGGCCCAGGAGAACGGCAGCAGCGGCCGGCCGGCGCCGGGGGCGCCCGCACCGTTCGCGCCGCCCGCGCTGTTCACGCCCGTGCCGTTCACGCCCGTGCCGTTCACGCCCGTGCCGTTCACGCCCGCGCTGCTCACGCCCGCGCCGGTCTCCGTCCCGCCGAGCGACGGGACGCCGAGCGTCACGGCGTGCAGGGCCGCGTCGAGCAGGGCCGGGTGGATCCCGAACCCGTCCGCAACGGCCGGGAGTTCGACCTCCGCGTAGAGGGCGTCGGACGTCGCCCAGGCGGCCCGCAGGCCCTGGAACACCGGGCCGTAGCCGTAGCCGCGCCCCGCGAGCTCCTCGTACAGCCCGTCGACCGGGACCGGCCGGGCGTCTGCCGGTGGCCAGGGCCACGCCCCGGCCGGCTGCGCGGGCGCCGGGGACAGCACCCCGGTCGCATGCCGGACCGAGGGCTCGGTGCCCGAGGCCGGCGTGGCCGAGGAGTGCACAGTGACGGACCGGCGGCCCGCCTCGTCCGCGGTGCCGACGGCGACCTGGAGGTACACGGCGGCCTCGGCCGGCAGGACCAGCGGTGCCTCCAGCGTCAGCTCCTCCACCAGCCGGCAGCCCACCGCGTCGGCGGCGTGCAGCGCGAGGTCCAGGAAGGCCGTGCCGGGCAGCAGCACCGTCCCGTCGACCGCGTGGTCGGCGAGCCAGGGGTGCGAGCCGGGCAGCACCCGGCCGGTGAGCACGGCCTGGCCGTCCGGCAGGTGGACGGCGGCGCCGAGCAGCGGGTGCTGGACGGCGTGCAGGCCGGCGGCCCGGAGGCCGGCCGTCGAGCCGGCCGCGTCCTGCCAGTAGCGCTGTCCCGCGAAGACGTGGCCGGGCAGCTCGACCAGCCGGCCGCCGGGCACGGTCCGCTCCCACGGCACCGGCACGCCCGCCACGAACTGCCGGGCCAGCGCCTGGGCGAGCGCGAGCGGCTCCGGCCGGCCGGCGGTGAGCGCGGCCACCGCGACGAAGCCGTCCCGGCCGAGCTCCTCGTCGAGGGTGGCGTGCACCATCGGCGTCACCACGGCCTCGGGGCCGACCTCCAGGAAGGCGGTGATGCCGTGCCCGGCCAGGCAGCGCACCCCGTCGGCGAAGCGCACCGCCCCGCGGACGTGCTCCACCCAGTACTGCGGAGTGCCGAACCGCTCGGCGTCGATCAGGCCGCCGGTGACGTTCGACACCACCGGGATCAGCGGCGCCCGGAACGTCAGGCCCGCCAGCACCTCGGCGAACTCGTCGAGCATCGCGTCCATCCGGTGCGAGTGGAAGGCGTGCGACACCGACAGCCGGCGCACCCGGTGCCCGGTGGCCCGGAAGTGCTCGGCGACCGCGACCGCCGCCTCCTCGTCGCCCGAGACCACCACGGCCAGCGGCCCGTTGACGGCGGCGATCCCGACCGCGTCGGCCAGGCCGGCCCCGGCGATGTACGCCTCGGCCTCCCGCTCCCCGGCCTCGATCGCGACCATCGCCCCGCCCACCGGCAGGGACTGCATCAGCCGGCCGCGGGCGGCCACCAGGGCGCAGGCGTCGGGCAGCGTGAGCACGCCCGCCGCGTACGCCGCGGTGATCTCGCCCAGCGAGTGGCCCATGACGTAGTCGGGCGTCACCCCGCGCTCCTCCAGCAGCGCGAGCAGCGCCACCTCCAGGGCGAACAGGCCGGTCTGGGTGTACATGCTCTGGTTCAGCAGCGCCGCCACCGGGGTGCCGGCTTCGGCGAACACCACGTCGCGCAGCGGGTGTTCGGCGTGGCCGTCGAGCTGCTCGTCCACCGCCCGGCAGACGGCGTCGAACGCCTCGGCGAACACCGGGTACCGCTCGTACAGCTCCCGGCCCATCCCGGCCCGCTGCGAGCCCTGGCCGGAGAACACCACGGCCAGCCCGCCGGCGCCGGCGGCACCCGTGCGGCCGGTGACGACGGCGGGGCTCTCCTCGCCGCGGGCGAGGGCGGCCAGCGCGCCGGTCAGCTCCTCGCGCCCGGCGCCCAGGAGCACGGCCCGGTGGTCCAGCACCGCCCGGCCCACGGCCAGGGTGTGCCCGACGTCGCGCGGGTCGAGGCCGGGGCCGTCGGTCCCGTCGGTGAGCCGCTCCAGCAGGCGGGCGGCCTGCCGGCGCAGCCCGTCCTGGGTCTTCGCCGACAGTGCCCAGGCGACCGCCGGGGCCGCTTCGGGGCCCTCCTGGACCGGGGTGCCCACCGGCTCCTCGGGTGCGGCCTCCAGGATGACGTGGGCGTTGGTGCCGCTGATGCCGAAGGAGGAGACGGCGGAGCGGCGCGGGCGGTCGAGTTCGGGCCAGTCCTGCTGCTCGGTGAGCAGGCTGACGGCGCCGGACTCCCAGTCCACGTGGTGGGAGGGGGTGTCGGCGTGCAGGGTGCGGGGCATCACGCCGTGGCGCATCGCCTGGACCATCTTGATGATGCCCGCGACGCCGGCGGCGGCCTGGGTGTGGCCCAGGTTGGACTTCAACGAGCCGAGCCAGAGTGGGTGTTCGGCGTCGCGCTGCTGGCCGTAGGTGGCCAGCAGGGCCTGTGCCTCGATCGGGTCGCCCAGCGCGGTGCCGGTGCCGTGCGCCTCCACGACGTCCACGTCCGCGCCGGTCAGCCGGGCACTGGCCAGCGCGTCCTGGATCACCCGCTGCTGGGCGGGGCCGTTGGGCGCGGTGAGGCCGTTGCTGCCGCCGTCCTGGTTGACGGCGGAGCCGCGGACGACGGCCAGCACTTGGTGGCCGTTGCGGCGGGCGTCGGAGAGGCGTTCGACGACGAGCATGCCGACGCCCTCGGACCAGCCGGCGCCGTCGGCGTCGTCGGAGAAGGCCTTGCAGCGGCCGTCGGGCGACATGGCGCGCTGGCGGGAGAACTCCACGAAGGTGGTCGGCGTGGACATCACCGTCACCCCGCCCGCGACGGCCAGCGTGCACTCGCCGTTGCGCAGCGCCTGGGCGGCCAGGTGGAGGGCGACCAGCGAGGAGGAGCAGGCGGTGTCCACCGTCATCGCCGGGCCCTCCAGGCCCAGCAGGTAGGAGATCCGCCCGGACGCCACGCTCGACGAGCTGCCGAGCATCCGGAAGCCGTCCATGCCCTCGACCGGCTCGTGCAGCGGCGGCCCGTACTCCATCGCCATCAGGCCGGCGAAGACGCCGGTGCGGCTGCCGCGCAGGGTGGCGGGGTCGATGCCGGCCCGCTCCAGGGCCTCCCAGGAGGTTTCCAGCAGCAGGCGCTGCTGCGGGTCCATCGCGGTGGCCTCGCGCGGGCTGATGCCGAAGAACTCCGGCTCGAACACGGCGGCGTTCTGGAGGAAACCGCCCTTGCGCGTGTAGGTCCGGCCGACGGCGTCGGGGTCGGGGTCGTAGAGGTTGGCGAGGTCCCAGCCGCGGTCGGTGGGGAAGTCCGAGATGACGTCCGCGCCGTCCAGCGCGGCTCGCCAGAGGTCCTGGGGGGTGGTGATGTCGCCGGGGTAGCGGCAGGCCATGCCGACGATGACGATGGGGTCGTGGTCGGTGGGGGTGGTGGTGGGGGTGGTGGGTGTGTGGGTGGTGGTGCCTTGGATGTGTTGGTCGAGGTGGTGGGCGAGGGTGGTGAGGGTGGGGTAGTCGAAGACGAGGGTGGAGGGGAGGCGCAGGCCGGTGGTGTTCTGGAGGCGGGTGCGGAGTTCGAGTCCGGTGAGGGAGTCGAAGCCCATGTCGCGGAAGGGTCGGTCGGTGTCGGGGTTGTCGGTGCCGGGGGTGTTGGTGGTGGTGTGGCCGAGGACGGTGTTGATGTGGTGGTGGAGGAGGGTGATGAGGGTGGTGTGGCGTTCCTCGGGGGTGAGGGTGGCCATGTGGGTGGTCCAGGTGGCTGCCTGGGTGGTGGTGGCGGCGGTGGGTCGGGTGGGGGTGCGGACGAGGTTGCGGTAGAGGGTGGGGAGGGTGTTGTCGGTGGCTCGGGTGCGCAGGGTGGGGAGGTCGAGTCGGGCGGGGACGAGGGTGGGGTGGGTGGTGGTGAGGGCTTGGTCGAGGAGGTTGAGGCCCTGGGTGGTGGTGAGGGGTGCGAGGCCGGTGCGGGTGAGGCGGTTCAGGTCGGCGCTGTCGAGGTGGCCGGTCATGGAGCTGGCGTCGGCCCAGAGGCCCCAGGCGAGGGAGGTGGTGGGGAGTCCGTCGGCGTGTCGTCGGGTGGCGAAGGCGTCGAGGTAGGCGTTGGCGGCGGCGTAGTTGGCCTGGCCTGCGGAGCCGAGGACGCCGGCGGCGGAGGAGAAGAGGACGAACGCGGCGAGGTCGGTCCCGGCGGTGAGTTCGTGGAGGGCGTGGGCGGCGTCGGCCTTGGGGCGCAGGACGGTGTCGAGGCGTTCGGGGGTGAGGGCTTGGAGGACGCCGTCGTCGAGGACGCCGGCGGTGTGGATGACGGCGGTGAGCGGGTGTTCGGTGGGGATGGTGGCGAGGGCGGCGGCGAGTTGGTCGCGGTCGGCGACGTCGCAGGCTCGCACGGTGATGTGCGCTCCGGTGTCCAGGAGGTCCTGGGGGGCGGCGGTGCCGCTGCGGCTGAGCAGCAGCAGGTGGCGGACGCCGTGCTCGGTGACCAGGTGGCGGGCGACCAACTGCCCCAGAGTGCCGCTGGCGCCGGTGATCAGCACCGTGCCGTTCGGGTCCCGGACCGGTGGTGCGGTGGTGTCCGTGGTCGGGGTGACGACGGTGAGCCGCGGCGCCAGTACCTCGGAACCGCGCACCGCGACCTGCGGTTCGCCGGTGGCGACGGCGGTGGCGAGGGCCGACTCCGACCAGGTGTCGGCGTCGATCAGCAGGATGCGGTCGGGGTGTTCGGTCTGGGCGGAGCGGAGCAGGCCCCAGACGGCGGCGGTGACGGGGTCGGGCCGGTCGGTGATCGAGCCCTGGGTGACGACGGCGAGTCGGGCGTTGTCGTTGGCGGGGTCGCCGAGGAACTGCTGGGTGAGTTCCAGGACTTCGGTGAGGCGGTCGCGCAGCTCGCCGCCGGGCGCGACCCGGGCGACGGTGACATCGCTGGGCGCGGCGGGCTGCTGCGGAGTGGGCAGCTGCGTCCAACCGATCCGGTAGAGCGGTTCGTCGGTGGTGGTGGCGAGTTGGTCGGCGGACATTCGCTGGAGGCGGAGGTCGTCGACGGTGACGACGGGGTTGCCGGTGGTGTCGTAGGCGGTGAGGTGGGCGGCGCTGTCGCTGCGGCGGGTGAGGTGGACGCGCAGGGTGGTGGCGTCGGTGGCGTGGAGCTGGACGCCGTTCCAGGAGAACGGGACCCACAGGTCACCGGTGGGAAGCGGGTGGAGGGCGGCGTCGAGGAGGGCGGGGTGCAGGGCGAAGCCGTCGGTGTCCGTGGGCAGGACGATCTCGGCGAAGAGGTCCTGGCCCTGCTGCCAGAGCGCGGTGAGCCCCTGGAAGGCGGGCCCGTAGCCGTAGCCCAGTGCGCCGAGTCGCTCGTAGGCATCGGTGGTGTCGATGCGCTGGGCGCCGGTGGGGGGCCAGGTGCCGGTGTAGGGGGCGGGGGCGCTGGTGGGGGTGTCGGTGAGGGTGCCGACGGCGTGGCGGGTCCAGTCGTCGATGGTGCCGGTGTCGGTGCCGGTGTCGGTGGTCTGGGGGCGGGAGTGGATGGTGACGGTGCGTCGGCCGTCGGTGTCGGGGGCGGTGACGGTGAGCTGGATGACGCTGTGGGTGGTGTCGGTGAGGACGAGGGGGCGTTCGAGGGTGAGTTCGTCGAGGACGCGGTAGCCGACCTGGTCGGCGGCGTGCAGGGCGAGTTCGACGAACGCGGTGCCGGGCAGGATGACCGTCCCGAACACGGCGTGATCGGCCAGCCACGGGTGGCTCGACAGGGAGAGCCGCCCGGTCAGGACGCTGTTGCCGTCTGCGAGTTGCAGAGCCGCGCCGAGCAGCGGGTGGTCGCTCACACCCAGGCCGATGGAACCGACGTCGGTGGTCGTCGCACCGACCGGCAGCCAGTGGCGGCGGTGTTGGAAGGCGTAGGTGGGGAGGTCGGTGAGGTGGCCGGTGCGGGTCCAGGGTGTCCAGTCGATGGTGAGGCCGGCGGTGTGGGCTTCGGCGAGGCTGTGGAGGAGGCGGAGTTGGCCGCCTTCGCCGCGGCGCAGGGTGCCGATCGCGCGGACGCCTTCGGTGTCGGTGTTCTCGGCGGCCTGGGTGACGGGTCCGGTGAGGACGGGGTGGGGGCTGGTTTCGATGAAGACGCGGTGGCCGGTGGTGAGGAGGGCGGTGAGGGCGGCGTCGAAGCGGACCGTCTCGCGCAGGTTGGTGAACCAGTAGCCCGCGTCCATGGTGGCGGTGTCGATGGCCTCACCCGTCACGGTGGAGATGAGGGGGGTGTGGCCGGTGCGCGGTGTCACGGGGGCCAGCAGGTCGAGGAGTTCTTGGCGGAGGTCTTCGACCTGGGGGGAGTGGGAGGCGTAGTCGACGGCGATCCGGCGGGCCTGGATGCCGTCGGTCTCGCAGCGTGCGGCGAGGGTGTCGAGTTCCTCGGGGGTGCCGGAGACGACGACTTGTTCGGGGCCGTTGACGACGGCGATCTGCAGCCCGGCCGTGAGGTACGGGGTGATGCGTTCCTGGGGGGCGAGGACGGAGAGCATGCCGCCGCGGCCGGAGAGGCGGGTGATGGCGAGGCTGCGGAGGGCGACGATGCGTGCGGCGTCGTCGAGGGTGAGGGCGCCGGCGACGTGGGCGGCGGCGATCTCGCCCTGGGAGTGGCCGACGACGGCGGCGGGCTTCACACCGAGGGAGCGCCAGAGTTCGGCGAGGGAGACCATGACGGCGAACAGCACGGGCTGGACGACGTCGACCCGGTCGAGGGCGGCCTGGTCGTCGTCGCGGAGGACGTCGAGGAGCGACCAGCCGTCGGTGAACGGCTCCAGCGCGGCGGCGCAGTCGGTCATCTTTTCGGCGAACACCGGTGAGAAGTCGAGGAGTTCGCGGGCCATGCCGATCCACTGCGAACCCTGGCCCGGGAACACGAACACCGCACCGTTCGCCGCACCCGGTACGACCCGGCCGGCGATCGCCCCGGAGGAGGCACCGGTCGTGGCGAACTCCCTGAGTCGCTCGACGAGTTCGTCCCGACCGGCACCGACCACGACGGCCCGGTGGTCGAGCAGGGCGCGGCCGGTCGTGAGGGTGAACGCGACGTCGTGCACGTCGATTTCGGTCCCGTCGGTGACCCGCTCCAGCAGGCGCGCGGCCTGCTCGGTCAGCGCGGCCCCGGTCCGGGCGGACAGCACCCACGGCAGTGCGCCGCCGCCGGCCGAACCCTCCGGCTCCTCGCCGGACGCGGCGGCCGGCTCGGGCGCGGCCTCCAGGATGACGTGCGCGTTGGTGCCGCTGATGCCGAAGGAGGAGACGGCCGAGCGGCGCGGGCGGTCGAGTTCCGGCCAGTCCCGCTGCTCGGTGAGCAGGCTGACGGCGCCGGACTCCCAGTCGACGTGATGGGAGGGGGTGTCCGCGTGCAGGGTGCGCGGCAGCACGCCGTGCCGCATCGCCTCGATCATCTTGATGACACCGGCGACACCGGCGGCGGCCTGGGTGTGCCCGATGTTGGACTTCAACGAGCCCAGCCAGAGCGGCTGTTCGGCGTCGCCTCGCCGACCGTAGGTGGCCAGCAGGGCCTGTGCCTCGATCGGGTCGCCCAGGGTGGTGCCGGTGCCGTGCGCCTCCACGGCGTCGACGTCGGCCGCACCCAGCCGGGCGTTCGCCAGCGCGCCCCGGATCACCCGCTGCTGGGAGGGGCCGTTGGGTGCGGTGAGGCCGTTGCTGCCGCCGTCCTGGTTGACGGCGGAGCCGCGGACGACGGCCAGCACCTGGTGGCCGTTGCGGCGCGCGTCGGAGAGGCGTTCGACGACCAGCAGGCCGACGCCCTCGCCCCAGCCGGTGCCGTCGGCGTCGTCGGAGAAGGCCTTGCAGCGGCCGTCGGCGGCGAGGCCGCGCTGACGGGAGAACTCGACGAACATGCCCGGCGTGGAGAGCACCGTGACACCGCCGGCCAGCGCCAGCGAGCACTCCCCGTTGCGCAGGGCCTGAACGGCCAGGTGGAGGGCGACGAGCGAGGAGGAGCAGGCGGTGTCCACCGTCATCGCCGGGCCCTCCAGGCCCAGCAGGTAGGAGATCCGCCCGGACGCCACACTGGTGGTGGTGCCGGTGAGGCGGAAGCCCTCGGTGCCGTCCACAGGGGCGTTCAGTCGCGGGCCGTACTCCATGCCCATCGCACCGACGAAGACGCCGGTGCGGCTGCCGCGCAGTCCGTCGGGGTTGACGCCGGCCCGCTCCAGGGCCTCCCAGGCGGTCTCGACCAGCAGGCGCTGCTGCGGGTCCATGGCGGCGGCCTCGCGCGGGCTGATGCCGAAGAACTCGGCGTCGAAGTCGCCGGCCCCGGAGAGGAATCCGCCGTGGCGGGCGTAGCTGGTGCCGGGGTTGGCCGGATCCGGGTGGTAGAGGCCGGCCAGGTCCCAGCCGCGGTCGGTGGGGAACCCGGAGATGGCGTCGGTGCCCTCGAGCACCGCCTGCCAGAGCTGCTGCGGCGAGTCGATCCCCCCGGGCAGGTGGCAGGCCATGCCGACGACCACGATCGGGTCCTCGTCGGTGGCGGCGGCCGGGGCGGCGGTCCGCCGGTCGTCGTCGTCGGCGTCCAGCACGCCGACGATCCGCTCGTGCAGGTAGGCGGTGAGGGCGTTCGGGGTCGGGTAGTCGAAGAGCACACTGGCGGGCAGCCGCAGGCCGGTCGCCGAGGCGAGCCGGTTGCGCAACTGCACGGAGAGCACGGAGTCGAAGCCGAGGTCGCGGAAGGTCTCGTCGGCGGCGAGGCCGGTCCCGCCGGTGCCCTCGGCCAGATGCTCGGCGAGCCAGCGGCGCAGGAAGCCCTCGGGCTCGGTGCGGATCCGGTCGCGCAGGGCGAGGGTCGCGGAGCTGAGGTGCTGCTCGGCGGCGGGCGCGGCGGGGCGCTCGTCGAGCCAGTAGCGCTCGCGCTGGAAGGCGTAGGTCGGCAGGTCGACGGTCGGTGCCGCGCCGATGATCCCGGCCCAGTCGACGGGCACACCGGCGACCCAGACCTGGGCGAGGCCGGTGACCAGGGTCTGCGGCTCGGGGTGGTCGCGGTGCTGGAGCGCCACGGCGAGTTCGGCCTCGTCCGGCCGGACCAGCGGGGTCAGGGTGGCATCGGGGCCGAGTTCGACGAACCGGGTGACGCCCTGCTCGCGGCAGGCGTTGATCGCGTCGTGGAAGCGGACCGTCGCGCCGACGTGCCCGATCCAGTAGTCCTCGGTCATCGGGGTGCCGGTGCGGCCGGTGACGGTGGAGACGATCGGGATGCGCGGCTCGGCGACGGTCAGGCCGTCGATCCGGCGGGCGAACTCGTCGAGCATGGGCAGGGTGAGCGGCGAGTGGGCGGCGTTCTGGACCCGGAGCCGGGTGGTGCGGCGGCCGCGGGCGCGGAAGTCGTCGGCGATCCGGGCCACCGACTCCTCGGCGCCGGAGAGGACGACCGAGGTCGGCCCGTTGATGACGCCGATGGAGACGTCGGCGACGCCGTCGAGGGCGGCGAGTGCCTCCTCCTCGGTCGCCTCGACGGCGATCATGGCGCCGCCGGGCGGCAGGGCCTCCATCAGTTCGCCGCGGGCGGCGGCGAGCGCGGCGGCCTCGGGCAGCGAGAGGGCGCCGGAGACGTGGGCGGCGACGATCTCGCCGAAGGAGTGGCCGACCAGCAGGTCCGGTTCGACGCCCCAGGAGGTGACCAGACGGTAGAGGGCGACCTGGAAGGCGAACAGGGCGGGCTGCATGCAGCGCATGCCGTCCAGGGCCGGGCCGGCGTCGGCGCGCTCGCCGAACAGCACCTCGCGCAGGCCGAGGGCGGGGTCGAGGTGGGCGAGCACCTCGTCCAGGGCCGCGGCGAACACCGGGTAGGCGGCGTACAGTTCACGCCCCATGCCGACCCGGTGGGCGCCGCCGCCGGCGAACAGGAAGGCCGTCCGCCCGGCCGGTGCGGCGAGACCGCTGACGGCCTCCTCGTGGAGGCGCTCCAGGCGGGCGGTGAGGTCGGAGCGGTCCGTGCCGAGGACGACGGCGCGGTGCTCGAAGACGGAGCGGCCGGTGGCCAGCGAGCGGGCGATCGCGGCGGCGTCGGCCGTGGCCGCTCCGGCGGTGGCGCCCAGGTGGGCGAGCAGCTTGCCGGCCTGGGCCTCGAGGGCGCGGCCGGAGCGGGCGGACAGCACCCACGGCAGCGGGCCCCGCGCGGCGGTCGCGGCGTCGGGTGTGGCGGCGGGCGTGGCGCCGGGCGTGACAGCGTCGGTCGTGACGGCGGTCGTGGCGTCGGTCGTGACGGCGTCGACCGGCGCGGTACCGACGGCCGGCGCGGTGGGGTCCGGCGCGGTGGGGTCCGACGGCGCGGCGGCGTCCGCCGGGTGGCCGGAGTAGGGCCCCTCGGCCAGCACGACGTGGCAGTTGGTGCCGCCGATGCCGAACGAGCTGACACCGGCGACCAGCGGGACCTCCGGGTCCGGCCAGGCGTCGAGTTCGGTCTGCACCCGGAGGTTCAGCTCGTCGAGCGGGATCGCCGGGTTGGGGGTGCGGAAGTGCAGGCTGGCGGGCAGCCGGCGGTGGCGCAGCGCCAGTGCGGCCTTCAACAGGCCGACGATGCCGGCCGCGGCCTCCAGGTGCCCGATGTTGGTCTTGACCGAGCCGACCCGCAGCGGCCGGCGGCCGTCGGCGCCGCGGCCGATCACGGCGGACACCGCGGCGGCCTCGACCGGGTCGCCCACGGGGGTCCCGGTGCCGTGGAGTTCGACGTACTGGACGGCCTCGGTGCCGATCCCGGCATTGGCGTAGGCCTGCCGCAGGACCTGCTGCTGGCCCGCGACATCGGGGTCGCTGAGCCGCTCCCCGCCGCCGTCGTTGTTGACGGCGCTGCCCCGGATCACGCAGTAGACGGGGTCGCCGTCGGCGACGGCCCGCGCGAGCGGCTTGAGCAGGACCACGCCGCCGCCCTCGCCGCGGACGAAGCCGTCGGCGCTCTCGTCGAACACGGCGCAGCGGCCCTTGGCGGAGAGGGCGCCGAGGCCGGCGGCGGCCCGCATGCCGTCCGGCGAGAGGATCAGGTTGACGCCACCGGCGAAGGCGAGGTCGGACTCGCCGCGGCGGATGCTCTCGCAGGCGAGGTGGACGGCGACCAGGGAGGAGGCCTGGGCCGCGTCGACGGCGAGGCTGGGGCCCTGGAGGCCGAGGGTCCAGGAGACCCGGTTGGCGACGACGGCCCGGTGCCGGCCGGTGAAGTCGTGCAGTTCGCCGTGGCCGGCCCGGTCGCCGCGGGCGGCGAGGGCGGCGTAGTCGTCGGAGGAGACGCCGACGAACACGCCGGTGCGCGAGCCGCGCAGCCGGTGGTCGGGCAGCCCGGCGTCCTCCATGGCCTCCCAGACCAGTTCCAGGGCGAGGCGCTGCTGCGGGTCCATGGCCGCGGCCTCGTCGGGCTCGACGCCGAAGAAGGCGGCGTCGAAGGTGCCGACCTCGTCGAGGAAGCCGCCGGTCCAGGACGCGCCGCCGGGGCCGCGCTGCTCCGGCCAGGGCGAGAGGGCGTCGGTGCCCTCCGTCAGGAGTTGCCAGAACGCGGCCGGACCCGATGCCGAGGGGACCCGGCAGGAGGCTCCGATCACGGCGATGGCGGTGTCGTGGGTGCGGCCGATCGTCTGGTCACCGGACATGGAGGGCTTCATACCGGGAGTATCCGTTTTCGGACCGGACCGGGACTTCCGCCAGAGGAACGGCAGGAGAGCAGGGCTTCGGGGCAGGATCGGCGGCGCGAAACCAGGACTTTAGGCCAAGGCGGACGGCCGGGTCCCGGGCGACCGGGTCGCGGGCGCGGGTCCGGTGCCGTGGGTCCGGCGCCGCGGGTCCGGCGCCGTGGGTCCGCCGACTCCCGGACGTCCGGTCAGTCTTCCCACCGGGGCGCGGTGTTGAGCGCGGACACGACAGCGGGGCGCCCGCACGGTGGTTCCGTGCGGACGCCCCGCTGTCGTGCGGTCGTCCTCCTCGCCGTCCGCGGCCGTCGTCTCACATGGCCGCGGCCGAGGCGATCAGCTGTGCCCGGGAGGCCATGTGGGCCTTCGCGAGCACGTTGGAGACGTGGAACTTGACGGTCTTCTCACTCAGGCCCAGCCGACGAGCGATCTCCTTGTTGGCCATGCCCCGCCGCACCAGCTGGAGCACCTCGGACTCGCGCGAAGTCAAGGGTGCGTGGGTGGGGACGACCGAGAGGGGGCGGGGCAGTGTGTCCCGCACGAACCGGAGGAGCAGGCCGCTGAGGCCGGGGGAGACGTAGCAGTCGCCGGTGGTGGCCCGGCGGACCGCTTCGACGAGGACCTCCTCGGGATCGTCGGAGTGCACGACGGCACGCACGTTGGCCTGCGTCAGCCGGATCCAGTCGGCCGCGGTGTCGGCGTCCTCCACGACGACCACCAGGGCGGTGTCGAGGGCGGTCAGCTCGTGCAGGTGGTCGGTCTGCTTCCGGGCTTCGAGCACCACGACGTCCGGTTCGCGCACCGCCGTCGCCGTCAGCAGCCCGATGATGTCCGCCGCCTCGCCGACCACGGTCAGCGCGTCGTCCTGCTTCAGTGCCCCGCGAATGCCCAGTCGCGCATAGGGGTGTCTACTGCATACGAATACTCGTGTCTGGCTGCTGCCACTATCCAACTTTTCCGCTCTCCTGTTATGTGGGCACACAGGGGTGAGGGGCGGGGCCGGCCGGGCGTGAATGATCGGCACGCCGGGCTCGGCCCGCATTTCCGAGCAGCGCGGAAAAGCGGCCGCGCGGCCCGGTGAAATGGACAGTAAAAGGCGCACTCGAAATCGCCGGGTAATCCGTGGGAAACCGCGTCGGGTGCGCGGCGCACCCGGGCCGGATCCGGCCGCCCGCGCGGGAGAATTCTGCGGGGGACCGGATTCCGGACACCGGTGCGGGGATGGGAAGGCGGATTTTCGAGACGCGGTCTGCTCGCCCCCGTGCAGTGCTGCGTCTGTCAGTCCGTCGAATTCCGGCGGGAGATCTCGATGGCGCCCACCGGACACAGCTGGGCGGCGCGCTCGACCGCCTCCTGGAGGTGCTCGGGCGGCTGGGAGATCCGCAGCAGCACCGTGCCGTCCCGGTTGTCCTGGTCGAACACGTCGGGGACGGTCTCCACGCAGTTGCCGGACCCGCAGCACAGGTCCCGGTCGACGGTGATGTGCATGGTCACCACGTCACCGGCAGTTCGCCCAGCCCGAAGGTGACCGCCTCGTGGCGCTTCGGGACGTCCGCCAGGGTCGTCTCCGACCGGAGGCCGGGGAACTGCTTGGCCAGCTGGACCAGGGCGATCCGCAGCTCCGCCCGGGCCAGCGGCTGGCCGATGCACTGGTGCAGGCCGAAGCCGAACGCCATGTGCCGGTGGGCCTCGTTGCGCCGGGGGTCGAAGAACTCGGGGTCGTGGAAGACCGAGCCGTCCCGGTTGGCCATCGACAGCATCGCCACGACGCTCTCGCCGGCCTTGATCTCCCGGCCGCCGATGACGGCGTCCTCCAGGGCGAGCCGGGGGAGACCGGTCCGGACGACGGTGCAGTACCGGAGCAGTTCCTCGACGAGGTTGGGCGCCAGGCCCGGGTCCTCGCGCAGGGCGTCCAGGTGCTCGGGGTGCTCCAGCAGCGCCAGCGCCGACATCCCGATCATGTTCGCGGTGGTTTCGTGGCCCGCCACCAGCAGCAGCATGGCCATGCTCAGGAGTTCCTCCTCCTTGAGCTCCCCCGGGATCACGCGCTCGGCCACCAGCCGGCTGAGCAGGTCCTCGCCGGGGTGGGTCCGCTTGTGCGCGATCAGGTCGCCCAGCAGGCCGTTCAGGGCGCCCATGGCGGCGCCGACCTCGGCCGGACCGGAGTTCCGGTCCATGATCGCGCGGCTGTGGTGCTGGAAGAAGTCGTGGTCCGAGTAGGGCACGCCGAGCAGGTGGCAGATCGTCATCGACGGCACCGGCAGCGCGAACTCGTTCATCAGGTCGGCCGGGGGGCCGATCTCGCGCATGCGGCCGAGGGCCTCGTTGACGGTCTCCTCGATGAGCGGCTCGATCCGCCGGATGTTCTTGATCATGAACTCGGCGGTCAGCATGCGCCGGAAGCGACTGTGGGCGTCGCCGTCCATGAAGATGAACAGCCCGGACGCCCCCTCGCGCGTCGGCGGGATCGGGTTCAGGACCGGGAACCCGGGGCGGTACTGGTCGGAGCTGAAGCCCGGGTGGCGCAGCAGCTGCCGCACGTCCTCGTGCTTGGTGATCAGCCAGGCCCAGCCGCCGAAGGGGAGTCTGATTCTGCCGGCCGACTCGTCGAGGTGCTTGAGGTCGTGATCTCTGACCGCAATGAACGGGTCGTGGTCCGACCCGATGAACGGGAACGCCGGAAAGGCGGCCACATCAACGCTTGCTACTTCCCCCACTTTTACCCCCGTGGATGGAACTCAACATTGAGCCATCACCCTAACAGGTCGTCATCGGACGGATCTTCGATAGTGATCCACCTCACATGCCCCTGACGATTGGCCCGGAGGAAAGCCATTGGTTAGCCGGGGAAGCTCCTCCGGGAAGCGGTGGGAGACGTTCCGTTCGTGTCGTCCGGAGGGGGCGCGGGATTTATATTGCGACGGGATCGTGAATGGGAATGCCGAGATTCCCGGTGTCGCCGTGGGGAGGACGGGGAGCCGGGGTTGGGGAAATGTGAACGAGTTGTCCGCGCCGGGGTGCGGGCGGTGCGGGGATACGGGGGTACGGGCGGTGCAGGGGCCGCCGTGCACGCCGGGGGCGTCATGCGCGGCGGCCCCTGGTAGGGGGCCCGTCCTCGTCCCCGTGGCCGGATCCGGCGGCGGGGACAGGCAGCGGGGGCGGGCGACGGGATCAGGCGACGGGGTCAGGCGACGGCGGGGAAGGCGAACCGGACGGCGGTCAGCCGCTCCGACAGCTCCCACAGGCGCTTGCCGGTCTCGGCGTCGGCGGCCGACGGGGCCAGCTGGACCACCTTCGGGGCGCCGCGCAGCTCGCCCATCCCGCTCGGTCCGATGAACTGCCCGGCCTCGACGTCCGGGGCGGTGGCGGCGAACAGCTGGGGCAGCGCGCCCTGGTCCGGGGCCTGGGCGAGCGGGGTCAGGACGCGGCCGAAGAGCACCTTCACCATGCCGACCGGGGAACTGGTCTGGAGGTTGGTGGCGGTGTAGCCGGGGTGCGCGAGCAGGCTGCGGACCGGGCTGCCGACCGCCGTGAGGCGCTGGTGGAGCTCCCAGCCGAACGCGGCGTTGGCGAACTTCGACTGGTTGTAGTAGCCCATCGGCGAGTACTTGCGCTCGCCGGAGAGGTCGTCGAAGAAGACCTTCCCCTGCCGGTGGTTGGTCGAGCTGACCGTGACCACCCGCGGGTCCCTGCCCTCGGCCAGCAGGTCGAGCAGCAGCCCGGTGAGGGCGAAGTGGCCGAGGTGGTTGGCGGCGAACTGGATCTCGTGGCCCTGGGCGTTCAGCGTCCGCGGCGGCGCCATCACGCCCGCGTTGTTGACGAGGACGTCCGGGCGGGTCCCGTCGGCGCGCAGCCGCTCGGCGAAGGAGCGGACCGAGTCGAGGTCGGCCAGGTCGAGGCGGCGGACCTCCAGGCGGGCGCCCGGCTGTGCGGCCGTGATCTCCGCGGCCGCCCGTCGGCCCTTGACCTCGTCGCGCACGGCCAGGATCACCTGGCCGCCCTTGCGGGCGATCGCCCGGGTGGTCGCCAGGCCGAGGCCGCTGTTCGCCCCGGTGACGACGAACACCCGCCCCGTCTGGTCCGGAATCCGATCGGCGGTCCAGCCCTGCTGCTTCGTCATGCGTCACACGTTGCCCTACCTGTCACCGAGTGTCAAGCGCGCCCTAAGGGGTCAATGGCGGCGCGGCGTGTAACATAAGGGGGTGACTACCCGCCCTGAAGCGAGCCTGGCCCAGCGCAAGCGTCAGCTGGTCTCCGACGAGCTGTCCCAGGCCGCGCTGAACCTCCTGGCGCAGAAGGGGTTCGACGCGGTCACGGTCGACGAGATCGCGGCCGCCGCCGGCATGTCCAAGCGCACCTTCTTCCGCTACTTCGCGTCCAAGGAGGACGTGGTCGTCCAGTTCCTCGGGGAGATGGGCGTCGGCATGCGGGCCGAGCTCGCCGGCAGGCCGGCCGTGGAGTCGCCGTCGGTGGCACTGCGGCACACCGTCTGGGTCTCCATCGACGCCTGCGCCGGCCATGCCGAGCAGGCGCTGCGGGTGGTGCAGCTGATCCTGGGCACGCCCGCGCTGCACGCCCGCTTCCTGGAGCGCCAGGCGCAGTGGCGCGACGAGCTGGCGGCCGAGCTGGCCGACCGGCTGGGCCTGGGCTCCGCGACCGGCCTCCACCCCCGGCTCGCCGCGGGGATGGCGCTGACCGCCTTCGACGTCGTCCTGCAGCTGTGGAGCGCCAGCGACGGCGCCGAGGACCCGGCCGAACTGACCGACCGCGCCTTCGCCACCATCGCCCCCGCCCTGGACGCCCTGCCGGCCTAGGGCTGGGCCCGGACCTTCCCGGGGAGCGCCGGAACGCGCGCCGGAACGCCGAACGGCCCCGGACGGTCGGTCCGGGGCCGTTCGCGGTGTGGCGGGGCGGGCCGGTCGGGCACCGCCCCGCGTACGGGGGAGGGGTTACCGGCGCAGCGGGCCCTCACAGGTGTAGTCGGCGCTGCCGGCGGTGCCGCTGGGCCAGACCTCGACCTTGCCGAACCAGCAGTTCATGTCGGCGAGGTTGTTGGCGGCGGCGCCGGCCCGGGTGAGCAGGTAGTAGTCGACGGCGGCGGCCATGTCCACGCGGACCTTGCCGGCGTCGAGGGTGTTGGTGAGGTTGGCGGTCGTCCGGCCGGTGCAGGTGAACCGCATGGTGTTGTTCCAGTCGGCGTTGTCCTTGCAGACCGGGGTGTTCTGGGTGGCGCGGGCGAACGCGTCCTGGACCTCGGAGGCCCAGGCGTAGCTGAGCTGGCTGTTCGGCGTGTAGCGGGTGACCGGCACGTAGAGGTTGTCGGCGAGCGGGATCTCGGCGTCCAGGAAGGCGTTGTACTCGCGCTGGAGGGCGGCGTCCCGGCCGAGGCGGTCGCGCCAGGCGTTGTAGCCGGTGACGTCGTCGGCGCGCAGCAGCCGGTACATCTCGGCGAGCTGGTCGGGGTGGCGCTCGCCGAGCAGGTTGAAGAAGGTGGCCGCGTACGGGTAGACGCGGAAGCCCATGCTGTTCCAGCTGGCGTGCAGGATCTGATCGATCGTCAGTCGCGCCGTGCCGTAGGCGTTTTCCTGGGCGATCTGGCGGACCATGTACTTGCGGGCCTTGACGCCGTCCTTGGAGGTGGAGCCGGCGAAGTACTCGGCGGTGCCCTCGTTCATCGCGAACGTGGCGTCGCTGGGCCAGCGGGTGGTGTAGCCGGACTCCGGGATCGCCCAACGGGCGTTCAGGTAGTGGGTGTACTCGTGCCGGAAGAGCTCCTCCAGGCTGAAGTACGACTCGGCGGTGGTCCGCTGGTAGGTGTAGAAGGTGGAGTTCTCCTCGATGAACATGCCGCCGTTGTCGACGTCGCCGATCCCGAACAGCAGGTACTGGAGCGAGCGGTAGTTCGTCTTGGTGTCGTACAGCTGCACCGTGAGGGTCGGGTGGGTGTCGTCGGCGAGCGGCCGGTCGGTGCCGATGACCCGGAAGAACTGGGCCTTGACCTGCTTGGTGGCGTAGTACAGCTGGTCGGCGGTGGCCCGGTCGAGGGCGGTGCGGATGACCAGGGTGCCGTTGTCGTAGCTGTAGGTGTTCGGGAAGAACTGCTTGACCAGGTCGGCCCGGCAGGCCCCGTACTGGCCGCAGAGGCCGAAGTCGTTGAGCGGGATGGCCAGGTTGAGCCAGGGGCGGCTCAGGCGGCCGAAGTTGTTCTGGACGGTGGTGACCACCCCGCCGATCTCGGCTCTGATCTCGGCCTTGAGCGAGTCCACCAGGGTGTACCGGGCGTACTCGTTCATGGCGTCGGCGACGGCCCACTCGGTCTCGGTGCCCTTGAGGTGGGTGTAGCCGGCGAAGGCGCGGATCGCCTGCCGGTAGCCCGGGTTGGCGACGGCCGCGGTGCGGAAGGCGCCGCCGTCCTCGGCAACGTTGTTGACGCCCTGGAAGTTGAGCTGGAGCGCGGCCTGGAGGGCCCAGTTCCAGCCCCGGTCGCCGATGTACGCGGTGCCCGGGGTGGCGTACTGGCGCAGCAGCCGCTCCAGGAGCGGGAGTCGGCCGGGGCGCAGCTTCGGGGCGGTGGCGGTCTGGAGCAGCTCGCCCATGGTGTTGCCGGCGGCGGTGGTCGGGTCGAACGCGCGGGGGTTGGCGGTGTAGGCGGTGATCGCGCGGTCGATCGAGGCCGCGGTGGCGTCGTCGTTGAGGTCGAACTCGCGCTGGCTGTAGTCGAAGTAGACCGCGACGTGCAGGTAGTACCAGAGTTCCTGCTGGTTGCGGTTGTTGGCGCTGTCGAAGCCGGGGGAGAGGGTGGTGATCCGGTCGGCGACGGCGCGCACGTGGGCCGGGGTCAGCACCTTGGCGAGCTCGGGGCTCCAGTTGACCAGCAGCGGGCGCAGACAGCCGTCGTAGGTGTGCGAGCGGTCGGCGAGGAAGTCGGCCAGGGCGGCCGGGGTGAGGGCGGTGAAGGAGGCGAGCGAGCAGGCCGCGGCGGCGTCGGCGGCGGCCGGGGCGGCCTGGGCGGTGGGGGTGGACGGGTCGGCGGCCGGCCGGGTGGCGTCCGTGGTGGGCTGGAGCGTCTCGTTGCCCGGCGCTCCCTCGGGGCCGGGGGCGCCGGTGGTGGTGCTGCCGTGGGCGACGTCGCCGGCGGGGCCGGCCGGGTGGGTGGTGGTCCCGCCGAAGGCGGCGGCCGGGTCGCCGGCCCGCTCGGAGGCGGCGGGGGGTGTGACGGCCTGCGCGCTCTGGACGAGCGGGGCGGCGAGGGTCGCGGCGAGGGCTGCGGAGAGCAGGACCGAGCGCAGGCGGGGGGTGGTTGGCACAGGGGCTCCAGTCGAGCACGTGGGGGGGAGGCGCGGCGAGGATGGTGCCGCGGGATCGGAGCCGTGGGGGGCGCCGGGTCCGCGGACCGCGCGGGGGTTCGTGACGTCGAGGGAAACGGTGATGATCTCTCGACTCACTGGCCAGTAAAATAGTAATGTCAAATTGCATTGCGCAAGGGCTGGTGGGAGGGCAGATCGGCCGCTGGTAACGAGAGGGTCTCGACCGGGGGTCGGTGGCGCGCAGGGTCTTGACGGGGAATCGATCGGGGGCGTTTGCTACTCCCGCTCGTTGAAGATTGATCGGTTCTGTTCGTTTGTGTGGGATTTGAACGTTCAAATCGCTGCGCCTGCCCGACCAAGGAAGGGCCATGCCCGAGTACTTGAAGAAGTTCGCCGAGCCGTTCGGCTACCTGGACTTCGCCCGCTTCGGGCCGGTGTCGGAACCGGTCCGCCGGGTGCTGCTCCGCGAGGCCGACCGGCTCCACCGGCACGGCTGGGACGCGCTCGAGAGCCTCGACGCGGACACCGCGGCGGCGGCCCGGACGGCCGGCGGGCTGCTGGGCTGCGCGCCGCACGAGATCGCCTTCGTCGGCTCCACCTCGCACGGGCTCTTCGCCGCCGCCCACGCGGTCGGCGCCGGAGCGCGAGCCGCCGGGGCACGAGCCGCCGCTGGTGCGGGGGTCGTCGGCGGTACCGCGTCGGGCGGTACCGCCGACGGTGCCGCCCCGGACGGGACCGTGCTGGTGGCGCGGAACGACTTCCCCGGCGCCGTCTACCCCTGGCTGCGCGCCGCCGGAAACGGCGGGCTCGCGGTCCGCCAGCTCGACGGCCCGGTCACCGCCGATCTGGTCCGGGACCACCTGGACGATCGGGTGCGCGCCGTGGCCGTCTGCGCCGTCGACGCCGCGACCGGGTACCGGGCGCCGCTGGCCGCGATCAAGGAACTGATCGGGCCGGACCGGATCCTGGTGGTCGACGCCGTCCAGGCCCTGGGCGCCGTGGAGTTCGCCGCCGACGCGGCCGACGTGCTCGCCGCCGGCGGCCAGAAGTGGCTCCGGGCCGGCTGGGGCGCGGCCGTCCTGATGGTCCGCGACCGGATCGCCGACCGGATCGGCCCCGGGCTCAGCGGCTGGTCCGGCGTGGTCGACCCGATCGACGCGCCCGCCCACCCCTGCCCGCCCCGGCCCGGCGCCGTCGCCCACACCCTCACCAACCCCGACGGCCCCGCCGTCGCCGCCCTGGGCGCGGCGCTCGCCCTGGTGCGGGAGGAGGGCGCCGCCCGGATCGAGGCCCGGATCGGCGAGGTGCTCGGCGGACTGCTCGCCGCGGCCCGCGCCGCGGGCGCCGAGACCGGCGGCGGCCCGACGGCCGACGCCCCCTACGGCTCCTACCGCGGTACCGGCGACCCGGCCGCCGACGGCAGCGGGATCGCCCGGCTGCGGCTGCCCGGCGCCGACCCCGCCGCCGTCCACCGCGCGCTGACCGCGGCGGGCCTGGCCACCACCCGGCGGGCCGGCTGGATCCGGCTCTCCCCGCACGCGAGCACCGACCCCGGGACCGCCGAGCTGCTCGGCGAGACGCTCGCCCACGTACGGCGGGGCGCCCGCACCGCCTGAGCGGACGCCCCGCGGCCGGCCGTCCCGCCTCCGGGCGGGGCGGCCCGGCACCCCGCACCGACCCACCCGCGGCACGACACCCGCACCCGCCAGGACACCGCACACACCACGACAACCGCCCGCACCGCACCGCAGACCCGCACCGCACCGCAGACCCGCACTGCCCCGCATGCACCACCTGGCACCACCGACGTCCCACCCATTCCGCTCGACGTCCACCCCCTCAGAAGGGCATGCCATGTCAAACCTCTCCCGCCGCGACCTGCTGCGCGCCTCCGGCGCCGGCCTGCTGACCCTCTCCGCCGGCGGCGCCCTCGCCGCCTGCGGCTCCAGCGGTTCCGGCTCCTCCGGTGGGGACGCCGCCACCGGCACCATCACCGTCTGGTCCTGGACCAGCGCCGCCGACGCCCTGCGCGGCGTCGTGCCCGCCTTCGAGAAGGACAACCCGGGCATCAAGGTCGACGTCCAGGACGTCGGCAACCCGGCCATCTGGGACAAGATCACCGTCGGCCTGGCGGCCGGCGGACAGGGCCTCGCCGACGTCCTGCACATCGGCTGCGACTACCTGCCCGGCTACCTGGAGAAGTTCCCCAACGGCCTCGCCGACCTCTCCGCCCTCGGCGCCGACGCCCACAAGGACAAGTTCGCCAAGGGCCTGTGGCCGGTCGTCACCGACAAGGACGGCAAGGCCCGCGCCCTCCCCTGGGAGGTCAACGCCCAGGGCTTCTTCTACCGCAAGGACATGTTCGACCGGGCCAAGCTCGACCCGACCACGTTCGAGACCTGGGACGACGTGATCGCCGGTGCCGACGCCTTCAAGGCGGCCAACCCCGGCGTCGGCGTGCTCGGCATCAACAAGCCCGGCACCCCCGGCCCCGACGTCGACTTCCTGCAGTCCCTGATGCAGCAGCAGGGCGCGTTCTTCTTCGACCTCAAGGGCGACATCACCCTCACCTCGCCCGAGTGCGTCCGCGCCCTCACCCTGGTCAAGCGCCTCAACGACGCCGGGCTCGTCATCGAGACGCCCGGCTCCACCGCCTGGCGCACCCAGATGAAGGACAGCCAGCTCGGCGCCGGCCCGCAGCCCTCCTGGGCCGCGCACTACATCGAGACCAAGTTCCCCGACCTCAGCGGCAACTGGCGGCTCACCCGGCCGCCGGCCGTCACCCCCGGCGGCAAGCGCACCGCCATCGTGAACACCACCCACCTGGCCGTCGCCGGCTCCAGCCCCCGCCGCACCGCCGCCTGGAAGTTCGTCGAGTACGCGCTCACCCGGGCCGACTCGGTCAACGCCATGTTCAAGGCCGGCAGCGTCTTCCCGGCACTCACCGCCGCCTACCAGGACCCGATCTACAGCGAGCCGAGCGCCTACTACGGCGGCCAGCCGGTCCTGAAGACCTTCACCGACCTGCTCTCCGAGGGCGGCGACGCGACCAACTACTCCGGCGACTACGCCCGCGCGCTCAAGCTGGTCAGCGACGCCCAGACCAAGGTCCTGGTCAAGGGCGGCGACCCGGCCGAGGCGCTCCAGGAAGCGGCCAAGCAGCTGGCCCAGCAGACCGGGCGCAAGATCAAGTGACCGCCGCCGCCCCTCCGGCCACCCGGCCGGCCGTCCCGGCGGCGGCCCGCCCGGCCGCCGTCCGGCGCGCCAGGCTCCGCCGCCGGGCCGTGCCCTACCTGCTGCTCGCGCCCGCGCTGATCCTCTTCGGGGTCTTCAAGGCCTACCCGATCATCTCCTCGCTGCTGCTGTCGCTGACCGCCGGCTCCGGCAGCGTCACCCACAGCGCCGGCCTCTCCAACTACGAACGGCTGCTGCACGACCCGCAGTTCTGGACCGCGCTCGGCAACACCGCCCGGATCCTCGTCGTGCAGGTCCCGGTGATGCTCGCCCTCGCCCTCCTGCTGGCGGTCGGCCTCAACGCGGCGTTCGTCCGCTGGCGCACCGTCTGGCGGCTCGGCATCTTCATGCCCACCGTCACCGGACTGGTCGCCACCGGCATCCTGTTCTCCTTCCTCCTCAACACCAAGGACGGTGCGGTCAACAACCTGTTGGGCGCGATCGGCCTGCCCGCCATCGACTGGTTCGGTGACGGCTTCTGGGCCCGGATGGCCGTCGTCCTCGTGCTGACCTGGCACTACACCGGCTACAACGCCGTCATCTACCTGGCCGGCCTCCAGGGCATCCCCAAGGAGCTGTACGAGGCGGCCATGGTCGACGGCGCCGGACCGGTCCGCCGGTTCCGCTCCGTGACCCTGCCCGCGCTGCGGCCCGTCCTGCTGTTCACCGTGGTGCTCTCCACCATCGGCACCCTGCAACTCTTCGACGAGCCCTACGTCCTGACCCGCGGCGGCCCCGACAGCGCGACCCTCACGGTCTCGATGTACCTGTACGACAACGGCTTCCGCTACTTCGACTTCGGCTACGCCTCCGCCATCGCCTACGCGCTCACCCTGCTCGTCTCGGTGCTCGGCGCGGCCCAGATGCGCCTGATGGGAGAACGCGAATGACCTCTGCCGCCACCTCCGTCGAGCCCGTCGCACCGGGCCCGGCGGCCCCGCCCGCCGAACCGGCGCCGACCGGCCCGAGCCCCTGGCGCCGACTGCGCGGCTGGCCGATCACCCTGGTGCTCGCCGCCGTCACCGGACTGTCGATCGCCCCGTTCTACTGGCTGGTGATCTCCGCCACCCGCAGTGACGGCGAGATCTTCTCCTGGCCGCCGAAGCTGCTGCCCGGCTCCCACCTGGGCGACAACATCGGGCACCTCCAGGACCGGGTCGGCCTCGTCCGGGTCCTGCTCAACTCGCTGCTGGTGTCCGGCCTGCAGACCCTCGGCGGGCTCGTCGTGGCGCTGCTGGCCGGGTACGCCTTCGCCAAGTTCCGGTTCCGGGGCCGCACGGTGCTGTTCGCCGTACTGCTGTCGACCCTGGTCGTGCCGGACCAGGTGATGCTCGTCCCGATGTTCAAGATGATGATGTCCTTCGGGCTGCTCGACAGCTACCAGGCGCTGATCCTCCCCGGCCTGTGCGTGCCGTTCGCGATCTTCCTGATGCGGCAGTCCCTCAGCGCGATGCCGGACGAACTCCTCGACGCCGCCCGGGTCGACGGCGCCGGCGAACTGCGGGTGCTGTTCGGCATCGTGGTACCGGTCATGCGGCCGGTGCTCGCCGCACTGGGCATCTTCCTGTTCCTCGGCTCCTGGAACAGCTTCGTCTGGCCGCTGATCGCCCTGCGCAGCACCGACATGCACACCCTGCCGGTCGCCCTGGCCACCCTCCAGGGCATGAAGGCCAACACCGACTACGGCTCGATCCTGGCCGGAACCGCGATATCCACCCTGCCGATGATGGTCCTCTTCCTGGTCCTCCAGCGGCAGTTCATCTCCGGCCTGCTGGCCGGTGCCACGAAGGGCTGAACCGACCATGACGGACACCAGCGACGAGATCTGGGAACCCCACGCCCCCGCCACCACCGCCCGCCCCCGACCGGTGGAGGTGCCCGGCTCCGCCGCCGGCCGGCTGGAACTGCTGGTCGCCGGGACGGCGAGCGTGAACGTCCTCGCCGAGGGCGTCCTCGAGGTCACCGCCGAAGACCCTGACGGCGGCACCGGGGACGTCCGGATCGAGTGGCGCACCCCCTGCGTCGACGTCACCTCCTTCTGGACCCCCGACCCGCGCGGCACCGGCTGGCTGCCCGCCGCCTGGAGCGCCCCGCGCCGCACGAGCCTCTCCCGCGGCGCCCCCGTCGCCGCCCTCGTCGGCACCGGGGACACCACCGTCTGCGCCTTCGCCACCGACCGCGAGGAGGTACTCGCCAGCGCCGGCGTCGTCGAGGAGACCGGCGAGTTCCGGTTCTGGGTCCAGGCCGCCGGCCGCCTCACCGTCCGGATCGACACCTCCGGCCGCCACTTCGGCCGCAGCCTCGCCGAACTCGCCGACTGGTGGACCGGGGACCGCCCGGTCCACGTCCCCGACGCGGCCCGCCTCCCCGCCTACTCCACCTGGTACGCGCTGCACCAGAACATCACCCCCGAGACCGTCGAACGGCAGGCCGCCCTCGGCAAGGAGCTCGGCCTCGACACGATCATCGTCGACGACGGCTGGATGACCACCGACCGCACCCGCGGCTACGCCCACTGCGGCGACTGGGAACCCCACTCGCTGCCCGACACCGCCGCCCACGTCGCCCGCGTCCACGACCTCGGCGTCCAGTACATGCTCTGGTACGCGCTGCCGTTCGTCGGGAAGGACAGCGCCGCCTGGGCCGAACTGAGCCGGTTCGCCCTCGTCGACGCCCCCCACATGGGCGCCGTCGTCGTCGACCCCCGGTACCCCGCGGTCCGCGCCCACCTGGTCGACCGGCTCGCCCGGGCCGTCGAGGAATGGGGCATGGACGGGCTCAAGGTCGACTTCATCGACTGGTTCGGCGTCCAGGACCCGCCCGCCCCCGGACCCGAGGCCGACTGCGCCACCGTCGACCAGGGCCTGCACCTGCTGCTCGCCGAGATCCGCCGCCGCACCGCCGCCGCCGCGCCCGAGTCGATGATCGAGCACCGCCAGCCCTACGTCAGCCCCGGCCTGTGGCCCTACGCCACCATGGTCCGGGCCGTCGACTGCCCGCTCAGCCCGCAGGAGAACCGGCAGCGCGTCGTCGACACCCGGCTGATCGCCGGACCGCTCGCCGTCCACTCCGACATGCTGATGTGGCACCCCACCGAACCGGTCGAGCAGATCGCCTGCCACCTGATCAACGTCCTGTTCGGCGTGCCGCAGATCTCCGTCGACCTCGCCGTCCAGAGCGCCGCGCAGCGCGAGACGCTCGCCTTCTGGCTCGGCGTCTCCCGCGCCCACGTCGAGACCCTGCAACTCGGCGAGTTCCGGCCGGCCCGCCCCGACCTCGGCTACCCGATGATCGGCGCCGTCGGCGACGGCACCACCGTCGTCGCCCGGTACGCGGCACTGCCCGTCGCCACCGGCACGGAAGCCGCCGGCGAGTGGCGTACGCTGCTGGTCGCCAACGCCGACGCCGACCCCGGGGTCCGCCTCACCGGCGGCCGGGGCACCGCCGAGGCGACCGTCCAGGACGCCCGCGGCCGGACCGTCGGCACCTCGACCGTCCACCTGGACGGCGGCCTCGTCGACGTCCCGCGGGGCGGTCTGCTGACCCTCCGCCGGGTCTGACGGCCGGCACCGGGCGGGGCGCCCATGTGAAGGAGAACCGATGACCACCCCGGGAGCACACCCCGCGCGCCGCGTCACCACCATCGCGGACGTGGCCGAGGCGGCCGAGGTGTCCCGGCAGACCGTCTCCAACACGCTCAACGCCCCGCACCGGGTCCGCCCCGACACCCTCGCCCGGGTCAACGCGGCGATCGAGCGGCTCGGGTACCGGCCCGACCAGTCCGCCCGGTCGCTGCGCACCGGCGAGCGCCGCACCATCGGCTACCTCGCCCCGGTCGACGACCCCTTCGACCCCAACCCGCTGATGGCGGGCTTCCTCGAAGCCCTCGTCGACGCGGCCGGGGCGGTGGGCCACCACGTGCTGCTCCTCCGCGCGGCGGCGGGGGAGCAGGACGTCCGGGCGGTGATCGACGGCGTGGTGGCGGCCCGTCAGGTCGACGGCCTGGTCCTCGCCGACGTCCTCCCCGACGACCCCCGCGCCGCCCACGCGGCCCGGGTCGGCATCCCCTTCGCCGCCTTCGGCCGCACCGGGCCCGGACTCCCGCAGCACTGGGCCGACATCGACAACGCGGCCGCCACCGCCGAGGTCGCCCGCCACCTCGCCGCCCGCGGCCACCGCCGGGTGGCCTTCGTCGGCGCGGCCACCGCCCTGCCGTGGCTGGCCGCCCGCCGCGAGGGCTTCCACCGCGAGGCCGCCCGCCTCGGCCTGTCGCTCGCCCCGACGGCCCCCGCCGGGGGCCTGCGCGCCCTGCTGCGCGACCCGGACCGGCCGACCGCCCTCGCCGCCGACAACGACCTCGCCGCCCTCGACATCTACGAGGCCGCCCGCGCGGAGGGCCTCCAGGTCGGCCGCGACCTCGCCGTCACCGGCTTCCACGACACCCCCCTCGCCCGCCACCTCCACCCGCCGCTCACCTCGCTCCGCCTGCCCCTGCGGACCATCGCCACCACGGTCGTCGCCCGGCTGCTGGCCCAGCTGCGCCCCGACGGCCCGGCCGGGGCCGAGGGGGTCGAGCTGCCGGCCGAGCTGGTGGTGCGGGAGAGTTCGGCGGGGGCCGCGCCGGGGAGCCGGGGCTGACCACCGGACCCCGGGGTGCGGGCGCCGCCGCCGGGCCGGACGCTCCCGCCGTCGGGCCTGACTTCCCTGCCGGCGGGCCGGACTCTCCCGCCGCCGGGCCGGACGCTCGCGCCGTCGGGTTGGACGCTCCCGCCGTCGGGCCGCGTCACCGGACCGGAGTCCCCCGCCGTCAGGCCGCGTCGCCGGCCCGGAGCTCCCGGGCGATCTGGCGGCGGCCGGCGATCAGGGCCTCGGCGAGCACGCCCGCCGTGACCAGCGCGGTCAGCGCCAGCGCCGGCGGGAGCACGGCGCCGAGTCGGACCGGCAGGCCGGGCGGGACGTCGGTGCCGAGCAGGGCGGACAGGTCGAGCGCCGGGCCGAGCAGGACGACGGCGGCGAGCGAGGCGAGCAGGCCGCCGGCCGCCGCGAGCAGCGTCTGCGGCAGGGTCTCGACCAGGATCAGCGCCAGTCCCTGACGGGGGCGCAGCCCCATGGTGCGCAGCCGGGCCAGCGCGGCGGACCGCTCGGGAGCGGCGCGGACCAGCGTGAGCAGGGCGGCGAGCAGGGCGAACGCGCCCGCGCCGGCGGTTCCGACCCGGAACACCAGGACGGCGGCCTGCCGCAGCGGGTCCTCGGTGAGTTCGGCGGTGAGCGCGGCACTGGTCTTCACCAGGTAGCCGTCCGGGATGTCGGCGGGGCCCGGGCCGACCACCGGGACGCCGGTCCGCCGCGCGGTGTCCGCGACGATCGGGTGCACGGGCAGGTCGCGGGTGAGCGACCGGACGGCCGTCTCGTCGATGTCGCCGACGGCGAACCAGTGGCCGTGGTCCGCGAGTCCGGGCACCCGGGCGGTGGCGGGCCCGGCCGGGAGGACGATGAACGGGTGGGTGGAGTCGCGCAGCGCCGGGGTGGCGTCGATCGTGCCCGCGTACTGGGCGCGCAGTTCGCCGGTGCTGGTCAGGTAGATCCGCTCCGCCCCGGCCCGGCCGCCGAGTTGCTCGACCAGTCCGCGCGAGTACAGGGCGGGGACGGGGACTTCGCGCGCGTCCGGTCCGGTCGGACCGTCGGGGGCGGCCAGCAGCGCCGGGTCGAAGGCGCCGCGGCCGACGGACCGGGAGATCTCCGCGTAGGCGGTCGGGTCGACGACCACCAGGCTGATGGTGAGGTGGCGTTGGCCCGGGCGCAGCACGGCCGCGTCGGTGAGCAGGGTGACATCGGTGGCGGCCCGGACGCCGGGCAGCCGGTCGGCCTGCTCGCCGAAGGAGTCGGCCAGGCCGAAGCCCTTGGGGGCGCTCACCATGACGTCGCCGCCGGTGGCCAGGCGGGCCTCGCGGGTCCGCCCGGAGTCGACGGCCTCGATCACGTCGGCGCCGAACCCGGCCGTGGTGACGGCGAGCAGCAGCGCGAGCGTCGGCAGGACAGCCGGGCGCGGACGGCCGCCCGCGCCGCGCGCCGCACCGGCCAGTCCGAGGAAGCCGACGGCGCCGCGCCGCCGGCCGACCGCGCGGGCGAGGGCGCCGATCAGCGGCGGCTGGATCCGGGCCAGCAGCAGGCCGGTGCAGAGCGCGATCAGCAGCGGGGCGGCGACGAGCAGCGGGTCGATCCCGGCACCGGGCGGGGCGGCCCCGCGCCGGCGGACCTCGACCACCGCGGCGGCGGTCAGCAGGAGCAGGCAGAGTTCGCCGACGAGCCGGCGCGCGCCGCCGCGCCGGACCGCCCGGCGGGGGGTCAGCAGCACCAGGGCCCGCGCCGGGAAGGCCAGCAGCGCGCACAGGGTGGCCGCCACCGCCGCGGACAGCGCGGCGCCCCAGCGGGGGGCGGGCAGCAGCAGGAGGGCGAGCAGGGCCCCGAGGGCGGCGCCGGGCAGGACGACCGCGGCGCCCTCGCCGAGCAGCCGCCGCAGCACGTCCCGGCGGGAGCCGCCGCGGGCCTGGAGCAGCAGGAGTTCGGGGCCGCGCCGGTCGGCGGCCAGTGCGGCGGCCAGGCCCAGGACGACGGTGACGACGCCGACCAGCCCGGCCGGGCCGAGCGCGGCCAGCGGGGCGGCGGCGTCCCGGCGGGCGGTGGCCAGCGTGAAGAGGTCGGGCAGCGAGGAGAAGGTGCGCAGGTCGGTGCGGCCGGTGGCGGCGGCGAGGTCCGCGGCGGTGGGGCCGCTCAGGTAGCTCGCGAGTTCGTGGGCGGCGTCGGGCAGCCGGTCGGCGCGCAGCGAGTCCGGGTCGACGGGCAGCCGCCAGGAGAGCTCGCCGCCCTTGGCCCACTCCATCAGCCGGGGCAGCTCGTCGCCGCCGGTCAGGCCGACCGCACTCCAGTAGCGGCGCCACTCGATGGTCTCCGGGATGTCCAGGCAGGGCCGGCGCAGGCAGTAGAGGTCGGTCCAGTACGGGTCGCTGTCGTCGTTCACCCGGAAGGTGCCGACCACCTCGGTGTCCGGCGACGGCTTCATGCCGGGCTGGAGTTCCTCCGTCAGCACGTCGCCGACCCGGATGTTGAGCTTCTCGGCGGTCGGCTCCGCGACCACGATCGGCAGCGGCCGGCCGGGGGCGGCGGTCGGCCAGCGGCCCTCGGCCAGGGTGGCGTGCTCGGAGAGCCCGGCCAGGTGGCGCAGGCCCAGGACCGGGGACGGGCCGTCGGGCCGCGACAGCTGAGGATTGCCGAGGGGCTTCGGGCGGACGCCCCGCACGCCGTACACCGGCCCGCTCGCCGAGACGCGGAACTCCCCGCCGGTGCGGGCGGTCAGTTGGGCGGCGACCGAGGCCAGGGTGGCGGAGTCGTCGTCCGGGCGCAGGTCGGAGCGGCTGACCAGGCTGGTCGCGCCGATGCCGCGATCGCGCAGGAAGTCGTGCAGGGCGGCGTCCTCGCCGCGGTCGACGCCCCGGGGCAGTCCGGCGGAGAGCAGCACCACCACGAACACCAGCACGCCGTTGAGCAGTGCCGTCCAGGGCGCGGCCCGGAGCCGGGTGCGGACCCACCGGGCGGGCCGGTGCCCGGTGCGCACCGGGGGTGCGGTGGTTGCTGCCGCCGGGCCCTGCATCCGCGTTCTCCCGCCCGCGCCCGTCCCTGCGGGCGGGCGGTCGCCGATCCCGGCGCCTGGTGACCGGATAGCGGACGATGCTGTCAGAGCGGCGGACGCCGCGGAAGGTCCGTTCGGGCAGACCGCGGGGGCGTCCGGGCCGCCGGGGCCTTGTCGGTGCCGCGGGCTAGGTTCTGAGGTGTCGCCGGGCGCCGCGCCCGCAGCACCGACACACCCCCGTCACGCCCGTGCCCGGAAGGGGCCCACACCATGTCAGCCACTGCCACCGACTCGCAGTCGACCTACCTGGAGCTGTCCGAGGACAGCGGCAGCGCGCACAAGTTCTACGAAGTCCTGGTGGCCGGCGTGGACGTCACCGTCACCTACGGGCGGATCGGCGAGAGCGGCCAGACGAAGACCACCGCCTACCCCACGCCGGAGAAGGCCGCGTCGGCGGCCGCCAAGAAGATCGGCGAGAAGGTCCGCAAGGGCTACGCCCCGGCGGTGCGCGGGGTGCGCGAGCGGCGGTCGGTGACGCGGCGGGCGATCGTCAGCAGCCGTTCGACGGCCCGGCAGGCCCCGGTGCTGTGGCGGTTCCGCTCCGGCGCGGCGGCGTTCGGCATCTTCGTCGGCGAGGAGCACGCCTGGGTGGGCAACGAGCGCGGCGACGTCTACACGCTGACCCACGACGGCGCGGTGACCGGCCGCTTCGGGCTGCCGGACGGCGTCAAGTGCATCGTCGCGGACGACTGGTGGATCTACGCGGGCTGCGACAACGGCAAGGTGTACGACCTGGGCGGCAAGGTGCCGCGGGTGGCGTACGAGATAGCCGAGGACGTCGACATCTACTGGCTGGACATCCACGACGGCGTGCTCGGCGTGGCCGACGCGCGCGGCGGGATCACCACCGTCGACCACGAGGACGAGTTCCAGTGGCGGCGCTCGGCGGAGGGCACCGACGGCTGGATGGTGCGCTGCGACAACGACGGTGTGTACCACGGTCATTCGCGCGGCGTGAGCCGGTACGCGGCGCGCGGCGGCGCCCCGGTCTGGCACACCCGCACCGACGGGGCGGTGCTGTTCGGCTGGCAGGAGCGGGAGGAGGTGTTCGCCGGCACCTCGCGCGGCTGGGTGCACCGGCTGCGCAAGGCGGACGGTTCGGAGACGGCCCGCTACCGCTGCGACGCCGCGGTGTTCTCCTGCGCGGCCTCGCCCGACGGCCGGTACGTGTTCGCGGGCGACAACCACTCCTCGGTGTACTGCTTCGACGCCGACGGCACCCGGCTGTGGAAGCTCGGCACCGGCTGCGGCTCGGCGTACAGCATGCAGTACCGCGACGGCCGGCTGTACCTGGTGACCACGGACGGTTCGCTGGTCTGCCTGGACGCGAGCGAGACGGCGGTGCGCGCGGCCGAGGAGGGCCGGCTGCCGCGGGCCGCCGAGGTGGACGGCAGCGGCTGGACGGCGGCGGTGGCCGGCGCGGAGATCGAGTCGGTGGCGGTCGGTTCGGCGGGCGCCGCGGGCGGGATCGAGGTGGAGTGCGTGCGGGACGGCGCCCGGCTGCGGGTGCGGGTGGTCTCCCCGGGCTACGACCCGGCCCGCCGGGTGCAGTTCCCCAAGGACATCCGGGTGCCCGGCGCGCGGTACCTGGTGGCGGAGGTGCTGGAGTCCGGCAGCGGCTCGTTCTACCGGGCGCGGGGGGACATCAAGCGGCTGCTCTGAGTTCTCCTGACGGTCTCTCCGTTCCCGTCGGGAGACCGTTGACAGCCCGTCGCGGGCCTCGGTGTAATGCGGGTGCGATACGCACGCGCGGCATACCGACCGACCGTTTCGGGCTGTTCCCGGGGAAAGCAGGGCGTCATGAGCGTGGACACCGTGGCTGTCGAGAATTCGGCGGGATCGGCGGGATCGGCGGGATCGGCGGGATCGGCGGATTCGGCGGATTCGTCGGAGGCCGCGGCGTCCGTGGCTTCCGGCGGGCCGGCGGCGGGTGCGGTGCCCAACTCCCGGATGGCCGCGCTGTACCAGCGCGACCTGGCCTGCCAGGGCCTCGGGATCACGCTCGACGAGGTGTCCACCGGGCGGGCGTCGATGCGGATGACGGTGGCCCCGGCGATGGTGAACGGGCACGGCACCGCGCACGGCGGCTACCTGTTCCTGCTCGCCGACGCGGCGTTCTCCTACGCCTGCAACAGCTACGGCCCGGTGACGGTGGCGCAGGCCGCGCAGGTGAACTTCCTGGCGCCGGCCGCGGTCGGGGACGAACTGGTGGCGGAGGCGGTGGAACGCACGCGTTCCGGGCGCACCGGCATTTACGACGTGACGGTGCGGAATGCGGCGGAAAAGGTGATCGCGGAATTCCGGGGCCAGAGCGTGATGCTGGCCGGACAGCCGCACACAGCCTGAGGACGAGGACGAGGACGAGGACGAGGACGAGGGCGAGGACGGGCCGGGGGATCCGCTTCCCCCGGCCCGCCCGTCCGTTCGCGGGCCGCCGGATCAGGCCGGCGGGCGCTCGTCCACGACCTGCTGGAGCTTGCCGGTGCGCGGGTTGGTGACCAGCTCGGCGCGGGGCACCCACTCCACCCGGAGGTCGTGGATCACCCCGGCCGCCACGTCGTCCGGGTAGAGCGGCCGGGCCCGGTACACCGCCTCGACCAGCTGCTCGGCCAGACCGGCCGGGGGCTCCTCGGTGTAGCCGAGCCGCAGGACCAGCCCGTCCTTGCCGTCCCAGCGGCGCTGCACCATCTGCATCCCGGAGATCACCTGCTCCGGGTCGTGGGCGAGCAGGACGGTGCGGATCTCCTCGGTCGGCATCGCCACGGTGCCCACCCGGGCCCCCTCGACCGACCGCCCGACCAGCCGGAACCGGCCGCGCTCCAGGTCGACCCACTCGGCCCGGTCACCGGTCGGGTAGCGCAGGATCGGCATCAGGGTCCGGAACAGGTTGGTGACCACCACCCGGCCGGGGACGCCGAGTTCGGTGATCGGCGCGCCGGTCGTGTCGTCGACCAGCTCCACCACCGTCCGGTGCGGGAACGCCTCGTGCACCCGGACGTCGTCGCCGGGCACCGGCGCGCCGACCAGGCCGGCGTCCACCGAGGCGTAGCCGATCGAGGCGACGGCCGCGTTGGGGAACGCGCGGGACAGGATCGGCCGCAGGTCGGCGAAGAGCAGGTCCCCGCCGAACAGCAGGAGTTCGATCCGCTCGGCGACCTGCCCGTGCTTGACCAGGTGCTCGGCGACCGAGCTGAGCTTCATCGGCTCGCCGGCCAGCACGTCCACCCCGAAGTCGGTGATCAGCGCGGCGATGTACGCGTCCGGTGCGGCGCCGACCGGCAGCCGGACGTTGTCCACCGGGGCGTGGTGCAGGGCGTTCTCGATGTAGAGGAAGCCGCCGTACAGCTCGCCGGCCCAGAACAGGTTGGCGACCCGGTGCCCGGGCTTGAGGCCGGCCTGGACGAGGCCCGCGCCGAAGGCGGTGACCGAGTCGGCGTGCTCGGTGCGCGACCAGGGGGAGAACTTGGGGACGCCGGTGGTGCCGCCGGTCTTGTAGACGCCGCCGTCGAGCAGCGGTCCGGTCAGCAGGCGGTTGTCCGGCCAGGAGTTGGCGGCCCAGAACGCGGTCTGCTCGATCAGCGGGAGCTGCGAGAGGTGTTCGACGCGCTCCGGCAGGTCCCGGTAGAGGTCGGCGTAGAAGGGGGAGTTGCGGCGGGCGAAGTCGATCAGCTCGGGCAGGGGTTTGGCGGGCATGGCAGGGCTCCTGACGGTGACTCAGCTGGGGTCGGGACGGCCGATCCAGGTACGGGCGAGGGTCTGGACGGCCGAGCCGTCCGGGTCGGCGAGCTTCTGCGCCAGGTAGTCGGCGGCCCAGGCGTTGGTGGCGACCCGGAAGGCGGGCCGCTCGGCGCGCAGGGTGCGCACCACGACCTCGGCCACCTCCCTGGCCGGCTGTCCGGCGGCCTCCCAGCCCTGGCCGCCGACCCAGGCGAGGTAGTCCTCGAAGGTCGGGGCGTAGGGTCCGGAGGCCGCCCCGATGGTGCGGCGGTCGATGTCGGGGAAGATCCCGAACCGGGTGTCCGGTACGAAGCCGGGGACGACGACGGAGACCCGCACGCCGTGCGCGCCGGCCACCGGGGCGAGGCTCTCCATGAACCCCTCGACGGCGGCCTTGGCAGCGCAGTAGGCCTCGTTGAACGGCTGGCCGACCACGCCGTGCACGCTGCCGATGGTGACCAGCCGGCCGCCGGAGGCGCGCAGCAGCGGCAGGGCGGCGCGGCTGACGCCGATCACGCCGAAGAAGTTCACCTCCAGATTGGCCCGCAGCGCGGCGTCGGTGGACATCTCCAGGGTGGGGTCGAAGTTGGACACGCCGGCGTTGTTGACCACCGCGTCCAGCCGCCCGTGGGTCGCGGCCACGCCGTCGACGCAGGCGGCGACGGAGGCGGCGTCGGTGACGTCCAGCCGGCGGACGTCCAGCTCGACCCCGGCCTCCCCGGCGGCCTTCCGCAGGTCGTCGGCGCGGTCCGGGTCGCGCAGGGTGGCCACGGTGGTGAACCCGGCCCGGGCGGCGGCCACGGCGGTGGCCAGGCCGATGCCGGAGGAGCAGCCGGTGACGAGCAGGACCTCGCCCGCCGGTGCGGCGCTCACGGCGTGCTCTCCGTCAGCTCGGGCTCGGCGTCGGCCGGTCGCGGTTGCGCCTCGCGGGCGGCGGCGTCCAGCCGGGACTGGATGCCGAGGGCGGGCAGGAAGGAGCAGGCGGCCAGCAGGGTGCCGCCGGCCATCACCCAGCGGGCCGCGTCCAGGATCCCCAGCGGATCGGTGAGCGCGGACACGGCGAGGCCGCCGACCAGCGCGGCGAGCGGGATCACGCCCCAGGTGACGGTGCGGAACGCCGCGTGCATCACGCCCTGGTGCTCGGCCGGCATCCGGGACTGGCGGGTGGGCGCGCTGCACACGTTGATGCAGGACATGAAGAAGCCGTAGCAGCCCATGGTCACCGCGATCACGAGGACGGCGGGCAGCGTCGGCGCCGCCAGCACGCCGAGTCCGACCAGGCAGTGCAGCAGCAGCGACCAGGCCAGGGTGCGGCCGAGGCCCAGCCGTTGGCTGATCCGGGGGGCGACCACGGCGCCGGTGAGCGCGCCGACCGCGCCGACCGACATGGCGGCGCCGAACTGGCCGACCGAGACGTCCAGGCCCCGGTAGGCGAGCACGGGCAGCACCGTGACGAAGATCGGCCCGCCGGAGTTGAGGGTGACCGCGGCCAGCACCACCCGGCGCAGCACCGGGTCGGCCCAGTTCATCCGGAAGCCGGCCGTCAGCCGCTCCCAGACGGTGCCCTCGACGGCCGTGCGCTCGCCCCAGGGCGTCATCCAGCGGAAGCAGGTGGCGGAGATCAGGTAGCTGGCGGCGTCCACCACCAGCGCGCCCACCCCGAGCGCGCTGTAGAGGCCGGCCGCGATCGAGGGCCCGGCCACCTCGGCGACCGAGTTGCTGCCCTCGAGCCGGGAGTAGGCGCGCACCATCCGGTCCTCGGGGACCACCGCGGGGACGGCGATCAGGTACCCGACGTTGAAGAAGATGGTGGCGCCGCTGATCACGGCCACGCAGCCGAACAGCAGCGGGGTGGAGAGGAAGTCCAGCCAGTACGCGAGCGGGATCACCAGGACGGCGGCCAGCCGGAGCAGGTCGCAGACCAGCATCGTGCGGCGGTTGTCCCAGCGGTCCACCAGCACGCCGGCGACCGGGCCCAGCAGCGGGATGCCGAGGTACTGGGCCATCGCCACCACGCCGACCTGGAGGGCGGAGGCGTGCAGGACGAAGATCATCAGGGTGGGGACGACGAACACGGTGATCCGGTCGCCGACCACGCTGACGGTCTGGCCGGCCCAGAACAGGTTGAAGCCGCGCCCGAGGTCCTGCGGCTTGCGCGGCTTCACGAGGACTCCTCACGGACGACGAGGGAGGCCGTCTTGCCGGTGCGGTCGTTGCTGACCAGCGCGTCGACGACCCGGACCGTGACGTGCTCGGGGTCGTGCTGGAACGCGGTGCTGAGGGTGAACGTCCCGGCCAGCAGTTCGGCCCGAAGCGCCGCCGGGTCCACCCCGGCGGCCGGGTCGGCCAGCAGCAGCACCTCGACCCCGGTGGCCCGGCCGCCGTCCTCGGTGACCACCACCTGGGCCCGGGCGACCCCCGGTTCCCGCTCGGCCCGGGCGACCAGCTCGTCCACGTGCAGACCGAGGCCGCGCACCTGGACGACGTTGTCCCGCCGCCCGAGCACCCGCATCGCGGCGCCCGGCCGGCCGCACGGGCAGGTGGTCAACCCGCCCGCGTCCCCGGTGCGGTAGCGCAGCACCGGGTTGAGCATCTCGGGGTCGAGGGTGGTGAAGTCCAGCAGCCCGTCCGGACCGGCGTGCACCAGCTGGGTGGGCAGCGGGTGGAAGGTGTCGGCCGGGCAGTCGGGCGTGTTGGTGCCGACCACCCAGGTCTCGGTGGAGCCGAACATGCCCCAGCGGCGGGCCTGCGGCGCGACCACCGCGAGGTCCTCCTCCAGCTGCGGCTGCCAGGCCTCGCCCAGCCACAGCACCTTGCGCAGCGAGGGCAGCTTCAACCCGGCCGCGCGGGCGTGCGCGAACCAGAGCCGCAGCACGCTCGGGGTGCCGCCGATCGCCGTCACCTCGCGGTCGGCGAGGAAGGCCAGCCAGTCGGGGTACTCCTCGCGGGTGATCGAGCCGAGCGCGATCACCCGGCAGCCGGCCCGGTCGGCCAGCGCGGCGGCCAGGAAGTGCGCGCCCCACATCCGGCCGGCGCCCCAGGCGTTGGCGAACACGTCCTCGCGGTCGAGCACCGGCCAGTGGGCGTGCACCCCGGCCATGTAGAAGCCGGTCGGCGCGTAGCCGACCTTGGGCGCGCCGGTGGAGCCGCCGCTCTGGAACAGCCAGGTGGCGGCCGTGTCGGAGCGCGGCTCCAGGTGGGCGAGGGCGGTGTTGAGGTCGTCCTTGAGCAGCGGCGGCAGTGCGGCCAGCTCGTCCAGGGTGCGGACGGCCGCCGGGCGGTCGGCGTAGCGCGGGGCGAGTGCGGGTACCGTCCGCAGCCGCTCCAGGGTGGCGGCGGCGACGGTCAGTCGCGGTTCGGCCGCGTCCGGCGGCAGGGAGAACGCGTCGGTCATCGGGCTTCCGATCGGGGGGCGGAGATCGTCGGGGCGGAGATCGTCGGGGTGGAGCTCGGTGCGCGGTGCGCGGCGGGTGCGAAGAGGCCGGCGGGTGCGGACGGCGCGCCGTTGGCGAGCCACTTGGCGTGGGCGTCCCGGTAGGCGGTGAACCGGGCCCGGGTGATGTCCCGCTGGAGCACGCGGTCCGGGTCGGTGAAGTCCGGGGCGATCACGCCGTCCGGCTCCAGCTCCGAGAACCAGTACTTCTCGCCGTCGTACAGGAAGTCCACGCAGAAGAACGGGATCGCCAGCTTCTCGGCGAACCAGGCGGTGGCCTCGGCGAGTTCGGGCGGGATCGGCGGGAACTCCATCGTCCCGCCCCGGCTGGCGTTGGCCACCGGCGAGCCGGCCTCCGGCACCCGCCGCATCACCGCGTAGGGCTCGCCGTTCACCACGTACACCCGGTAGTCGACGGTGCCGTCGCCCAGGTACGGCTGGGCCACGAGCGTGGTGTCGCCGCCCTGGGCGAGGCTGGCCAGGCCGCGGATGTCCTCCGGGCCCCGGGCGAGGTTGATCCCGCCGCCGCCGCACCAGCCGGCGGGCTTGACGATCGCCGGGTAGGTCAGCCGGTCGAGCGCCGCCTCGTAGTGGTGCTTGGCGACGTCCCGGCCGGTGCCGATCCGGATCGACGGGATCGGCGGCACCGGCGAGCCGGCCAGGTGCAGCACGGTGGCCACCTTGTCGTTGCCGATCAGCGAGACGTACGGCGGGAACGGCAGGTAGAACCCGGCCTGCTCCAGCACCGCGTACAGCGAGTACTGGTTGAAGATGTCCATCGACTGGTACGGCAGCGAGTACAGCGCGGTGACGAACAGGGTGTCCTGCGGGGTCACCGGCTCCTCGTCCACGTACACCACCGGGTGGGCCGGGTCGGTGGCGTCCACGGTGACGGCGTCCGGAGAGTGCCGGCACCAGGTGAGTCCCAGTTCCTCGGCGATCTCGGAGTAGAGGTCCCAGAAGTAGTGCCGCCACATCGCGGTGGTCCGGGTCGACTCGCGGTCGGGGAAGATCCAGCACATCCGGCGCAGTGGGCCGAGGTCCTGGGGGTCGGTCTGCTGCGGGTCGGCGGGTGTCGTCACCGTGCTGCTCCTTCCTGCGGGGCCGGTGTGCCGGCGGCGGCGCGCGCGGCCCGCTCCGTCCACCAGCGGCGGCCTGACTCGGGGAGGGTGTCCACCGGGTCGTAGTAGGGGTGGCGGCGCTCGAGCGGGTCGTCGCCGGCCGGCGCGGCGCCGTCCGAGCGGGCCTCCAGCGCGGTGCGGTAGTTCTTGGTCCAGTACGAGATGCCGCGTTCACGGTCGTACGCCACGGCCTGGTGCACCCAGCGCTTGCCGAGGTGCGGCACGTCGCAGACCAGGCGCGGGGTGGCGTAGCCGGGCAGGTAGCCCATGATCGCCTCCTGGAGGTACTGGGCCCGGTGGACGCTGGTGCGCCAGTGCTCGGCGTTGGGGATCATGTCGCAGAGGTAGAAGTAGTAGGGGAGGATGTTCGCCTCGCCCTGGAGGGCGAAGCAGAGGTCCAGCAGGTCCTCCGGTGTGTCGTTGACGCCGCGCATCAGCACGCCCTGGTTGCGCACGTCGCGCACGCCCGCGTCGAGCAGTGCCCGGGCCGCCTCGGCGACCAGCGGGGTCACCGAGCGCACGTGGTTGGCGTGGGTGTGCACGGCCAGGTTGACGGCCCGGCCGGCGGCGACCGTCGCGACCCGGTGCACGCCCTCCAAGACCTGCGGCTGGAGCCAGTGCTGCGGCAGGCCGACCACCGCCTTGCTGGCGAGCCGGATGTCGCGGACCGACTCCAGCTCCAGTAGCCGCATCAGGAAGGACTCCAGCTGCGGCCACGGCACGTTGGCGAGGTCGCCGCCGGAGACCACCACGTCGCGCACGGACGGGGTGCGCTTGAGGTAGTCGAGCATCTGCTCCTGCCGGTCGGCCGGCCGCAGCACCAGCCGGGCCTTGGTGACCTGGGGGGTGGAGGTGCCGACGAGGTCCATCCTGGTGCAGTGCCCGCAATACTGCGGGCAGGTGGAGACCAGTTCGGCCAGCACCTTGGTGGGGTAGCGGTGGGTGAGGCCCTCGACCACCCACATCTCGGCCTCGTGCAGCGAGTCGCGCTCGGCGTTCGGGTGGCTGGGCCAGCGCGGGTGCCGGTCGGCGAGCACCGGCAGCATGTAGCGGCGCACCGGGTCGGCCAGGAACTCGGCGGTGAACGCCGCCGGGGTGGTGGGGGCGTGTGCGGCCATGGTGTTCAGCAGCTGCGGTGGCAGCAGGATCGGCATGGTCGCGAACTCCGCCTGGTCGGCGGCTAGTTGCTCGTAGAACTCGGGTGTGAGCAGATCGCCGACGACCGCCCGGAGCTGGCGGGCGTTCTTGACGCAGTGCGAGCGCTGCCACTGGGCGTCGCGCCACTGCGCCTCGGTGACGTCGCGCCAGCCGGGCAGCCGGCGCCAGTCCGGCTCGACCAGCCGAGTCCGGACGTACTGGTACGGCTGCGGGGGTGGGGGCGGGACGGGTGCGGCCGGTGCCAGTGCCACCGGTGGCGGTGCCGCCGTTGCTGTTGCTGCCGTTGCTGTTGGTCCCGGTGCGGGGGCGGTGCGCGCGGGGGACACGAGGTGATCGGTCATCCCGGTGCTACTGGCCGGTGAAGAGGGTCGCGAAGCGGGTGCGCAGTTCGCGCTTGAGCACCTTGCCGGTCGGTCCGAGCGGGAAGTCCGCCGCAGTACGGGCGATCCGGACGGCGGCCAGCGCGGCCAGCCCGGCCCCGGCCAGCGCCTTGTTGGCGGCCTCCAGGACCTCGTCGGCGGCCACGGACTCCGCGTCGTGCTGCAACTGGACGACCGCGATGGGGCGTTGCCCCTCCCCGGCGGCGCCGGGCACGCCGACCACCGAGCAGTCCCGGACCAGCTCGGCGCAGTCCGCCAGCAGCACCTCCTCGACCGGCAGGCTGTAGACCGGACCGGCCGAGGTGTCGATGACGTCCACGGTGCGGTCCAGGTGGTAGAACCGGCCCTCGGCGTCGCGCCGGGCGAGGTCCCCGGTCAGCCAGTAGCCGGCCAGCTCGAAGCTCTCGGTCAGCCGCGCGTTGTTCCAGTAGCCGGGGGTCCGCGAGGGCGAGTCGATCGCGAGCAACCCGACCGTGCCGTCCGGCAGTTCGTTGCCGTCCTGGTCCAGTACCGCCGCCCGGCGCACCACCTCGAGCGGTTTGCCGACGCAGCGGTCGTTGCGGACGCTCTCCGGCGTGGTGACCTGGCCGAACAGTGCCATGCCCATTTCGGAGGAGCCCAGGCCGTCGACGAACTGCGAACCGGGCAGAGCGGGTTGCTCGGCCTTCTCCTGCGGCAGCAGCCAGGGCCGGATCAGCCCGGCCGGGCGCTCGCCCAGCCGCACCAGCCGGCGGATGTGTCCGTAGTGCGCGCTGTCGCCGGTATTGAACCAGGAGTGCACCTTGGCCGCGCCCGCCACCGGCAGCTCACCGGTGGCGAGTTCGACAAAAGTGCGCGGGAAGGAGGCGACCATGGTGGGCCGGAAGGCTTCCATCACCGGCTCGACCACCGAGCGGCGCCAGTCCGCCATCACCACGGTCGGCAGGCCGAGCAGGGTCGCGGTGAGGAAGTAGCTGAGGCCGCCGGCGTGGGTGTGCGGCATCAGCGACATCAGCCGGTCCTCCGGTTCGGCCGGGAAGCGCACCATGCGCGGCTGCTTGCCGTCCCAGAACTGCCGGTGCGCCAGCATCGTCGACTTCGGCGTGCCGGTGGTGCCGGAGGAGTGGATCAGCGCGACCACGTCGTCCGCCGCGTGCCGGTACGGGTACTCGGCGGGCAGGCCGCCGGAGGCGTCCGCGTCGAAGGCCTGGACCTCGGCGGCGAGCGCGATGAACCTCGGGCGGCGCTGCGGGTCCTGGCGGTAGGCGGCGGCGAGGCGGGTGGTGTCGTCACCGACCACGCCGACCACGCCGACATGGTTGAGGTAGCGGACCATCACGTCGTGCCGCATGGCGTCGTTGACCAGGGTCGGGACGGCGCCCAGCGCGGTGAGCGCGAGGAAGTGCAGCAGCGGCTCCAGGCCCTCGGCGATCACCACCGCCACCGGCTCGCCCGGGCGCACGCCGTTCGCGTGGTACCAGGCGGCGTAGCGGTCGCGCAGGGCGGCGAGGTCCTGGAGGCTGTGGCCGCGCAGCACCACCGCGCCGCGGTGGTCGAGGTGGTGGCTGTAGGCGAACGGGACCGCGCGGTTGGGGTTCACCGCGAGGGCGTGGTCGAGGAAGTTGCCGGCCCCGAGGCCGGGCTCGGCCATCAGCCGCTCGCGCGCGGCGAGCGGCGCGACCGGGGAGGGAGCGGTGGGCGCGGCGGCGGACGGGCCGCTGTCCGGGTGGGAACTCTCGTCGCTCATGGCGGTCTCCTGAGGGGGGTGGCCCGCGGTTCTCGTGGAACGGCGCGCGGGCTGCGTGGTGAGGGAGAACAGGTGCGGGCGGGTGCCGGGGAGTACGGGCGGTGCTGGTGGTGCTGGTGGTGCTGGTGGCGCTGGTGGTTCGGCGGCGCTGGGCGGGGTCAGACCTCGGCGGTTCCGGCGGTCGCAGCGGTTCCGGCGGTCCCGGTGCTCTCGGCAGTCCCGGCGTCGAGGATCTCCGCGACGACCCGGTGGCCGGAGCGGATCGCGCCCTCCAGCAGGCCGAAGAACTCGGTACTGGTCTCGGTGCCGGCCCAGTGCACCCGGCCGTGCGGCGCGGTCAGCGCCGGGCCGAGCCGCGACCAGTCGCCGGGCCCGAACAGTGCCGCGTAACACCCCTTGCTGTAGAGCTCGTTCACCCAGTCGGTGCGATGGAAGCCGATCGGCTCGGGCAGCATCGGGAACAGCGAGGCGGCCTGCTCGACGGCCGCCGCGCGCTGCTCCTCCGGCCCCAGGGCCGCGTAGCGGTGCGCCTCCGCGCCGGTGACGAAGCCGGTGAGCACGCCGACCCGGGAGCCCTCCGGCGCGTCGGCCGGGGAGTCGTCCACGGTGGAGAGCAACGGGCCCCGGGCGTTGACCGACCAGCCGGAGAGCCCGTGCTCGCGCCAGACCGGCGACGGGTAGACCAGGTGGACCTTGACCGCGCAGCCGCGTCCGGTCCGCTCGCCCGCGCGCGGGGCCGGCCGCACGGGCCGCAGGTCGAGCGACTCGGCGAGCAGCGGCGGCAGCGCCACCACCGCGACCTCGGCCCGATACGCCGCGCCGGCCCCGGTGTGCACGGTGACACCCTCGCCGTCCTGGACGACGGACCGCACCGGTTCGCCGAGCCGCACCGAGCCGGGCCGCCGGTCCGTCAGCCGGGCGGCGAGCCGCTCGCACAGCAGGTGCGCGCCGCCGGCGACCCGGTCCTCCTGGGCGCCGCCCTCGAAGGCGTTCAGATAGCGCAGACCGCCGCCCGAGCGCAGGTAGAAGGCCATGTGCAGGACCGAGACGTCGGCCGGGTCGGCGGCCATCATCTCGCCCAGGAAGAGCGGGAAGAACAGCCGGGCGTCCGGGTGGTCCAGCTGCTGTTCGGCCCACTCGGCGGCGGTGAGTGCGTCCAGCCGTTCGGCGTCCGGGGTCAGCCAGGGCGCCTCGGGGTCGACCTGGGCGGTGAGTTCGGCGAGCCGGTCGAACAGCTCGCCGAGCGCGACCGCGTTGAGCGGCGGGAACCGGCCGTCCCGGGTGGCGAGTTCGCCGTCCGCGCCGGTGGCGGGACCGAGCGCGAACCGGCTCGCGCCGAGCATGGTGGTGGGCGTGGTGGCGAGGCCCAGGTCCTTGATCAGCGCCAGGAGTTCGGTGTGCTTGGCGCCGAGGTAGGCGGCGCCCGCGTCGATCCAGGCACCGGGCGCGACCTCGATCCCGTGCGTGCGCCCGCCGACCCGTGGGCGCGCCTCCAGCACGGTGACCTCCACCCCGCGCGCCGCCAGTCCCTCGGCGGCGGTCAGGCCGGCCAGTCCGGCGCCGATCACCACGGCGGAGGCCACCCGGGCGCGGCCGGTCGTCGTGGGGCCGGTCGTCGTGAGGCCGGTCGGTCCGGAGCCGGTCGTCGTGGGGCCGGTCGGTCCGGAGTCGGGCGTCGTGGGGCCGGTCATCCCGCGGCCGCGATCAGCTCGACCAGACCGGCCGGGGTCGGCGCGAGCACGAAGTCCTCGAAGGACAGCTCGACGCCGTACGTCCGGGCGACCGCGCTCAGGACGCGGGTGGCGATGAGCGAGTCACCGCCCAGGAGGAAGAAGTCCGAGTCCGCCGCGACGTCGTCCGTCTCCAGGACGCGGCGGAAGATCGCCACCAGGCCGTCCGTGTCGGCGGGGGTGGTGTCTACGCTGCTCAACGAGGGTCTCCTTTGAGAATCGGGGTGCGGTGCGCCGGTGGGGCACCTGGTGCGGGGGCGGCCGTACGGGTTGGCCCCGGTGGGTCCGGCGGGTGGTACGGCGGACTGCCGCGGCTCCGGCTCATGGGTGGGCCGGGCGGCGGACGGCGGTACTGGTTGCCGGGCCCGCTGGTACCGGGCTGCCGGTGCTGCTGCCGGTGCTAGTGGTGCGCGGGTTCGGGCAGTTGGGCGCCTTCGCCGGCGCGGCGCGCGGAGTGGCGGCGGTGCGAGCCGGCCCGGTCGACCTTGCCGCTCGCGGTGAGCACCAGCTCCGGTACGACGGTGATCCGGCTGGGCACCAGGTGACCGGGCACCCGGTCCCGCAGGTACATCCGGAGCTCGGCGCCCAGGGTCCCGGCCACCGCCGCGGCGCGCGGCACGACGTACGCGACCAGCGCGGACCGGCCGGCCAGGGTCGTCCCCGTGACCGCGACCGCGTGCACGCCCGGGTGTCCGGCGAGGTGCGCCTCGACCTCGGCCGGGTCGACCCGGATCCCGCGCACCTTGAACTCGCCGTCCAGCCGCCCCTGGTGGGTCAGCACGCCGTCCGGTGCCCGGCCCACCCGGTCGCCGGTGCGGTACCAGCGCACACCTTCGGCGTCCTCGGTGAAGCGGTCCGCGGTGGCCTCGGGCAGTCCGAGGTAGCCGAGCGCGACCGCGGGTCCGCCGATCAGCAACTCGCCCTGCTCGCTGATCCGTTCGTACACATGGGGCAGGGCATGCCCGATCGGCACCCGCTCGCCCGCCGCCCACGGCCGGTCCCGCGTGGCCGCCAGCGGCCCGTGCAGGTCGACGGCATGGGTGATCAGCGTGGTCTCGGTGGACCCGTAGGTGTTGAGCAGCCGGACCCGCCCGGTGTCCAGGGCGGCCCAGTCGGCGAGCCGGGCCGGGTTGGCGGCCTCCCCGCCGATCACCAGCAGCCGGACGCAGTCGGGCAGCGCGAGGCCGTCCTCGGCGAGGTGGAGGACGAGCTCGTGCCAGAACGCGGTGGGCAGGTCCAGCACGCTGACGCGCTCCCGCTCCACCAGCCGCAGGAAGCGCGGGAACGAGCCGGAGTGGGCGTCGCGGTCGAGGACGAGCGCGGCACCGCCGGTGAGGGTCGGAAGGATCTCCTCGAAGCAGGTGTCCCAGTTCAGCGAGGCGAACTGCAGCACCCGGTCCTCGGCGGTGAGGCCGAACAGGGTACGCAGCGAGTCGACCGTGGCGGAGATCGCCCGGCGCGGTGTGACCACGGGTTTCGGCTGCCCGGTCGAACCCGAGGTGAAGAGCAGGTACGCCGGCTGGTCCGGCTCGGTGCGGCCTGTAGCGGTCCGGTCCGGTCCGGCCCGCGTTTCGGTGGTCGTTCCCGGTAACTCGACGACGCGCAGACCGGGTTGCGCGATCCCCCCGCCGACCGCCGTCCGGCAGCCGACCGAGGCCAGCATGTCCTGCCGCCGCTGCGGCGGGAACGCCGGGTCGACCGGGCAGTACGCCCCACCGGCGGCGAGGATGCCGAGCAGGGCGACGACGGTGTCCGGCGTGTGGGTCGCCGGAACGGCCACCACGCCGGGTGCGGTACCGAGGCGGTGGGCCAAGGTATGTACCAACTCGTCGAGTTGGCGGTAAGTCAGCGCGTCCCCGTGGTGGACGATCGCCGGTCGTTCGGGATATCGGCGCACGGTTTCCGTGAACGCGTCAATCAGATCGGAACTGGCCCCGTGGATGTTGCGGTTATTTGTCATGCCCGCCCCAAAGAATGCCGTGCGAGCACTTGTTCGGTACTCGGCGGACCGGGACTCTACCGGCCGAGCCTGCGGAGCCACAATGGCTGTTGAGGATGTTGCTCCAAGGATGTGTGGTTGACGTGTGAACGGGGCGAGGTCTGTCTCGGCGGTCTCCTGGGGTTCAAGTGACCACGCAGAGTGTTGGCCTGGTCACTCGAGGCGCCGGTGTGGTGGTGCCATTCCACGAGGAGATCGCACACTGTCCACTTGGGCGTCCCTTTTCCGTGCCGCCGGAATCGCCGGCGGCGCGGAGATTTTCCCCGCCGGGCCCGAAGTGTTCGCTCCGGCCGTTCCCGCTGTTCGCAGCCGGTTGCCCCGGTGTGGCTGATTCCTTTACGAATTGACGGACAATCACCTGGGCCGAGTCGATCGGAAGCAGAAGGATCGTCCACCCGTCGACCGCGCACCGCACCCCGAAGCGCCCGGAACGGCGATCGGCCGCCCGGCGGTTCGACGAGGCGAATCGGTCGGAGCGGCTGTGCCGTGGCGCCGCTCGCTGCCATCATCGTTCCGACTCTCGAAGGGGGAACGATGAGTAACGATCCGTCACATCCGCCGGGCTCCGGCGAGCCGGTGGCTCCGCCCGTGCCTCCGCCCGTGCCTCCGCCCGTGCCTCCGCCCGTGCCTCCGCACCCGCCCCGCGTCGCCGCCGGCCGCTTCGGGCGCTGGTCCGATCTCGCGGCGATCGTGACGGCCCTCACCGGCGTGGGGGGCCTCGCGCTCGGCTTCCTGGGCCTGCCCGCGGTGATCAACTCGCCGACGGCGGCCCGTCCGGTGGTGACGACGACCGTCAGCGAGACCGTGACGGTGACCGCGACCGTCACCGCCACCGCCACGCCGAGGGCCACGTCGCCGGCCGTGCCTGACGCGCCGAGCGGGTCGGCGGCGGGCACGACCGGCACCCCGGCGGCATCGGAAGAGCCTGCTCCGGTCGACCCCGGCTGGCTGATCACCTACAACGGTCAGTACGTGGTGGACCGCGAGGTGGACCTGGACCCCAACAATCCGAGCAGCGGCTGGCCCCAGCGCACCGATCTGAGGATCACCGGGGTCGTCGGCGGCAGGGCCTACCTCACCCCGGACCACGATGCGGTGATGGCTCGGATCCCGGACGGGGAGCCGGTGCCGGGACCGAAGCGGTGTCAGGAGATCGCCACCACCCTCAGCGACGGCCGGCTGGCGATCCCCGGCCCAGGGGATCGATTCTGCCTCCGGACCGCCGGGGGATACCCGCGGTACTTCAAGGTCCTCTCCGTCGACAACGACGCCGAGAGGCCGAAGCTGCGGATCGACCTCCTGGGCTGGGCCGGGCAGTAGACCGTGGTCCTGGCGCGCCCGCGAAGCCGCCGCACCTCGCCGTCGCCGCACCTCGCCGTGGGGGGGGCCCCGGCCGGGGGGGCGCCCCCCCCGCCCCCCGGGCGGGGGCCGGGCCGGCGCGGCCCCCGGCCGCCCGGCCCCGCGGGCCGCCGGCCCGCCCGCGGGGCGGCCGGCCCCCCCCGCCCCCCGCGGGGGGGCCGGGGGCGCCCCGCGCGGGGCCCTCCACCATGTCCTGCCGCTACTACTGCGGGGCGTCCGGGGCCTGCGGCGCCTCCGCAGCGGGAGCGCCCGCACCCGGGACCTCCTCGGCCTTCTTCCGGTCCTGCGCGGCACCCTCCTCGATGACCGCCTCGGCCACCGCCGCCATCGTCATCCGGCGGTCCATCGACGTCTTCTGGATCCACCGGAACGCGGCCGGCTCGTTCAGCCCGAACTTGGTCTGGAGCACACTCTTCGCCCGGTCCACCAGCTTCCGGGTCTCCAGCCGCTGGGTGAGATCAGCGATCTCCTCCTCCAGCGTCCGCATCTCCGTGTACCGGGACACCGCCATCTCGATCGCCGGCACCAGGTCGCTCTTCGAGAACGGCTTGACGATGTACGCCATCGCCCCCGCGTCCCGCGCCCGGTCCACCAGCTCGCGCTGCGAGAACGCGGTCAGCATCAGCACCGGCGCCAGGTGCGCCGCGTGGATCTGCTCGGCGGCGGACAGCCCGTCCAGCACCGGCATCTTCACGTCCAGGATCGCCAGATCCGGCTTCAACTCCTGCACCAGCCGGACCGCCGTGGCCCCGTCCCCGGCCTCGCCGACGACGGTGTACCCCTCCTCCTCCAGCATCTCCTTCAGGTCGAGGCGGATCAGCGCCTCGTCCTCGGCGATCACAATCCTGGTGATCTGGGGCGAATCGGTCTCAAGCGGCGATGCCTGCTCGTCGGCGGTGCTCACGGGGCTCCTCGTTCCGGCGGGGTACTGCATGCACGAGGGTACCTAGCTGCGCCGGGCGGTGCGCGCAGGGTATCCTTCACGGGCGCGACTAGCCGGGTTGGTGGAAGGGCAGACACGATCGCCTCAAAAGCGATTGCCTGAAAGGGCGTGTGGGTTCGAATCCCACACTCGGCACTCGATTTTCCTCATATTCCCAGGCCATGGGAATTTCATCACATTGAGTGGCATTCGGCCGAACTCCGGTCGCGGCGCCCGCTGCCCCGGAGGCTGGCGCCATGACCACCAATTCTGTACGCGAACAGGCTGTCCACCTCCTTCGTGAGGGGATGGCCAACGCCGACGTCGCCCGCCGCTTCGGTGTTCCGCGCGGCACCGTTTCCTGGTGGAAGCACCAGGACCGGGTCAAGCGCGGCACTTGCCCCGGCCGGAAGCGGTCCACCTGCCTCCGCTGCCACGGAGACGCTCTGGACGGCCCTGCCTATTCCTACCTGCTCGGCCTCTATCTGGGGGACGGCCACATCCTGCTGCCGAACGAGTACCGCAGAACATCGAGCCTTCAGATCACCTGCGACGAGAAGTGGCCCGGGATCATGGACTCCGTCGAACGCGCCATGCGGGAAGTGCTTCCCAGGAACTCGCCCTGCCGAGTCCGGCGGACCGGATGCCGGGACGTCAAGGTCTACTCGAATCATCTGCCCTGCTACTTCCCCCAGCACGGCCCCGGAAAGAAGCACGAGCGCACCATAGCCCTGCAGCCATGGCAGCAGGAGATCGTCGATGCCCACCCGTGGGAGTTCCTGCGCGGGCTGATCCACTCCGACGGCTGCCGGATCACGAACTGGGCCACCCGCACCGTGAAGGGGACCGTCCGGCGCCACGAGTACCCGCGCTACTTCTTCACCAACACCTCGACCGACATCATCCGCCTCTTCACCGACACCCTCGACGCCGTCGGCGTGCAGTGGAAGGCCTCGATCCCCCGCCCGACCGGCCAGGTCAACGTCTCCGTCGCCCGCAAGGACTCCGTAGCCCTCATGGACGCCCACATCGGCCCCAAGCACTGACGCCGGTGCGGCCCCGTCGGCAGGGGGTCGCGCCGGTTCTCAAAGGGTGGACAGGTCGGTCGAGCGGTCAGCTCGCCCGGTCCAAAGGCTCCAGTTCCACAGTGAGGCGCATACCGAGGGCCGAGGCGAGCCGCTCGAGAACAACGATGGTGGGCATCGTGCCACCGGTCTCGAAGCGGGCGATGGCGGGCTGCTGCATGCCGCACACCGCCGCGAGCTGGGCCTGGGTCATTCCGAGCGCCTCCCGGCGGAGCCGCACGGTCTCGCCGAGCTCGAACCGGATGCGAGCCGCCTCGTAGGCCGCCCCCGCCCCCGGCCGGTTCAGGATCTCCTCACGCATGGCACGCCAGGACGTCCGCTCACTCATTCCGCTCACTCCTCCTCGTCGACGGAGTGCTGCTCCGCCACGCAGCGCGCCAGTGCTCGCCGGGCCCGGTCGACCTCGGCGGTCTCCCGCATCCGGGTCTTGCGGAACACCGTGAGCAGGATGATCCTCCTGCCCGGTGCGATCCAGTAGGTGACCCGCATGTCGAGCTCGACCAGGTGGAAGCGGAGTTCGCGGAGCTTGCCGTCCAGCTGTCTGCTGTAGGGCTCGCCGAGCAACGGTCCGCGGTCCGCGAGCAGGTCCACATAGAAGGCCACGGTTTCCTGCGCGCCCTGGCCGAGCCCGAGGATCCAGTCCCGCACCTCCGGCTCGAGTTCCACTTCTCCCCATGTCATAACACGGATGGTATGAAGGCGCCAGCGGTCAGTCCCGCCGTCCGGGGCACGAGGAGGGCGGCATTCCCCGATACGGGGGATGCCGCCCTCGCACGAACGCTCCCGGTTCGCTCAGTTGTCCAGGGCGCCCACGTGGTGGACGCGGACGAGGTTGGTGGAGCCGGCGAGGCCGGGTGGGGAGCCGGCGGTGATGACGACGATGTCGCCCTTCTCGCAGCGGCCCAGGGAGAGCAGGGCGGCGTCGACCTGTTCGACCATCTCGTCGGTGGTGGGCACGAACGGGCCGAGGAAGGTCTCCACGCCCCAGGTGAGTGCCAACTGGCTGCGCACGGCGGGCTCGTAGGTGAAGGCCAGCACCGGGATCGGCGAGCGGTAGCGGGTCAGCCGGCGGGCGGTGTCGCCGGACTGGGTGAAGGCGATCAGGTACTTGGCGTGGAGGAAGTCGCCGATCTCCGCGGCTGCCCGGGCGACCGCGCCGCCCTGGGTGCGGGGCTTGTTGCTCGGGGTGAGGACGGGCAGGCCGTCGGCGAGGGCGTCCTGTTCGGCGGCCTCGATGATCCGGCCCATGGTGCGGACCGTCTCGGACGGGTACTTGCCGACCGAGGTCTCGCCGGAGAGCATCACCGCGTCCGTGCCGTCGAGGACGGCGTTGGCGACGTCGGAGGCCTCGGCGCGGGTCGGCCGCGAGGAGTTGATCATCGAATCGAGCATCTGGGTCGCGACGATGACCGGCTTGGCGTTCCGCCGGGCGAGCTTGACCGCCCGCTTCTGCACCATCGGCACCTGCTCGAGCGGCATCTCCACGCCCAGGTCGCCGCGGGCGACCATGATGCCGTCGAAGCGGTCGACGATGGAGTCGAGGTTCTGCACCGCCTGCGGCTTCTCGATCTTGGCGATGACCGGGACCCGGCGGCCCTCCTCGTCCATCACCCGGTGGACGTCGTCGACGTCGCGGCCGGTGCGGACGAAGGAGAGCGCGATCAGGTCGGCCCCGGTCCGCAGGGCCCAGCGCAGGTCGGCGACGTCCTTGTCGCTGAGCGCGGGCACCGAGACGGCGATCCCGGGGAGGTTGAGGCCCTTGTGGTCGGAGACGAGGCCGCCCTCGACGACGAGGCAGCGGACCCGGGGTCCGGTGACCTCGACGACCTCGAGGGTGACCCGGCCGTCGTCGACGAGGATCCGCTCGCCGGCGGTGACGTCCCCCGCGAGGCCGGGGTAGGTGGTGCCGCAGCCGTTCTGGTCTCCTTCGACGCCCTTGTCGGTGGAGATGGTGAACTCGTCGCCGCGTTCGAGAAGTACCGGGCCCTCGGCGAAGGTTCCGAGGCGGATCTTCGGGCCTTGAAGGTCGGCGAGCACGCCGATGCTGCGGCCGCTCTCGTCGGCGGCCTTGCGGACCCGGCGGTACCGCTCCTCGTGCTCGATGTGGGAGCCGTGGCTCAGGTTGAATCGGGCGATGTCCATCCCGGCGTCGACCAGGGACTTGATCTGGTCGTAGCTGTCGGTGGCGGGCCCGAGGGTACAGACGATTTTTGCTCGGCGCATAGTGCTGAGAGTAGGCATTACCGGCGCGTAACGTCGATGCCGGTCCGGACAACGGGATGGCCGTTGCCGTAAGGAGAGTTGAACAATCTGACACGACGTCGGACCGGCGTGCGAGAGATCCCCGGCAGTCCGTCCGTACTCGATCCCCGATGCGATTCCGTGAAGGGCTGTTCACCTCCGGTTCACCAGGACTTACGACCCTGCTCCCGTCCTGGCGGGACGCTCGTCACCCGGGTGGGGAGAGCACGTTCTGACGAGGGGGGAAGCTTCCGGCATGAAGCGCGTGATCGGAGTACTGACGGTACTTCTGGTGCTCGGGGGTCTGGCGTTCGCGGTCGTGAACAGAACGAAGGATCCCAAGGACGGCCCCAAGGACGGTACGGGCAAGCCCATCACCCTCACCGGCATGGTCGGCTCGGAGAAGGGCGCGTTCTTCGACGACCAGCGGGTCAAGGACGCCTTGAAGGCCCGGGGGCTGGTGGTGAACACCCAGAGCGCCGGCTCCTGGCAGATGGGCGAACTCAAGAACGACAACCTGGACTTCGTCTTCCCGGCGAGCCAGCAGCCCGCCGAGGCGATCAAGGCGGACCACAAACTGAAGAGCACCCCGACCCGGCCGTTCTACTCGCCGCTGGTGATCGTGACGCACAAGTCGACCGCCGACGTGCTGGCGCTGAACAAGCTGGCGTCCTGGGACGAGGAGAGCAACGTCTGGAAGTTCTCGATGAAGGACTTCCTCGCCGGCATCGACGCCAAGCAGACCTGGCAGTCGCTTCCGAGGCCGCCCGAGAAGCCGGGCGACCTCGTCGGGTCGATCTTCCTGACCACCACCAACCCGGAGACGTCCTCCTCGGGTGCCCTGTACCTCGCCATGGTGTCCTACCTGCTGAACGCCAACCAGGTGGTCCCGGCGCCCGGAGGGGTGACGCCGCAGATCAGCGACGAGTTGCGCGCGGTCATCTCCCCGCAGGGGGTCATGAAGAACTCCACCGAGGAACCGTTCATGGACTTCGTGTCCGGGAACGGCCGCCCGCTGGTGCTGGCGTACGAGTCCCAGGCGCTCGAACTGGTCCTGAAGGGGAAGGCCCCGTCGGACATGGTGATGCTCTACCCGGACACCACCGTGGTGTCCGACCACACGATCGTCGCCTTCAACGACGACGGCCAGCGGCTCGCCGACGCGCTGGCCGACGACCCGGCGCTGCGCGAACTGGAGATCCAGTACGGCTTCCGGCCGTCGGGCGCGGCGGGGGCGACGGCGTTCGCCGCCAAGGTCCGGGATACGCAGAAGGGCGACCCGAAGCCGCCGTTCGCGTTCGCGCCCGACCTGGGGGTCGCGAAGGTCTCACAGGCCACGGTGCCGACGCCGGAGGTCATGAAGCGCCTGGTCGAAGCGGCGAAGACTAAGTGACGGGGGACATGAGGACAGGGGCGGGCACGATGCGCAGGAATGGTGTGCGGGGTCTGATGGCCGGTCTGGCGCTGCTGGTGGCGACCTCGGTGGCGGCGTGCACGTCGTCGCCGGCGCCGCCGCCGAAGCCCGGGCCGAGCGAGCCGCCGGCGGTCAGCGCGCAGCCGGGGGTGCTGCGGGTGCTGGCCGGCAGTGAGCTCCAGGACATGGCGCCGGTGCTGGAGGAGGCGCAGAAGGCGACCGGGGTGACGGTGCAGTTCGCCTGGACGGGTTCGCTGGACGGCGCGGACGCGGTGTCCTCGGGTCGGACGGAGGGCAAGTACGACGCGATCTGGTTCCCGTCGAACCAGTATCTGCACCTGGACGAGGGGAGCAAGTCGAAGTTGCTCTCGGAGACGCCGATCATGACGTCGCCGGTCGCGTTCGGTATCCGTTCGGCGGTGCTGGGCGATTTGGGCTGGGGTGACGGTTCGAAGGTGACCTGGGGCAATCTGGCGGAGGCCGCGGCCGGGGGCAAGTTGTCCTACGGTATGGCGGACCCGTCGCGGTCGAATTCGGGTTTCTCGGCGTTGGTGTCGGTGGCTTCGGCCTTCTCGGGTGCGAGTTCGGCGTTGAGCGAGGCGGATGTGCAGAAGGCGACGCCGCAGTTGAAGCAGTTCTTCACCGGTCAGAGGCTGACCTCGGGCTCCTCGGGTTGGCTGGTGCAGGCGTACGGCCGGGCGGAGAAGGGTTCGATCGGCGCGCTGGTGAACTACGAGTCGGTGCTGCTGTCGATGAACAAGACGCTGGCCGCCGACCAGCAGCTCACCGTGGTCCGTCCGACCGACGGCGTCATCTCGGCGAACTATCCGCTGACGCTGCTGGGTTCTTCGGCGCAGCGGGAGCGGGAGTCGTTCCAGCGGCTCACCTCGTACCTGTTGAAGGAGGATGTGCAGAAGCGGATTTCGGAGCTGACGCTGCGTCGTCCGGTGACGGCGGGGGTGGCGCCGGCGGCGGGGTTGCCGACGGAGCGGAGGCATGAGCTGCCGTTCCCCGGTACCCGGGTGGTGGCGGACGGGTTGCTGTCCTCGTACCAGAACGAGCTGCGTCGGCCTTCGCGCACGGTGTACGTGTTGGACACTTCGGGTTCGATGGCGGGGCAGCGGTTGGCTTCGTTGAAGTCGGCGATGGGGCGGTTGACGGGTGCGGACGACACTCGGGGGGTGCGGCGGTTCCGGGACCGTGAGGAGGTGTCGTTGATCTCCTTCGCGTCGAAGGTGAAGTCGACGAAGACCCATTCGGTGCCGACGGGGGCGGGGGCGCAGCAGGAGTTGGCGTCGATCAACGGGGATGTGCAGGCGTTGTCGGCGGATGGTGGGACGGCGGTGTACTCCTCGTTGCAGGAGGCGTATCGGGTGATTCAGCGGCAGCAGTCGGCGGCTGGGGACGACCGGTTCACGTCGATCGTGTTGATGACGGACGGGGAGAGTAACGAGGGGGCGTCGGACAAGGATTTCCGGGCGTTCTACGGGGGGTTGTCGTCGGCGCAGCGGGCGACGCCGGTGTTCCCGATCCTGTTCGGTGATGCGGCGAAGGAGCAGTTGCAGGGGATCGCGGATCTGACGGGTGGCAAGTTGTTCGACGGGACGGGTTCGTTGGACGGGGCGTTCGAGGAGATCCGTGGCTACCAATAACGGTGGCGGGAGTGGCGGCGGTGGGTTCGGGGGCCAGGTCTGGGCGTATCTGACTTCCGCCCGGCATTACGTGGCGGGTGGGGCGGCCGTGGCGGGGGCGGGGGCGGCGGTCGGGTTGCAGAGCCCGGTGGCGCTCTCGGCGTTGTTGGTGGCCGGGCCGTATGTGGCGACGGTGGCTCTGTGGCCGCGCAAGGAGTCGGAGGGGTCGGACGACCCGCCGGGCGGGGAGGATCCGCCCGGGGGGCCGGGGCCCGGGGAGCCGGGGTCGGAGTCGGGCTCGGGGTCGGGGCCTGGGCCGAAGCCGGCCGGGCGGAAGTCGCCACTGGGCGTCTCGCTGAGCGTCCAGCGGCCGACGCCCCGCGCCGCGCCCCTGGTGCCGGAAGCGGCCCCGGTGTCCTCGGCCCCGGTGTCCCCGGCCGCGTCGACGCTCTGGCCCCGGCTGGAGGAGTTGGCGGTGTTCGTCGGCTCGGCGCCGCTGCCGGCGTCGGCGAACGTGCCGGGGTTGTTGGAGCGGCTGCGTACGGCCGGGCCGGGGCCGACCACCGAGCCGATCGTCCGGCGGCGGCTGCCGCTGGCGGTGGACGGCTATCTGCGGGCGCTGACCTGGCAGCCGTGGGCGGTGGACGGGGCCGATCCGGCGGCCGAGCTGGCGCGGGCGGTGGACGAGATGGCGGCCCTGGTGCCGGCGTCCTGACACTGTCGAGGTGGGAGCTGTACGGCCCCGGTCCGCTGCGGACCGGGGCTGTTCGCGTGCCTGGCCCGCCCTGCCGCCTGTTCGGTCAGGGCTCCAGTGCGCCGGGTAGTTCGAGGCGGCGGCGGACCCCTAGTTTGCGGAAGCTGTTGGTGAGGTGGGTCTCCACGGTTCGCACGGCGAGGTGCAGCATGGCGGCGATTTCGGCGTTGGAGTGTCCGGCGGCGGCGAGTCGGCAGATTCGCAGTTCGCTGTCGGTGAGTGCCTCCGCCCCGGCGTGGTCGCCGCGGCCGATGCGGGCGCCGGAGACTCGCAGTGCCTCGAGTGCGGCGGCTCGCTGCCGGACGGCGCCGAGGCGTTCGGCGCGTCCGGCGGCTTCGCGCAGGGCGCGCCGGGCGGCGCCGCGTCGGCCGCCGTCGCCGAGCAGGCGGCCGTAGGTGATGAGGGCGGGGACGAGTTCGGTGTCGATCTCGGCGGTGCGCAGCAGTAGGACGGCTTCGGCGGCGAGGTCGAGGCCGTGCCGGCCGCCGGTGGCGGCGGCGAGGGTGCGCAGGGCGCGGCCGACGGTGCGGGGGGTGCCCCAGATCCGGGCGAGGCGGAGTTCTTCTTCGGCGAGGGCGACGGCGGGGCCGGGTTCGCCGAGTTGGAGGTGGCATTCGGCGGCGGCGGAGCGCCAGGGGGTGACGATGGGGCTGCGGACCTGGCGTTCGCCTTGGCGGCGGCCGCATTCCAGGAGGTCGGCGAGGGCTTCGGCGGGTTCGCCGGAGGCGAGTCGGAGCAGGCCGCGGGAGTAGAGGTATTCGTTCCATTCCCAGGAGTCGCGGGCGCGGTCGGCGGCGACGGCGCGGGCGAGGCCGTGGGCCTGCCAGAGCCGGCCGGTCTCGACGAGGGCGATGACGGCTTGGGCGACGAGGTGGGCGTTCTGCTGGCCGAGGAGTTCGGCGTAGCGGCCGGGGCCGGTGTCGTCGGTGGTGGGGCGGGGTTCCTGGGCGGCCTCGGCGGTGGTGGGGGTGGTCCAGTTGGGCAGTCGGGGCAGTCCTGGCGGGCCCCAGGGGGTGGGTGGGTGGGGTGGGCGGGAGGCGGCCTGGCTGTTCGGTGGGGTGCTGGTGGAGGAGCCGGGGGCGGTGAGGGCGTAGTCCTCGAGCAGGGCCTGGTACTCGCCGCGCATGATCCTGGTCTCGGCGCGGACGCTGAGCAGGCATTGGTAGCCGGGGTCGAGGGGGCCGCCGCGGAAGCAGGTGAGGCCGCGGACGACGAGTTCGTCGGCCTCGTCGAGGAGGTCGGCCCATTGGGAGAGGGTGGCCAGTGAGACCAGCAGGTAGGAGCGGCAGAGGGGGTCGACGGGGGAGGCTTCGAGTTCGCGGACGCGTTCGCGGACCTCGGTGGCGGCGAGGAGGCCGCTGGTGGCGTCGAATTCGGTGAGCAGTGCGTAGGCGGGGGGTGCGAGGCGGTGCGGGGTGCGGGCGGCGAGGCGTTGGACGCCTTCGACGACCTGGAGCCAGCTGCGGCCGTCGTGGGCGGCGATCTGGGCGGTGGCGGCCTGGACGGCGTGGAGGACGTCTTCCTGGTCGGCGAACCGGTGCGCCAGCTCGTCCATGAGTTCGATGGCGGCGGCGGTGTCGCCGCGGGTGGCGAGTACGGCGCCGAGGGTGCCGGCGGCGCGGAAGACGCCTTCGTCGGTCTGCTGGAGGTGGACGGCCTCGGCGAGGTGGCGCAGGCCGATGGTGCGTTCGGCGGGGCCGAGGGTGACTTCGAGGCTGCCGAGTTCGGAGAGCAGCAGTCCGCGTCGGCGGTCGCTGAGGGGTTCGGCGAGGACGCGGCGCAGCAGGGCGACGGCGTCGGCGGGGCGGTCGGTGTCGGCGGCCCCGCGGGCGGCGCGGCGCAGGGTGTCGGCGGCCCAGTGGGGGGCGGGGGCGGGGGTGAGGAGGAGGTGGCCGGCGACGAGTTCGTCGGGGGCGCCGGCGTGGTGGAGGTGTTCGGCGGCGGCGAGGTGGATGTCGGCGCGGTGGCCGGGGGCGTGGCCGGTGAGGACGGCGTCGGCGAGCAGGGGGTGGGCGAAGCGGGGCCAGTGGCCGGCGTCGGGGGTGTCGAGGTGGTGGTGGGCGGTGAGGTCGGCGAGCCAGCCGGTGAGGCGGCCGGGGTCGGCGGCGGCGAGGTGGGCGAGGAGGGGGACGGGGTCGAGGGGCGGGGTGCCGGGGGTGGGGGTGGCGTCGGCGGCGGGGTGTTCGCGCATGCGGGCGAGGACGCGGGCGGCGGTGACGGCTCGTTCGCCGGCGCCGTGCAGCCAGGTCTCGACGGCTTCGGCGAAGGCGCCGCCGGGGAGGGCGCCGCACTGGTCGGGGAGGGTCGGCGGCAGCGTCCCGGCGGGTGTCGTGGGGGGCGCGGCGGTCTCGGCCTGGCTACCGGCCGCGCGGTCCGCGCCGTCCGCGCCGTCCCCGCCGTCCCCGCCGTCGGCCGCCGCGAGGTCGGCGAGCAGCGCGGTGAGCAGCAGCGGGTTGCCCCCGGTGGCGCGGGCGCAGTCGGCGGCCAGGCGGGGCGGCGTGCCGGGTCCGAGCCGCTGTCCGGCGAGCAGGACGGCTGCGGGGGTGCCGAGCGGGGTGAGCCGCAGGGTGGTGGCGAGTTCGGGCGGCAGGTCGCGGGCGAAGCGGTCGGTCCGGCCGGTGAGGGTGGCCTGTCGGCGTTCGGTGGCTATCAGCAGGGCGGGCAGGCGGTCGATGCGGCGGGCGACCTGGCGCAGCCAGCGGCGGGAGGGCTCGTCGGCGAGGTGGATGTCGTCGATGGCGAGCAGCAGCGGGTGGTGGGTGCCGTGCAGCCGGAGCAGGGACCAGAGGGTGGACTCGGCGGTGTCGGGCTCGATGCCGGCGGCGGCGGCCTCGGTGGGGCCGGCGGCCGCTGTCCGGGGGGCCCAGGCGGTGTGGACGTAGGGGCCGGCGGGGGTGGGGCCGGTGTCGAAGAGCTGGCGGGCGGCCGCGTAGGGGGTGGTGGCCTCCTCGGTGGAGCAGCGGGCGCGCAGCACGGTGGTGCCGTCGGCGGCGGCCCGGCGGGCGGCCTCGGCGAGGAGTGCGGTGCGGCCGGTGCCGACGGCGCCGGTGAGCAGCAGGACGTGGCCGGTGCCGCGGCGGGCGTCGGCGGCCCGGTCGGCGATCAGCCGCAGCTGCGGTTCGCGGTCCACGAGGCGGGTGGACGTGGCGGTGCTCATTCAGGTGCTCCTCTTTGCCCTTCCCGGGTCTTCGTCGGTGTCCGAACGGGCACTGCCTGTCGTTCTACCGGGAAAACGGCTTGACGTCCTAACCACGCGTTACCGGCGGGTCAGGTTTCCGTGCCGCGGACGGAGTTTCCCGTCCGTCGGGCTCGGGGCGCCCGAATGGGCGGTTTCGCGGTGTTCCGGTGGTTCCTCGGCCTGGCTCTCCCGTGTTCCTGACCACCTGGGGGGTCGAAAACGTTGCCTCCGCCGATCGGCGGGGACCGCTCGGCGGGCCTGATCTCGTGGTGGACCACGATGGCCGGGAGCGTGCCCGGGCGGGAAGCATGGTGGTTGATTCCGGGGCACGGGCAGCGCTCCCGGATCGCCGTCGAAACGGTCGGCCCGCCCGGGTGGGGCGCCACGCCCTGACGTTCGGGGTCCGCCGGGTGGCCGGGCCGGCTTCTCCAGGAGGGGGCCAGATTTGACTGTTCTGCACACCGAGTACGACCGCCGGGGTACGGCGATGGGGTCGTCCGGGTCGGCGTCCGCCACCCGTACGGTCCCGCCGCAGCGCCCGACGGCGTCCCGCTCGGTCTCCACGAACACCCATGCTGTCGGTAGCGCCGCGGCATCCGTCCATCCCCAGGCCGCCGTCGCCGTCCGCGGTGCGGTCGGGGCCGGGCGGGCGGTCGCCGCGGCGACGGCCCGCAGCTCGACGGTGCCGGTCGCCGTCCAGGCCGCCGATCCGCTCTCCCGGGCCGGGGCGGAGGCGCAGTTGCGCCGCTTCCCCGGGGTGGCGGTGGTCGACCCGAGCGGTTCGGCCGGTCCGGGCACGGTGACCGTGCTGGTCGCCGAGTCCGCCGACGCGGCCGCGACGGCGGCTCTGCGCCGGCTGGTCCGCGGGGCCGGGCAGCGGGTGGTGCTGGTGGTCGAGCGGCTGCGCGAGACCGAGCTGATGGAGGCCGTCGAGTGCGGCGTGGCGGCGATCCTGTGGCGGCGGGAGGCGACGCCGGAGCGGCTCGGCCGGGCGGTGCTGGCCGCGGCCCGGGGCGACGGCGATCTGCCGGCGGATCTCCAGGGGCGGCTGATCGCCCAGGTGGGACGGCTGCAGCGGTCCGTCCAGGGCATGCCGGGCCAGGCGCCGACGGGTCTGTCGGAGCGTGAGTCGGACGTGTTGCGGCTGGTCGCCGAGGGCTGGGACACCGGGGAGATCGCGGCCCGGCTGTCGTACTCCGAGCGCACGGTGAAGAACGTGCTGCACGGCCTGACGACCCGGTTGCAGTTGCGCAACCGGGCGCACGCGGTGGCCCACGCGGTGCGTGAGGGCTACATCTAGGGCCTGTCGGTTCCAGTGGTGCTCCGCCGTGGTCCGGGCGGGCGGGTGCGGTACCCGCCCGCCCGGGTCACGAACGAGTCGCCAAGATCTCACCTGTTGGAAAGGTCCGGGGGCTATCCGCCGGAGGGGAGCGCACGGCAGACTTCTACGCGCGTACTTCTACGCGCGTCAACGCGCCTGCCCGCCGTCACCGGCGGCGATCCCGGCCATCGTTGACGGTCCGTACCGCCGTCCCCACCGGGAGAGTCGTCCATGCCCCTGAACCGCCGTGACTTCGTCACCCGGTCCGCCGCCACCGCCGCCGGAGCCGCCCTCGCGAGCGGCGGCGCCCTCGCCGCCGCCACTCCCGCGGCGGCGGCCGGACCGGACGAGGCCCGCGCCAAGGGCCGGACCAAGCGCCAGGCCTTCACCGTCATGGGCACCACCGACCTCCACGGCCGGGTGCTCAACTGGGACTACTTCACCGACGCCGTCTACGCCGACAAGGCGCACAACGAGGTCGGCCTCGCCAAGATCTCCACGCTGGCCAAGCAGGTCCGTGAGGAGAAGGGCTGGGACCGCTGCCTGCTCATCGACGCCGGTGACACCATCCAGGGCACCCAGCTGACGTACTACTACGCCCGGGTCGAGCCGATCGCCACCGAGGCCGACACCGCGCCCGAGCACCCGATGGCGCTCGCCATGAACACCATGGAGTACACCGCCGCGGCGCTCGGCAACCACGAGTTCAACTACGGCATCGACACCCTGCGCGCCTACGAGGAGCAGCTGGACTTCCCGCTGCTCGGCGCCAACGCGCTGAACGCCCGCAACGACAAGCCGGCCTTCCCGCCCTACGTGATCCGCAAGGTGAAGCTGGGCGGCGGCCCGGCCCTCAAGGTCGGCATCGTCGGCCTGACCAACCCGGGCATCGCGATCTGGGACAAGGCGAACGTCGCCGGCAAGATGACCTTCCCGGGCATCGTCGAGACGGCGAGGATCTGGGTGCCGAAGGTCAAGGCCGCCGGCGCGGACGTCATCGTGGTCGCCTGCCACTCCGGCATGGACGAGGCCACCTCCTACGGCGACCAGCTGCCCTGGGGGGAGAACGTCTCGGTCGCGCTGGCCGAGCAGGTTCCCGGCATCGACGCCGTCCTGGTGGGCCACGCCCACAAGGAGATCCCGCAGCGCCTGGTCGTCAACAAGGAGACCGGGAAGACCGTCGTGCTGTCCGAGCCGCTGTGCTGGGGCCAGCGGCTGACCTGCTTCGACTTCGAGGCCGAGTTCGACGGCGGCGCGTGGAAGGTCGTCTCGCTCTCCTCCCGGGTGCTGAACTCCAACACCGTCCCGGAGGACCCGGAGATCGTCGGTCTGATGACCGAGCAGCACAAGAAGGTCGTCGAGTACGTCAACCAGGTCATCGGCACCGCCAGGACCGCGCTGTCCATCGCCGACGCGCCGTTCAAGGACACCCCGATCATCGACCTCATCGGCCGGGTCCAGGCCGACGTGGTGCGTGCCGCGCTGGCCGGCGGCCAGTACGCCAAGCTGCCGGTGCTCGCCCAGGCCGCGCCGTTCAACCGCAGCGCCGTCATCCCGGCCGGCCAGGTCAAGCTGCGGGACGCGGCCGGCCTGTACATCTACGAGAACACCCTGGAGGCCCGCATCCTGACGGGCGCCCAGATCAAGGACTACCTGGAGTTCTCGGCCAAGTACTACAACCAGCTCGCCCCGGGCGCGCCGGTCGACCGGGCCACCCTGACCAACGCCCAGAACACGCCGGACTACAACTACGACTCGGTGTACGGCGTTTCGTACGACATCGACATCGCGCAGCCGGTCGGCTCGCGGATCGTCAACCTCAGCTTCGAGGGCCGTCCGATCGACCCCACCGCCCAGTTCGTCCTCGCCGTGAACAACTACCGCGCCAACGGCGGCGGCAACTTCCCGCACGTCGCGGCCGCCCAGAAGGTGTGGGCCAACTCGGACGAGATCCGCAACGCGATGATCGCCTGGGTGAAGGAGAAGGGCGTCATCGACCCGGTCGACTTCGCCGCCGAGTCCTGGCGCCTGGTCCGGGCGGGCCAGCCGGTCTTCTGACCGGGCCGGTCCCACGGTTCCACGGTTCCACGGTTCCACGACCGGAACACCCGGTCCCACGGCCGGATTTCCCCACCGGCCCGCACGGCCGGAACAGCCCCCGGGGCCCGCACCCCGGGGGCTGTTCCCCCTCTCCCGGCCCCCGGCCCCCGTCCCCCGGCCGCCTTCCGCCGGTAGCCTTGCCCGTATGCGGACGATCGCCACCTGGCCCCTGGACGCCCCGCCCCCGGCCGACGTGCCGGCCGAGTTCCACACCCCCTGCACCCGCGTCGGACGGGACCTGCGGCACCTGCCCGCCGGCACCCGACTGCCGGACGGCACCCGCTGGGAGCTCTCCGAGGAGCCCTTCTCCGGCTTCCTGCTCGGCCTCGGCAGCGCCCGGGGGCTGCGGTACACCCTCGAAACGGACCCCTACCTGCCGCCCGGGCCGCTCACCGCGCTCATCGCCGAGCAGGCACAGGACCACCTCACCGGCTACGAGTTCCTCCAGTGGCCGACCTGCCCCGGCCACGTCCACCTGCTGGTCCCGGCCGCGGACCCGGACGACGAGGCGCGGGCCTGGTGGCACTGCCGGCGGTCCCGCCGCCCCCTCGTCCGCATCGGCGACCTGAGCGCCGGCACCTGAGCCGACACGGCCCGCGAACTGTCGCGGCCCGAGCGCCGGCACCCGGGCTAGGGCTCGTCTTCAAACCCCCGCCGTCCGCCCGTAGGGCGGGCGGTGCGGTGTTGGGGTGCGTGCATCGGCGGTGCCGAGGAGGGAGTCCATGCGGAGCATCGGCGACCGACGAGAAGCCGGCGAGGTGCGTGCCCCGGCGCCGCACCGCAGGCGCGGGTTTGAAGACGAGCCCTAGCGCGACCTGACCAGCTCCGTCATCGCCTGCCGCTCGATCCGGGCCAGCTCCGCCAGCAGCGCGCCGGCCCGCGCCAGGTGCGCCGCGTCCCCGCTCTCCCCCGCCGCGGCGACCAGCGCGGCCACCTCGGTCCATCCGGCCGCCGCCTCGGCGTAGCGGTCGCGGGCGGCCCGCACCCGGGCGTCGTCGAGCAGGTCGGCGCACTCGCCGAGGAAGTCCCGGTACAGGTTGCGGAACAGCGCGCCGCCGGTGCCCGCCAGTTCCATCATCCTTGCGGCCTGCGGCAGTTGGCGGCCCGGGTCGGTGGCGCGGGTCAGCCAGCCCGGCACCAGGGCGGCGGCCTTGGCGATCCCGCGGTGGCCGAGGTTGGCGATCGGCGGGTGCAGGAACGCCTCCGCGCAGTCGGCCATGGCCGGCGCCAACAGCTCCCGCAATTCCGGGAGTTCCCCGCGCCGGGCGAGGGTGAAGGAGCGGTGGCGGGCGGTCATCGGGCCGCGTTCGGCGCGTGCCGCCGCGAGCGAGGCCAGGCTGGTGCGGACGGCGCCGCCCTGCTGCGCGGTGTCCACCAGGTGGGCGTCGTGCCCGTCGTGGCCGAGCATCGCGACCATGTGCCCGCCGAAGTGCGTCTTCGAGGTGAAGTACTCCAGGTGGTAGCTGTCGAGTTGGAGCCCGACCGGGCGGCCGGCGGCGAGCCCGTCGGCCACGTTCTGCCAGGCCCGGCGGGCCGAGCCGGTCTCCCGGACGTCCAGCTCCAGCCCGAGCCGGGCGGCCAGGGCCCGGGTCGGCTCGAACGGCTTGGCCCGGCCGCCGAGGAAGGGGAAGTCCAACCCCTTGCCGTCCCAGTAGACGAACGACAGCCCGGCGCCGAGCCCGAACAGCATCGGCTCCGACAGTTCGATGCCCTCGTGCCGCAGCAGCACGCCCAGCGCCGTCGTCTCGCAGTGCACGCCCCCGCGCGGTTCCGTCACGATCCACCCTCCACTCGGCCCTCGACCCGGACGACCAGCCTGGTCGTCCACTCCTCCGCCGGAGCCTCGCCCGGCCCGACCAGGTACGCCTCGCGGACCGGCGGCACCGGCCGCAGTCCGCGCTCGTGCACCGCTGCCAGCAACGCGTGGTAGGCCAAGGGCAGTTGGGCGTACGAACCGTGGTGCAGCACCGCCAGGACCGGCCCGCCCGGCAGGACCAGCCGCTCCGGCGCCTCCGGGCCGGCCGGGAGCACCGGTGCCTCCGCCCCCACCGCGATCCGCATCCCCTCTCCGAGGTCCAGCGGGAACAGCCCCCACAACGGCGGCCGCCACGGCACCCCGTCCAGGCGCGCCAGCAGCCGGCCGACGCACTCGCCGACCCGCTCGCCCAGCTCGGCCGGCCCGGTCACGGCCCGGACGACGGCCAGCCGCCGTTCCGGCTCCCGGCCGTCGGCGACCTCGTAGGCGGGCGGTCCGCCGCCGTCCGCGAGCCGTTCCAGCAGCAACAGCCGGGCCCGGTCGCGGGTGATCCGTTCGGCGACCCGGTCGCGTTCGGCGCGCAGCAGCCGCGCCCGGTCCGGTCCGTCCCCGGCCAGGGTCGCGGCGATCACCGCGAGCGGCACGTCGAGTTCGCGCAGCAGGGCGACGGTCAGGGCGTCGCGGGCCCGGTCGGCGGCGTAGTAGCGGTAGCCGGTGGCGGGGTCGACCCGGGTCGGCGGCAGCAGCCCGGTGTCGTCGTAGTGGCGGAGCTGTTTGACGCTCAGCCGGCAGAGCCGGGCGAAGCGCCCGATGGTGAGGAGTTCGTCCTGTTCGCGCACGCCGCCATGGTGGACCCTCCCGCCGGGGGAGGGTCCACCGCGGGTGGGTGCCCAGGGCGCCGTCCGGCCGGGCTCCCACCGGGACCACCGTCCGGCGAGACGCTGGGACATCTTCTCGAGACCGCAGGATATTCAGCCGCGCGCCCGGCCTGCCTACCGTTGACCACGTCACCGAGAGCAGCACCGTCCCGACAAGGAGCAGTCCCATGCGCGCAGTTGTCCAGAAGTCCGTCGGCGGCCCCGAGGTCCTGGAGGTCGTCGAGACCGACCGGCCCGCCCCGCGCGGCGGCGAGGTGCTGGTGCGCGTCCACGCCAGCGGCGTCAACCCGGTGGACGTGGCGGTCCGTTCGGGCGCCTACCCGCTGCTCGGCGAGCCGCCCTTCGGTGTCGGCTGGGACATCTCGGGTGTCGTCGAGGTGGCCGGGCCGGGTGCCCGGTTCAAGGCCGGCGACGAGGTGTTCGGCCTGCCGTTCTTCCCCCGGGCCGCCACCGGATACGCCGAGTACGTCGCGGTGCCGTCCCGCCAGGTGGCCCGCAAGCCCGCCGCGCTGAACCACGTCGAGGCCGCCGCGTTGCCGCTGGCCGCGCTCACCGCCTGGCAGGGCCTGGTGGACGCGGCGGGCCTGTCCGAGGGGCAGCGGGTGCTGATCCACCGCGCGGCCGGGGGCGTCGGCCACCTCGCCGTCCAGATCGCCAAGGCCCGCGGCGCGCACGTGATCGCCCTGGCGAGCGAGCCGAAGCACGAGTTCGTGCGCGGCCTGGGCGCGGACGAGGTGATCGACTACCGCACCGAGGGCTTCCTGGCGGCGGTCGGCCCGGTGGACGTGGTGCTCGACTCCTCCTCGCAGGGCACCGCCTCGCTGGAGGTGCTGCGCGAGGGCGGCGTACTGGTCTCGATCATGGAGCACTGGAACACCGCGCTGGCCGCCGAGGTCGAGGCCGCCGGGCGGCGGTTCGCCGGTATCTCGGTGGAGCCGGACTACGCCTCGCTGGAGGCGATCGCCCGGCTGGTCGAGGAGGGCCGGATCCGGCCGCACATCGCCGAGACCTTCCCGCTGGAGGAGGCCGGCAAGGCGCACGAGCTGATCGCCACCGGCCGTACCCAGGGCAAGATCGTCCTCACGGTCGCCTGAGCCGTAGGGTTCCGCTGGAGCACGTACCGACCGGGGAGGCGGCATGGACATCCTGACCGAGGCGCTGGGTTCGATGCGGACGGGGCAGCCCGCCTCCGTCCGCACCGAGGGCCGGGCCCCGTGGGGACTGCGGCTGCCCCCGGTCGCCGGCTCCGGGTTCCATGTCGTCCTCTACGGGACCTGCTGGCTGGTGCCGCTGGAGGACGACACGGCCGAGCCGATCGCGCTCAGCCCGGGGGACGTGGTCTTCCTGCGGGACGGCCGGGGCCACGTCCTCGCCGACCGGCCGGACACCCCGACCGTCCCCGAGCAGCCCTCGCAGTTCCGGCCGAGCCTGCCGATCGGCACCGTCACCGTCGGCGGGGACGGGCCGCGCACCAGCCTGCTGTGCGGCAACTACCACCTCGACCAGGCGCGCCCGCACCCGCTGGTGCGGCAACTGCCGGAGATCGTCCACCTGCAGACCCGGCACGGCCGCCACCCCGAGCTGAGCGCGGCCGTCCAACTCCTCGGCGCCGAACTGGAGAACCCGCGGATCGGCTCGTCCGGCATCGTCCCGGCGCTGATCGACTCGCTGCTGCTGTACATCCTGCGGGCCTGGTTCGAGGAGCAGCCGCCCGCCACCGCGGCCGGCTGGGCGGCGGCGCTCGGCGACGCGGCGGTGGCGCCGGCGCTCACCGCGATCCACGAGGCGCCGTCCACGCCGTGGACGGTGGAGTCGCTGGCCACCAGGGCCGGTCTCTCCCGGGCAGCGTTCGCCCGCCGGTTCACCGCCCTGGTCGGCGAGCCGCCGATGGCGTACCTGACCCGCTGGCGGATGACCACGGCGGCCCGCCTGCTGCGCGAGTCCGAGGCCCCGCTCACCGCCGTCGCCGCGAAGACCGGCTACGGCTCGGAGTACGCCTTCGCCAAGGCCTTCAAACGCGAATTCGGCCTGGCCCCGGGCGGCTACCGGCGCGAGGCCCGCACGGCCTGAGGCCGGGCCCAGCCCTGCCCGGCCTCTCCTATGCCTCTTCCCCGACCGCGCCGCCGACCGCGCCCCCAGTCGCGCCGCCGACCGCCTCCCGCACCGCCGGGGCGACCTCCCGCGCCCACCGGCCGAGGGTGACCGGGTCCGGCGAGCCGTGGTCGGTGGCGAAGAGGGTGAAGCCGGAAGCGCCGTGCTCCAGCACCGCGCCGGTCAGCTCCTCCACCCACTGGCCCACCGAGCCGCCGAGCCACCTGCCCTCGGCGTCGCGGGTCGCGGCGAGCGGCCGGTCGGTGATCCGGCCGGGCAGGTTGTAGACGGTGCGGACCTCGCGCGGGTCGCGTCCGACGGCGGCGGCCGCCTCGTCGACGACCGGCCGCGAGGTGCGGTAGCGCTCGCTGAGCCAGTCCGCCGCGTGGGCGGGGATCCAGCCGTCGGCGACCCGGCCGGTGGCGGCCAGCGACTTGCGGCCGTTGGAGCCCGTCCACACCGGCGGCGCGGCGACGGGCGCCGGCTCGATCTCCCGGACGCGGTAGTGCCGCCCCTCGTGGGTGACCGGCGGGCCGCCGCCCGACAGTCGCTTGATCAGCACGATCGCCTCCTCGAAGGCTTCCACCGCCGCGCCGGGGGTGAGCCGCTCGACGCCCAGGTCGGTGATCCGGTCCCAGACCCCGCCGGCGCCGATCCCCAGCACCACGCGCCCGCCGGACAGCGCGGACAGCGAGGTGACGGTCCGCGCCAGCATCGGTGCGGGCCGGGTCGGCAGGTTGGTGACGTTGGAGAAGCCGCTGATCCGCCCGGTCCGCCCGAGCAGGAAGCCGAGCGCGGCGTACGCGTCCACTCGCCCGCCGACGTACGGATGGTCGGACAGCGAGAAGTGGTCCAGCCCGTCCCGGTCGGCCTGCTGGACGACGTCCAGCAGGCTCGCCGCGTCGGCGAGGTCCCCCGGTGCGCCGAATCCGAAGACGACGCCCGCGTTCCCGATGCTCATCGTTCCCCCATATGCAAAAAGGAGTTGAAGTTCGCATCACGAACATATTAGTTCGTTCCGCGAACTTCAACCCCTTCCAGCCCCCGGACGCCCCTTACTCCCCGAACACCGGAGGCACCTTGTTGTCCAGCACCACCCGGCCGAGCAACCCGCCCAGCAACTCCCGCTCCGCACCGGAGAGCCCGGCCGGCAGCTCGTCGATCCGGCGACAGGTCTCCGCGTAGAAGCGCTCCGCCAGCACCGCCCCCTCCGCCGTCAGCAGCACCCACACGGCCCGCGCGTCACCTTTGCAACTCTCCCGCCGCACCAGCCCGTTGCGCTCACTCCGGTCGACCAGACCGGTCAGGCTCGACTTGGCCAGCCGCAGCACGCCGCCCAACTCCCCCATCAGGTAAGACCGCCCCAGCAGCACACAGAGCAACTGCCCCTGCTGCGGCGTCAACCCGAACTCCCGTGCCGAATCGGCATACACCGCATCCACCAGGAACGCCGCCCGCACCAACGCCCCCACGACCCCGATACCGCCACCCTCGCTCTTCGCCATCCGGCCAGCCTAACAGTCGTAATTCGCACCACGAACTACCATCTGGGGCAGAACCACGGGATGAGAGGATGGCCCCATGAGCGAGTTCCGGATCCCCGAGCGGCATGCCCAGTTGCTTGCCTACGCCCAGAGCCTGACCCCACCGTCGGGCTGGAAGATCGAAGTGTCGGGCGACGAGATCATCATGATGGCCGGGCCGTCGGTGATCCACCAGCGCAACCTGCTGCTCGTCCGCGAGCAGTTCGATGCCCATCGCCCGAGGGATCTGATGCCCAGCGAGAACACCGACCTCGCCTCCCCGCACACGGGCAAGCTCCGCAATCCCGACCTGACCTACATCCCCCTCGCCGCCGTCGAGCTCGGCGGCAACCAGGTCCCCGCCGAGCTGGCCGTGATCGCCGTCGAGATCGTCGCCCCTTCCAACCCGGAGAACGATCTGGTCGGCAAGGTCCGCGACTACCCGCAGATGGGGATCCCGCTCTACCTGGTGATCGACCCGCGCGAGGGCACCCTCACCCTGCACTCCGAGCCCGGCGGCGGCACCTACCACCGCCGGTGGAGCGGGAAGTTCGGCGACGCCGTGCCCGTCCCGGCGCCGTTCGGCTTCGAGCTCGCGACCGCCGAACTGCTCCGGTACCCCGCCGGCTAGCGCTTCTCCGCCACGCCCGCCCAGATGCCGACCTGGGAGTCGGTGGGCTGTACGGGGGTGTCGGGGCGCCAGAGCGGGGCGGTGACCAGGCCCGGGTCGGTGAGGGTCAGGCCGTCGAAGAAGCGCAGCACCTGGGCCCGGTCGCGCATGGTGAGCTGGGCGGAGGCGTTGCGGTAGACGGCCGGGCCCCGGCCGGCGTCGGCGCTGGGGGTGAAGTCCAGCGTGCCGTGGGAGAGGACGAGCCGGCTGCCGGGCGGCAGGGCGTCCACCAGGGTGCGCACGATGCCGTAGGGGTCGTCCTGCTCGTCGACGAAGTGCAGCACCGCGAGCAGCAGCAACCCGACCGGTTCGCCCGAGTCCAGGGCCCGGCGGACCTCCGGGGCGGCCAGGATCCCCGCCGGGTCGCGCAGATCGGCCTGGACCACCGCGGTGCTCTCCGGGGTGGTGCCGCTCAGCAGCGCGCGGCCGTGCACCAGCACGATCGGGTCGTTGTCGAGGTACACCACCCGGGCGTCGGGCCGCACCCGCTGGGCGATCTCGTGGGTGTTCCCCGCGCTCGGGATGCCGGTGCCGATGTCGACGAACCGGCGGATGCCCTGCTCGGCGAGGTGCCGCACCGCGCGGCCGAGGAAGGCCCGGTTGGCGAGGGCGCTGATCCGCACCATCGGGCTGATCGCGAGCACCCGCTCGGCGGCCTCGCGGTCGGCCGGGAAGTTGTCCTTTCCGCCTATGTAGTAGTCGTACATCCGGGCCGGGTGCGGGACTTCGGGGCGCAGATCGGCGGGCGGCCGCGCACCGCCCGCTCCGTCGCCGGCGAGCCACTCGCGGCCGATCTCCTGGAACCCGGTCACCCGGTCACCCCTTCGCTCCGTTCCGGTCGGACGCCGGACGTCCGTCGTCGAACGTCCGACGTCCGGCCTCGTACGTCGAACACGGTCGGCCGAGGACCGGGCCGCCACTCCCTCCACGGGGGCCGGCCCGGTCCTCGGGCCCGCTCAGAACGGGAAGCGGCTGCGCCCGTGCTGGATCGAGATCCACTTCACCGTGGTGAACGCGTCCACCGTGGACTCGCCGTTCAGCCGGCCGACGCCCGAGCTCTTCTCGCCGCCGAACGGCACCACGGGCTCGTCCGCGATGGTCCCGTCGTTGACGTGGATCATGCCGGTCTCGATCCGCTGCGCGACCCGCACCCCGCGCTCGACGTCGGCCGTGTGCACCGCGCCGCTGAGCCCGAACGGCGTGTCGTTGGCGATCCGCACCGCCTCGTCCTCGCCGTCGAACTCCACCAGCAGCACCACCGGCCCGAACAGCTCGCGCTGCAGGATCGGCGCACCGGCCGGCAGGCCGCCGAGCACGACCGGGTCCATCAGACTGCCGACGGTGGTGCCGCGCAGCAGCGCGGTGGCGCCGCCGGCGATGGCCTGGTCCACCTGCGCGGAGATGGCGTCGGCCTGGACCGGGTTGATCAGCGGGCCGATGTGGGTGGCCGGGTCCCTCGGGTCGCCGACCTTGAGGCCGGCGACCTTGGCGACAAACTTCCGGGTGAACTCCTCGGCGACGCGGCGGTCGACGAGCACCCGGTTGGCGGCCATGCAGACCTGGCCCTGGTGCGCGAAGCGGCTGAACACCGCCGCGTCCACGGCGTAGTCCAGGTCGGCGTCCTCCAGCACGATCAGCGCGCTGTTGCCGCCGAGTTCCAGCACGGTCCGCTTGAAGTGGGAGGCGGCGACGGTGGCGACGTGCCGGCCGACCTTGTCGGAGCCGGTGAAGGAGATCACCTTGGCGAGCGGGTGCTCGATGAACGCGTCACCGATCTCGGCGATGTCGGTGATCACGACGTTCAGCAGGCCGGCCGGCAGGCCCGCCTCCTCGAAGATCTTGGCGATCAGGGTGCCGCCGACCACCGGGGTCTCCTGGTGCGGCTTGAGCACCACGCCGTTGCCGAGCGCCAGCGCCGGGGCGACGGCCTTCATCGACAGGAACAGCGGGAAGTTGAACGGGCTGATCACCCCGACGACGCCGACCGGCAGCCGGTAGAGCCGGTTCTCCTTGCCGTCCACCGGCGAGGGCAGCAGCCGACCCTCGGCCCGCAGGGACAGCTGCATCGCCTCGCGCAGCATGTCCTTGGTGAGCGAGAGCTCGAACCAGGCCTTGACGGCGGTGCCGCCGAGTTCGGCCATGATGTCGCGGGTGATCTCCTGCTCACGGTCCTCCAGGATCCGCAGCGCGCGCTCGAAGACCAGCCGGCGGGTGTAGGGGTTGGTGGCCGCCCATTCCTTCTGGGCCTTCGCCGCGGCCCGGTAGGCCTGGTCGACCTCGTCGACGGTGGCCACGGTGATGCTCGCGAGCTTGTCCCCGGTGAAGGGGTCGACGTCGACGATGTCCCAGGAGCCGCTGCCCTCGCGCCACTCGCCGTCGATGAACTGCAGCGCCAACTCGGAAAGGTACGACATCCGATCCCTCTCATACCGTTCGGGAACGCCCGCGATTTTCCGGCGGTCGTTCGCGATCAGAACTGATCGGGGCTCATCGTACTTATCTGCTACAGCTCTTGGCGTACGGAGCGGAGAACTTCTCGTGTCCGCTCGGGGGAAAGGCTGTCCGCCACCAGACCGTCCATCGCACCCGCGTACTCCGCGACCTCGGCCGGCTTGTCGAGGTAGAGGGCGGTGGTGAACTGCTCCAGGTAGACGATGTCCGGCAGCTCCTGCTCGTCGAAGGCCAGCACCGAGAACGCCCCGCCCTCCGCGCGCAGCCCGCCGAAGCCCAGCGGCATCACCTGGAGCAGCACGTTCGGGAGTTCGGTCAGCTCCAGCAGGCGGTCGATCTGCGCCCGCATCAGCTCCGGGCCGCCCCAGGGACGGCGCAGCGCGGCCTCGTCCAGCACCGCGACCAGCCGCGGCGCCCGCTCGGCGCCCAGCACCTGCTGCCGTTTGAGCCGCACCTCCACCCGTCGCTCGATCTCGGCCGGTTCGGTCACACGGCCGCCGTGGGTGATCACCGCCCGCGCGTAGTCGGCGGTCTGCAGCAGCCCGTGGACGAACTGGACCTCGTAGCTGCGGATCTCGGTGGCGGCCTCCTCCAGGCCCAGGTAGTTCTGGAACCAGCCCGGCAGGACGTCCCCGTACCCGTGCCACCAGGAGGTCGCGTTGGCCGCCCGGACCAGTCCGAGCACCGAGGCCCGCTCCGGCTCCGCGTCCACCCCGTACAGGGTCAGCAGGTCGGCGACGTCGCGCTCCTTGAAGCCGACCCGGCCGAGTTCCATCCGGCTGATCTTCGACTCGGAGGCCCGGATCGAGTACCCGGCCTCCTCCCGGCTGACTCCGCGGGCCTCCCGGAGCCGTCGCAGTTGCGACCCCAGCAGCAGACGCCGCACCGTGGCACCGCCACCCGCTTGAGTCGCACTCATCGCCTCAACCTCCGCACGTCAGCAGCCCCCCGGCCGTGGCCGCAGTCTTCCACCAGGGACCGACGAACAACAGTCCTCGGAACGCCTCATCGGGATCTTCCGCCCTCGCCGGGGCCGCCCGGACGAGCGGCGTCCGGATACGCGCGGTAGCCGAGCCGTAGCTCCCCGGAACGCACTCTAGTCCCCCGCCGCCGCCGTGCACATCCCCGGCCCCCGGCCACCACCCGCGGGGCGACCCGCAACTCGGCCGGAACCGACAGCGGTCGACGGAACCCGCCCGCGCGGCCGAACGTTCCCCGCCGGACGCCGCGTCCCGAACCCCCGAACCCCCGAACCCTCGAACCCCCGGACCCCCCGGACCCCCCGGACCGCGCCCGGGCATGCGAACGGCGCCTGCCCCCAAACTGGTCGGGGATGTGGGCAGGCGCCAGGGACCGCGGTGGCCCGGCGACGCTGACGGGGTGCGGCTCGGTAGGGCCCGGCGAATGCGGCGCCGGGCTACCTGGACCGGATCAGACCACCAGAGGGCGGTCCGTCGGCCGGATCGGTGCGGGCAGCGGGGACTTGCCGCCCAAGTAGGTGTCGACCGCCGCGGCTGCCGAGCGGCCCTCCGCGATGGCCCAGACGATCAGCGACTGGCCACGGCCGGCGTCGCCGCAGACGTAGACGCCATCGACATTGGTGGCGAACTTCGCGTCCCGGGACACATTACCGCGTGCGTCGAGGTCCACGCCCAGCTGCTCGACCAGGCCGTTCGCGACGTCCGTCCCGGTGAAGCCCATCGCCAGGGTGACCAGCTGCGCCGGGATCGCCCGCTCGCTGCCCGGCACCTGCTCGAACTTCCCGTCCTTGAACTCCACCTCGACGAGGTGCAGCTCCTGGACGTTGCCCTCCTCGTCGCCGCTGAAGTGCGTGGTGGAGACGGAGTAGATCCGCTCGCCGCCCTCCTCGTGCGCGGAGGTGACCTTGTAGGTCATCGGCATCGTCGGCCACGGCTGGCCGGCCGGTCGCTCCTCGCCCGGCCGCGGCATGATCTCCAGCTGGGTGACCGAGGCCGCCCCCTGCCGGTGGGCGGTGCCGACGCAGTCCGCGCCGGTGTCGCCGCCGCCGATGACCACGACGTGCTTGCCCTTGGCGCTGATCGGCGACTCGACGAAGTCGCCCTCCTGCACCTTGTTGGCCAGCGGCAGGTACTCCATCGCCTGGTGGACGCCCTTGAGCTCGCGCCCGGGCACCGGCAGGTCGCGGGCGGTGGTGGCGCCGGCCGCGACGACGACCGCGTCGAAGCGCTCGCGCAGTTGCTGCCCGGTGATGTCCTCGCCCACGTGCACGCCGGTACGGAACCGGGTGCCCTCCGCGCGCATCTGCTCGACGCGGCGGTTGATGTGGCGCTTCTCCATCTTGAACTCGGGGATGCCGTACCGCAGCAGGCCGCCGATCCGGTCGGCCCGCTCGTACACCACGACGGTGTGCCCGGCCCGGGTGAGCTGCTGGGCGACGGCCAGGCCGGCCGGCCCGGAGCCGACCACGGCGACCGTCTTGCCGGACAGCCGCTCCGGCACCTGTGCGGTGACCCCGCCGCGGTCCCAGGCCTTGTCGATGATGGTGACCTCGACGTTCTTGATGGTCACCGCGTCCTGGTTGATGCCGAGCACGCAGGCCGACTCGCAGGGCGCCGGGCAGAGCCGCCCGGTGAACTCCGGGAAGTTGTTGGTCGCGTGCAGCCGCTCGATCGCGCCCGACCAGTCGTCCCGGTAGGCGAGGTCGTTCCACTCGGGGATGAGGTTCCCGAGCGGGCAGCCGTTGTGGCAGAACGGGATGCCGCAGTCCATGCAGCGGCCGGCCTGCTCGGTGATGATCGGCAGCAGGCTGCGCTCGACGTAGACCTCGTTCCAGTCCCGGATGCGCACGTCCACCGGACGCCGCTCGGCGAGCTGCTTGGGCGTGGTCAGGAAGCCCTTGGGGTCAGCCACGTGCCGCCTCCATCATCTTGCGAGTGGTCTCGGCCTCGGAGAGGCCATCGCGCTCAGCGGCGTCCTTGGCGGCGAGCACTGCCTTGTAGTCGGTCGGCATGATCGTGGAGAAGCGGGAGACCCCGCTGCCCCAGTCCGCCAGGAGTTCGGCCGCGACGGTGGAGCCGGTCTCCTCGTAGTGCTGCTGCACGGTCTCGCGCAGCCATTCGCGGTCGGCGGCGCCGGGGGCCTCGATGCCCACCATGCCGCTGTTGACGTTCGCCGGGCGCAGGTCCAGCACGTAGGCGACGCCGCCGGACATGCCGGCCGCCAGGTTGCGTCCGGTCTCGCCGAGGATCACGACCCGGCCGCCGGTCATGTACTCCAGGGCGTGGTCGCCCACGCCCTCGACGACCAGGGTGGCACCCGAGTTGCGGACGGCGAACCGCTCGCCGGCCTTGCCGCGCAGGTGGATCCGGCCGCTGGTGGCGCCGTAGCCGATGGTGTTGCCGGCGATGACGTGGTTCTGCGCGTCGTTGCCGATCGCCGCCGCGTCGCGGGCCGGGCGGACCACGAGCACGCCGCCGGACAGGCCCTTGCCGACGTAGTCGTTGGCGTCGCCCTCCAGCCGCAGCGTCACGCCGCGCGGCACGAAGGCGCCGAAGGACTGGCCGGCCGAGCCGGTGAAGGTGACGTCGATGGTGCCCTCGGGCAGGCCCTCGCCGCGGTACCGCTTGGTCACGTGGTGGCCGAGCATGGTGCCGACGGTCCGGTTGACGTTGCGGATCGGCAGCTGGATGCGGACGGCGTCGCCGTTCTCCAGGGCGTCCTGGGCCAGGTCGATCAGCTGGTTGTCCAGAGCCTTGTCCAGCGCGTGGTCCTGCGTGGTGGTGCAGTGCAGGGCGGCACCCTCTGGCAGCTCGGGCACGTGGAACAGCGGGGCCAGGTCGAGCCCGGCGGCCTTCCAGTGGTCGACCGCGGCCTCGGCGTCGATGTGCTCGGCGTGGCCGACGGCCTCCTCGATCGAGCGGAAGCCCAGCGAGGCCAGGATCTCCCGGACCTCCTCGGCGATGAACTCGAAGAAGTTGACCACGAACTCCGGCTTGCCGGAGAAGCGCTCGCGCAGCACCGGGTTCTGGGTGGCGACGCCGACCGGGCAGGTGTCCAGGTGGCAGACGCGCATCATGATGCAGCCGGAGACCACCAGCGGGGCGGTCGCGAAGCCGAACTCCTCGGCGCCCAGCAGCGCGGCGATCACCACGTCGCGGCCGGTCTTCAGCTGGCCGTCGGTCTGCACCACGATCCGGTCGCGCAGGCCGTTCAGCAGCAGGGTCTGCTGGGTCTCGGCGAGGCCGAGCTCCCAGGGGCCGCCCGCGTGCTTGAGCGAGGTGAGCGGCGAGGCGCCGGTGCCGCCGTCGTGGCCGGAGACCAGCACGACGTCCGCGTGCGCCTTGGAGACGCCGGCCGCGACCGTGCCCACGCCGACCTCGGAGACCAGCTTCACATGGATGCGGGCCCCGGGGTTGGCGTTCTTGAGGTCGTGGATCAGCTGCGCCAGGTCCTCGATCGAGTAGATGTCGTGGTGCGGCGGCGGCGAGATCAGACCGACACCCGGGGTGGAGTGCCGGGTCTTGGCGACCCACGGGTAGACCTTGTGGCCGGGCAGCTGGCCGCCCTCGCCGGGCTTGGCGCCCTGGGCCATCTTGATCTGGATGTCGTCGGCGTTGACCAGGTACTCGGAGGTGACGCCGAAGCGGCCCGAGGCGACCTGCTTGATCGCCGATCGGCGCTCCGGGTCGTACAGGCGGTCCGCGTCCTCGCCGCCCTCACCGGTGTTGGACTTGGCTCCCAGCCGGTTCATCGCGATCGCCAGCGTCTCGTGCGCCTCGAGCGAGATCGAGCCGTACGACATGGCGCCGGTGGAGAACCGCTTGACGATCTCGGAGACCGGCTCGACCTCCTCGACCGGCACCGGGGTGCGGTCGAGCCCGTCCAGCCTGAACAGGCCGCGCAGCGTCATCAGCCGCTCGGACTGCTCGTTCACCCGGTCCGTGTACTGCTTGAAGATGTCGTACCGGCGGTTGCGGGTGGAGTGCTGCAGCCGGAAGACGGTGTCCGGGTCGAACAGGTGCGGCTCGCCCTCGCGGCGCCACTGGTACTCGCCGCCGATGTCCAGGGCGCGGTGCGCGGCCGCGATGCCGGAGGCCGGGTACGCCTTGGCGTGCCGGGCGGCGGTCTCCTTGGCGACCTCGTCCAGGCCGATGCCGCCGAGCTTGCTGGTGGTGCCGGCGAAGTAGGCGTCGACCAGCTCCTGGGCGAGGCCGATGGCCTCGAAGACCTGCGCGCCGCGGTAGGAGGCGACGGTGGAGATGCCCATCTTGGACATCACCTTGAGCACGCCCTTGCCGAGCGCCTTGATCAGGTTCTTGATCGCCTTCTCGGCCTCGATGCCGGTCAGGAAGGTGCCCTGGGCGACGAGGTCCTCGACCGACTCCATGGCCAGGTACGGGTTGACCGCGCCGGCGCCGTAGCCGATCAGCAGCGCGACGTGGTGCACCTCGCGCACGTCGCCGGCCTCGACCAGCAGCGACACCCGGGTGCGCTGCTTGGTGCGGATCAGGTGGTGGTGGATCGCCGAGGTGAGCAGCAGCGAGGGGATCGGGGCGTGCTCGGCGTCGGAGTGCCGGTCGGAGAGCACGATGATCCGGGCGCCGTCGGCGATCGCCGCGTCCGCCTCGGCGGCGATCTCGGCCAGCCGCGCGGCCAGGCCCTCGCCGCCGGTGGCGACCCGGTACAGGCCGGACAGGGTGACGGCCTTGAGGCCGGGCTGGTCCCCGTCGTGGTTGATGTGGACGAGCTTGGCCAGCTCGTCGTTGTCGATCACCGGGAAGGTGATGCCGACCGAGCGGCAGGACGCGGCCTCGGCGGCCAGCAGGTTGCCCTCGGGGCCGAGGTTGGACAGCAGCGAGGTGACGAGCTCCTCGCGGATGGCGTCCAGCGGCGGGTTGGTGACCTGCGCGAAGAGCTGCACGAAGTAGTCGAACAGCAGTCGCGGCTTCTCGCTCAGCGCGGCGATCGGCGAGTCGGTGCCCATCGAGCCGAGCGCCTCGCCACCGGTCTTCGCCATCGGCGCCAGGACGACGCGCAGCTCCTCCTCGGTGTAGCCGAAGGTCTGCTGGCGGCGGGTGACGGAGGCGTGGGTGTGCGCGATGTGCTCGCGCTCGGGGAGCCTGGCGAGCTGGATCTGCCCGCCCTCGACCCACTCCGCGTAGGGGTGCTCGGCGGCCAGCGCCGACTTGATCTCCTCGTCCTCGACGATCCGGTGCTCGGCGGTGTCGATGAGGAACATCCGGCCGGGCTGCAGCCGGCCCTTCCTGACCACCCGGGTCTGCTCGATGTCGAGCACGCCGACCTCGGAGGAGAGGACGACCAGGCCGTCCTCGGTGATCCAGTAGCGGGCGGGGCGCAGGCCGTTGCGGTCGAGCACCGCGCCGATCTGCGTGCCGTCGGTGAAGGTGACGCAGGCCGGGCCGTCCCAGGGCTCCATCAGGTTGGAGTGGTACTGGTAGAACGCGCGGCGGGCCGGGTCCATCGTGACGTGGTTCTCCCACGCCTCGGGGATCATCATCAGCACCGCGTGCGGCAGCGAACGGCCGCCGAGGTGGAGCAGCTCCAGGACCTCGTCGAAGGAGGCCGAGTCGGAGTGGTCCGGGGTGCAGACCGGGAAGATCCGCTCCAGTCCCTGGCCGTTCCGGTTGGCGGGGATCAGGTCGGTGGCGAGCTGGGACTCCCGGGCGGTCATCCAGTTCCGGTTGCCCTTGACCGTGTTGATCTCGCCGTTGTGCGCGACGAAGCGGTACGGGTGGGCGAGCGGCCAGCTCGGGAAGGTGTTGGTGGAGAACCGCGAGTGCACCAGGCCGAGCGCGGAGGCGTAGAGCCGGTCCGACAGGTCGGGGAAGAACGGCTCCAGCTGGCCGGTGGTCAGCATGCCCTTGTAGACGACGGTGCGCGCGGACAGCGACGGGAAGTAGACCCCGGCCTCGCGCTCGGAGCGCTTGCGGACCACGAAGGCGACCCGGTCGAGCTCGATGCCGCTCTTCTCCGCGCCGGCGAGGAACAGCTGGCGGAAGCGGGGCATGACGCTGCGGGCGGTGGCGCCCAGCAGGTCCGGGGTGACCGGGACGTCGCGCCAGCCGAGGACGGTCAGGTCCTCCTCGGCCGCGATGGCCTCGATCCGCGCGACGGCGGCGGCGTCCTGGTCGTCGGCGTCGGGCAGGAAGGCGATGCCGACCGCGTAGGAGCCGGCGGCCGGGAGTTCGAAGTCGACCTTGGCGCGCAGGAAGGCGTCCGGGACCTGGGTGAGGATACCCGCGCCGTCACCGGAGTCCGGCTCGGCGCCGGTGGCGCCGCGGTGCTCCAGGTTGCGCAGGACGGTCAGCGCCTGCTCGACGACGGTGTGGTCGGCGATGCCGGTCAGCGTGGCGACGAATCCGACGCCACAGGCGTCGTGCTCGTTTCGCGGGTCGTACAGGCCCTGAGCAGCAGGTCGCGCATCCGGAACGAGCGCGTACGGCGGGCGGGCGGCGCCGGCCTGGGGCTCGTTGGCGGAGTGCATGGATGCAGACAGCATCGGCTCTCCCGTCGTCGTCTTTGGAGGCTGGTGCAGTAGGGACGACGTTGGCCCTGATGCGATTTCGTGCAAGTTACATGATGCCGAACATCCCGGGAAGCGGGAGTTCTCGTCCACATCGCGGGACGGATCCGCAGGTCACGGCTGCTGCGGGAGGGCGTGCCGCGCCGCACGCCCTGACGATTGTGCCCGGCTGTCGACCGCCTGAAACAGGGGCGACATCCGCCCGCCACGGCAGCCGGTCAGGAGCGCCTGCGAATCCATTCCCACACTTGATCGGCAGATGCGATTCCCTGGCCCGATCGGCTCGAATGCTGAGACAAGCCAGGCGAGGCCGGAGCGCCCTGTGCGCAATATCACTCATGGGAACGCATAACCATGCAACAGCACATCGTGCCATCGTCGACGCCCCGCTCACCAACCGCCAGCCCCGATGCACTCCCCCGAGGGCCCGGACGTGACTTTGCAAAGTCTCGGCAGACTTTGCAAAGTGCTCCCCCTAGCCGATCTGCCCGCCGATCAGCCACCCCAGCAGATAGGTCACCCCGGCCGCCGCCCCGCCCAGCACCAGCTGCCGCAGCCCGCTGAACCACCAGCTGCGCGCCGTCACCCGCGCCACCACCGCACCGCAGGCGAACAGCCCGGCCATGGAGAGCAGCAGCGCCGGCACCAGCGAGGTCGCGCCCAGCAGGTACGGCAGCAGCGGGAGCAGCGCGCCCACCGCGAAGCAGACGAAGGAGGACCCGGCCGCCACCCACGGCGAGGGCAGGTCGTTGGGGTCGATGCCCAGCTCCTCCCGGGCGTGCACCTCCAGCGTCCGCTCCGGGTCGGCGGACAGCTGCCTGGCCACCTCGTGGGCGAGCTCCGGGTCCACCCCGCGGTCCACGTACACCTGGGCCAGCTCGGCCAGCTCGCCGTGCGGGTTGCGGCTCAGCTCCAGCCGCTCGGCCTCGATCTCGGCCTGTACCAGTTCCCGCTGGGAGGCCACCGAGGTGTACTCCCCCGCCGCCATCGAGCAGGCACCGGCGGCGAGCCCGGCCAGGCCGGTGAGCACCACCGTGCCGCTGGGGACGGCGCCGCCGACGACGCCGGTCATCAGCGCGAAGTTGGAGACCAGTCCGTCCATCGCGCCGAACACCGCCGGCCGCAGCCAGCCGCCGTTGACGTCCCGGTGGTGCCCCGCGGCGGGTATCCGCGGGTGCTGCCCGGCCTCGTGCTCCAGGATGGTCGCGGTCACGACTCTTCCCCCTCCGTCCATTGGTCCGATCGGCCTACTTGCTGACCGTAGCCCCCTTGACCTGGGCATTTCCAGCAAAGTAAGGCTGTCCGAACATGACGGCGGCCCCCCCCCCCCCCCGGGGGGGGGGGGGGCCGGGGCCCGGTTAGG
>NZ_JAXCLC010000089.1:0-30183 GCF_034043715.1 Kitasatospora purpeofusca | reverse complement strand
GCGACCCGGTCGAGGTGCATACGGAAGACGTCGTTCGCGTCGGGGTTGCGGCTGCGCAGGGCGACCATGGCGGTGAGGATCACGTCGCACAGCTCGGCCTGCACGTCGGCCTCGGTGTGACTGCGACCCTTGCGCGGGTTGGAGGAGAGGACGCCGGCGATGGCCTCACTGACCTCGCCGACCTCTTCGCTGAGTTTCAGGATGCGCATCAGCTGTTCCTGCTCGGGCGGCAGGGTGGCGCTGGCGTCCAGCCAGCTGACGAGCTGGGCGACGATGTCCCATTGGGTCATGAGGTGTTCTCCTCGGGAGGGCGGGCTGCCCTGCCTCCGCGGTGGCCGGGCAGCCCGGGTCGGGGCTGGCGGTGGGGGTCAGGCGATGCGGTGCTCCCAGCGGAGCTTGGGCTGCTCACCGATCCAGTGGTTGCCATGGGCGGTGGTGATCCGCTGGCCGCCGATCCAGTAGGTATGCGCTCGGGAGGTGATCTGGAGGCGTACGTCGGTGATGGCGGGCTGTCCGGCTTCGCGCCAGGCGGTGATGGTGTCCTCGACCGCGTCCCACAGGGCGACGGGGCCGCCCTGGCGGACAGTCCAGGTGCCGTCGGTCTCGGTGAGCTCAGCGAACGACTCCCGCGCGGTGTCGAAGAGGTAGGTACGTGCGTCGCCGTCGGCGGTGGTGGCGCGGACGAGCTGCGCGCCGGGCGCGGCGAGCTGTGCGAGGAACGCGGGCATCCAGTCGCGCAGGACCGCCGGGTCGAGGGCGGTGAGGCGTTCGGTGTCCGGATAGGCGGCTCGGGCTGCGAGGTCGCCGTCGAGGGGCCGGTCGGCCTGGGAGCGGGCGGGCATGAAGGAGCTGCGGCTGACGATCCGGCCTTCGGCGGTGCCGTCGTCGTTGACGGTGACCTTGACCAGGCCGGTGCCGTAGGTCCAGGAGCCGACGGTCGCCAGGACGGTGCCGCCGGGCCGGGTCTGGCGGATCCAGGCGTGCGGGATGCGGCGTACCGCGCAGGTGGCGATGACCTTGTCGTAGGGGGCGCGGCGGGGGTGGCCGAGGAGGCCGTCGCCGGTGACGGTCCAGGTGGAGTGTCCGGTCTGTTCGAGGGCGGCGTCGGCCCGTCGCGCCACGTCGGGGTCGACTTCGATGCTGGTGACGTTGTCCTCGCCGAGGCGGTGGCAGAGCAGCGCGGTGGAGTATCCGGTGCCGGTGCCGACCTCCAGAACGGTGTGGCCGTCGTGGAGATCGAGGGCTTCGATCATGGCGACGACGGTGACCGGGGTGGTGGAGGAGGACGTGGGGAAGCCGGCGAGGGGCTCGGACGCCTGGTCGGCGGTGAGGTGGTTGTCGAGCTGGGTGACGAGGGATTCGTCGAGGTAGGCGATCCTCGCCCATTCGGCGGGGTCCGTGCCGAGCTGGGTGACCGGCTGCCAGTGTCCGTCGTCGGTGGGAAGGAACACCCCGGGGTGGAGGAACAGCTCGCGGGGTGTGGCTTCGACGGCCGCGCGCAGTTGGGGGGTGGTGAGGTGGCCCGCGGCGGCGAGACGGCCAGCGAGGGCGGAGCGGTAGGGCTGGGTGTCGGTGGTCATGGTGTTCCTCGGGTGAGCAGGTCGGCGAAGGCGGCGGCGAGGGGCAGTCCGGTTTCGTCTTCGAGCCAGCCCCACTGGCCGTTGGGGTTGAGCTCCAGCCAGTGGTAGTTGCCGTCGTGGTCGAGGGCGAGGTCGAAGGAGCCCGAGACGAGGCGGAAGTGCTCCAGGTAGTCGAGAAGCGTGTTCTGCAAGCTCTCGGGCAGGGTGATCACGGTGTAGGTGAGGGCGGCGTAGTCCAGGCGCCAGTCGAGCAGGTCGGAATCGATGCGGACGGCGAACACGCGGGTGCCGGCGACGATGACGCGGATGTCGGCGGCCTTGTCGATCCGGGCCTGGAACAGGTGCGGGACGACGGTGATCCGCTCGTCGATCTCGGCGGCGGCGACCGGCTCGGTCCACGTGGTCATTCCGGTGCCGCCCTGGTGGTAGGGCGTCCAGCGCAGCGTCTTGAAGACGACTCGGTCGTGGGCCTTGATGAACTCGCGCGCGTCGTCGGGGATGTTCGTGACCAGCGTCGGCGGGACGGTGAGGCCCAGGCGTTGAGCGACAGCGAGTTGGAGGGGCTTGTGGTCGGCAGCGCGATTGTGGAGCGGGTGGTTGACGAACAGGCAGTCCGGCAGGGCGTAGAGGGTGCCGCCGAGCCCGAAGCGGGTCTGCGCGGCGGCAAACCGGGCATCGGCCGGGTCGAGGTGGTCGAAGGTGGGCCAGTCGGGGCGTCGCCAGTACAGGGAGCGGATGCCGGTCAGGTCGGCGGCGCGCGAGGCGGTGTGCAGCTGCCCGGCCGGCGCGGCCGGGCAGCTGCCGAAACGGGCGGAGACCAGCAGATCGGTTCCAATGTCGGCGGGGTTGAAGCGGATCACCTCCGTACCCCGCCGGTTGAGTTCGGCGATCACCATGTCGGCGGTCATGTCGTCCACCGCGGTGGCCACGGCCACCGGTCCCGTGCCCGTCATCGTCATCAGTCCGTCGAGTCGTCCTGGTCGTGGTCGGTGTCGTTGCGAGAGTCCTGGTTGGTGGACTCGGGCTTGGTCTCCGTCCCCTTGGCCGTACCGTGCTTGCCCATCTCCACGACACGGCCGTCCTGGTCGAGGAACACGGCGACCTGGGTGTTCGGGTCGAGGACGACGGTGGTGTAGGGCTCGACGGTCACCGACGGGTAGGGGCGCAACCTGGTCAGGCCCCAGGGGCGGAGCTCGGTCACGGTGGTCATCGCTTCCTCCTTGTGCGTCGCGGTGCGGAAGAGGCGGGGCGACACCGGGCTTGCAGCTGTGCTCCGCCCCTCAAGATGTGATTGACCGTAGTGGCGCGGTTGCGGACGGTGCCAGAATTTTGCGCGGAATTGCGCTCTCGCGCGAAGCCGGCCGCCGCCGCCCGCGCAACACCACCCCGAGAGCACGAGTTGACGACCACGCCGCCGCGGACAAGCCAGGAGCTGCCGGTCGCGGTCCGAACGCGGGCGGGGACTGCGCCCTTGACGGTGGCCACTCAGTGGGGAATCGTCTTGCAAATCTGCGCAACTGGCTTGCGAGGGAGGGCCGGCATGAAGAAGCTACGGTTCATTGGGATCGACCCCAACACGGGGGACGATGAGTGCCCGACGGTCTGGTACGACGAAGAAGCCAAAGAGATCGTCATCCAGGGCTGGAAGGCCGACAACGAGCTGCGCACCGCGTGCCTGGAGACCGGAAGCATCCCCGACTCGGAAGATGTGGTCCGGCTACCGGAGCGCATGGTGCCGATCTTGAGGAAGGCGTGCGATGCCGCCGAAGGTACCGACGTTCGCTGAGCAGTTGGCTGCTACTCGGTCCACCGCCGTGCACCTGGAGATGCGCGACTCCTACAGCGTGGCCAAGGAGGACCAGACGTTCGCCGCGTGGCAGGACGGCTTCCGGCATGATCCGGCTGACCGCGCGTCCTGGTGGCGGCCGTGGCTCACCCTGATCGAGGACACTGTGGGCCGCGGGGTCCAGGTCCGCCGCGCCAGGATCGTGTCCGAGCCGGTGTCGGAGTACATCCGGTACGAGCACTCCGGGACGTTCACCAACATCGCCGCCGGCGAGCAGATCCGCTGGCTGCCCCGACGGCAGGCGTCCGACATCGCCCTGCCGGGCAATGACTTCTGGCTGTTCGACGGCGAGCTGGTGCGGTTCAACCACTTCACCGGCAACGGCGAGTCCGCGGGCCCGACCTTCAGTGACGACCCGGCGGTGGCCCGACTGTGCGCGACCGCGTTCGAGGCGGTCTGGCACCGGGCCGTGCCGCACGAGAAGTTCACCGTCTGACCTGTACCGCACCAACCTCAACAGCAACGATGCCGACCTCCCCGTCCTCCAGCGCCCAGGCGGCCCGCATGGCCCTGGCCGCCCGCCTCGGCGAGCTGATGCGCGACGCCGGCCTGAAGGGCGGGGAGTTGTCTGTCCGCTGCGGATGGCACGCCGCCAAGACCTCCCGCATTCTCAACGCCAAGGCCGCCCCGACCGACTCCGACATCCGCGCGTGGTGCCGGGTCTGCGGCGCCGACGACCAGGCCGACGACCTGATCGCTTCCAACCGCGCGGCGGACTCCCTGTACGTCGAGTGGCGGCGCCTCACTCGCACGGGGCTACGCCACGCCCAGCAGGCCCGGGTCCCGCTCTACACCCGCACCCGCCACTTCCGCGCCTACTCCTCCCGTGTCGTCCCCGGCGCGCTGCAGACCAGGGAGTACGCCACCGCCCTGCTGCGCACGGTCGCCGATGTCCGCCGGACCCCGGACGACGTGGCGGACGCTGTCGAAGCCCGCCTGGCCCGTTCAGGCGTCGTCTTCGAGGGCGGGCGCCGCTTCGTCGCGGTCATCGAGGAGTCCGTCCTGCGGTACCGGCTCGGCGACGAGGCGGTGATGGCCGGGCAACTCGGCCACCTGCTCCGGATCATGTCGATGCCGTCGGTGTCGCTGGGCATCATCCCGTTCACGGCAGGCCCTCGCACGATGTGGCCGGTGGAGACCTTCAACCTGTTCGACGACCGACAGGCCGGGGTGGAGCTGCTGTCGGCCCAGGTCACCGTGACCGCCCCTGGTGATCTCGCGCTCTACAACCAGGCGTTCGCCCGGTTCGCCGGGCTCGCGGTTCACGGCGCCGCCGCCCGAACGCTGATCACCGCTGCGATAGACGCGCTCCGATGAATCGCGCCAGAGCTTCGGTCGTTTCCCCGTTCTGGACACTGGCCCCGCGGGACTGCGGGCGGGCGACCGTAGCGAGGAGCCGTGCCCGTGCGCCGAGGTCACCTACTCAGTCACCCTCCGGCCGCACATCAGGTCTCAGGCCGAACGCCCTGGTGCAGCGGGGGTGGGAGATCGGCCACTCGGCGGCGTCGTCAACGGTGCGCAGGGTGCGGGTGGCCTTGTCGGGATCCGGGTGGGAGGTCCAGCCGCAGTCGTAGCCGTCCGACACCTCGACGTGGGTGATGCCGTGTTCACGAGCGGCGGCGAGGGTGCCGGTGTTGGTGGCGACGGCGGCCCGGGTGTGGAGTGCGGCTTCGGCCCACGCCTGGACGGGCATGCGGGTGCCGTTGCGGTAGATGACTCGGTCGAGGCGGTAGGTCGCGGCGAGGCGGTCCGCGAGGGCTTGGGCAGCGGCCCGGGCGCCGCCTGGGTCGGCGCTGAGGAGCGGCAGGTCGTGGCGGCGTGCTGCGCGAGCGGCGCGGTAGAACGCTCCGGAGGTGCGGACGGTCTCCTGGGCGCGGCGGAGGAGATCGCTGTAGGTGTCGGTGGTGAGCGCCCGCAGGGTGTCCTGGTGGGTGGGTGTCCACTCGAAGGTGCGGCCGATGCCGGCGGTGGCGGCGCGGGCGGCTTCCTCGTAGAGGCGAGCGACCTCGCGGTGCGCGAAATCGCCGATCACCGCGTCCACGGTGTGGTGGAAGCTGCGGATCGCGTCGGCGAACGCGGCGAGGGCGGACGCGAGACGGGCGGTACGGCGCCCCGCGACAAGGGCGGTGAGCACGGCGGCTTGCGCGTCGGCGAGCGGCTGCCAGGCAGCGCCGAGGTCGCCAGCAACCTGCTCAGCGTCGGCTTCGAGGGTGTCGCTCATCGGGTGCGGCGGGCCGGGGTCAGGACGCTCATGTCGAACTGTGGGGCAGTGTCGCCGCCGGGCGCGGTCTCATCGGGCCCCAGCGCGTTGTGGAGTTCGGCGAGTTGGCGTTCCAGGCCGGTGAGGTTGGCGCTGCGGTCCATGGTGACGACGCCGTCGACCACCAGCCGGAGGGGGTCGGCAAGGAGGGCGGCGCGGCGTTCGGCGAGGACTTCGAGGGCGACGGCGCGGGCGGTGCCGAGGCGGCTGTGCCGTTCAGTGAGGTCAGCGGTGTCGGTGGTGGGGCCGAGCTGGGCGCGGAGCCAGGCCAGGGCTGCGGGGTCCATGAGCGGGCTCCGTTTCGTCGGTCAGACGGGACCGGCGCCCGCAGCGTGATAGCTGGGCGCCGGTCGCCGAGTCGGGGTCAGCGGGTCGGCAGGGTGATCTCCCACCGGGTGCGCGGGATCTGCTCGGTCCCGTGGCTGGTGCGCGGGCGGGAGGGGGTGTCCCAGCCCGGCCGGGCGCGGCAGTCGGCCGCGTTGCGCCACCCGGCTGCCCGGAGGCTGGCGCCGCTCTCGCCCTGCTGGGTGTAGGTGATCGCCCGCTGGTAGCCCAGAGCCCGGGCGGCACGCCACACCGCCCCGTAGAGGAACGAGCAGGCGTTCGGGTGGCCTGGGGTGGCGAGGCGGGTGACCTCGACGGTGAGGCCGTCATCCAGGGCCCTGGCGACGGGACGGCCGACGATGGCGACGCCGACCAGGCCGCTGGCGGCCACCGCGCCCAGCGAGAACTTGTGGCCTTGCGGGGCGCGGTGGCTGCGGTGGATCTGGTTGACGTAGTCGCTGGCGGTGCGGAACGGCAGCGGCACGATCGTCATCCGGCCGGTCGGCGGGTCAGCGGACGGCACTGCTACTCCGTCGCGGTCGCCCGGGTCTTGCGGGTGCGGGCCGCCTTGGGAGCCGGCGGGCCGTCCCCGTCGGAGGCGGGTTCGTCCTCCTCGTCGTCGGCCGGGTGACCGTCGCTGGTGGCCGGGTCGTCCCCGTCGTCGTCGGGGTCGTCCACGTCCCGGTCGTCGTCGGGGTGCCAGGCGCCTGGGTGGGTGATCAGCTCGGCGAGTTCCCGGGCGGGGATCTCGTCGGGCAGCAGCACGAGGCGGTCCCCGGTGGCGGGGTCCTCCAGGTGGACGGCGAAGGCGAGTCGTCGGCGCGGCATCACAGCACCTTGGCCACGATGTGGCAGTCCGGGGTGTGGAGGACCGGCATGGCGACGGCAGCTCCCTTGGTCCAGATCTGCACCGGGTCGTCCTGGACACCGCGGGTGAGGACGATGCCGGGGGCGTCCTCCTTCACGATCTCCGGGTTGGTGCCGCGCGCGAGGACCAGGGCTTCGGCGGTGACGCCGTAGATGGTCTGGCCCCACTTGGCGCGGTCCGGCGGCAGCATGATCCACCGGTCGTCCGGGAGGACCTTGGTCGCCGTCCCGTCCACGTTGACCTGGGCCTTGTACAGGGTGACCGGCGGCAGGCCGTAGTCGTTGCGGACGGCGTTGACCTCGGCGACGGTGAGGGTGCGAGTCGGGGTGTTGGAGGGGTTGACGCTCCGGTAGTAGGCGGCCCGGTAGGCGTTGTTGCGGGCGAGGTGGCTGAACGCCCGCTTGGAGGTGATGACGAGCTCCGGTTCGGGTGCGCCGAGGTCGTCCAGGTACTGGAGCCAGCCGAGTTCGTCGGCGAGCGGGTCCGAGGTCGGGTCGCTCCACGGCTTCGGCGCGACCGGCATGTTGCCAGCCGGGACGCCGAAGTCCACCTCGATGCTCAGCCCGTTCTCGGTGGCCGCGTCGAGCGTGAAGCGGCCGTCCACCAGCACGTCACCAGCAGCGAGTTCGAGCCGCGAGCGGATCGCCTCGATGTGCCGCTCGGCGTCGTCGAACAGCAGCTCCAGCAGCCGGTCCTGGTCGGCGCCGTGCGCCTGTTCCAGGAGGATCTGCTGCTGCTCCCCCACGATGAGCTTCTGGCCCAGGGCAGGGAGCAGCCCTTCGCGGGTGGTCTCCCACGCGGTCCGCTCGGCGAACGCCACGCTGGAGTCGTAGGCGCGGTACTTGGCGGTGTTGACCCGGCGCCCGTTGCTCTTGATCCGCCACTTCACCTCGTTGGTGACCAGCGTCGGGAACACCGTGCTGGTGAGGAGGAAATCCGCCGGGGTGGGGATGGAGCGGGCGAAGGTGGTGAGGTCGGCCGCCGAGACGCCCTTGATGAGGTCCTGGAGGGACATGTCAGGCCCCCCAGCGGATCAGGGCGCCGGCGGGCGACGCCGTGATCTTGGTGATGTCGATCCCGCCGGGGATCTTGGAGGCACGGGCGGAGCCGTGCCACAGCAGCGCGCAGGGGATCTTCGGCTGACCCGGCGAGAACAGGGCCTCGTCGAAGACGAGTCCGGTGAGGACCTGGCGGCCGTCGACGGCGGCCGGGTCGTACGGCCCGTAAAGGCCCGACGCGGTGATCTTGCCGAGGGGGACGCCGGACAGGACGCGGCTGTAGGGCTGGGTGGGGTCGGTGGACGCGACGTAGTGGGTGCCGGCGACGAGCTTCGACGCGTCGATGGTGACGGTCTCGGTCTGGTCGGTGCCGTGGAGGCTGGCGAGCCACGGTCGGCCGTGGGCGAGGTTCGCCGTGGTGGTGATCGGCTGGACGGTCAAGGGGTGTGATCGCCTTCTGGAGCTGGCGGTCACGCACTCACCTGCTGGTGGTGCCGTCCACGTCGGAGGTGAGGGGCGTGGTCCCCTGGTCCCGGTTCACTGCCGGGTCAGACGATCGAGATGTCCGGTCAGGACGTGAGGTAGCCGCGCCGCTTGGCCATCTCGGTGCCGAAGGAGCTGGTGGCGGGGGCCTGGCCTCGCGGCGGCGGGCCTCCGGCCGGGGAACCGCTCGGCGCGGGCGGGGTGGCGGGAGGCACGGCCGGACCGAACAGCTCCGGTCGGCGGTCAGCGAGGGCCTTCGCCGCGTCGGCCACGGCCTGGTCGTCGGCGTCGTCGGGTACGTCGAGGAGACGGATCGCGTCGTCCAGGGCCGCGCCGGTCGCGCCGAGGCGGCTCAGCACGGCGTGACGGACGGCCTGCTGGAGACGCTGGAGGGCCTGCTGCTCCCGCTGCTGGGCCTGCTGCTCGCGCTGGGTGGCGGCCTGCTCCCGCCGCTCGATCTCGGTGAGGGCGGCCTGCTCGGCGGTGCGCTGTGCCTCCACCCACGCCTGGAGTGCGGCGCCGTCGGCGAAGCCGAGGTCGGTGACGAGCTTCTTCACGCCGGCGCGGGAGCCCTGGTCCTTCTCGCGGGCGAGGAGCCGCGCCAGGGTGTCCTGGGTGATGAGGGCGCTGCCGGGGTCAGTGGCGGCCGGGGTCTGCGGTGCGACCGGGTCTCCGGCGGGCGGGGCGGCCTGGGGCAGGGGGGCAGTCATCGGATTCCTCCGCAACAGCGCCCCCGCGCCAGTGATCAGTGTAGCTACTCCCTCGACCGGGGCGCGGAGGTGAAGACGCCGAACAGTGCTACGTGCTGAACTCGACGATCGGGTGATTGCCCTACACGTGGGAGCTGGTTCCGGTAGATATGGGCGCGTGAACGACTCCACACCTCCTGAGGACGGCAAGCCCACTTCCTTCACCAAGGCGAAGGAGTGGTGCAAGAAGCACGAGTCGCAGCTCCTCGCTGCCGGCGGCATCGCCGTGGGTCTGGTCGTGGGCCTGCTCGTGGTTCGCCATCTCGGCGAGAATTCGGACGCAGGGACGTACGCCGTCGAGGAGAGCACGGCTTCCGAACCGGTCTCCGCTGCCGAGCCTGCGGACGAACAGCGGCCGTCCCCCAGCCCCCACCTGCGGAAGCTCCGCCCTGGCCAGAATGCCAGCGAGGAGAAGAAGGCGCAGTACAAGGAGCGGACAGGGGAGGACCTTGAGCCCGGCGTCACCTGGGTTGACCCCCCGAAGCAGGAACCCGGCGGCGAAGCAGCGGCCTGAGTGACCCACTCGATTCCAGCAGCGGACCGCCGCCACAGAAGTGGGTTCCCCCGGGGGAACCCATTGAAGACGGTCCTATGGGTTCCCCCGGGGGAACCCATGGGTTACGTGAGGGGAACCCTGTGGGTTACCCCGGGGGAACCCCTTTCTTTCCTTTGTTCCTACTTACTTCCTACCTTCCCCCCAACCCCCACGGCTGTCGCCGCAGGGGGCCAGGAGGCCCCGGTCACGACGGAAGGATCACCCCCGGGCGCCACAGCCCCCGCAGGAGCCCAGAGGGCCCCTGGGAGGCCACTCGGGCTCTGCGGAGTGATCTTCTACCGGTCGGCCTTCTGGAGCGGCGCAGGGGGGATTGCAGGCCCTCCAGCAGGCAGTCCGAGGTAGGCCCTGACTGCGGCGATGTCACCGGTGGCATCGGCAAGGCGGGCAGCGGCATCGAACGCCCGGGACTGGATGCGCTGCACCTCCTCCGGGATGGACTCGATCGGGTACCCCGCGTCGGCGAGCATCCGCACACACGTCTCCAGGGAGAACACCCCGGCCTGGTAGCCCTTCGTGGCCTGCTCCAGTGCCTCCGCCTTGTCCGTGGGCACGTGCGGGCCCCAGATGAGCTGACCGGCAGGAAGCTCCCCGCCCGGCCAGCCGACCTGCCCGGCCTGGAACAGGCGCCCCACCATCTTGAACAGCAACTCGTACTTGTGGGCGCGGGCGAGACGCATCTCCCCGACCAGGGCATCCAGCGGGCCCAGCGCGAGGGCCAGCGCGTACCCGGACGGCACCTCGGACGGCTGGACCGTACCGAGGCCGGACGCGGTCAGCCTGCTGTTGCCCGCGAGCCGGTCGAGGAGGTGGTCGGTGCGCTCGCGCAGCTCCCGCAGCTGCGGGGACGTGTCCAGGGTGGACATCGAGCCGCCCTCGTTCAGGGACCACACCGTGCCGGCCTCGACCCGCAGCGGCACCGGCACCCCGGTCCGGTCCTTCGGCAGCCGCACCCCGGACAGTGCGACGATCGGCGTGCCGGTCGTCCCGGACGCGGCGGAGGAGTCCGTGTCGGTCGCGGAGACCTCGTCCAGTACCTGCATCACCCGGGAGATCACCGGCTGCCCCCAGTGCTCGCCCACGTCCGGGATGCTGTTGGTGAGGTGCACGACCGGAACGAAGTCGATCTGCAGGTCCAGCGCCTGGAGGACCTGGCCGTCCCGCCGGACCCGGTAGGTCGCCTTGTCAGCGGGCAGCGCGTACAGGTTGTGCCCGGCCTTGAGGTCTTCGAGCAGCCACTCCGCGTCCGTGAGGTAGCAGGTCACGCCGCTCAGACGGTCCGGCGCCCACGGGTAGACCCGGGTCACCTGCCCCGTCACCGGGTCGGCACGGTCTCCGGGCAGCAGGACACGCTCCCCGTCCGGCCCGGCCGCCCACTCCCGGTAGGGGCCGCCCTTCTCCGGGACCACCGGCACGGTCGCCCCGCCGATCGGGCCCAGCTCGTAGGTGATGCGGCGCAGCCTCGCCTTCTGCCCGGTGACGGGGTCCTCCGGCAGCTCCCACGCGAAGTGCACCCGGGCAGGGAACTGCGCCGAGTCGACCTCGTCCTCGGTCCACTCGGGGAAGAAGAACCCCGGGTCCATCGTCCGCAGCACCGGCCGGGCTGCCTGCGCGTCCCAGGCGAGAGTGAACACCCCGTCGCCGTACCGCACCGCGGACCGCTCGCCCTGCTGCATCCGCATCGGCAGCAGCTCCTTGCGGGCCCACGCCCGAAGCCGGTCCTGCACGTCCCGGGCAAGAGCGGCCTCCGGGGTCGGGTTCCCGCCATCGCCCTCGGCCCCGGGCACGACGATGCTCTGCGACGCGCCGAGGAGGTAGTTCAGCGCAGCCGAGTTGAGCTTCGCCGGGTCGCCCAGCTCCCGCCGGTCCTGGCCGGACTCGTCGCCGGCCGCGTAGGCGAGCTGCCCGGCCTGGTTGTGGTCGTACGCGGCGAGGAGCTTGTACGCCTGGAGACGCCGCAGGTCCTCCGGCGGCACCCAACCGGAGGCGAGGTCCCCGAACGGGCCGATGCCCCTTCGCGGGACGGTAGCCATGACCGGCTTGTAGTTCAGCCACGACCAGCCGTCGATGATCAACTCGCGCAGGCCCACGATGCTGCCCTCCCAGGCAACCAGGCCCCACGCCACCGCTCAGCCTACGGGGGGATCAACTCGCTTCCGCCTCCCCCGCCGCGGGTGCCACCATCAGCTCACCGACAGAAGGGCAAGCTCGATGGGACGTCTGGACTTCGACCGCTACTCGCTCAACATCAGGCCGCGGCGGCGGGCGGTCAGCTTCATACCCGGCTTCGGCGCCCACCGCCTGACCGTGAACCTGGAGTGCACCGCGGCGGGCACCTGGCCCAAGGACGCGGCGCACTCCGTGACCGGGGCTCTGTGGGCCGCCGACCTTCCCAGGCATTCCGGCTGGCTGGGCCACCTCGTGCAACTGGAGCCGTTGAAGGCAGCCGAGTTCGCCGTCCCCACCGAGTTGGAGGTGACGCTGACCGATGCGCAGCTCGCCGCACTGGAGCAGGCCCGCAGCGGCGCAGACCTGCGGCTGCGCCTCGATATGGTGGTCACCGCGCTGGCTCCCACCGGCAAGTGGCCGGCGCGCAACCTCCAGGAGCAGATCGACATCCCGGACGCGGAGTGGTCGAAGGAGGTCACCGAGATCGGGCACGGGGCATTCGTGACCGTGCTGGTCCCCATCACCGACAACACGGGCCGAGCGACCGCGGCGCGCCGCCTGCGCGAGGCGCAGACCGCCATCCGCGCCGGCGACTTCGAGACGGCCGTCGCCAAGGCCCGCACGGCGCTCGACGCCGTCCGGCCCCCCAACCACCAGGCCGCTCACTCCCAGGCCGTCAACAAGAAGGCGAAGGACCGCACCCAGGACGAGCGGTGGACGATGCTCCTCCAGGCCGCGTACGACCTCTTCGGCGGCGCGCACCACGACGACCCCGGCACAACCGAGCACTTCACCTGGAGCCGGGCCGACGCGGTCACCGCCATCGCCACCACGTCCGGTCTGCTCAGCCGCCTGGACGAGCAGCCGTAGCCGCTTCGCGCTACGCCGGGATGCGGCAGCCCGCGTCGAAGCCGTCCCGGTCGACCATCACCTTCTGCGCCGGGGTGAACTTCTCCCATTCGGCGTCGCACGGCTCAGGGTCGCCCTGCCGGTCACCGCGCTGCACGATGGCGAGTTGCGCGTACCGGCCGACCACCTTGGAGGCGTCCTTAGAAGACATCTCATTTGGGTGGGTTGAGTAGACTCCGGGTGTGCTAATCGTTGAGCGGCTGGTGCCGGACGAGCTGTGGGAGTTGTTCCAGTTGGTAGTGCCGGACGCTCCGGTGCGCCCGCAGGGTGGTGGCCGGCGGCGCCACGGGGATCGCGAGGTGCTGGCGGCGATCGTGTTCGTCGCCACCTCGGGGTGCACGTGGGCCCAACTGCCGCCCTGCTTCGGACCGTCCGGGCCCACTGCCCATCGGCGGTTCACCGAGTGGAGCAGGGCCCGGGTCTGGGCCAAGCTCCACCGGGTGGTCCTGGAGGAGCTCGGCGCGCGCGGCGAGCTGGACTGGTCGAGGTGCGCGGTCGACTCGGTGAACATGAGGGCCCTGAAAAAGGGGAGCTGACAGGTCCAAATCCTGTCGATCGAGGCAAGTACGGGTCGAAGATCCACCTACTCACCGAACGCACCGGTTTACCGCTCTCGCTCGCGATCTCCGGGGCCAACGTCCACGACAGCCAAGCCCTGATACCGCTTGTCGACGCCATCCCGCCGATCCGCTCACGACGCGGCCCCAGGCGGCGCAGGCCCGGCAAGCTGCACGGCGACAAAGCCTACGACCACCGCTTCATCCGCTCCTACCTGCGGCGACGGCAGATCCCGGCCCGCATCGCCCGCCGAGGCATCGAGTCCTCCCAACGCCTCGGCCGCCACAGTTGGGTGATCGAGCGCACCGTCGCCTGGCTCGGCGGCTTCCGCCGCCTCCACCGCCGCTACGAACGCAAGGCCGACCACTTCGCCGCCTTCACCAGCATCGCAGCAGCCATCATCTGCGCCCGCAGACTCACCAAATGAGATGTTTTCTTATTGCGCTGGCGCTCGCCGAGCAACCGTCCGGCCCACTCCGGGCTGCCCTCGACCACCGACGCCGTCGGCGACGGCACCGTGGCCGCAGTCGGCCCGCCGCCGTTCGACGTGCAGGCCGACAGGCCCGCGACCAGCGCGATCGTCACCACCGCAGCGGCCTGCCGTATCCCACCCACGTTCATGATCGGAGAAGATAGCAGCGCCCACGAACAACCCTACCCGGCGGCCCGCACCTGTCATCCGGCCAGGTCGGCGCGGCCTCCTCGGGCCTGGTCGCCGCTCTCCGCAATCTCGGCCCACAGCCCGGCCGGGTACAGGTCGAGCTGGAGGGCGATCTCCAGGCCGACGATGGTCGACAGGCCAGGCAGGGCCCGTCCGGCCAGCAGGTCGTTGAGCGTCGTGTGCTTCACGCCCGCCTTCTCGGCTGTGTACCTCGCCGACCACGACCGGGCGTCCATCGCGGCTCGGACCTTGAGCACGAAGGCATACCCGACGACCGCCTCCGGCGGCGCGTCCGCAGTCAGCTTGACGTCCGGCCACTCCCCCTCCGCGATGAACGATCGTGGCACCTGATGGTTGCGTGGCACCGCGGCTCCTGGCTTCCGGGGATGTGACCGCCTCATCCTGCCCCGTTTCGGATGATCTTGCTTGCGTGAACGCCAGTGGAAGGTTTAACTTCCACTCGTGGCGCACTCTCGCGCCACCCGGGCGGGGTGTCCGCCGGCGTGCCCGAGCTGTGTCGTGGCCAGCGGGCTTCACCGGTGGGGTCGGCGGACATCCCGGGCGGCACCAGACCGAGGGGGCGCTGTGGCATCGCCGAAGTTCTTCGCCGGCGTCGACTGGTCGGAGCACCTCAACGATCTCGCCGTGGTCGACCGGTCCGGCGAAGTCGTCGCCAGCACACGGTTCGAGGCGACTCCCACCGGAGCCCGCGACGCCCTCGCAGTACTCTCCGGCCTGCGGAGCAGTCACACCTTCTCGCGCCGATCGGTGCCGGTCGCGATCGAGGCCAGCCGCGGCCTGCTCGTCACCGCGCTGCGCCGCCACGGCCAGACCGTGATCCCGATCCACCCGTCCACCGTCGCCCGCTACCGGGGCCGCCTCAACCCCGGCAACCGAAAGAAGTCCGACGCTGGGGACGCCGCGCTCCTCGCCAACATCCTGCGCACCGACAGCCACGCCCACCGCCCGCTGCACACCAACTCCGACGACGCCGACGCGGTCGGCGCCCTGACCCGCGCCCAGCTCCGAGCCACCCGGACCCGCCAGTACCACTACCTCCAACTGCGCTCACAGCTGCGGGCGGTGCACCCGGCCGCCGTGACCGCCTGGGCGCACCTGGACGGCCGACTCGTCCGCCCCGAGGCGCGGGAGGTGATCACCCTTGCCCCGACCAGCGGCCAAGCCGCCCGCCTCACCCGCAGGCAGATCCGCGCCGCACTCGAACGCTCCGGCCGGACCCGGCTCCTCGACTCCGAGACGGACCGCCTGTTCGCCCTGTTCCGCGAGCCGGTCCTGCGCAACCACCCGGCAGTGGAAGACGCCCTCGGGCAAGAAGTCCTCACCACCCTGCGATTCCTCGGCGAAGCGTGCCAGAGCGTTGCCGAACTCACCGCCGCAGCAGGCGACTTGTTCACCCAGCACCCGCAGAGCCACATCTACCAGTCCTTCCCCGGCGTCGGACTCCTCACCGGCGCCCGCCTGCTCGGCGAACTCGGGGACGACCCCACGCGGTTCGCCACCGCGAAGGGCCTCGCCGCCTACGCCGGGGCCCGGCCGTTCACCTGGGCGAGCGGCACGTCCCGAACCGTCCTGCACCGCAGGGTCGCGGCGAACAAGCGCCTGGCCGCGTACGGACACCACTGGGCGTTCACCTCGCTGACGAAGTCCCCGCAATGTCGGGCCCACTACGACAAGCGGCGGGCCGCCGGCGACCGGCACAACGCCGCCCTGCGCCGCCTGTTCGGCAAGCTCCTCGCCTCACTCCACCACTGCCTCCTCCACGACGAGCTGTTCGACCCGGAGGCAGCGTGGCCACGGCCCCCCGACCCCGCCTGAGGCCTCGGGTGGGTGGACGGGCGGCCGGGCCGGAACAACGCCTGAGGATTCACCCCGGGCCGCGAGCCCCGATGCGGGAACGGTGCCGCGCCCGGCCGCCTCTCCGCCCACCCGAAAGCCCACCGCCCCGAGCCGAAGCAAGCCCACTTCACGACCCTGCGGAAGGACCAGTAACGATGCGCGGCATCCTCGACGAGACGTACCTCAACACCCTCTGCGACCACCTCCGCAGCACGCCACCCACTGGCGGTGACTGGGTGACGCACGCCCGCGCATGGGCAGCCCCGCCCGGCGGCGGGCACCCGGGCGCAGCCCTCAGGATCGCCGCCAGCCCCCGAGTCCTGTACGAGGTCGCCGGGGACGCTGGGCTGCCTCTCCCTCTGGGCTACGGTCCGGTGTCCCGCTACCAGGCCATCGCGCAGGACAACGCACTGGCGGTCACCCTCGCCGTGTTCGCGGTGATGACCGGCACCGCACCCGACGGGCAGGCCCACACTCCGCAAGGCCCCAGCATCGGCACGGTGATCGGCGGCCTGCCCCGCCGCGGGAACGCCCAAGCGATCACCGCGAAGGCAACGATGCGGGCGATCGAGACTGTCAGCCGGCAAGCGATGTCCCGGCTCGTCCACGACGCCGAACGGGCCCGGGGCTCGGCGGTCGACCTGCGCACCGTCGCCGCACTGGCGTTCTTCGTCGCCGGGAGCAACCGGCCGCAGCAGCTCACGACGAACCCCACCGGGCACTGGCCGAACGCCCTTGCCGGGCGGCCGTCGTGGACACCGGTGGACGAGGTCAGCAGGGACTTCGCCACCGCGATGGCCGCGTAGGCACCCAGCAACTGTCTCAGCGGAGTTTGACGGGCTGCGGGTTGTCTCTACTGACTCTGATCGCTGGTGTTGCTGCGGACCGCCTTCAAACGGATCGAGGGCCGAATCCACGCGTTCGGGTGACCTCCGGGCGGGTGGGTCGATCTTGATGGGGGCAGGGAGACAGGCTGGCCGCGTACTTGCAGCAACATGTCGAGTTTCAGGAGAACGATCATGACGGATGCGCAGACCGCGACCGGATCGGTGCTGAGCTGGGGAGCGGGGGACGCGGGCCAGCTCGGCAACGGCACCAGCACGGACAGCTACAGCCCGGCCTCGGTCACCTCACTGCTCCGGGCCGACGTGGATCAGCTCGTCAGCGGCGGCGTGGACGCGACCAGTGGCTTCGTCCTCGCGCGGACCGGCCGGTCGGTGAAGTCGTGGGGCGACAACGTGGCCGGGCAGCTCGGCAACGGCGGCACCACCGACCATGCGGTGCCCGAAACCGTGCCGAGGCTCTCCAACATCAAGGACATTGCCGCCGGCGGGATGCACGCCCTCGCCCTCGACACCTCTGGCCAGGTCTACTCCTGGGGTGACAACCCCTACGGGCAGATCGGCAACAACCGCACCGGCGACCACCGGACCACTCCCGACCGCGTCCTGGGCATGCCGAAGGTCCAGCAGATCGCAGCCGGGTCGGACTTCTCCCTCGCCCTGCTGGAGAACGGAAAGGTCTACGCCTGGGGCCGCGGTATCCACGGCCAGCTCGGCAACGGCAGCCGCGCCACCAGCTCCGTGCCGCGCCAGGTGACGGGCCTGGAGGGCATCGCCGCGATCGCGGCCGGAGGCCACCACGCCCTCGCGCTGACCGCGGACGGCACCGTCAAGAGCTGGGGCTACAACCTCTACGGGCAGCTCGGCAACAGCAGCAACAAGAGCAGCACCGTCCCGGTCGACGTCGACTTGGTGGAAGACGTGAGCACCATCATCGCCGGTGCCCACCACAACTACGCGATCACCTCCAACGGCACCGTCTGGGGCTGGGGCAACAACCACTACGGCCAGCTCCTGAAAGCCGACGAGAACTTCGACACCAACGTGTCCCGCACCAACCGCACCACCCCGGTGGAGATCGCCCGCCTCAAGGACGCCCAGTCCCTCACCGCTGGCCCCCGCCACGGGGCGGCGATCATCGGCGGCAAGGTCGTCACCTGGGGAAACAACGAGGAGGGTCAACTCGGCAACGGCACCACCACCTCCGCCTACGTCGAGGTCAACCTGACCGCCACCGGCTACACGAAGGTGACCACCTCCCTCGGCAGCAACACCACCTACCTGCACTGACCCCGGCCCACGCCCCGGCCCCGGGTGGCCAGCTGCGGTGAATTGATCAAAGCCGCATACCTGGAGTAGCTGCTCGGTTACTGTTCCGGTGCGCGCGGGTGCCGCGCGCTTCCACGGAAGGCGGGGCGATGACGCGAGCACACGAAGGTACTTGGGCCCGGCTTATCCGGGGGGCCGTGGCGTACCTGTCCGGGCAGGTTGGTCCCGACGGGGCGATGTCGGTCCCGTGCCCGGCCAGGGTGCTGGAGTCGGTGCTGACCGAGCGTCTGCTGGCGCGGCACGGGGGCCACGATCCGGCCCTGGAGCGGGTCCGGGCCTACCTCGCGCACGCGCGCGACCACGGTGATCTGAGCGCCCTTGACCGGGCGCTGCTCGGTCTTCCCCTGGGTGAAGACCTGCTGGAGGGGCTCGACCACTACACAGCCGCGCGCAAGCGGGTCCTAGTCAACACCGTGCTCTACCTGGCCGGTGTCCACCCCGGGCTCCAGGTGGAGGTGGGCGAGATCGGCATGCCGGTCGGCACGCTGCAGACCTGGAAGCGGACCGAGTGGCTCGCCTGCCGGGTCATCCACGCCCACGCACACGGCCGCACCGTCGACAACGTCGACCTCAAGCACCTCGCCGAGGCAGTGCAGGGCCCGGTGATCTACGAGCACCTCCATCTCGCCCATCTGATCTGCCTGCACGCGCTCTCGCCGCACCCGGCCCACGCCGAGGCCGTACGCCACGGCCTGGCCCTGATGGCCGACACCCAGCTCCCGGACGGCGGCTTCACCGTCGCCGTCGACTTCGACCTGTGGGTCCCCTCCATCGCCGCGTGCGCGCTCGCCGAGAACGCCGCGGACCCGGCACTGCTGAACCGGATCGCAACGTGGATGGCGCCGCACCAGGCCGGCAACGGAGGCTGGCCCTACCGGCCGCAGGTCGAGCAGACCGACGTGGACACCACCTACACTGTGCTGGCCTTCCTCCAGCGCCACGACAGCGCCGCCTACTCCCGGCAGATCGACGCGGGCCACGCCTACCTGTACGAGGTGCAGAACGAGGACGGCGGCTGGTCTACCTACCCGGCCGGCAGCTCGGAGCCCGCGATGACCGGCGGAGCCCTCGCGGTCCTGGCGGTTCGTCAGGACCTCGGCGCGCAGCGGCTCCAGGCGCTTCGGCGCGCGGTGCACTGGCTGGCCCGCGCCCAGCGCGGCGACGGCGCCTTCGAGCGGGGGTGGAGCCTGGCGGAGAACAACGCCGTGTTCCGGGCCGTGCACGGCCTGGTCGCCGCCCGCGACCTCGCCCTCCTGCCCGCCGAGGACCAGCACCTCATCGACCGCGCACTGACGGCCGCCACCCGCTACCTGACGGACACCCAGAACAGCGACGGCGGCTGGGGCCACCGCCAGGGCAGCCCGAGTGACGCCACGAGCACGGGCTGTGCCCTGGCCGCCCTCGGCCGCCTCAAGCAGACCGGTGCCGTGCGCGCGGCCCTGCACTACCTCGCCGGCCAGCAGCAGCCCGACGGCAGCTTCCACGCCGTCCCCGACACCACCGCGCCGCGCGGCCTGCCCATCGACGTGCCCTACATGCCGACCGCCTACGTCCTGCGCGGCCTGGCCGACGCACAGTGAGCACCATGCCGCCGCCCGCCCTGAGGCCCGTCCGGCGCGGCGCCCTCCTGACCGGCCCGCCGACCAGTGAGTACGGGGCCGCCCTCTTCGACTTCGACGGCACCCTCGCCGACACCGGCGAGCTCAACCTCGCCGCCGTCCACCACGCCCTGACCGCCCATGGCGTCACCGTCACCGCCCAGTGGCTGCGAACGACGGACCTCGCCGACCTCGCCCAGCTGCGGCACGCCCTCCACCAGCACTGCGGGCAGCGCCTCACGTGCACCGACGCCCGGTTCGTCGACACCGCACGGACCTACTGGGCCCGCCACGCCGACACGATCCGCACGATCGCGCACGTCGCCGCCATCGCCCGCCGGGCCGCCGAGACCGGCCCCGTCGCGGTCGTCACGGCGAACGACGGCGGCATCGTCCGCGCCGGCCTCACCGCCATCGGCCTGCCCCATCTCGCCACCACGCTGATCGCCCGCGAACACGTTCCTCGCATCAAGCCCGCCCCCGACGCCTACCTCCTGGCCGCCGCACGCCTCGGCGTCACCCCGGCCGCCTGCCTCGCCTACGAGAACACCGACGAAGGCATCACCGCAGCCCGCGCCGCCGGAATCGACGTCGTCGACGTCCGCGCCCTGCCAGAGCCGGCCTCGAAAACCGATCGCTGATGCCCGCCTCCTCCCGAACCGGCCAGCTGCCTTCTCCGACGGACACTTTCACCTGCACACAGCACAGCGAACTGCGGGATGGACCAGCTCAGCTGAGACAAGACCCGGAACTCACACTTCCGGGACCAGAGCACCCGAAATTTCCGACGGGCCGAGCGTCTCAACTGATCTGGTCGCCGCAGGTCACGGCCCTATCTGTAGACCAGATCAGTTGAAACGGGACAACCGCTTTCTGTCCGACATCAAGGGGGCGAGGATGCGCTTGGTGGCCACGTGTCCGCGCTCCGCTTCGCCAGCGATCGGGTGGACACGAACCTCGGCCAGACGCGATGGGGGCCAGCGTCCGTCGCCCTCAGGGCTGGGCTGTCCGGGTGACCTGCGGCGTAACCACACCGCGTGGTGGGCAGGTCCGCTGTGTTGTCGATCAACCCCGCCCACACACGAAGGAGCACTACCGATGGGCATCCCGGACAAGTTCAAGGACATGGCGGAAGGACTCGCCGAGAAGGCCCAGGACAGGTCTCGCGAGGACAGCCAGGACAAGGCCCGCCTTGCTCTTGAGGCCGAGGCTGAGGATGGCGACGAGGACACCTCCGATACATCCGAGGGCTGACACCCGTTGGGTGGGCCGGCCGGGAGCAGGCGGGCGCCGACGGGAGCGATAGGCCGGGGTGCCGGTCCCAGGTCAGGGGGGCGGGCCTTTTGTGACGATTCCGGAAGATCCCCAGGCCGACTCTCGGTTCCCGGCCTAGTTGCTCACGGAGGGGGCGGGGTGCTCACCTGTCGGCGGCCGTCACGGTTCCTTCCGGCGTGCGACACCCGCCGACATCAAGCCAAGCGGCCGGTCGGCCCGGCGCCATGTCGGGCCGGCCGGCCGCCCACAGGTCCCGACGCACCGCGGGTGCCGCTCTCCGATCCACCCCGACGTGCCTGTGGCAGCCGATGGTGTCCTCGGCGACATCGGCGGCCGGCGTACCGGTGTGCTCGGGGCCGGGTGGGCGGCGCTAGCAATCCGAGAACAAGGAGTGACAGAATCGTCACTCCTTGTTTCCTGCTGTTGGGAGTGCAGATGTCTGGCGAGCTTGCCCAGATGAACCTTCAGAAGATCGACGACCTCATGGCGACGGCCGGGATTGGCGAAGGCACGAACAAGACCCTCACGGAGCACGTCGACAAGGCGAAGGCGGCAGTGGCTGCGGGCGACTTCAAGGAGGCCGTCGCGATCACGTCGAAGGTGCTGGAGCACCTGGAGAAGACGGAGAAGGGCAGCGGCTCGGCTGGCGGGTCCGGCGCCTAACAGGCCCCTGCCGTACTCCTCGAATAGCAACGGTCCCATCGTCTCCGCTGTCGGCCGCTGCGGGTGGCCTCCGGTCCGTGGTCGGAGGCCACCCGCACCGCACCCGTCAGCGCCTGCCGCGAAGTCGGCTGTCGTCCATGCCCTGCGACAGAGCGTCGAGCCCGGCGCCGGCCAGTTCCGTGAGGCCGTGGACCGCGGCGTCCATCCGGTCGGGGCTGTCCATCCCGGGGACCCAGGTGGCCATCTGCCCTTCCAACTCCGGGTAGTGGCCGACGTGGTGGACACGTCCCTGCTCGTACAGCTGCGCCACCGGCTCGGCGCGCAACCTCTTGCCGACCTTCGCGTTGACCTCCACGATCATCGGCATCAGCTGGCCTCGGGCCTCACTGTCCCGGGCGAGCTGGTCCCACGCCTGCGTGAGGACCTGCTTGGCCATGTTCCCGCCGTAGTTGGCCTCCACCACGATGGCGTCGGCCCGCAGGCTGAGCGCCAACCTGCACGCGGTGAGGCCCCAGTCGTTCGCTCCGAGCGTGCCGGACTCGTCCGCGACGACGTACAGCTGCTCGTGGTAGTCGGAGGCGAGCCCGATGATGCCGGTCTCGTCGTTGACGGCGGAGTCCCCGCCGGACGGGTCGACCGCGACGACGACCCGGGCCATCTCCGCGCCGGCGAACTCCACCGGCGTCACCCGGGCCCGGTCGATCCAGGCCCGCTGCCACACCCCGCCCTCGACCGGGCGGGGCTTCTGCATGAACAGGCTCCACCACACCCGCTCGCCGACCGCACGCCGGATGCCCGCCAACGCCTTGTGCCCGTACCGGGCAGGCCACAACGGCTGGCCGACCTTCCGCCTCAACGCGTCGTCGGGGCTGTCCGCGACGGCGGGCAGGTCGATGATCGTCCAGTCCGACGCGGTCTCCCCCGCGAGAATCCGCCCGGCAAGATCGTCCTCGTGCCATCTCGTCTGGATGACGATGACCGACCCGCCGGGCTCCACCCGGGTCAACAGAACGGCCTGCCACCATTCCCACAACTTCCTTCGCTGAGTCGGGGATTGGGCTTCGGCGTCGTCCTTGATCGGGTCGTCGACGATGGCCAGGTTCGCGCCCTTGCCGGTCAGGCCGCCGCCGACACCGGCCGCGAACAGGCCGCCCTCCCGGCCCGCGATGTCGAACCGGTGCGCGGCCTTCGACCCCGGGTGGAGGGTGATGCCGAGCTGTTCACCCCACTCGGTGATCGCATCGCGGATCCACCGGCCGTGGTCGTCCGCCAAGTCGGACGAGTACGACGCGATCATGACCCGGTGGTCCGGCCGCTGGAGGAGGTACCACAGCGGCGCCCACCGGGCGGCCCGCCTGCTCTTCCCATGCCGGGGCGGCATCGTCAGCAGCAGCCGAACCGTCTCCCCTGCGGCGATCCGCCGGAAAGCATCGTCGATCAGATCAAGGTGGGCAGCCTGCATCTCCCGGCCGTCAGTCAGCACCGCGGCGAGCGACCCAGGCGAGTGCCGCAGCGCCATGTCCCGCTCGACCTTGGCCAACCTGGTGCGCAGCGCCGGCGACGCCTGCTCGGCAATCGCCCGGCGCCGCTCCGCCGACAGCCGCCGGTACTGCTCGACCAGGTCGTCCGTCGCGCTCACTCGCCGTCCCGGACCACGGCCGGGTCGGTCAGCGCGATCAGCGCCGCCAGCTCGTGACCGGTGGCGTCCGCCGCCAACTCGATCGGGCCACCGTCCTGCCCGGTGACCTCCGTCTTCGCCGGCTGGTCGAGCCCGAGCAGCCGCGCCCGGCGCTCCATGATCCGAAGCGCCCGGTCGATCGCCGGAAGATCACCGTCCTTCACCGCCTTGCGGTACGCGACGAGGAACATCCGGTCGAGGCGGGCGTCCTCCAACGCCCGAAGCTCCTCCACCGAGGCCTGCGACCCGGCGATCCGGTGTTCGAGGGCCTGGGTCACGTCCCGGTTGACGGAGCGGATCAGCGTCTCGTCGTCCGGGGCGGGGCGGCCCTTGGTGTACAGCTCGTGGCCGTACCCGAGCGGGTACGCGATCCGGTCCGAGTTAACGGTGGGGTCGGCGGCGAGCTTCCGGCCGACGGTCAGCGGGTCGGCTCCGGCAAGGCGGAGTTCAACGGCGTCGGCCCGCCGCCGTGCGATGGCGGCACGCTGGGCCCGGTTGGGGCGGGGCATGGGCGCAGGTCCTTCGGGTGCGCCCCCGCGCCACCACCCATGATCCCCCATGGGGCGTGCGTCCACGATCAAGAGCCACGGAAGTCCCCGGCCCGGCAACTCACTCGCGGAATCGCTCGGGGCCGCCGTACCGTACGGAAGTCCGCCCTGCGCGCGCCGGCCGGACGATGGGAGGACGGGAAGGGTGGACGAGCGGCAGTTCGCAAGCATGGCGAGCCAGTTCCTGCGTTCGAGCCTCGATTCGTGGCGACGTCCGCAGGGCCAGGCGTTCGCCGTCCTCCACGCAGGAATCGGGTGCGAGCACCTCATCAAGGCCCTGCTCTGCCGCTACGACCCGCTGCTCATCTCCGACAAGGCCGACTGGTCCCACCGCTTCCATGCGCTCGGCTTCGGCGATGCGCCCGGCGTGAAGGCTCTCAGCGAGGCGAAGACCATCGGGATGGTCGAGGCCTTCAAAATCGCATCGACCATCATGCGGGGCCGGATGCCCATCGATGAGAAGGCGTTCCGGCCGGTTGCTGACGCCCGTAACAGCGTTGCCCACTACGCCTACCACGACGAGCAGGCCTCCAGAACTGTCCTGGAGAGCGGCCTTCGGGTCGTAGAGGCCGTGCGCGCCGAACTCGGCCTTGACCCGGCCGCCTTCTGGGGTGAGTTCCGAACCGTGTTCAGCGACCTGGACAAGGTGGCGGCGAACCCGAGCCGGCCCGCGTGGGCCAACCGGCCGTCGCTGGAGGTTGCCGCCGAGGAGAAGGCGCTCGTCGAACGAGCGACCGCCCGTTCGGTGCTCAGTGCCGCTGTCGCAGCGGCCATCGAACTCTCGCCCTGGGGTTTCACGGATCGCGCCGACAGCCACGAGCACGCCGCTGTTCTCACCGCCCTGGTGACGGGCCTCCGTGTCGCCGGCGCGCGGGCGCGCCAGTCCGCGACCGATCTGCTCACGGAGTACGGCGTGCTGCCGTTCCCTGCCCGACCGGACTCCACTCACGCTTCCCCGGGCATCAACCAGCGGGCGAAGACCGCCATGGCGGTCAAGGTACTCATCTCGTCGAGCGTCATCGCCGGGCTGGTCGACATTTCGCTCACCGAACATCCTGACCTGCCGATTCTCAAGATCATCGACACGATCGACCGCTCGGGTTGGTTGCGTGGCCGCCAAGGTCCTGACGACGACTACCTCGGGTGGAGAGAGTGTCCGGCGTGCGGATACAGCGGCACGGCGGGAGGGAACCTGACCGCCGTGCCCTGCGAGTGCTTCGACACGGACTGCGAGCACCCGGGCCACCAACTCGATGTTGGTGTCGCCGAGTCGTTCTCCTGCCTGTTCTGCGGGCTTGCTCTCACGGACGGCGAGGAGGTCGCCCTCGCAGGAGTCGCCCACCGGGACACCTGACCAGACCACCCCACCAGCACCCAGGAGGAGCGGCCCGGCCGGGGGTGCGCGGGCCGCCCTCCCCCCGGGCGGGTCGGCGCTCCGCCCGACCGGACCACCGACCGGGTGTATGGAGCCTGTCGTGAGTGCCTTGGGGAAGCAGGCACTCGGCCCGCTCAACGAAGGTGCCTCGCCCGGAGCACGGCGGGTGGCTCTGGCGGGGGGAGGTGGGCCTGGCCGGGCGTAATGCCGAGCGGTCGGTTCTGCTCTCCTCTGCGGCTAGGGCAGTGCTACCTCGCCGATGACTCCGGGTAGCCTTGGCACAGTGCCCGCCGGTACCGCGAGACGCACAATCTTGAGGGCCATCACCGGCGGGCATTTCCACATTCCCTCGCCCGTCCACAGCAGGACAGGGCACACCGTCGGCTGTGTGCCAGACGCTAAGCGACGAGCTCGTACTCCACAGTCGTGGTCGGGCACCGCTGGGCGATGCCGACCAGCGCGCCGGCCTCAGCCGGGTCAGCCGCCAAGCCCCAGCGCAGCTTCGTGGAGACCCACTCGGCGGCGTACCGGCAGTGGACCTCGGCAAGCGGTGGCAGCCACTCGAACGGGTCCTTATCTGCCTTTGACCTGTTCGATTTCGCGCTCACCGCGACCAGCGTCAGCGGGCTGCCCTGGTCGTTGGCGTAAGCCTCACGGCGCCCGGCGTTCCAGGTATATCCGCCTGAATCGTGCACTTCAGCCAACGGAACAATATGATCTACATCCAGGCTGGATGCGGAAGTCACCGTCACGCCGTCGTAGTACGAGTACCACTCGCCGCCGATCAGCTTGCAGCCCGCGGCCACCTGCGGCGCGATGACCGCCTCGGACAGAATCACCTCGGCTCTCGTGTTGCACCCGTCGGTGAGATCGAGGCCGCGGTTCCAGTGCTTGTAGAGGTTGCGGTCGTAGCCGTCGCGGTGCTCGTCGGCGATCGGCAGCGCGGCGACCGCGTCGGCCAGGGACAGTGGACCCGCGACGCGCAGGGAAGCAGCCGCGACTGTCACGGGCCGGACGTCGACGGCGCCGGCGGGGGCGGTGCTGCTGCCCATCAGGGGCAGTGCGGCGAGCGCGAGCACGGTCAGACCGCGCCGCAGCAATTTCTTGATCATGGGGCGGTTATAGCGGCTGTTCACTCCCGCCCGACCCCCTTCCGCAAGAGATCACCCGACTGGAGGGGGCGCCTCGGGGCGGACCCGCGCGGCAGGCATTCGAGGACGCCTCCTCGGGTCGGCTCGGCCGGCGAGGTCCGGAGTAGGCGCTCACCCTGTTGGATGACACTGTGCCGACGAACGACCCGCGGAGGCCGGGCGGGGAAAGCCCACGATGCAGACGGCTCAGCGACGCCCAGGAGTGATTTCCCTCAACGCATGAGTGGCGGTGCTGGCGGCGCTGGACCGATCCACCGTCGGTAGGCGGGCCGGGCTCCCTGCTGCCATTGATCTCTTGGTCTCTCTGAGTACCGTGCCTCGGCTGCCGGCCTTTCGGTGTGGCTCGCTCGCGTGAGCGTGTTTGATCGCTCCGGGGCCGAGTCTGCTCCCTGTTGGGCGCTTGTATGCCGGGCGGAACAGGGGGGATTGCGCGGCGCCTTCCAGGGCGACCAGCGGTCGGCCGAGGCGCTACTTTCTTCGTAACGGCCCGCCCCGCTCTGAGGGTTGCCCCGACCGGTGTCATCACCACCGGACGGGGCTGTCAGGCCAGCCATGGAGGTAACGCCTACCTATGTATGACCGACCTGTCTTTGGACGGGCCCTGCCCGTGGTGTTCACTCACGCTAGCAGGAGCGACGGTGCCTTCGCGGGATTGCGCGGAGTGCGCGCTTCGCGTGGTGCGGTGCAACTGCATGCCGTCCTTGCGCCGTTGGTGCTGGCGTGGGCGGTTGTGTCGCCCTCCGAGATCGAGTGGTCCCGGGCGGCACTGATCCTCAGTGCACTGAGGATGTGCCGCAGCACTGACTTCGAGTGGCTCCGGTTCCGCAGGCTCTGAAAACGCCGTGGGTCGGCTCGGGTGTCCGCATCCCTGGGCCGACCGCCGCGTATCTGCTTTCGTGCGCCCCGCGTACACCTTCGCGCCCCCGCGCGTCCTGATCTTCATACGCCGTCGCGCGCCTACCGCCACGGGTGTGCGATTCGGACCGCCCCTACCGGATGTCGACACCGAACGGAGTGCTGGTGACCAAAGGCCCCGTTCCCCCCGTCAGCTACGCCGCCTTCGTCGAACTGCACTACCGCCACTACGAGATGTATGCGCATGCGCGCCTGGACGACGCCGCTCTCGCCGAGCGGGTCGTCGCGCTCGTACTGCACAGGGCACAGGCGCAGTGGTCGTGGGTGCTGCGCGAGGACCCCGCAGCCTTCACCTGGCGCGCTCTGTGCGAGATGGTCTCCCTGGCGCGCACGCTGGCACAGGCCCCACCCTCGGACCGCCTTCACCGGGCGATGCCCGACCGGCCCGCCGACGCCGCCCTGCTGCATGACCTCCTCGGCCTGGCGCCGGCCGTCGCGGCCGCACTGATGGGGTTGGACGAGCCGGACGTGCGGGTCCAGCTCAAGGCCGCCCGGCGTTGGAGCTGCGGCCACACTCCCGCAGGAGGCGCCTGACAATCCGACACGCGTTCACGAAGCCCGGCCGCCGACCACCTTCACCCGAGGTGGCCTGGCCCTTCGCCATGCCTTCGCCACCTTCACCCTCACGTGTGGTTTCCGTACTGCGGATCACGGCCTAATATGACGCAACGTCATACTTGATCGGCAACGCCGAAGTTCGCATTACGCAGGGGGTAGCGGGTGAACCGGAACGAAGCCGACTGGCAAGAGCCGATTGACAGGGCCAGGCCAAGTGCGGCTCGCATGTACGACTTCCTTCTCGGAGGGAACCGCAACTACCCGTCCGATCGCAAGGCAGTCGAGGAACTGCTGAAGTCCGCGCCGAGCAGCCGCGAACTGGCGCTCAACAATCGCAGCTTCCTGATCAGAGTGGTACGGCACATCGCACGCCACTACGGGATCAAGCAGTTCATCGACCACGGCTCGGGCCTGCCCACCCAGAGCAACGTCCACGAGGTCGCCCAAGCCGTCCACCCGGACGCGCGCGTGGTGTATGTCGACAACGATCCGATGGTCCTCGGCTACGGACGGGCCGTACTGGACGAGAGCCCGAACGCGGTGATCCTCAACGCGGACATGGCCGACACCACCGCGATAATGGCCGGCCTCGAAGGCCGGATCGACCTGACGCAACCGGTCGCCGCTCTCTTCGTCTCCGTCCTCCACTGCGTCCCCGACCGCGACAACGGCGACCCGAAGGCCATCATCGAACGCACCGTGGACCTGCTCATCCCGGGAAGTGTCGTGGTGGTGTGCCAGTTGGTGAGCGACGACACTACCGTCCGCGACGCGGTGACCCGCCTGATGCAGCAGCAGACTGGAGGCAAGTGGGGCCGTGTACGCACGGAAGCCGATGTCCATGACTTCTTCGACATCGACAGGCTCGTCGTCGAGCCCCCCGGCCTCGTGGACGTCACCGACTGGCGCCCCGACGCCCACGCCCCCGCCCGACAGGCGACCTTGGAATGGCTTGAGTTCGGCGGGCTCGCCCGCGTCGTCTGACGCCCGCCTGCCCGGCCCGGCTCCGTAGCTACAGGCGGAGCTGGGCCGCCATCAGGGCGTTCTCGATGAGGCGCCGGCTGTCCCGGTATCCGGGGGCCCTCATAAGCACATTGTCGACGAGATCGTCCAGGTCGACGTAGTCGGGGTCGGCCGCCTCGTCGGTACCGGGGAGCGAGCCGCGGTGGAAGGACGCCATACGCCCCGTCTCGTTGTAGATCACGTCGGGGACCGAATCCAGGAGCGACTTGCGGAACCCCAAGCGCGCCAGCGTGCTCACCGGGACGGCCAGGGGCGCCCGCGCGGTCATCACTCGGATGCCTGCCGGCAGGGCCCGGTTCTCCACGATGTCGAGCATGGCCTGCAGTTGGTCGATCAGCACCTCGGGGTGCCCGAAATCCGCGTAGAGCACCGCCTCTTCAACGAAAAAGCTGCCCTTGGGCCGGTCGGAGGTCAGCCGCTCCACGAACCGGCGGCTTCGCTCTACCCGCAGGCCGACGATCACCTCCTGCAGCCCGGCGTCCTTCAGGCTCGCCGGCAGGGTGTAACCGGTCACGATCCTGGCGTACGCCTCGGTCTGGAGCTGCCCGGGGACCGCGTTGCGGTCCACCACGAAGAACTCGGTCGCCGCTTCCTCCAACGAGGTCAACCGGAGCATCGAGTCGGGCACCACCTCGCGGTGCCCACTGCGGAACGTCGACGCCCAGCCCTCCCGCGATGCCTCGAACCCCAATTGAGTCAGCTGGTCGTGGTAGTCGCCCAGCGGGACCTCCAAGGCGTCCAGGATGATCGACACGACATGCGGCTTGTCGATCCGCACCTCGCCACCTTCGAGGCGGCTGTAGAGGGACCTGCTGACCCGCCCCCCGGTCGCCTCGACCACCGCCGCCTGCTTCCGGCGCCCGCGAGCGACCTCGAAGTGGGCACCCAGCAGCAACGCCGCCTCGGCCCACGGCCGGACCGGGCTTTCACCGCTTCCAGAAATGATCGTGCCGACGGCCATCGGGCCCCCCTGTGCTTTATCCCAACCTTTGCTCTATCCGGATGAGTTTCGCACGGAAGGGCCCGACCGTCACACCAACCGGGTAGGACGGGAATCAGCCGTCAGCTGAAAGTCAGACCGTCAGGTGATCGAATTCACCGCTGCGGACGCCGTCGAACATGGCGTCGATCTCGGCGCGTGTGAACACCAGCGCCGGGCCGCTCGGATGCCGACTGTTGCGAACCGCCACCGCCCCGTCGTCCAGCGGCCGAAACTCCACGCAGGACCCGGCCTGCACGCTGCGCATGGCCTTCTGCCACTGGCCCTTCGACTCGATGGTGTTCGCCGCCATGCCGTTGTAGATCTTCATTGCGCGCCCTCCTCCATGATCGAACGACAGCCCTCTCCCGCAGGCCCCTGCCCATGGGAGACCCCTGTCGAGAGGTCTGGGAAAACCCCCGCGGGCGTTCGCA
>NZ_JAXCLC010000088.1:0-30981 GCF_034043715.1 Kitasatospora purpeofusca | reverse complement strand
GGGGGGGGGGGGGGGGGGGCTGGGCGCCCCCCCCCCCCCCCCCCCCCCCCCCCCCCACTCCCGGCTCCCGTCGAGCGCCTTCGCATGCCTGCCGCAGGAAGTCGACTTCGCCGATTTCCTGTGTCACCCCGATCCTGGCTCTCCACCGAGGGATCCGGCCTGTCGTTGGTGGGAGGTCGGTGAGGCGGTCTTCCCACTCCCATTCCTCGTCGATGGCGCTGCGATGCCGCCCCCGCCCCGCTGGGCGTGGCCCGGTGGGGAGTGGGAAGTCGACCTCGCCGACTTCCCACTCCGTGGCCTACCGGGTCGCCCGGGTGGCGAGGTGGGTGAGGGCGCGGGCGCAGCGGCGGGCGAAGAGGTGCTGGGCGCGGGGGAGGAGGGGGCCGGCGAGGCGGGCGTACCAGCGTTGCGGGCGGCTGAAGGCATTCACGGTGAACCAGACCGCCCCGTCCGGTGCCAGTTCCACCACGAAGGTCTCCTCGCCCACCGCGAGGTGCCCCCGGCGGGTGCCGTAGGTGAAGCCGTAGCGGTCGCGCTCCCCGTCGGCGGTGCTCCAGATCACCCGGCACGGGGCGCCGGCCCGCAGCGGGCCGAGGCCGATGCCGCAGTGGACCGCGACGCCGCGCGCGGCCCGGTCGGCGTCGGTGGTGATCCGGACACCGGCTGCCCGGTGCATCCGCCAGTCCAGTACGGCCGGCCCGGCGGCGTCCAGGGCGGCGCGGCCGTGGCCGAGGAGGGCGCGGTGGCGGAGGTGGTTGTAGCCGGCCGGAAGTGGGGCGCCGAGGCGGGTGCTGGCGCCGACTTCCGGGTAGTTGAGGTCGTCCAGCGGTGCGGTGGCGTTCATCGGAGGATCTCCTGCGGGATCGGCGGAACCGGCGGGATCGGCACGACGGCGAGGCGGCGCCAGGCGAGCAGTGAGCAGAGCGCGAAGCCGAGGGCGTTGCCGACGCCGTGGGTGGCGGCCATCCAGCCGAGGGTGGGGTGGGGGATGCCGGAGGCTTCGCCGAGGGCCCACCACAGGGCGAGCAGCATGGTGACGGCGAGGACGGCCGCCGAGACGCCGAGCAGCGCGGGCGTGCCGGTGAACCGGGGAACGCGGCTCCGGTCCGCTGCCCGGGGTCGCAGGTCGCGCCAGGTGAGCAGGCCGACCAGCCACATGCCGGCGGTGAGGACGGCGGCGCCGACGAGTTCGGCCCAGTTCCCGACGAAGTACCCGCCGAGCACCAGCAAGGTCCCGGTCGGGACGCTGAGCGCGGCCCACCGGGCGGCGGGGCGGCCGGGGACGGCGCGGCAGACGAGTCCGGCGACGAGCGCGGCCGTGAACCCGGCGTAGTGGAAGTGCGGGACGGTCAGGGCGAGGATGTCGAGGTCGAAGCCGAACAGCTGGTACCCGGCGCGCTCCGCCACCAGGGCGAGTCCGGCGACCGAGGGCATGGCCAGCGCGGTGAGGACGGCGATCTCGGCCGGGGCGAGGGAGCGGGTGCGGGCCAGCCGGCGCGGGGCGTGGGCGGCGACGGCGAGGGTGCCGAGGGCGTAGCAGGCGGCGGTGCCGGTGGCGAGCGGGCCGCGTGGCAGCCACAGCGACAGCGCTCCGGGGACGGCGGCGAGCGGCCAGAGGCGGCGCAGCCGGGCGAGCCCCGGTTCGTCGATCAGTGCGAGGCCGAGCGGGACCACCGCGCCCATGCCGAGCAGGACCAGCAGGTCGACCAGTTCGGCGGTGCCTCTGCCCATGGCGGCCCGGCCCTCCTTGAACGCGTTCAAAGTTCCATTGCGCACCGACTCTACGTGCGTAACTGAACGCGTTCAAGTTCTGGTTCCGGGGCAGCCGGCACCGCCTGCCCTGGTGTTCACGAGGGGCACGGCGCACCCTGGAGGAGTAGGAGGAGTGACCGGACGAAGAGCGACCGCCGGAGGTGATCCGCCATGCAGACTCTTGTCGGTTGGCACATCGAAATGGAGTTCCGCGAAGAGGGGCCGCGAACGGCCGCCGCCGCCCTGCTGCGGCTGGGCGACGGGTCGGAGCTGCGCGCACACGGGTACACCAGCCGCCACCCGTCGGACCCGGAGCAGCTCAGGGTCGGCGAGGAGATCGCCGCCGCACGGGCGCTCAACGACCTCGCCTCGCAGTTGCTCACCAAGGCCCACGGCGAGATCCAGCAGGTCAGCCCGATCCCGACCCATCCGCTGTCGTGACGCCGTCGGAGGGTGCCGGGGGTCCGGCCGGTCACCGGTCGCGCATCCCGTTGATCTGCCCGAGGTGCGGGAAGGAGCAGCGGGTGGTGCCGGGAGGGTCGGGCCGTGCGATCAAGGTGGTGCACGCCGGGACCGGCCAGGAGGCCTGCGAGCCGGGAGACCTCGCCCGCGCCCCGGAGGACGGCACGGCCTGAGCCGGCCGGTCCCGCCTGCGCCGGTCTGGCCTGCGCCGGCCTCGCTTCCGCCGCGCCCGCCTTCGCCGGCCCCGAGCGCCCCGAGGGACGTCAGTTCGGGCAGTACGTGGTCGGCACCTGCCACTCGGGCCCGATCAGCCGCTGCTCCCGCTCGTTGAGCGTGATCCGGATCCCGACCGTCCCGGCCAGCCCGAGCCGCATCCGGCTGCGGGCCAGGGCCAGGAAGGCCGCCATGCCGTACTTGTTGATCAGCGACGCGCGGTAGCGGGCGGTGGCGTCCTGGTCGCAGACGGCGGCGCGGGCCGGGAGCTGCGCGCCGGTCGGGCGGCCGTGGGCGTCGCAGGGGCCGACCAGCACCTTGGGGTGACGGCGGATCCGTTCGGCCTCGCCGGAGTGGGCGGGGGTCCAGATGCCGAGCGCCGTGCCGTCGGCGACGACCCAGCTCTGCGAGTGGACCTGACGGCCGTCGTCGCCGTAGGAGGTGAGCAGGAGGTACTTGCTGTCGGCGAGCTGGTCGGTACGGTCGTGCACGGCGTCCTCCCTCTCCGGTCCGGCAGGCGGTCGCGGCCGGGGCTGCCGGTGGCTCGTGGTGCTCCACGGGGCGTGCTGTTCGCAGGCGGCGCGGTGCTCCGCGGCGGGCCCGGCGGTCCGGGCGCCCTGCCGTACGGCCCACGGGACAGCCTGGTACGGGTCCGGTCAAGGACCCCGGCCGGGTGTGCCACTCCATTGTCGTCCAGGGCGGCCGCCGTTTCGAGGGCTCGGAAGCGCTCGGGAGCGGGGGACCGGTGTGCTCCCGCAGGCGCGAGCGGGGCGTGCGCCGCCACGGAACCGCAGGTCCCGCCGCCGGAGACCAGAACCGCCGCCGCCCGGGGGGGAGGGGGAATCCCACCCGGACGGCGTAGACGCAGGCGGGGGCGCCGGGCGACCGGCAGGCCCCCGGGCGGCGCAGACCGCCAACCCGGGAAGACGGCCGCCCCAGAAACGGAAAACGCCCGCCCCGGAAACGGCGAGCGGCCCGCCCCGGAAGCGGCGAGCGGCCCGCCCGGCGTCCTGAAGACACCGGACGGGCCGCTCCGCACCGTCGCGTTACCCCGCGAGGGTCAGTGCACCAGCACCGGCACCTCGTTGGCGTTCGCCGCACCCGCGCCCGAACCCTCGCCGGCGCCGCCGGCGTCGGGGCGACCGGCGTTGATCAGGACGAAGGCCAGCACGGCCGCCAGGGCCAGGATCCCGAAGGACCACCAGATCGCGGTCGAGAATCCGTGCACCATGCCCCCGAACTGCACCGCCTTCGCGGCGGCCGGGCTGGTGGCTTCGCCCGCGTGGGCGGCCAGCCAGGTGGTGGTGGCGCTGGCCGCGATGGTGTTCAGCAGCGCGGTGCCGATGGCGCCGCCGACCTGCTGCGAGGTGTTGACCATGGCGGAGGCCACGCCCGCGTCGCGCGGCTGGACGCCGTGGGTGGCGAGGCTCATCGCCGGCATGAACGCGGTACCCATGCCGAGGCCCATCAGGACCAGGCCGGGCAGGATCAGTGCCGGGTAGGAGGTGTCCACGTCGATCTGGGTCAGGACCAGCATGCCGACCGAGGCCAGCAGGAACCCGGGCGCCATCAGGTACCGCGCCGGGACGCGGGTCATCAGGCGGGCGCCGATCTGGGTGGAGCCGGTGATCATGCCCGCCACCATCGGCAGGAAGGCCACGCCGGTCAGCACCGGGCTGTAGTCGAGCACGATCTGCAGGTAGTAGGTCAGGAAGAGGAAGAGACCGAACATGCCGATCACGGCCAGGCCCAGCGACAGGTAGACCCCGCCGCGGTTGCGGTCCAGCACGACGCGCAGCGGCAGCAGCGGCGCCTTGACCTTGCTCTCGACCAGGACGAACGCGGCCAGCAGCACGGCGGCGCCCACGAACAGACCGATCGTCATGCCGGAGTTCCAGCCGTCCGACTCGGCCCGGGTGAAGCCGTAGACCAGCGCGACCAGACCGGTGGTGACCAGCAGCACGCCCGGCACGTCGAGCCGGTTGCGGTTGCGGCCCTCGGCGGGCTCGCGGATCACCATGACGGCGCCGACGGCGGCGACCACGGCGAACGGGATGTTGACGAAGAAGGTCCAGCGCCAGTTCATGTACTCGGTGAGCAGGCCGCCGAGGATCAGACCGATCGCACCGCCGCCACCGGCGATCGCGCCGTAGATGCCGAACGCCTTGGCGCGCTCCTTGGCCTCGGTGAACATGACCGCCAGCAGCGACAGCGCGGCCGGGGCGAGCAGGGCGCCGAAGACACCCTGGAGGGCGCGGGCGCCGAGCAGCATCGCGGTGTTGGCGGCGGCGCCGCCGAGCGCGGAGGCCAGCGCGAAGCCGGTCAGACCGACGATGAAGGTGCGCTTGCGCCCCCACAGGTCGGCCACCCGGCCGCCGAACAGCAGCAGCCCGCCGAAGGCCAGCGCGTACGCGGTGATCACCCACTGGCGGTTGCCGTCGGTGATGCCGAGGTCCTTCTGCGCGGACGGCAGCGCGATGTTCACGATGGTGGCGTCCAGGACGACCATCAGCTGCGCGAGGCCGATGAATATCAGGGCCTTCCAGCGCCTCGGATCAGGCTGAACGGCGGGCAGGGCGTCGGTTTTTGACATGGAGGTACTCACTTCACGGTGCGAGGTGTGCGGAAGACGTGCGGGGCGGTGCAAGGGACAACGGGTTAAGGGGAGGAGAACATCGGCGGACGCGTCGGATCAGTGGTCGCCGTGGAAGTCCTCGAAGGTCGCGGCCCGGCCGGGCAGTGTCGAACGGGCGGGCGCCCGCATGCCGTCCAGGAACAGTTGCAGGTGCCGGTGGACGAATCCCTCCAGGATGTGGCACGAGGTGCCCGGCAGTGGGCGGGTCAGCTGGCTGAGCGCGATGAACAGGTCACCGTGGGCGACGTCCGGACGGATCTCGCCCGCCGCCTTCGCCCGGTCCAGCAGACTGCCGACGACCAGCATCAGGCGCTCGCGTGCCTCCGCCAGGTCCGGATCGTTCAGGTCCACCCGGTTGGTGAGCATCGGGCACAGCGCGCCGACCTTCTCGTCGACCGTCTCGTGGGCGAACCGCTCCAGGGCGTCGAACGGGCCGGCGGCCTCGGCGGCGGCCCGCTCGGCGATCGCCACGATGCGGTTCTTGACGAGCAGGGCCACCTCGCGGATCAGCGCCGCTCTGGTGGGGAAGTTCCGGTAGAGCGTAGCGTTTCCGACGCCCGCCCGCTTCGCAATTTCGTCCAGCGGCGCCTCGGCGCCGTGCTCGACGAACGCGTCCCGGGCCGCCAGTACGATCCGCTCACGGTTGCGGCTGGCGTCCGCACGCAGTCGAGGCGTGCGGGCCGGCTCCGTGGTCCGGGTCGGCCGGGTGGCGGCGGTGGTCACGGCTGTGCTCCTCCCGAAGAATACAAGTTCCGGGGAGAAACTCCCCGCTTAGTCCTACGAAGGGCTAAACGGGGAATCCCTCCCCGGAAATTTCACGCTTCGGTGTGACCTGAGTCACATCACCGTCCGTGTTTCGAGCATCCTCCTGCCGTCACCACTGTCCATGCCGGTCGCACCGCCATCGCGGGCCGCACTGTCGCCGCCGGCGCTCGGAAGGGTCACCCGACCGAGGCCGCGGCCGGTCCGGCGGCGACCCGGTGGCCGATGCCCGGTCCGGTGCGGGCGGCTCGGTGCAGCGGGATCTCGAAGTGGACGGTGGCCACGCCGGGGCCGTGCTCGCCGGTCGGCCGGGCGTCGTGCACCTCCTCGGCGAGGCTGCGCCAGAACGCCTCGGCACCCGGGATCGCCGTGTTGGTGTGCAGGTAGAGCCGTCGGTAGCCGCCCTCCGCGGCGGCGAACGCGCGGGCGCGGTGGACCAGTTCGCGGGCCAGGCCGTGCCGCCGGTGCTCCGCCCGGACGTAGACCCGGACCAGCTGGGCGGTGGTCCCCGAGGGGTAGCGCTCGGCGACCTCGCGCGGGTGCGGTGGATGGATCGGCCCGGTGGAGTGCAGCGCGGTGGTGGCGACCACCTCCTCGGCGTGGACGGCGACCAGCAGGGTGTGGCGGGGGTGGTCGAGGTAGTGCCCCTGGAGGTCGACCACATCGGCGTGCCAGTCGGGCACATAGCCGTAGCCGAACTCGCGGTAGAAGGTGTCGAGGATCAAACGGCGCGCCCCGGGTACGTCCTGCGGCAGGGCATGGCGGATCACATAAGGAAGTTGACGCTGCATCAGATACTCCGACCGGAGGTGGGGCGGGAGGTCGATGGTCAGCGTACATGAAAACCACTTTCATCTAATGCATCGGCGGACGCGCGGTCCGGCGTGTTGAAAATGAAAACGAATCCCGTTACCGTCCTGCCTGTCCGCCGATCGTCGAGTCCGTCGAAGGGGAGAACCGTGGCGCATCTGCTGGTGATCGAGAGCTGGGTCGGCTCCATGAGCAGGTTGCTGCCAAGGGCGCTGGGGGAGAGCGGCCACCGCTTCACCTTCCTCACCCGCGACCTGCACCACTACCTGCGCGCCGCCCCCGTCGACGGCCCGCACCCGCTGCTCGCGGCGGAGAACATCCTCACCGTCGACACCAACGACGCGGCCGTGCTGCTCCCGTACGCCGAGCGGCTGCACGGGCTGCTCGGCTTCGACGGGGTGCTCTCCTCCTGCGACTACTACCTCCCCCAGGTCGCCCGGGTGGCGCACCGGCTCGGCCTGCCCGGGGCCGCCCCCGGCGCGGTCGAGGCCGCCTGCCGCAAGGACCTCACCCGCCGGATGCTCGCCGAGGCCGGCGTCCCCGGACCCGCGTACGCGCTCTGCGCCGACCGCGAGCAGGCCCGGGCCGCCGCCCGGGCGATCGGTTACCCGCTGGTGGTCAAGCCGGTCGACCTGTGCGCCGGGATGTTCGTCCGGGAGGTCGTCGACGAGACCGAACTCCTGGTCGCGATCAGGGCCCTGGAGGCGTTCCCGGTCAACGCGCGCGGCCAGCGCCGGGAGCCGGCCGTGCTGCTGGAGGAGCTGCTCACCGGGCCCGAGGTCAGCGTCGAGACGGTCTCGGCGGGCGGTGCCGCGCACGTCGTCGGGATCACCGACAAGAGCGTCGGCGGGGCGCCCGCGTTCGTCGAGACCGGGCACATGTTCCCGGCCGCCCTGGAGCCGGCCGAGGCCAGGGCCGCCGCCGACACGGCGCTCGCCGCGCTGGCCGCGCTCGGGCTCGACCAGGTCGTCGCGCACACCGAGATCAAGCTGACCCCGGGCGGGCCCCGCGTGGTCGAGGTCAACCCGCGACCGGCCGGGAACCGGATCACCGAGCTGGTCCGGCGGGTCACCGGGGTCGACCTGGCCGCCGCCGCCGTCGACGTGGCCCTCGGCCGGCAGCCCGACCTGGCCGTCCGGTCGACCGGGGTCACCAGCGCGGCGATCGCCTTCCTCGTCCCCGAGGGCGGGCAGGCCGGGCTGCTGGACGGCTTCGACGGCGAGGAGGTGGTGCGGCGCGACCCGGCGGTGGTCGAACTCGCGCTCGCCGGGGCGGGCCGCGAGGTGCGGCCGGCGACCAGCAACAACGAGTACCTCGGGCACGTCATGACCGCCGACAGCGGAGGGGCGGGGGCGCGCGGCGCGGCCGAGCGGCTGCTGGCCGGGCTCACCCCGCGCCTCACGGCGGCCGCGGCTGCGGGAGCGGCCGTCGCGGACACCGAGGCCGTCGAGGCCGTCGAGGACATCGAGGACGCCGTCGGGACCGCTGTCGGAGCCGCCCTCGGAGTCGCCCTCGGGGCCGCATCCGCCGAGGCCGAACCCGCCGGGGTGCCCGCATGAGCGCTCCCGCCGCCACCAGCATCGCCGGCACCGCCGCCACCACCAGCACCGGGTGCGTCGGTGTCCCCCCGAGCGCCGGCACCGCCGCGCTCGACCTGATCACCGGGCGGGCCCGTACGGGGGCGTACGGGCCCGACCCGGCCTCCCTGCGGATCGCGCTGGCCTTCACCACCGTCCAGGCCGTCCGACACGCCGGCCGCGCCCGCGGCTACCGCAACGAGGTGCTCAGCCTGCGGCTCGGCGCCGCCGTCGGCTCCTGCGCCGTCGAGCCGGGTGAACTCCCCGCCGAAACCCTCACCGGCTGTGTCGGCGCCACCGTCGACGAGTTGCTCGACCACCCCCGCGCCGCCGTCCGGGTCGCCGCGCTGGACGCCTACCTCGGCCACTGCCGTCCGCACGGACCGGCCGAGGGCGCCCGTCCGGTGCCCTTGCCCGCAGGTTCCTCGCTGGCGAAGTCCCGCGCCCGCGCCGCCGCCGTGGTGGGGCTGCTGCCGCTCGCCGGAGTCCGCCGGGTGCTGGTCGTCGGCGTCGTCAACTCGCTCCTGGAGCAGCTTCGTTCGCGCGGAATCGGCTACGTTCCGTGCGATCTCAAGGGCGGCGCCACCGAGTGGGACGAACCGGTGCGCACCGACACCCTCGCCCACCTCGACGCCTGTGACGCCGTCCTCGCCTCCGGCATGACCCTGGGCAACGGCTCGCTCGATCCGCTGCTCGCGCACGCCCGCGCCACCGGCAAGCCCCTGGTGCTGTTCGCCCAGACCGGCAGCGCGGTGCTGCCGCGGCTCCTGGGCGACGGGGTGACCGCCGTCAGCGCCGAGCCCTACCCCTTCTTCTGGCTCGACGGCGGCCCCACCGTGCTCCATCTCTACGGCGGCCCGGCGGGTCGAGCGGGTGCGGCACGGTGACCGCCCTGCTCGACTCCGGCGCGGCGCTGGGCAATCCGGACCTGCTGCCGCTGCTCGGCGGCACCCCGCTGGCCCGGATCACCACCCCGCTGCCGCATCCGCACCCCGGCTTCTGGGCCAAGCTGGAGGGGCTGGGCGCGGGCGGGATGAAGGCCCGCTCGGCCGTGGCCATGCTGCGCGGTGCCCACGAACGCGGTGAACTCCGCCCCGGCGCCACGGTGGTGGAGTCCACCTCGGGCACCATGGGGGTCGGCCTGGCCTTCGCGGGGCAGGCCCTCGGGCACCCGGTCGTGCTGGTCGGCGACAGCGAACTCGAGCCCTCCATGCGGCAGTTGCTGCGCTCCTACGGCGCCCGGCTGGAGCTGGTCGAGCGGCCGGCCCGGCACGGCGGCTGGCAGGCGGCCCGGCTCGCCCGGCTGCGCGCCGTGCTCGACCTGCTGCCGGACGCGTACTGGCCCGACCAGTACAACAACCCGGACAACGCGGCCGGTTACCGGGCGATGGCCCAGGAGATCACCGCCGAGCTCGACCGGCTCGACGTGCTGGTGTGCAGTGTCGGCACCGGCGGTCACAGCGCGGGGCTCGCCGAGGCCCTGCGCCGGCACTGGCCCCGACTGCGGATCATCGGCGTCGACTCGGTCGGCTCCACCATCTTCGGTCAGCCCGCCCGGCCCCGGCTGATGCGCGGCCTGGGCAGCTCGATCCACCCGCGCAACGTCGCCCACCAGGCTTTCGACGAGGTGCACTGGGTCGGGCCCGCCGAGGCGGTGGACGCCTGCCGGCGGCTGGCCCGGGGCGCCTTCGTCAGCGGCGGCTGGTCCACCGGCGCGGTCGCCCTGGTCGCGGCCTGGGCCGCCCGGGTCCATCCGGGCGCCGCCGTCGCCACCGTCTTCCCCGACGGCCCGCACCGCTACCTCGGCACGGTGTACGACGACGCGTTCTGCCGGCGGCACGGCCTGGACGCCGAGCGGGCCGCGCCGCGCCCGGTCGAGATCCTGCACCCGGCGGCCGTCGAGGTCACCGGCTGGGCCCGCTGCAGCATCGGCCGGACGGCGCCCGCCGACCCCGCGGTACCGGCCGCCGCCACTGTCCCGCCCGCCACTGTCCCGCCCGCAGCCGTCCCGTTCCCAGCCGTCCCGTCCGTCACTGTCCCGTCCGTCACCGTCCCGGCCCCCGCCGGACCCGCCCCCACCGAGGAGGACCGATGAGGGTCGACCTCCACACCGTACGGCTCCGCCTGGCCACACCGCTGCGCATCTCCCGCTCGGTGACCACCGAGCGGGACGCCGTCCGACTGGCCCTCGGCCACGGCGGGCTGACCGGCCACGGCGAGGTGGTCAGCAGCGTCCACCTGAGCCTGCCCACTCATCGGATCCACCATGAACTCGCCCTTCTGCGGCCAGCGTTGGAGCGCCACCAGGATCCAGAGCAGGCACTCGCCGACCTCCGCGCCGGCGCGGCCCCGTTCGCACCGCTGCCGGCCGGTGTGCTGGCCGCCGTCGAGGCCGCGCTGCTGGACCTGGTCGGCAAGCGGGCCGGCGAACCCGTCCACCGCCTCCTCGGGCGGGCCGACCCGGTCGCCGCCGTCACCGCCCGCACCATCGGCATCGAGCCGCCCGCCCGGGCCGCCGTCCAGGCCGCCCGGCTCGCCGACGCGGGCTTCACCGTGCTCAAGGTCAAGGCCGGCAGCGCCGACCCCGGCCTCGACCTGGTGCGGGTCCAGGCCGTCCACGAGGCCGCGCCCGGGGCCCGGCTGCTGCTCGACCCCAACGGTGCCTGGACCCCGGCCGAGGCCCTGCGGCTGCTGCCGGCCTTCGCCGCCACCGGGGTCGAGGCCATCGAGCAGCCGATCGCCCCGGGCGACCCCGACGCGCTCGCGGCCGTCGCCGAGCGCTCGCCGATCCCGGTGATCGCCGACGAGGACGCCGTCGACTACGAGGACGCCTGCCGGCTCGCCGGGCGGGTCCAGGGCGTCAACCTCAAGCTCGCCAAGTGCGGCGGCGTCCACCAGGTGCTGCGCATCGCCGAGGCCCTGCGCGGCAGCGGCACCGAGCTGATGCTCGGCTGCCTGGTGGCCAGTTCGCTCGGCATCGCGCCCGCCGTGCACCTCGCCGACCGGGCCCGCTGGCTCGACCTCGACGGCCATCTGCTGCTCGCCCACGACCCCTGGCAGGGCATCGGCGGCGCCGACGGCACCGTCCGCACCCCGGACCGGGCCGGCCTCGGCGTGCTGCCGGTCCCCCAAGCGCCGACCCCTGCCCCCGAAGCGCCGACCCCCGCCCCCGGGGTGCCGACCCCCGCCCCGGCGTCGCCGGTCCCCGCCCCCGGGGCGCCGGCCCGCGTCCCCGACGGCCGCGCCGAACCGTTCGCCGAGGCCCGACCGGGGGCCGGCCGGTGAGAATACTGCGCGCCGTACGGTCCTTCCCGCTGCCCGTACGGCTGCTGCTGGTCAACCAGCTCGGCGTCAACACCGGCTTCTACCTGCTGATCCCGTACCTGGCCGGGCACCTCGGGCACGACCTGGGGCTGTCCGCGCTCGCCGTCGGCACCGTGCTGGGGTTGCGCAACCTCAGCCAGCAGGGCCTGTTCATCCTCGGCGGCTCGGCCGCCGACCGGCTCGGCGCGCGCCGCGTCATCATCGTCGGATGCGCGCTGCGCAGCGTCGGCTTCGGCCTGTTCGCGCTCGGCGACACCCTCGGCGTGCTGCTCGCCGCCTCCGCCCTCAGCGGGCTGGCCGGCGCGCTGTTCAACCCGGCCGTGCGCACCTACGTGGCACGTGAGGCGGCGGACCGCAAGGCCGAGGCGTTCGCGCTGTTCTCGGTGTTCGCCACCACCGGCGCGCTGGCGGGCCCGCTGATCGGCACCGTCCTGCTGCTGGTGGACTTCCGCGCCGCCGCGCTCACGGCGGCCGGCGTCTTCGCGGCCCTCACGGTCGCCCAGGCCCTCGCCCTGCCCGAGCGGGCCGCCGAGCCCGCCCCGCGCGGGGTGCTCGCCGACTGGCGCGAAGTGGCCTCGGACCGGCGGTTCCTGGCCTTCTCGCTGGGCATGGTCGGCCTGTTCGGCATGGAGAGCCAGCTCTACCTGCTGCTGCCCGACGCCGCCCGCCGCGCCACCGGCTGGGAGGGCGCCGTCAGCCTGGTCTTCCTGACCGCCACCCTCGCCAACCTGACCCTCCAACTGCGCATCACCTCCCGTCTGCAGCGGCACGGCCCGCCCTCCCGCTGGATCCCGCTCGGCCTCGCCGTCGCCGCCACCGGCTTCCTGCTGCCGCTCGCCGCACCCGGCCTGCCCGGTGTCCTCGGCGGTGTCCTGCTGCTCCAGCTCGGGCTGATGACCGCGCAGCCCTTCGTCCTCGCCCTGATCCCGGCCTTCGGGCGCGACGGCCTCACCGGCACCTACTACGGCCTGTACTACGTGGTCTCCGGCTTCGCCGCCGCGCTCGGCAACACCCTGGTCGGCCGGGCCATGGACAGCGCCGCCACCGCGCCCTGGCTGCTCTGCGCCGGCCTCGGCCTGTGCTCCGCCACCGCGCTCGCCCGGCTGCACCGCACCGGACGGCTCCCCACCCCCGCCCGCCCCCTCCCCAGCGAGGCCCGATGAACCGCCGCCCGACCGCGCCGCCCCCCGCCGAGACCCACCGGAACCTCCTCACCGACCGCCCGGAACTCTACGAACTCCGCTTCCCCGACCCGGAGTACACCGCCCCCCGGTGGGCCGAGGCGATGCTGCGCGCCCACGGCGCCGGGCCCGAGGTGCTCGACCTCGGCTGCGGCACCGGGCGGGACGCGGGCTGGCTGCACCGCGTCGCCGGGCGCACCGTCACCGGCCTGGACAGCTCCGCGGCCATGATCGCCCACGCCCGCTCCCACCACCCCGGACCGGCCTACCACGTCGGCGACATGCGGTACTTCACGCTGCCCGGGCGGTTCGACGCGGTGCTCTGCCTGGACAGCGCACTGCTCTACTGCCACACCAACGAGGACCTCGACGCTCTCTTCGGCCGGCTCCGCCGCCATCTGCGCCCCGGCGGTCTGCTGGTCGCCGAGATGCGCAACGGCGCCTTCTTCCTCGGCCGCACCGAACTCCTCGACGCGCCGAGGCTGGACAGCATCACTCACGAGGGCGTCACCCTCACCTCACGCACCGTGCTGTGGATCGACCACGCCGCCCAGTTGCTGCGCCGCACCCGGAGCTGGGCCGGGGACGACGGCGCGCCGCCGGTCGAGCAGCACTCCGCCTGGCGGCTGCTCTTCCCGCAGGAGCTGCGTCATCTGCTCGCCCACCACGGCTTCACCGTCCTCGCCCTGCACGACCGGCCCGGACCGCGCACCGACCCCCCGTGGACGGACCGCGGGCGGTCCGCGGACGCGGTCGCCACCCCCGCCACCCCCGGCACCGCCCCCGGCACCGCCCCCGCCCCCGCCCCCGCCACCGCCGACGGCGACCGGCTGCACCTGGTCGCCCGGTTCGAACCCCCCGCCCGAAAGGGAAGTTGACCCCGATGCCCCGTCCGCTCGCCCGCCGCACCCTGCTCACCGCCGCCTCCGTCTCCGGCGCGGCGCTCGCCCTGGCCGCCTGTTCCGCCCCGGGCGGCACGGCCGCCGCCGACCGCGCACCGGCCGCCGCCGGCCCTCGGCGCGGCGGCCGGCTGCGCGCCCTGTTCGCCGGCGGCGGCGCCGAGGAGACCCTCGACCCGCACCGGGTCAACCTGTTCGCCGACGCCGCCCGTGCCAAGGCACTCCACGACAAGCTCGCCGACTGCGGCCCCGACCTCGCCGCCGTCCCCCGGCTCGCCACCGGCTGGGAGCCGGGCCCGGGCCTCGACGTCTGGACCGTCCGGCTGCGCGAGGCGGCCTTCCACGACGGCAGCCCGGTCACCGCCGCCGACGTCCTGTACAGCTACCGCCGAATAGCCGACCCCAAGCGGGCGTTCCGGGCCCGGGCCTCGCTCGAACCGATCGACCTCGCCGCGAGCCGGGCATCCGACCCCCGCACGGTGGAGTTCCGGCTGAACCGGCCGTGCGCCGAATTCCCCAACATCCTGGCCGCGTTCGGTGCCTACATCGTCCCGGAGGGCACCGAGGACTTCCGGGCGCCGGTCGGTTCCGGGCCGTTCTCCTTCGTCTCCTTCGAGCCCGGCCGCTCCCTGCTGCTCCGGCGCTTCGACGGGTACTGGGACGGAGCCCCGCACGTCGACGAGCTGGAGCTGCTCGCGGCCGCCGAGGAGTCCGCCCGCGCCAACGCCCTGCTGGCCGGACAGGCCGACTACGCCCACGAGTTGGCGCCGTCCACCGCCCGCGCCCACGCGTCCGGTGGGCGGATCGGCGTCGTCCGGCTGCGCAACAGCACCATGCAGGGCTTCGTCATGAAGACCGACCGGCCGCCCTTCGACGACCCCCGGGTCCGCCAGGCGTTCTTCCACCTGGTCGACCGGCAGGAGCTGGTCGACGGCGCGCTCTCCGGCGCCGGTGAGATCGGCAACGACCTGTTCGGCAAGGGCAGTCAGTACTACCCGGGCGGCCTCCCGCAGCGCACCCGGGACCTCGACCGGGCCCGCGCGCTGCTGCGCGAGGCCGGTGCCGAGGGGCTGCGGATCACCCTCGACACCTCGCCGGTCGCGGCCGGACTGGTCGAGGCGGCGGGCATCCTCAAGGAACAGGCCGCGCGGGCCGGCCTCACGATCGAGGTGCGGGTCGGCAGCAAGGACACCTACTGGAAGGACATCCTGGACGGCGGTGTGCTCGCCTCCTTCCGCTCCGGCGCGATGCCGATCGAGTCCCACCTCTCGCAGCGACTGCTCTCCACCTCCACCACCAACGCCACCCACTGGCGCCGCCCCGACTTCGACGACCTCTACACCCAGGCACAGTCCACGGCCGACCCGGCGACCCGCACCGCCCTCTACGAGCGGATGCAGCGCCGGCTGTTCGAGGAGGGCGGACTGCTGGTGTGGGGCTTCGCCGACTGGATCGTCGGCCATGCCCCGCGGCTGCGCGGCGTGGCCGCGGACGCCCCGGCCAACACCCTCGACTGGGCCAGGTTCGACAAGGTCTGGCTGGCGTGACGCCGCGCGCCTGGGTGCGGCGCCGGCTGCTGCTCGGGGCCGGGCAGGTCGCGGCCGTCCCGGTGCTGGTCTTCGCCCTCACCGAGGCGCTCCCCGGCGACGCCGCCGTGGTCGCCGCGGGGGACGACCCCGACCCGGCGCGGATCGCCGCATTGCGGGCCGCGCTGCGGCTGGACCGCCCGGCATTGGAGCGCTTCGCCGACTGGGCGGGGGAGTTGGCGCACGGTGAGCTGGGCCGCTCCCTCGTCGGCGGCCGACCGGTCGCCGACCACCTCACCGAGGCCCTCGCCCCGACCCTGCTGCTGGCCGCGCTCACCCTGTCTCTGCTCGTCCCGGCCGCGGTCGGCCTCGGGCTGCTCGCCGCCCGGCGCGAGGGCGGGCCGCTGGACCGCGCGGTCAGCGCGGTCACCCTCGGGGTGTACGCGGTACCGGAGTTCGCTCTCGGTGTGCTGCTGACGGCGGTCTTCGCGCTGCGGCTGGGCTGGCTTCCGCCGACCGCCGTCGGCGGGATCGGCCGCCAGCCTGCCGCCCTGGTCCTGCCGGTCGTCGTGCTCCTGGCCCGCCCGGTCTGCTCGACCGCGCGACTGGTCCGGGCCGGACTGCTCGACGCCATGGCGGCCCCGTACGCCGTCCACGCGCTGCGCTGCGGCGTGCCGCCGAACCGGGTCCGGCTCGCCCACGCGCTGCCCAACGCCCTCGCCCCGGTCCTCCAGCACCTCGCCCGCACCGCCGAGTGGCTGCTCTGCGGGGTGATCGTGGCCGAGGCCCTGTTCGTGGTCCCCGGGCTCGGCACCGTGCTGCTGGACGCCGTCGCCGCCCGTGATGTGCCGGTGGTCCAGGGCCTGGCGGTGCTGTTCGGCACCGTGACCGCCCTGCTGAACCTCGCCGCCGACCTCGCCGCCCGCCGCCTTGCCCCCCGAACGGAAGTCGCCGTATGACCACCCCGTCCCGTGCCACCCCTACCCGTGCCACCCCTACCCGTGCCGTTTCGGCCCGAGCCGTTTCGCCCGCCGGCGGCCGTCCCGACGGCAGGCCCGCCGACCACCTCACCGCCCGTCGCTGCGACTGCGGCGTCTGCCGGGCCCTCGCCCGGCGCTGCCGGTGGCTGGTCCGCAGGGTCGGCGGCTCCGCCGCCGGGCGCCGCCGGGCGACGGCCCCGGTGGCACCGTGAGGCGCTACGCGCTCGGGCTCGCGCTGGTCGCCGTGCCGTTGCTGCTCGCCCTCGGCGGGCCGCTGCTGGCGGGCGGACCGGGGCCGCGCGGGGTCTCCTTCACGACGGACGGCGGCCACTGGCTCGGCACCGACTTCGCGGGCCGCGACGTGCTGCGCCAGGTCCTGCTCGGGGGGCGCCCGGTGGTGCTGGTGGCGGTCACCGCGACCGTCCTCGGGTACGCCCTGGCGCTGCCGCTCGCGCTGGCCGCCGCACTGACCGGGCGGTCCTGGGTCGAGGAGTTGCTCCTGCGCCCCCTGGACGTGCTGATCGCCGTACCCGCCCTGCTCCTGGTGCTCCTGGTGGCCACCGCCGCGGAGCCGGGACCGGCCGGCCTGGCCGTCCTGGTCGGGGTGGCGGCGGTGCCGGACATCGCCCGGGTCGCGCACGCGGCGGCGGTGGCGGCGGCCTCCCGCCCGGCGGTCGAGGCGCTGCGGCTGCACGGCGAGTCCTGGTGGCGGATCGCCTTCGGGCAGGTCGCCCGGACGATCCGCCGCACCCTGGCCGCCGACGCGGGCACCCGGCTGGTGGGCGCCCTGTACCTGGTGGCGACGGCGGCCTTCCTCGGCGTCGGGGTGGGGCCGGACACCGCCGACTGGGCGGTGATGGTGGACCGCAACCGGGCAGGGCTGTTCCTGCAGCCCTGGGCGGTGGTGGTCCCGGCGCTGCTGGTGGCCGGGCTGGCGACCGGCACCAATCTGCTGTTCGACGCGGCCCTGGCCGGCTCCTCCGGGCGCGGTCCTGGAGCGGGCCGGCGCGGTCCGGGAGCCGCGGCGTGAGCGGGCCCGAGCTGGCCGCCGTGGACGGCCTGCGGGTGCGGGTCGGCGCCCGGGTCCTGGTGGACGGGGTGTCCCTGCGGGTGCTCCCGGGCCGGGTGACGGCCCTGGTGGGGCCGTCCGGCAGCGGCAAGACGACGACCGCGCTCGCCCTGCTGGGCGCCTACCCCGCGGGCGCCCGGGTGTCCGGCACGGTCTCCCTCGCCGGGGCGGACGGCGCCCCGATCGGCCATGTGCCGCAGCACCCCGGCACGGTGCTCAACCCGGCCCGTCGGGTGGGCGTCCTGCTGCGCGACCTCGCCAGGGTGCACGGCGGTGGCCCGGAGGCCGTCGGACGTGCGCTCCGCGACGCCGAACTGTCCGAGGTGGACGGCCTGTTGCGCCGCTATCCACACCAGCTCTCCGGCGGCCAGCAGCAACGCCTGGTGCTGGCGCAGGCGTTGCTCACCGGAGCGCGGGTGATCGTCGCCGACGAACCCACCACCGGCCAGGACCCGGCCACCGCGCACCGGCTGGCCGCCCTGTTCCGCCGCTTCGCCGCGCGCGGCACCGGACTGCTGCTGCTCAGCCACGACCTCGCCCTGGTCCGGGAGTCGGCCGACGAAGTGGTACTGCTGGCCGACGGCCGTGTGGTGCGGACGGGCCCACCGGACGAGGTCCTGTGCGCACCCGCCCGCCCGGCGGTGCCGCCGGTCCGGGCCGCACTGCGCGTCCGGCCTGCCCCGGCCCCGACTCCGGGCGCACCGGTCCGGCTCGACGTCACGGGCCTCACCGCCCGCCACCCGGGCGGCGCGGTGGTACTGCGCGAGGTCGGGCTGAGCCTGCGGGCGGGGGAGTGCCTGGCCCTCACCGGTCGCACGGGCAGCGGCAAGACCACCCTCGGCCGCTGCCTGGCCGGGCTGCACCCACGTCACGAGGGCACGGTCCTGCTGGACGGCGAGCCGCTGCCGCGCAGCGTCCGGCGGCGTGGACCCCGGCGGCTGGCGGCCGTGCAGTACGTCTTCCAGGACGCCCGGTCGGCGTTCGCGGACCACCGCCCGGTGCTCGACCAGGTCGCCCGGGCGGCGGTCCGGCTGCGCGGCCGCACCCCGCCGCAGGCCGCGGCCGAGGCCGCCACCCTGCTCGCCGAACTCGGCCTCGATCCGGCGAAGGCCGCCCGGCCGCCCGGCGGGCTCTCCGGTGGCGAGCTTCAACGGGCGGCGCTGGCAAGGGCGTTGATCGCAAACCCGGCGGTTCTGGTGTGCGACGAGATCACCGCGGGACTGGACGCGGACACCCGGGCCTCGATCCTGGCCCACCTCGCCGACCGCCGGGACCGGGCCGGCCTGGCGTTGCTGTTCGTCTCCCACGATCCGGCGGCCGTCGCCGCCCTGGCCGACCGGGTGGCCACCCTGGCCGACGGCCGGCTGCACCCCGCCTCGGCGGCTCACCCGTTCGGGCGACAGGGCGCCGCCCCGCCCGGGTAGCGCCGCCGGTCGCCCGCCGCACCTGCACGGGCACGCCGACACACCGCACGCCGGGCCGGGGACGCGCCCCCGGCCCGGGCGCGCCCCGCGTCCCGGCCCTCTCCATCCTCCTCACCACCGCCCCACCGGCCCCACACCCACCCCCGCGCGCTGATGCGGCACGAATTGTCGGACACGTCCTAGGCTGAACCCGCCCGGACGGCCGGACGGCCGTGGGAGTCGGGAGGCGCCCGGCGGCGGGATCTCGGAGGTGGTGCGCGATGGGCAGCGATGCGACGACGGCCGAGGTGCGCTGCGTGGCAGCCGTCCCGTGCTGGGTGAGTCTGATGGCCCGCGACCTCGACGCCGCCAGGGCGTTCTACGGGCCGCTGCTCGGCTGGGAGTTCGAGCCGGGGCCGGACCGCTTCGGCCCGTACGAGCACGCGGTGGTCGGCGGCGAGGCGGTGGCCGGAGTCGGTGTGGCGGGCGGTGGCTGGGACATGCCCGTCGCCTGGACCAGTTACTTCGGCACCGAGAGCGCCGACGCGGCCGCCGACGCGGTGCGCGAGCGCGGGGCGACCCTCGCGGTCGGTCCGCTGTCCTTCGACGCCGGCCGGCTGGCGTTCGCGGCCGATCCGGCGGGTGCGGTGTTCGGCATCTGGGAGGGCCCGCCGGGCCGCGCCCGGCGGCTGGACCTGCTGGGCGCGCCGGTCTGGATCGAGCTGCGCACCCCCGACCCGTTCGCGGCGGCGCTCTTCTACGGCGAGGTGTTCCGCTGGGACGGCCGTGACCCGGAGCGGTTCGAGGTCCGCTGGGAGCACGACCGGGTGGTGCTGCGGGCGGAGGGGCACAACGTCGCCGCGCTGGCCCGGGAGCAGCAGGGCGGGCCGACGGGGCTGCCCCCGCACTGGGAGGTCTCGTTCTCCGTGCCGGACACCGACGAGGCCCTGATCCGGGCGGAACAGCTCGGCGGCAGCGTGCTCGGTCGGGCCTTCGACTCGCCGTACGGGCGGGTGGCCCGGTTGCGGGACCCGGAGGGCGGCCGGTTCGCGGTGATCAGCGCCAAGCCCTGAGCCGCGCCCGGCCCTGAGCCGCGCCAAGCCGTGACCCGCGCCCTGCTCCGACCTGCGCCCTGCCCTGAGCCGCACCCTGCCCCGACCTGCGCCAAGCCCCGACCCGCGCCCGGCCGACCCCGTTCCCCTACTACGGCCCGGCCCCGGCGATCTCCGCCCGCTCGGCCCGCAGCCGTTCGCCGAGCGCGGCCCGCTCGGCGGCCGGCAGGGCCTTGCGGGCGGCGGTGAAGAGCTCCTTCTCCTCGGTGGCCAGGTGCCGCCGCAGCAGCTCGGTGAGCCCGTTCAGCAGAGTGCCCAGCGCCGGGTCGCCGGAGCGGACGGCCTGGAGGTCGGTGAGGTACTGGCCGATCGCGAGGTGGTCGTGGATGCACCGGAAGACCACCGCGCCGCCGTCCGGCACATCGTGCTGGACGACCGGGAAGAGGTGTTCCTCCTCGGCCGCGCAGTGGCTGAGCAGCAGGTCGGTGAGCCGGTCCACCAGCTGCCCTGGTTCCCGGTCCTCGGCCCGGCCGGCCTCGACCCGGACGAGCAGGTCCTCCACCGCGCGGTGCTCCGCGGTGAACTCACCCAGGATGTCCGGTCTGCGACTCATGGCGCGCCCGCCTCTTCTCCGTCGACGTCCGGTGCGCCCCCGACACCTCCAGTATCCGGCTCCGCCCGGTCGACCGGCATCCGCCGGACCCGCCCGCGCGCGGTGCACCGGCCCGCGGGGCCCGCGCCACCACGGCGCGCGGTGCCCGTGCCGCCGTCGCTCAGGGGCGGTCGCGGCGCCCGGCGAGGGCCAGCAGCCGGGTCTGCGGCGCGGCGTCCCCGGCCACCGGGAGCGGCGGGTCGAACAGCCCGCTGCCGGAGAGGTCGCCGTAGCCGAAGAACTCGGCCAGCGCGAAGTCGACGAGCTCCTCCGGGAGCCGGGTGCGCCGGCCGATGCCCTCGGCGAGGTCCCAGCTGTGGATGACGGCGTCGGCGGTCAGCTGGTCCAGGTAGTACTGGCCGGAAACGTCGCCGAAGGAGAGGTGGACGGTGAGCTCGGTGGCGCCGGGGACGGCGAAGGCCTCGCGGGCGGCGTCGGCGGCGGCCGTCCAGGCGGCGACCGGGTCGTCGCCGAGGACGTCGCCGTCGAAGCGGCCGCCGACCTCGGAGATCGTCGCGCCCATCAGTAGTTCGGGCACCCAGAGCTGTTCGCCGGTGAGGTGGTTGACCAGATCGCGCACGCTCCAGTCCGTGCACGGGGTGGGCGCGTCCCACTGGTCGGGAGTGACCAGTCGGATCCGTTCGGTGAAAGCGGCGAGGGCCTCGGCGTGCGGAGTGTCCCGGTCGGCCGGCCGTCGGTGTTCATTGCGATGTGCCATGTCCTGAGCGTGCCCCGCCGCGCACGTCCGTACGCCGGTCCGCACTACTCGTGACCCGGCCACGCCAATATCTTCCGTCCGGTCGGTTGTTCAAATTCAAACTTCCAGGTACGGTCGACGCACCCCAGCTGGTTCGAATTTGAACAAATGGATTCGGCCGGTATCGACGAACCCCCCTTCCTGATGGAGACGCGCATGCCGAGCAGCAGCCCGAGCACGACCGCCGCCACCACCCCCCGTTCCGCAGCCGGGTCGGTCCCCGGACCGGTGACCACCTCCCCGCACGCCTACGACGCCGGCCTCCTGCTGCTGCGGGTGGCACTCGGCCTGACCATGGCCGCCCATGGCAGCCAGAAGCTGTTCGGCTGGTTCGGCGGCGGCGGCATCGACGGCACCGGACGGTTCTTCGAGGCCAAGGGCTACCCGGCGGCGAAGTTCATGGCCGTCGTGGCCGGCCTCACCGAGGCCGGCGGCGGACTGGCGCTCGCCGTCGGCCTGCTGACCCCGCTGGCCGCCGCCGCGATCCTCGGCACCATGCTCAACGCCCTCGCCGTCACCTGGAGCGGCAGCTTCTTCGCCGTCAAGGGCGGCAGCGAGTACGAGCTCCTGCTGATCGCCGCCGCGGCGGCGCTCGCCCTGACCGGCCCCGGCCGCTATGCCGCGGACCGCTACCTGCCGGTGGTGCGCTCGCACCGGCTGAGCTACGGCGCGGTCGCCGTGGTGCTCGCCCTCGTCACCGCGGGGGCCGTGCTCCTGGCGCGCAACTGATCAGGAGTGCGCGGCCCTTGATGCCGTGATCCCCCCCGCGAAGGCCGCCGGTCGACCGACCGGCGGCCTTCACCGTTTCGTGGGCGATCGGTGAAGTTCCTGTGCAGGCGCGGGAGTTGCCGGAGATTCTCTGATTCGAGGGTTCCCGGGTTGTGTGATGTATGCCATTGTACATGTCACACCCCCCACCGATGCTCGGTGCTACCGCCCCAACGGTGCACCGCAACGGTCCTCGCCACCCCCCACCGGCCGCACCCCCACGCGACCGACGAAGGCCCGGAGGCCCCCACGTGAGAATCACACGCCCTTTAGCGCAAATGCCGCACGTCGCAAAGGTCCTGGCGCTGATCGTGGCGCTGTTCATGGCGGTCGGCCTGTTCGCCCCGCGCGCCCAGGCGGCCACCACCGAGACCCAGCCGGACTTCGGCGGCGGCTCGCCCGCCACCACCTCGGCCGGACCGGCCGGGATCGCCCCGAGGCCCGCCATCGGTGACACTCCCGACGCGGGCGCGAAGAACGAGCCGGTCCCGGCCCGGGACCGCGCCCCCTTCTCGACCGCCTCCCCGGATCGCTCCGACGCCCCGTCGGAGGCCAGGCGGCAGGCCGAGATCGTCAAGACCTTCGGTGCGGGCGCCCCCAAGGCCCTCGCCGCACAGGCCTGCAACATCACGGACTTCACCGGTCGCACCGGTGGCGCCCTGGTCGATGCGGTCAAGGCGGCCGACCTCGGCTGCATCAACAGCCTGTTCAACCTGGTCGGCGCCGACGCGAGCGGCGCCTTCCGCGAGGCCCAGATGGTCTCGGTGGCCGACGCCCTGCGCGACAACGCCGCCGCCTACCCGGGCGACAACTCCATCTCCACCGGCCAGTTGGTGCTCTTCCTGCGGGCCGGCTACTTCGTGCAGTGGTACCACGCGTCCGACGTCGGCACCTACGGCACCGCTCTGCAGACCTCGATCCGCGGCGGCCTGGACAGCTTCTTCAACAGCGCGCACTCCCGCGACGTCACCTCCGCCAACGCCGGCACCCTCGGCGAGGCGGTCACCCTGATCGACAGCGCGCAGGAGAACGTCCGCTACCTCCCCGTGGTGAAGCGGATGCTGGGCGCCTACGACGCCGCCACCCACAACCCGGCCAACATGGGCAACGCGCTCAACAGCGTGTTTACCGTGCTCTGGCGCGGCCACCAGGCCACCGGCTTCGTCGACGCGGTGACGGCCGACCCGAGTGTGCTCGACGCGGTCTACTCCTTCGCGGCCGCCAACGGCGCCCTGCTCGGCGGCGACTACACCTTCCTGGTCTACAACGCCACTCGCGAGCTGGGCCGCTTCGTGCAGTACCCGGCGCTCCAGCCCAAGGTGCGCTCGCAGCTGAAGGGTCTGGTCGACCTCTCCTCGCCCACCGGCAAGACCGCCTACCAGTGGGCCGCCGTCGCCGAGATGGCCGACGCCTACGACAAGGGCAACTGCTCGTACTACGGCACCTGTGACTCCGCCGCGCGGCTCAAGTCGGCCGTCCTGACGGTCAGTCACACCTGCAGCCCGAGCATCCGGATCCTCGCCCAGGCGCTGGACTCCACCCAGCTGGCGACCGCCTGCTCCAGCCTGACCGGCCAGGACGCGTACTTCCACTCGGTGGCCAAGGACGGCGGCCCGGTCGCGGACGACCAGAACACCACCATCGAGGTCGTGGTCTTCCACAGCTCCTTCGACTACGGGGTGTTCGCCGCCTCCATCTACGGCATCAACACCGACAACGGTGGCATGTACCTCGAGGGCAAGCCGAACGAGGCCGGCAACCAGCCGCGCTTCCTCGCCTACGAGGCCGAGTGGGCGCGCCCGGACTTCCAGATCTGGAACCTCAACCACGAGTACACCCACTACCTCGACGGCCGGTTCGACATGTACGGCGACTTCGACGCCGGTGTGAAGACCCCGACCATCTGGTGGATCGAGGGCTTCGCGGAGTACGTCTCCTACTCGTACCGCAAGGTCAACTACGACGCGGCGATCTCCGCCGCGGGCCAGCACACCTACAAGCTCTCCGCGCTGTTCGACACCACCTACGAGAACACCAACAGCGAGCGCACCTACCGCTGGGGCTACCTCGCGGTGCGCTACATGCTGGAGCAGCACCGCGCCGACGCCGACGCCGTGCTCGCCAAGTACCGCGCCGGTGACTGGGACGGTGCCCGCACCATCCTCAAGACCACCGTCGGCACCCGCTACGACGCCGACTTCGACACCTGGCTCACCGCCTGCGCGGCCGGTGCCTGCTCCGGCAGCACCAACCCGCCCGGCAACCAGGCGCCCGCCGCCGGCTTCACCGCCACGACCAGCGGGCTGGGCGTCACCTTCGTCAACCGCTCCACCGACGCGGACGGCAAGATCACCGCCTACGCCTGGGACTTCGGCGACGGCACCACCGACACCACCGCCACCCCGACCAAGTCGTACACCAAGGCCGGCACCTACACCGTCACCCTCACCGTGACCGACGACAAGGGCGCGACCGCGAGCGCCCGGCAGGACGTCACCGTGGGCGGCGGTGGCCAGTCCGAGTGCGCCGGCGCCGACCCGCGCCAGCTGGACAAGAACTGCGGCCGCAGCAACCTCTCCGCGATCACCGGCGACTACGCGCACTTCTACCTGTACCTCCCGGCCGGGGTGAAGGAGCTGAAGCTCACCAGCACGGGCGGCACCGGTAACGCCGACCTCTACTACAACGCCACGAACTGGGCGTACACCAACTCGTACACCGCCAAGTCCACCACCGCGGCCAACAACGCCGAGACCCTGACCATCGCCAACCCGCCGGCCGGCTACGTCTTCGTGAGCCTCTACGGCCAGCAGGGCTTCACCGGCGCGAACATCAAGGCCGAGTACTGACACCGGAGTTCCGACTCCAGGAGTCCCGACCTCGGATCCTCGTGAAGCCTCATGAAGCCTGAAGGCCCATAAAGCCTGAAGCATCCTGAAGACTCGAGGAAACCTCACAGAGGCCCCCGGCGGCGCGCGAACGGCGCGCCACCGGGGGCCTTCCCGCGTCCGGCCCCGGATCGACCGCAGCCGGCTCGCCGACCGGTACGCGCTGCCGGTGCGCACTGCCGGTGCCGGTGCACGCTGCCGCTGCCGGAACGGGCGCCGGGCGTTCGCGGGAATAACTCCCACGGGGCGGATGCTAAGGTGGTTGAAACTTTGACGATCGAATCCTGAGCCGAGTTCTCGGCGGGATCAGCCAGGAGTGTGGTGAGCACCATGCAGTTCGGAATCTTCACCGTCGGCGATGTCACCCCCGACCCGACCACCGGCCGCACCCCGACCGAGTACGAGCGGATCAAGGCGACCGTGGCCATCGCGCGCAAGGTGGAGGAGGTCGGCCTGGACGTCTTCGCGACCGGCGAGCACCACAACCCGCCGTTCGTGCCGTCCTCCCCGACCACCCTGCTCGGCTACATCGCCGCGCAGACCGAGCGCATCATCCTCTCCACCTCCACCACGCTGATCACCACCAACGACCCGGTGAAGATCGCCGAGGACTACGCGGTGCTCCAGCACCTCTCCGACGGCCGGGTGGACCTCATGATGGGCCGGGGCAACACCGGCCCGGTCTACCCGTGGTTCGGCAAGGACATCCGGCAGGGCATCCCGCTGGCGATCGAGAACTACGCGCTGCTGCACCAGCTGTGGCGCGAGGACGTGGTCGACTGGTCGGGCCGCTTCCGCACCCCGCTGCAGTCCTTCACCGCGACCCCGCGCCCGCTGGACGGCGTCCCGCCGTTCGTCTGGCACGGCTCGATCCGCAGCCCGGAGATCGCCGAGCAGGCCGCCTACTACGGTGACGGCTTCTTCGCGAACAACATCTTCTGGCCCAAGGAGCACTTCAAGAAGCTGGTCAACCTCTACCGGGAGCGCTACGCCCACTACGGGCACGGCACGCCCGAGCAGGCGATCGTCGGCCTCGGCGGCCAGGTGTTCATGCGAAAGAACTCGCAGGACGCGGTGCGGGAGTTCCGCCCGTACTTCGACAACGCGCCGGTGTACGGCCACGGCCCGTCGCTGGAGGAGTTCGCCGCGGAGACCCCGCTCACCGTCGGCAGCCCGCAGGAGGTGATCGAGAAGACCCTGGCCTTCCGCGACACCTTCGGGGACTACCAGCGCCAGCTGTTCCTGATGGACCACGCCGGCCTGCCACTGAAGACCGTGCTGGAGCAGCTGGACCTGCTCGGCGAGGAGGTCGTACCGGTGCTGCGCGAGGAGTTCGCCAAGGGTCGCCCGGCCGGCGTCCCGGACGCGCCGACCCACGCCGGCCGGCTCGCGGCCGAGCGCGCCCGCCGGGAGCAGGGCCCCGACAACGCCGAGCAGGCTGAGCAGGCCGAGCGGAACGTCGAGAACGTGAAGAACGTGAAGAACGTGGAGGTGGCCAAGTGACCGCGTACCGACTGGTGGTGATCAGCGCCGGACTGAGCAAGCCGTCCTCGACCAGGCTGCTCGCCGACCGGCTCGCCGATGCGACGATCCGTCAACTCGGCTCTGCCGAGCGGGAGGTGGACGTCCAGGTGGTCGAACTGCGCGACCTCGCCACCGACATCGCGCACAACTTCGTCACCGGCTTCCCCGGCCCCGCGCTGCGCGAGGCGATCGAGGCGGTCGGCCGGGCGGACGGCCTGATCGCGGTGACGCCGATCTTCGCCGCCTCCTACAGCGGGCTGTTCAAGTCGTTCTTCGACGTGATCGACCCCGACACCCTCACCGGCAAGCCGGTGCTGATCGCCGCCACCGGCGGCACCGCCCGGCACTCGCTCGCGCTGGAGCACGCCGTCCGCCCGCTGTTCTCCTACCTGCGCTCGGTGGTCGTGCCGACCTCGGTCTACGCCGCCACCGACGACTGGGGCACCACGGGGGACCGCCTCACCGACGGTCTCCCGGGCCGGATCGACCGCGCGGCCGGAGAACTCGCCGGACTGCTCGCCGGCCGGACCCCGAGCGGCCCGGCCGGGGACGGCGCGGCGCAGGAGGAAGCCGTGGTGCCGTTCGCGCAGCAACTGGCGGCGCTGAGGGCCTGAGCGCGCGGCCGAGCACACCTGGAGGGGCGGGTCCGGAGGTCTCGGACCCGCCCCTTTCACTTGCGCTCACCCCACCCGCGCGTCGTACGAGGCGCGGGCCGTGGCGATCTCGCGCTGGTGCGCCTCGGTCCAGGCGACCAGGGAGCGGACCGTCTCGTGCAGCGTCCGCCCGAGCGGGGTCAGCGCGTAGTCGACCCGGGGCGGCACCACGGCGTGCACGGTCCGCTCGACCAGGCCGTCCCGCTCCAACTGGCGCAGGGTGACGGTCAGCATCCGCTGGCTGACCCCGTCGATCTCCCGCCGCAGCTCGGTGAAGCGCAGCGAGCCGCGGTCCAGCAGCGCGATCACCAGCAGCGACCACTTGTCGGCGATCCGGTCCAGGATCTGCCGCACCTCGCAGTCCTCCCGGGTGTCCCACTGGAGCACGCCGTAGTCGTCCCCGGTAACCGCGCAGTGCGTCGGTGACTTCAAAGTGCCTTCTTCCATGCTCCCTGATGCTGCCTCAGGATGGCGGTGGTTACAAGAGGGAACCGACCGGACGAGCAGGAATCACCCCGTCCGGCCTCCCCGCCCCCCGCGCTTCCAGGAGACCACTGTGTCCACGTCCTCAGCCGTGCCCGAAACCGGCCGCCCGGCCGCCGCTCCGGCCGGCACCCCGCCGGCCGACCGGCCCTCCCCGTCCTCCCGCTTCACCGGCCGGGAGGCGGCCGTCCTCCTCGTCCTCTGCGGCGCGATCTTCCTGGAGGGCATCGACGTCGCCATGCTCAATGTGGCGCTCCCGTCGATCCGCGCGGACCTCGGGATGGACACCGGCTCGCTGAGCTGGGTGCTGAGCGCCTATGTGCTCGGCTACGGCGGCTTCATGCTGCTCGGCGGCCGCACCGCCGACCTGCTGGGACGACGCCGGATGTTCCTCCTCTGGCTCACCGTCTTCGTCCTCTGCTCCGGCCTCGGCGGTCTGGCCGGCGCCCCCTGGGTGCTGATCCTGGCCCGCTTCGTCACCGGCCTCTCGGCGGCCTTCATGACCCCCGCCGGACTGGCGATCATCACCACGGCCTTCGCCGAGGGCCCCCGCCGCAACCGCGCGCTGCTCGTCTACGCGGGCACCGCCGCGGCCGGCTTCTCCCTCGGCCTGGTGGCCGGCGGACTGCTCACCGCCGTCGGCTGGCGTTGGGTCTTCTTCGCCCCGGTACTGCTCGCGGGCGGTCTGCTGATCGCCGCCGTGCCGCTGCTCCCGCGCGACCCGGCGCCCGCCCGCCGCCCCGGCGAGCGCTTCGACCTGGGCGGCGCCGTCACCGTCACCGGCGCCATGCTGCTGCTCGTCCAGGCCGTGGTGCGGCTCGGCGAACCCGGCGCCACCGCCGGCCTCACCCTCGCCCTGTTCGCCGGCGGCACGGCCCTGCTGGCCGCCTTCGTCGCGATCGAACGGCGCTCGGCCGCCCCGCTGCTCCGCCTCGGCCTGCTGCGCTCCGGCCCGCTGCTGCGGGCGAACGTCGGCGCGCTGCTGTTCGCGGCCTCGTTCTTCGGCTTCCAGTTCGTCGTCACCCTCTACCTCCAGGACCTGCGCGGCTGGTCCCCGCTGCAGACCGGCCTGGCCCTGCTCGCGGTCGGGGTGGACGCGGTGCTCGCGCCGACCCTCACGCCCCGGCTGGTGGAGCGCTTCGGCAACGTCCGGGTGATCCTCGGCGGCTTCTGCCTGGCGGTGGTCTCCTACGCGCTGTTCCTGCCCGTCGGGCCGGACTGGACGTATCCGATGATGTTCCCGACCATGATCCTCACCGGACTGGCCTTCGCCCTCGCCTACGGGCCGCTGACCATCGCCGCCACCGACGGCGTCGCCGAGGAGGAGCAGGGGCTGGCCGGCGGACTGCTCAACACCGCCTTCCAGTTCGGCGCGGCGCTCGGCCTCTCGGCGGTCACGACCGTGAGCCTCACCGTCGGCGGCCCGGACGGCCTGCGGGCCGCGCTGGCGGTGCCGGTCGCGGCGGTCGCGCTCGGCGCCCTGGTCACCGCTCTCGGCCTGCGCCGCTCCCGCGCCTGACCCGCCCCTGCTCCGGCTTCCCTCCGCCTCCTCGCGTCTCCCTGCTCCTCGCCCCTCCCCGCTCCCGCGCGGTGAGGGGCGAGGGGCGTACGGCCGACCGGCCCGCCGCCCGCGCCGAAATGTCCGCTCCGGGGTGTAATCGAACGGGTCATCAGGCCCCGGAGACCGGAGTCCACCCATGCCGCCACAGTCACCGCAGTCGCAGTCGCAGTCGCAGTCGCAGTCGCAGTCGCAGCCGCCGCCCGCCGACCCGCCGGTCCCACAGCCGGTCCTCGCCCCGCCCGCCGCCACCGCGATCTTCCTGGTCCTCACCGTCGACCCCGGCGGCGAGGCCGCCGTCCGCGACCTGTTGCCCGAGCTCGCGGGCCTCCGTCACGCCATCGCCTTCCGTGCCCCCGACGTCGGCCTCACCTGCGTCACCGGCATCGGCTCCGACGCCTGGGACCGGCTCTTCGACGGCCCCCGTCCGGCCGCCCTGCACCCGTTCCCCGAGGTGGCCGGCCCCCGCCACCGAGCCCCGGCCACCCCGGGTGACCTGCTCCTGCACATCCGGTCGGCCCGGATGGACGTCTGCTGGGAGTTCGCCCGCCGGATCACCCGGCGGCTCTCCGGCGCCGCCACCGTCGTCGACGCGACCAACGGTTTCTCCTACTACGACGCCCGCGACCTGCTGGGCTTCGTGGACGGCACCGAGAACCCGGAGGGCCGGGAGGCCGCCGAGGCCGTGCTGATCGGCGCCGAGGACCGGGACTTCACCGGCGGCAGCTACGTCATCGTGCAGAAGTACCTGCACGATCTCGCCGCCTGGGAGCACCTGACCGTCGACCAGCAGGAACGCGCGGTCGGTCGCAGCAAGGCCGACGACATCGAGTTCGACGACGCCGCGAAGCCGGCCGACTCCCACGTCGCGCTCACCTCCGTCACCGGCCCGGACGGCGAGGAGCGGCAGATCCTGCGGTTCAACATGCCGTTCGGCCGCCTCGACGGGGGCCCTGCGGGCCGCGGCGAGGCCGGGACCTACTTCATCGGCTACGCACGCGACCCCGAGGTGCCCGAGGAGATGATCCGCAACATGTTCGCCGGCCGGGGCCCGGCGGCCCACGACCGCCTGCTCGACTTCTCCACCGCGGTCACCGGCACGCTGTTCTACGTCCCCACCGCCGACTTCCTCGCCGACCCGCCGCCGGCCCCGGCCGCCCCCGTCACGCTCCTGGCCCCGCTCCCCGTCGTCGCTCTTCCCACCGACGGCTCCCTCGCCATCGGCAGCCTGAAAGGCACCCCAGCGCCATGAACAACCTGCACCGCGAACTCGCGCCCGTCTCCGCCGCGGCCTGGGAGGAGATCGAGGAGGAGGCCCGGCAGACTTTCAAGCTCCACCTCGCCGGCCGCCGGGTCGTCGACCTGGCCGGCCCGGACGGCCCCGCCGTCGCCGCGGTCGGCACCGGCCACCTCACCCCCATCGAGCCGCCCACCCCGGGCGTCCAGGCCCACGCCCGCGAGGTCCGCCCGCTGATCGAACTCCGGGTCCCCTTCTCCGTCGACCGCGCCGCCGTCGACGACGTCGAACGCGGCTCCCGGGACTCCGACTGGACGCCGGTCCAGGCGGCGGCCCGCACCCTCGCCCTCACCGAGGACCGCGTCCTGTTCGACGGCTACCCGGCCGCCGGTATCGAAGGCATCCGCGCCGCCGCCAGCAACCCCGCCGTCCCGCTCCCCGCCGACGTCCGCGAGTACCCGGAAGCCGTGAGCCTCGCCCTCACCACCCTCCGCCTCGCCGGAGTGGGCGGCCCCTACGCCCTCCTTCTCGGCGCCGACACCTATAACGCCGTCAACGAGACCTCCGACCACGGCCACCCCATCGCCAGCCACATCGCCCGCCTCCTCGACGGCGAGCTGATCTGGGCCCCCGCCATCGAGGGCGCCCTGCTCCTCTCCACCCGCGGCGGCGACTTCACCCTCGTCCTGGGCCAGGACGTCTCGGTCGGCTACCTCTCCCACACCGCCGACGCCATCGCCCTCTACCTCCAGGAATCCCTCACCGCCCGCCTCCTCACCCCCGAAGCCGCCGTCCCCCTGACGACCCCCTGACCCC
>NZ_JAXCLC010000087.1:0-31421 GCF_034043715.1 Kitasatospora purpeofusca | reverse complement strand
GGGCCCGGCCCCGCTCCGTCGTTCCGGGGCCCGGGGCATGGAATGGAACGCGGTTCTACTTCGCGACCACGCCGGCGTCCGGCGTCAGGGTGCCCACGGACACCAGGACGATGATCAGGATGCCGAGCGCGATCCGGTAGACCACGAACGGCATGAAGCTGTTGTTCGAGATGTACTTCAGGAACCAGGCGATCGCCGCGTATCCGACCACGAAGGCGATCCCGGTGGCCAGGATGGTCGGCCCCCAGGCCGGAGCCGGGCCCTCGCCGATCTTGAACAGCTCCAGCAGGCCGGAGGCCAGCACCGCCGGGATCGCCAGCAGGAACGAGTACCGGGCCGCCGCCTCGCGGCTGTAGCCGAGCAGCAGACCGGCGCTGATCGTGCCGCCGGAGCGGGAGACGCCGGGGATCAGGGCGAGCGCCTGGGCCATGCCGTACGTGGCCGCGTGCGGCAGGGTCAGGTCGGAGATCGGCTTGGCGTGCCGGACCGCCCGGGTGCGGTCGGCGATCGCGAGCACCACGCCGAACAGGATCAGCGTGCCGCCGATGATCCGCAGATCGCGCAGATCCTGCTCGATGGTGTCCTGGAACAGCTTGCCCAGGATGCCGATCGGCAGCGTGCCCATGATCACGAACCAGCCCATCCGCGCGTCCTGGTGCGAGCGCAGCGCGGGCCGGAAGAGCGAGAGCGTCCAGGTCTTGATGATCGCGGCGATGTCGCGACGGAAGTAGATCAGCACGGCGGTCTCGGTGCCGAGCTGCGTCACCGCGGTGAACGCCGCTCCCGGGTCCTGCCAGCCGAACAGAGCGGGGAAGACCCGGAGGTGGGCGCTGGAGGAGATCGGGAGGAACTCGGTGAGCCCCTGGATCAGGCCTAGGACGGCCCCGTGGAACCAGTCGATCACCGGACACCCGCCCGGGGTATCCGTCGGTCGATGCGCATGAAGCGTTCCTTGTTGGTCGGTGCGGGAACGGCCCTGCGAACCGGTTGGCGCGGTCCAGCGGCGCGGTCCGATGGCAGGCGAACGACCGGTCCCGCCCGGCGCTCGGGCCGCGCGCGGGCCCGGCGCCCGCCTGATGCTACGCCGTTCGGGTGACAGCCTTTCCCCCGGCCCACCTCCGGCGCACCGCCCGTCGCCCTGTTCCTCCCCGCTTACTCCGCTTTCGCCCCGATGCCGCTCAGGCGGCCGTCGGCCGGGCGCGCGCCCAGCTCCCGTCCTCGGTCAGATAGGTGTCGACCGTCAGCCCGGCCTCGGCGAGCGACCGTTCGAACTCGGGTCGGTCCATCGGGCGGGACGGGAAGGTCTGGGTCCACCGGGCGTCCGGGAACTCGTACACCACGTGGACCCGGTTCACCCCGTTGCCGAGGGGTGTGGCCGATTCCACCCTGACCAGGCCGTTCTCCCCGAGTGCCCGCTCGCGCGGGACGTTCGTCTGCCAGTCCTCGCCCTCGCGCTGGATGAGCACACAGCCGTCCGGGGCGACGTGCCGGCGGCAGGTCTCCAGCAGGCCCCGGCGGACGGCGAGGCTGCCGGCGTGCACCAGGAAGGAGGCGAGCAGGACGACGTCGAAGCGTTCGCCGAGGTCCAGCCGTTCGATCGGGGAGAGCGCCGTGCGGGCCCCGCGGATCCGCTCCAGCATCTGCTCCGACTCGTCCACGGCCGTCACCCGGAAGCCCCGTTCCACCAGCGGTCGGGTCATCCGGCCGACCCCGCAGCCGAGTTCCAGCAGGCTCGCGCCGGGCGGCACGGCGCCGGCGATCACCTCGACCTCGTCGCGGATCGGCAGCCGTTCGTACAGTTCGACCGCGCATCCGTCCGGGGTGATCGCCCCGGGGCCGGTGCCGTCGTATCCCTCGCGTCGTTCGCCGGTCGTCATGCGAACCATCGGAGCACGGCCGGTGCGCGGTGGGAAGAGGGCGGGGCGAAGAAGGCTTGGCAGATACCCCAGGGGGGTATACAGTCATCGACGAGCCGGGCAGCACGGCGAAGGAACGAGTACGTGGAGGACGACATGGCGCACCCCGCCCAGCACGAGCGGCAGCAGCACAGCGGTCACGACAACCACGGGCAGCACGGGCACCATGGTCCCGAAGGGCACGACGCGGGCCACGAGCGGCACGAGGACCACGGGCAGCACATGAGCCACGAACAGCACCAACATCATGCGGAGCACGCGCACCACGCACATCACGGGAGCGGGGGCGGGCGCGTGACCTGGGCGACCGCCGCGCAGGCGACGCTGCACTGCCTCACCGGCTGCGCGATCGGCGAGATCCTCGGCATGGTGCTCGGCACCGCCTTCGGCCTGCACAACGGCGGGACCGTGGTGCTCTCGGTCCTGCTGGCCTTCGTCTTCGGCTACGCGCTGACCATGCGCGGCGTGCTCGGGGCGGGCCTGGACGTCCGCACCGCGGTGAAGGTCGCGCTGGCCGCCGACACCGTCTCGATCATCGTCATGGAGATCATCGACAGCAGCGTGATGGTGACCGTGCCCGGTGCCATGGACGCCGGTCTCGGCGACGTGCTGTTCTGGTTCGCCCTGGCCGGTTCGCTGGTCCTGGCCTTCGTCCTGACGGTCCCGGTCAACAAGTGGATGATCGGCAAGGGGCGCGGCCACGCCGTGGTCCACGCCTACCACCAGCACTGACCGGTCCACCGGCGCTGCCCGCCGCACCGGACGCCGCGGCCCGCGCCGACCCCTCCGCAGGGGGTCGGCGCGGGCCGCGGCGTTTTCGCGTGCCGGGTCCGGCGGCCCGGCCCCGGTTCACGCCTCGGCTCGGGATCGGGCTCAGACCCCGGCTCGGGCTCAGACCCCGGATCGAGCTCAGGCCCCGGCGCCGGCCGAGCGGTCGAGTTCCGCGAGGGTCGTGTGCAGCCAGTCCCGCTCGGCGGTGGTGGTCGCGCGGGCGATCAGCAGCATCCCCCGGCGGAACGGGTCGGTGGTCTCCTCGGCGCCGATCGGCCGGTCCCCGTCGTAGAAGAAGCTGGCCGGTTCGTCGAGGAACGCGAGGCGGCGCCGGAGCACGGCCGCCTGCGCGGCCGGCTCGCCGTCGAGCTGGCGGAGGAAGGCGAGCAGGGTGAACCAGCGGTTCTCGTCGCTGACGTCCAGCTCGTCGGGGGTCCGCAGCCGGTCCAGCAACGTGGTCCGGCCGGCGTCGGTCAGCCGGAGGGTGTGTCGGGGCGCGGCCGCCGCGCCGGGTTCGGTCGAGCGGACCAGGAGCCCGTCGGCCTCCAGACGCTTGATCGCCGGGTAGAGCGTGCCGTCGCTGATCGGCCGCACGTGGCCGGTGAGCGCGGCGAGGTGGCGGCGCAGTTCGTAGCCGTGCAGGGGCCGGTCGTGGAGGAACCCGAGGATCGCGAGCTTCAGCATGGGCCCACTCTGCCAGACGCCGCGAGATATATCGGTGTTGCGATACCTCGGCGTCGAGGTATGGTCGTCTCGCCGCCCCCGGGAGGAGTCGGGAGGCGGCAGCCCCGGGAGTGCCTGCCCGGGTCCCCTTGTCGACAGCAGAAGGAGCACGACCGTGCGCGACGCCATCGTCACCCCGAACGGCGACCGGATCCGCTGGGTGGAGATCCCCGGCAAGGAGCCCGTCCGCCTCTATCTGCACGGCCTCGGCTCCAGTTCGCCCGTCTACTACGCCGCGGCCGCCGCCCACCCGCTGCTCACCGGCCACCGCGCGCTGCTGCTCGACCTGCTCGGTTTCGGCATCAGCGACCGTCCCGCCGACTTCTCCTACACCCTGGAGGCGCATGCCGACGCCGTCGCGGCGGCCGTCCGCGCGGCGGGGGTGGAGCGGGTCGAGGTGATCGGCCACAGCCTGGGCGGCGCGGTCGCCGTCCTGCTCGCCCATCGGCACCCCGGGCTGGTCGACCGGCTGGTCCTGGTCGACTCCGTCCTCGACCCGGCCGCCCCGACCCGGACCCCGGGCAGCAGCGGACTCGCCACCTTCACCGAGGAGGAGTACCTGGCCGGCGGGTGGGAGCAGGTGGAGCAGTGGGCCGGCCCGTTCTGGTGGGCCACCATGCGGCTCGCCGGGCCCGAGGCGCTGCACCGCACCGCCGTCCACCGCTGCCGGGGGACCGTCCCGACCCTGCGTGAGCAACTGCACGGCCTGGACGTGCCGCGCACCTTCCTCTTCCCCGCGGCCGACGGCGAGCCGGCCGGTGCGGAGCTGCTCCGGGAGTCGGGGGTGGTGCTGGCGGCGGTGCCGGACTGCGGGCACAACATCATGATCGACAACCCGGACGGATTCGCCGAGGCCACCGCCGCCGCGCTGGCGTAGGGTCGTTGCGCTTGTCCGCTTGTCCGCTTGTCAGGCTTCCGTCGACCGACCCCCGACTGTTGCGAGGAGGGTGTCCGTCGTGCTGCCGATCCAGGTCCCCGAGGCGCTGGTCGCCTCCCTCGTCGAGTGGCACGGCGAGGACGGCCGCCGCTGGGCCGACGGACTGCCCGCGCTCGCGGCGGCCTCGGCGGACCGCTGGGGGCTGCGCCTCGACGGCCCGCCCGCACACGGTGTGGTCGGCCTGGTCCTGCCCGTCCGGCGGGCCGACGGCTCCCGCGCCGTGCTCAAGCTCCAGCGGGTGGACGCCGAGACGCGGGGCGAGCCGCTCGCCCTGCGGGCCTGGAACGGCCGGGGCGCCGTCCGGCTGCTCGAGCACGACCCGGCCACCGGCTCGATGCTGCTGGAACGCCTCGACCCGGCCCGCTCCCTGCTCGCGCTGCCCGACGACCGGGCCGCCACCCGCGTCCTCGCCGACCTGCTGGCAGAGCTGACGGAACATCAGGCGCCGCCCGGACTGCGGACCTTGGCCGAGATCGCGGACGGCATGCTGGCGGAGGTCCCGGCCGTGCGCGAGCGGCTGGCGGGGGAGGACGACCGCCGGCTGCTGGCGGATCTGGCGGCGGCCCTCCGCGAGGTCCGGCCCGAGCCGGGCGACCGCCTGCTGCACTGGGACCTGCACTACGGCAACGTGCTCGCCCCGTCGGCCCCCGACCTCCGGATGCCCTGGCTCGCCATCGACCCCAAGCCCCTGGCGGGCGACCCGTGCTTCGAACTCCTTCCGGCCCTGGGGAACCGCTGGTCCGACCTCACCGCCACCGGCGACCTCCCGCGCGCCCTGCGCCTGCGCTTCGACCTGCTGACCGACCGCCTCGCCCTGGACCGCCCCCGCGCCGTCCGCTGGACCCTCGCCCGCGTCCTGCAGAACGTCCTCTGGGACATCGCGGACGGCGCGTCGGTGATCGACGGGACGCACCGGACGATCGCGGGCACTGTCGGGAAGCCGGGCCGGGGCGGGGATCACCCGGCCAGGACGGTGAAGCGCAGCGGGGTACCCGGGCGGGTCTGCGCGGCCGCCGCGAGGTCGGCGGAGGGCACCACGCCGACGACGGGGTAGCCGCCGGTCGTCGGATGGTCGGCCAGGAAGACCACCGGGAGCCCGTCCGGCGGGACCTGGACGGCGCCCAGCACCATGCCCTCACTGGGGAGTTCGCCGTCCCGGGAGCGGGCCAGCGGCGGGCCCTCGGTGCGCAGCGCGATCCGGTTGCCGGCCGGGGAGACCCGGTAGCTGTCGCGGGCGAGCCGGGCGAGGGCGTCCGGGGTGAACCAGTCCGCCCGGGGGCCGAGTCGCAGCCGCAGCACCAGTTCACGCGGGGGAGCGGGCAGCGGGACGAGTTCCGGCGTCGCCCGGTGGGGCGGCCGAGGGCCGACCGGCAGGCGGTCGTCGGCGGACAGCGGGGCCGGGCCGAGCCCGGAGAGCAGGTCGGCCGAGCGGCTGCCGAGCACCGGCGGGACGGCGATCCCGCCCGCGACGGCCAGGTAGGCACGCACCCCGGCGGTCGCGGTGCCGAGGTCGAGCACCGCCCCGGCGGGCACCGGGACCGGCGCGCCCCAGGCGGCGGGCCGGCCGTCCACCCGGACCGGGCAGGGCGCCCCGGTCACCGCGACCAGCAGCGGCCGCAGGGCCCGCACCGCGACGCCGCCCAGGGTGGTCTCCAGGGCGGCGGCCCCGGGTTCGTTCCCGAGCAGGCGGTTGGCCGCCCGCAGCGCCGGTTCGTCCAGCGCGCCGGCCCTCGGCACCCCGAGGTGCGCGACGCCGCGCCGCCCCAGGTCCTGCACCGTGGTCAGCGGACCCGGCCGCACCACGACCAGCCCGTCCGTTGCGACCGGCCCGTCCGTTCCGACCAGCCCGTCCGTCCTGTCGGTCCCGGCCGTCACTCCGCGCCTCCCCGGACCGGGGTGAAGCGCACCCGGGTGCCCGGGGCGAGGAGCGCGGCCGGGGTGCGGGCGGTGTCCCAGAGGGGGAGGGCGGTGCGGCCGAGCAGCTGCCAGCCGCCGGGGGAGGAGCGCGGGTAGACGCCGGTGTAGGGGCCGGCCAGGGCGACCGAGCCGGCCGGGACGGCGCTGCGCGGGGTGGCCCGGCGCGGCACCTCGTAGCGGGCCGGCAGGCCGGTGAGGTAGCCGAAGCCCGGGGCGAAGCCGCAGAACGCCACCACGTACTCGGGTGCCGTGTGGATCCGGACGGCCTCCTCGGGCGGGACGCCCCACAGCGCGGCGACCTCGGCGAGGTCGGCGCCGTCGTAGACGGTGGGCACCTCGATCAGCGGGCCGGCGGCGGTGGCCGCCCGGTCCGGGCGGGCGGTGCGCAGCAGCCGGGCGAGCGCGGGGACATCGGCCACGCCGTCCAGCAGGACGGTGTGCGCGGCGGGCACGATCTCCTCGACCGGCGGCAGCCCGCCGGCCGACTGCCGTTCGCGGAGCCAGCCGTACAGGGCGGTGACCTCGGCGGCGCCGGGCAGCTCGACCAGCAGCGCGCGCTCGCCGACCGGTCGCAGCACCGGACCGGGGCCGTCGGCCGGGCCGTCCGCTGCGCCGCCTGCCTTCATCGAATGCCTCCAAGGAAGCCCTGGCCTTGAGGTCGGGGAGGAATGGGATCGCCCGCGATGGGGGCGTCCCCGGGCGAAGGCTGGGGGAGGGTCAGGAGTGGCCGAATCGCCGTCAAGGCGGTGCGGTGTCTTGACATGTGATTGTCCGTCATATGGTCACAAGCAGTGGTGTTAGTGTGTGATCCGTGGCGACCACTCATGTGAAGCGGGCGTTCAAGTCCCGGAAGAAGTCCCGCCGCTCCGCCGAGTACACCACCAGCGGCTTCCGGTTCCGGGACGGCCGGCTGACCCTGGCGAAGATCGATCAGCCGCTGGACATCGTGTGGTCCCGTCCTCTGCCGGCGGGCGCTTCCCCGTCCACGGTGACCGTGTCCCAGGACGCGGCCGGACGCTGGTTCGTCTCCATGCTGTGCGAGGACCGCCCGGCCATGCCCGGGGCGGTCAACGCCGCCGTGGGTGTTGACGCCGGCATCACCAGCCTGGTGACGCTCTCCAGCGGGGAGAAGATCACCAACCCGAGGCACGAGCGCAAGGACCGGGAACGCCTCGCCAGGGCCCAGCGGGATCTCTCCCGCAAGGCCGAGGGTGACGGCGCCAACCGGGCCAGGGCCCGGCTCAAGGTCGGGCGGGTCTACGCCCGGATCGCCGACCGGCGCAGGGACTTCCTGCACAAGCTCACCACTCGACTCGTTCGTGAGAACCAAACGATCGTGATCGAGGATCTGACCGTCCGGAATATGCTCAGGAACCGGCGGCTGTCGCGTGCGATCAGTGACGCGTCCTGGACCGAGCTGCGGTCCATGCTGGAGTACAAGGCCGACTGGTACGGACGCGAGGTGATCACCGTCGACCGGTGGTTCCCCTCGTCCAAGCTGTGCTCGGCCTGCGGAACCCTGCAGAGCAGGATGCCGCTGAACGTCCGCGAGTGGACGTGCGCCTGCGGGACGGCCCACGACCGGGACGTCAACGCGGCACGAAATATCCTGGCCGCCGGACTGGCGGTTGCAGCCTGTGGAGACGGTGTCAGACCTCAACGGAGCACTCCGGGCGGGCAGTCGTCGATGAAGCAGGAAGTAGTCCCACCGCCGCGCACACGCGCAGCGGCTCAGCCGCGAGGCTGAGGGGAATCCCCGCCCTTCAGGGCGGGGAGGATGTCAAGCGAAGGCCTCTACCCGGACCCCCGCCGAGGCGAGTGCGCCCCGGATCCGCCAGGCGAGCTGGGCCGCGCCGGGCGTGTCGCCGTGCACGCACAGCGAGCGCGCCTCGACGGCGATCCGCTCGCCGCCGATCGCGTCCACGGCGCCGTCGCGGGCGATGCCGACCGCGCGGGTGATGACGGTGCCGGGGTCGTGCACCACGGCGTCCGGTCCCCGGCGCGGGACGAGGGTGCCGGCCCAGGTGTAGGCGCGGTCGGCGAACGCCTCGGTGACCACCGGCAGCCCGACGTCCTCGGCGACCGCCAGCAGCCGGGAGCCGGGTAGGCCCAGCACCGGCAGCGGTCCGTCGCAGACCGCCCCGGCCCGCAGGATCCCGGCGACGACGGCCTCGGCCTGCTCGGAGTCGGCGACCACCCGGTTGTAGAGGGCGCCGTGCGGCTTGACGTAGGAGACCCGGGAGCCGGCGGCGCGGGCGAAGACCTGGAGGGCGCCGATCTGGTAGGCGATCTCGTCGGCGAGTTCGTCCGGCGGCACGTCCATGGCCCGGCGGCCGAAGCCGGCGAGGTCCCGGTAGGAGACCTGGGCGCCGATCCTGACCCCGCGTTCGGCGGCCAGTGAGCAGACCCGGCGCATGGTGGACGGGTCTCCGGCGTGGAAGCCGCAGGCGACGTTGGCGCTGGTGACGACGGACAGCAGGGCCTCGTCGTCGGTCAGCGTCCAGCGTCCGAACCCCTCACCGAGGTCCGCATTGAGATCGATCACCGCATCGGTCACGCCCGTCCGCCTCCCAGCAGCTGTTGAGGCAGATGGTAGGGCCTGCGCCCGACCGGTCCGCCCCGTCGAGGCTCAGCCCGCCGCCGGGGCCGACCCGTGCGGCCGGGTCGGGTCGGCAGGCCCCGGCCCTTCGGGGAGCCGGGCCACCCGCGCGGTCAGTTCGGCCCGTTCGACCAGCGGCCGCAGCGCCCGCAGCACGATCAGCAGCGGTACGACGCCCACCACCCCGAACGACATGTCGATGAAGCGCCAGTACAGCGGGATGCCCCGGAGCGGTCCGCAGATCAGTGCGAGGGGGATGATCCCGGCGCAGGCCAGCACCGCCCAGCGGATCACCCGGACATTGCGCACGGGGTCCTTGAGCGGTCCCGCGAACGCCGCCGCGATCACCAGGTGGGCGAAGGCGAGCCAGTCGGTGCCGTAGGCGAGGAAGGGGTAGCGGTCGTTGGTCTCGGCGATGCCGTCCCGGACCCGCTGGATCCACTCCAGCAGGGCGGGGAAGTGCTCGGTCACCGGGGCGCCGGGCCCGGCGGCCAGCTCGGAGAGCCAGCGGGTCTCGCTCTCCAGGGGGAAGGCCGTCAGCCCGCTCAGGACCAGGCAGACCACGAAGATCCGGAGCAGGCGCCGGACTCTCAGCAGGACCGTCCGGTCGTTGTCGGTCGCGTCGTTCATCTGCGTCCACCCCATGCCGAGGAGGCAGGCCGGGCTGCTCCCGCCTGCACGGGAGTGACTCCAGACCTTCGAATTGAACGTGTTCAACATGCCCTGGTGAACCTGCTCCGGAAGCGGCCGGACGCACTCGGGGCCCGGTACCCGGGGCGGGTACCGGGCCCGAGTGGACGCTCGGCGGGAGCCGGGTCAGGGCGTGTAGCCGAAGGCCGTCGGCGTCGCGGCGGAGCCGCCCGGGGTGACCAGGGTGACCGGGACGGTGCCCGAGCCGGCCGGGGCGGTGACCACGCACGCGGTGTCGGTGCAGCTGCCGTTCGCCGGGGTGTTCCCGAACAGCGCGAAGCCGTTGGTGAGTCCGGTGCCGGTGATCGTCACGGCGGTGCCGCCGGCGGCGGGGCCGGTGCCCGGCGCGAGCGCGGTGACGGCGGGCGCGGCCGGCGTCACCGGTGCCTGGAGCCCGCTGCCCAGCAGGTAGCGGGAGACGTTGTCGGACGGGTCGGCGTCGTCCTTGTTGGCCGCCGTGACGGTGATCACCCCGGACGGCCGGGTGCCGTGCGAGCTGACCTGGACCTTCATGAAGTCGCTGCGCCCGGGCGCCCGGGTGCCGGTGAACACGGCCTCCAGCCGGCGGCCGTCGGGGGAGACGGTCTGGGTGAAGGTGTAGTCGTACGGGGTGGAGTACATCAGCGCGCCGGTGGTGGTGAGGCCCGGCGGCAGGTCGACGGTCAGCCGGGTCACCCCGGTGACGTCGGCGGTGCCGGTGGACTTCCAGGTCACGCTGAAGCTGGTGTTGTCGACCGGGAAGACCGGGTAGTTGCCGGCCTGTGTCACCGTGACGTTCGGACCGCTCACGGCGGTCGCGAGGGCGATGGGCGCGACCGCGGTGGGTGCGGCGGTGGCGACGGCGGCGATGGCGACGGTGAGGGTGGTCACGGCCAGTGCGGCGGCGAGGCCGCCTCGAACCAGTCTGGTGATCATACGAAGCATCATGGCCGAGCCCGGGGGGTCACCGGGAGGCTTTTCTCGAATGCGGGTTCTATCGGCGGACGCCCGGAGAGGTGCCGCCCGCGGGCCTGTCCGGAAGGTCCGTTTCGGTCGATGTCGGGGCCTGCCTCTACTCTTGTCCACCGTGACCGTCATCGCCGACCAGCCCACCGAGCACGGCCCCCGGCCGCCCGCCGGGCCCGCCGTCGCCGCCGCGCGGCCCGCGCCCGGCCCCGCCGCCGACGAGGGCCTGGCGCGCCGGCTCAAGGCGCTGGCCTGCACTGCGCCCCTGCACGACCTGGACAACCGCAAGGTGATGCTGGCCGGCGAGTACGGCGGCTACGCGATGGCCGAGGTCGGACTCGCCGCGATCGACCTCGTCACCCTCAACATGGACTTCGACACCGGCGCCGACCGGGAGATAGTGCTGGCCCGGCTGCTGCCCAGGGTCGCCGCCCAGGCGCCCGGCCGCCCGGCCGCCGAGCACCAGCGGGTCGGCCGCTGGGTGCTGGAGTCACTGATCAACGTCGGCAGCGTCGACCGGGGTTTCCGCGCCGTCTACGGCACCTTCGGCGCCGACGGCGAGTACGTCCGCCGCGACTACGACTTCAAGCTGATCGAGGAGGTCCCGGGCCCCGACGGCGGCGTCTACCTGCGCACCACCGACGAGGCGGTCAACGTCCTGGTCGGCGCGCTGGACACCGACGTCACCTCCGCCCAGATCGCCGCCGAGGTCAAGCTCGAGGTGCTGATCCGGCGCGGCCGCCTGGCCGACGCCCAGCTCGCCGCCGAGCAGGCCCGCTACCGCACCGTCCAGTACGCCGAGACGCTGCGCCGCGCCCTGGAGGCCACCCGCCGCAACGTCCGGGCCGTCGACTGGATGCAGGCGATCCCGGACCTCATCGACGAGGCGCTCGACCACATCGCCGACCGCTACCGGCACGAGAACGCGATTCTCACCAACATCCGCAAGGCCCGCGACGAGGCCGAGGAGCCGGAGCACAAGCGCCGCGCCGCCGAGCTGGTCGACATCGTCAAGGACTGCATCCGCCGCCACACCCAGCTGCAGACCCGGCTGCTGGAGGCGGGCCCGCTGTTCCGCGCCGAGCAGGACCGGCAGGCTTTCGCCACCCCCGGCGCCCGCAGCGGCATCGACCTCTACGGCCAGCTGCTCGCCCCGGTGCTCCGGCTGCCGGTAGCGCGGGCCGTCCGGCCGACCGACGCGTTCTTCGCCCGCGGCACCGGCCTGCGCACCCCCGCCTCGGTGCGCGTCGCGGACCTGGTCGACCTGCTGCTCACCCCGCCCGTCGAGCGCGAGCACCTCGGCGCCGAGCTGCCCGACCCGGACCTGGTCGCCACCCCGGCCGACAGCCGGTTCTCCGAGGCCCAGCTGGAGGCCGCGCTCGTCCTGCTCGACCTGCCCGCCGACGCGCCCCGCCGGCTCTCCGGACTGCTCGCCGAGGCCCGCGGACAGGACCCGGAGCTTCCGTACCTGGTCGCGCTGCTGGCCGTGCACGCGGCCAGCCCGCCGGTCGGCACCGCCTACCGGCAGGGCGAGGAACGGCTGCTCTTCGCGGTCGACGACGGCACCCCGCTGCACGACCCGGAGTTCGGCGGCGCCGACCTCGTCGTTGGCAGCGCCCTGCTCGACGCGGCCGGGATGGCCGCCGACCGCAAGGACGCCGGCTGACCGCCGGCCCGGGCCCCGACCACGCAGCACCATCCCGCCCCGCCCCGCCCCGACCGCCGCACGCACCGCCCGCCCTGGACCACCCGCCCGTGAACCACCCGTGAACCGCCCGCCCGTGAACCACCGCAACGCCTCCGAGGAGCACCGCCCGTGACGACCCACCACGACACGTCCTGGGCGCCCGAGACCGAACCGGCCGCCCCCGCGCCGATCACCCCGGCCGACGTCGCGGACGCCGCCCGCCTGGTCTCCTTCGGCCTCCAGGCCAAGCTGCTCCCCGCCCGCGACACCGAGTACGCCGAACTCGTCCGCCGCCACCGCGAGGACCCGCCGTTCGCCCGCCTCGCCGACGCCGTCGCCACCGGCATGGGCCTGGTGGTCCTGGAGGTCTCCCCACGCGCCGGCATGGCCGTCGCCGCCGCCGAGGACTCCGTCTTCGCCGTCCGGATGGGTGACTACTCGCGCCGCGCCGCCTCCGAGTCCACCGACCGCTTCCTCCACGGCCTGGCCCACCTGGCCGTCGCCGCGATGGCCTTCCCCCGCCCCGACGACCTCTCCGACGACGGCTACCTCGGCCGGATCACCGTCAACGGCGTCGACGCCTTCGTCCGCCAGGCCTGCCGCCGTCTGGAGGAGCAGGCCGCCGCCGACGGCGACAACACCGACCCGCAGAGCGACGCCCCCGGCCTGGAGGCCGCCTGGCGGGTCTGGGCCCGGCGCACCGCCACCGGCGCCACCAAGGACGCCCGCCGGCTCTCCGGCTCGACCATCGGCATCGTCGCCAAGGCCGTGCTGTTCCTGGTCGACTCCGGCTTCCTGCAGAAGGTCTCCGACGACGCCGGCGGCACCTACCGCACCACCGCCCGCTACCAGCTCCAGGTCCGCGACCTGGCCGGCGGCGCCGCCATGGCCGAACTGCTGGACCTCGGCATCGTGCCGGTGTCCGACGGCAGCGCCTCCCTGCTGCCCCCGGACACCGGGGACGACCTGGTCGCCGACGCCGGACTGCCGTTCCACTCGCTCTAGCCCCCCAACCCCCCACCCCGGCCCCCACCGGACCGGCCCCAGCCGACCCATCCACCCGTCTCCTGGAGAACAGCCGCACATGTACGAGCTCAACCGGGTCCGCCTCTACTCGATCGGACCGGCCGGCGCCCGCTACGCCGACACGGTGCTCGACCTGCGTGGCGTCGGCGAGCCCGTCGCCGACCCGGCGCCGCAGCAGATCGGACTGTTCGGCGAGGAGACCGACGGCCCGGTCCGCCGCCCCGCCCCGGCCGGCGTGCTCTTCCTGGAGAACGGCGGCGGCAAGTCCGTCCTGCTCAAGCTGATCTTCTCGGTCATGCTCCCCGGCCACCGCAACACCCTCGGCGGCGCCAGCTCCGGAGTGCTCCGCAAGTTCCTGCTCGCCGACGACTGCGGCCACGTCGCCCTGGAGTGGCAGCACACCGTCACCGGCGAGCCGGTCGTGGTCGGCAAGGTCAGCGAGTGGCGCGGCCGCCAGGTCTCCTCCGACCCGCGCAAGTTCGCCGAGACCTGGTACTCCTTCCGCCCCGGCCCCGGCCTCACCCTCGACTCCCTCCCGGTCGCCGAGCGGATCAGCCTGGCCGGCGACCAGAAGGCCCGCGGTCGCCGCCGCACCATGAAGGGCTTCCGCGACGCCCTCACCGAGGCCGGCAAGGCCCACCCGCACCTCGACCTGGTCTTCGAGGACGGCCACGACCGCTGGACCGAGCACCTCGGCGAACTCGGCCTCGACCCCGAACTCTTCCGCTACCAGCGCGAGATGAACGCCGACGAGGGCGAGGCGGCCGGCCTGTTCGCGGTCAAGCAGGACAAGGACTTCACCGACCTGCTGCTGCGCGCCGTCACCGACACCCGGGACACCGACGGCCTCGCCGACCTCGTCCACGGCTTCGCCGCCAAGCTCGGCCTGCGCTCCGAGCTCACCGCCGAACGCGACTTCACCGCCGGCTCGCTGGACCTCCTGGAGCGCATCACCGAGGCCACCGCCGCCCGCGAGAGCGTCCGCGAGTCCCACCGCACCGCCGAACGCCGCACCCGCCGGCTCGCCCACGCCCTCGCCTCGCGCGCCGCCGCCGAACGCGACCGGGCCGAGGACCTCGCCGTCGAGGTCGCCGCCGCCGCGGGCGCCGTCACCGCCGCCGAGACCGACCGCACCCGGCACACCCTGATCGCCGCCGAACTCACCCACCGGCACGCCACCCTGGCCCTCGCCGCCGCCACCGCGGAGGCCGCCGGGCTGCGCCGCGAACTCACCGAGGCCCGCACCCTGCACTCCGCCTGGCAGGCCGCCGAGGCCGTGCTGCGGCACCGCGCCGCCGCCGACCGGGTGACCAGGGTCGCCGCCGCGATCCGCGAGGCCGAGCTGGACGCCGCCCCCGCGCTCGCCGCCCGCGCCCGCGCCGCCACCGCCCTGGCCCGCGCCCTGGAAGGCGCCGCCGGAGCCGCCGAGGACCGCGCCGACACCGAGGAGCAGCGCGCCGCCGAACTCCAGGCCGACGGCACCCGGGCCCAGACCGACGCCACCGAGGCCGCCACCGCCGCCCAGAAGGCGCGCAGCGAGGCCGAGCACCTGCGCCAGCGCCTCGCCGAGGTCGAGCAGGAGACCGCCGCCGCCGTCGAGGCCGGCTTCATCGACTCCGACGGCGACATCGACCCGGCCCGGGCCGCCCTGCACGCCGCCGACGTGGAGAAGGCCGCCGGCGCCGCCCTCGCCCGGGCCCGCACCGCCGCCGAGACCGCCGCCGCCCGGCTGCGCGAGGCCGCCGCCGCGACCGGCCGCGCCGAACTCGCCGCCGCCCGCGCCACCGACGCCCGCAAGGCCGCCGGCCAGGCCCTCGCCACCGAGCAGCGCACCGCCGCCCTGCTGGCCACCGAGCCCCGGCTCGCCGACCTGCTCTCCCTGACGCCCGCACCCACGGTCTGGAGCGAGGACGGGTCGGCTGCCGAGGAGGACGCCGGCTTCCTCACCCCCGCCGTGCTCGACCGCAACGCCGAGTACCTGCGCGAACTCCTCGACGAGTCCATCGCGACCGCCGAACGCACCCTGTTCGACCTGCGCACCGCCGCCGCCGACGATTCCCGGATCCTCGCCGCGCTCGGCGACGGCGGCCTGCTGCCGCCCGGACCGGACGTGCTCGCCACCGTCGAGTACCTCGCCGAGCACGGCATCCCCGCCCTGCCCGGCTGGCGCTACCTGGCCCAGTCCGTCGACCCCGCCGACCACGAGGCGATCCTTGCCGCCCGCCCCGAACTCGTCGACGGCGTGGTCGTCACCGACCCGAGCTCGCTGGAGCGGGCCCGCGAGGCGTTGGGCGCCGCCGCCCTGCTGCCCCGTTCCACCGTCGCCGTCGGTGCCGCCGCCTCGCTGATCGCCCCGATCACCGACGAGCCGGAGTTCTTCCTCGTCCCGCCGAACCCGGCCATGCACGACGAGTCCGCCGCCGACGACGAGCGCCGCGCACTGCGCACCCGCGCCACCGCCCGCGAGGAGCACATCCGCGAACTCGCCGCCCGCCTCGGCGGCGACCGCGCACTCGCGGCCCGGCTCGCCTCCTGGCACGCCAGCTGCCCGCCCGGCACCCTCGCCGAACGCGCCGCCGCCGCTGAGGCCGCCCGCGAGCACGCCGAGCAGGCCGCCGCCGCCCTCGCCACCCTGCGCGCCGACCACGACGAGGCCGAGGCCGACCACGCCACCGCGACCGCCGCCCACGAGGAGCACCGGGAGGCCGCCCAGCGCGCCCGCCGCCGCGCCGACGCCCTGTCCGGCCTCGCCTTCCGGCTGCGCGAGCGCGCCAACTGGAGCCGCCGCCGGCGCGAACTCGCCGAGGACGCCGCCGAGTGCGACCGCCGCCGGACGCTGTGCGCCGAGCGCGCCCGCACCTGCGATGAGGACCGCCGGGCCGCCCAGCGCGCCGCTGACGACGCCCGCCGCACCGCGCGCACCCTGCGCGCCGAGCGGGCCGAGATCGCCGCCGCCGAGCAGTCCGGGGAACCCGCCGACACCGCCCCCGCCGCGCTGCCCGCGCTGCGCGAGGCCTACCGCGCCGCCTCCCAGCTCTACGAGAAGGTCGGCGTCGGCGCCGACCTGCGGGCCGAACAGGCCCGCGCCGAGGGCGACGAGGCCGCCGCCGCGACCGAACTCGACCGCCTCACCAACAAGGTCCGCAGCCGTGCCGAGGAACTGCTCGGCAGCCCCGACGGCGCCGACGGTCCGGCCCGCCAGGCCGCCGCCGCCCGCGCCGAGGAACTCGTCGCCACCATCGAGGCCCGGGCCGCCTCGGCCAGCGAGCAGCTCGGCCGGCTCCGCGGCGAGGCCGAGCGCTCCGCCCCCGCCGACGGCGACGCGCACACCGAGCTGCCCGAGGATCTCGTCCCCACCGACCCCGAGCACGCCCAGGCCCTGCTGCGCACGGCCACCGGCCGGCTCGCCGAGCTCCGCGAGGCCGTCGACACCGCCCGCACCGCCGCCGCCGACCTCCAGCGCACCTTCGACGCCGCCCAGGCCGCCGCCGCCGACTTCGACGAGCACGCCGGGCAGCTCCGGGACGGTCTGCGCGAGCAGGAGGAGGACGGTCCGGCCGTCGAGCCGTACCTCGGCCCGCTCGCCGACGCCCGCACCGCCGCCGCCGAGGCCCGCCGCACCCTGCGCACCGCCGCCGGGGAGCTGTCCGCCGCCGAACTCGCCGTCCGCGACGCCTCGGACGCGCTGGTCCGGCACGCCAACGCGGCCCGCTACGAGGCCGTCCGCACCCCGGCCCGCCAGCAGATCCGCGAACTGCCCGCCTCCGCGCTGCCCGACCACGCCGCCAACTGGGCGGTCGCCTTCGCCCCCCGGCTGCGGGTGCTGACCGACGAACTCACCCAGCTGGAGCGCAACCGGGGCTCGATCGTGGACCGGCTGCGCGGACTGGTGGAGTCCTCGCTGACCACCCTGCGCGCCGCCCAGCGGCTGTCCCGCCTCCCCGAGGGGCTGGGGGAGTGGTCCGGCCAGGAGTTCCTCCGGATCCGCTTCGAGGACCCGGACCACGCGACCCTGGTCGAGCGCCTCGGCGAGGTCATCGACGAGGCCACCCGCGCCGCCGTCCGCAAGAACAGCGACCTGCGCCGGGACGGCATGTCGCTGCTGCTGCGCGGTGTGGCCGCCGCGATCGGCCCCAAGGGCGTCTCGGTGGAGATCCTCAAGCCGGACGCGGTGCTGCGCGCCGAGCGGGTCGGCGTCGGCCAGATGTCCGACGTGTTCTCCGGCGGGCAGCTGCTCACCGCCGCCATCGCGCTCTACTGCACGATGGCCGCGCTGCGCGCCAACGACCGGGGCCAGTCGCAGCTGCGGCACGCGGGCACCCTGTTCCTGGACAACCCGATCGGCCGGGCCAACGCCACCTACCTGCTGGAGCTCCAGCGCGCGGTGGCCGACGCCCTCGGTGTCCAGCTGATCTACACCACCGGCCTGTTCGACACCACGGCGCTGGCCGAGTTCCCGCTGGTGATCCGGCTGCGCAACGACGCCGACCTGCGGGCCGGCCTCAAGTACATCTCGGTGGAGGAGCACCTGCGGCCGGGGCTCCCCGCCCCGCAGGACCCGGACGGCCCGGCCGTCCACGGCGAGATCACCGCCACCCGGATGTTCAAGCGTCCGGCGGAGGTTCCCGCCACGTCCTGAGCGGCATACGGTGACCGCATGCTGACGATCGTTCACTTCAGTGACATCCATCTGGGCCAGGACCACCACGGCGACGCGGGGGAGCGGGCCCGTCGGCGGGCCGAGCAGGTGATGGCGTACGTGGACGGCCTGCCCGGCCCGGTGGACGCCGTGCTGGTCACCGGCGACCTCGCCGACAACGGACTGCCGGCCGAGTACCGGGAGGTGGCCAAGGTGCTGACCTCCCGGTACCCGGTGCTGCTCTGCCCCGGCAACCACGACGCCCGCGAGCCCTACCGCGAGGTGCTGCTCGGCGAGGAGCCGTCCGGCGGCCCGGTGAACCGGCTGCACGCGCTGGCCGGGGCCGACGTGCTGATGCTCGACTCCTCGATTCCCGGCCGGCACGACGGCCTGCTGGACGACGAGACCCTCGGCTGGCTGGACCGCACACTGGCCGAGGGCCCGGCGGACCGCCCGGCGCTGGTCGCCTTCCACCACCCGCCGGTCACCCTGCACCTGCCGTACGTGGACCCGATCCGGCAGTTCGGCGAGGAGCGGCTGGCCGAGGTGCTGGGCCGTCACCCCCGGGTGCGGGCACTGCTCTGCGGCCACGCGCACACCGCGGCGGCCACCGTGTTCGCCGGGCTCCCGCTGCTGGTCGCGCCGGGCGTGGTCTCCACCGTGCCGCTGCCCCTCGAGGGCGGGGCGGAGATCACCTTCGACCAGCCGCCGCTGATCGCCTTCCACCTGCTGGACGACGACGGCCGACCGACCACCCACTACCGGGTGGTCGCCCCCGCCTGACGCGGCCCGGGGCCGGCCGGGTAGGGCGGCGGCGTCCCCGGGTACGGCTGCTGCGTCGCCGGCTGCGGCGGGTACGGCGGTTGGACCTGCGGCGGCTGCGCGTGGGGCGGCTGTGCGGGGAGCGGCTGTGCGTAAGGCGGTGGCTGCGGCACCCGGGGGCGCGGCTGGGGCTGGGAACGGGGCTGGGGCGGCTGCCGGTACTGCGGCGGGCCGGCCGGAGTGCGGCTGCCGCCCATCGGCGAGGCGGAGTTCGGCGCCCGAACCCGCTGCGCGGCGACCTGGCGGGAGATCAGGATCTCCAACAGGCACCACATCGTGCCGAACACCCCGAGCCCCATCGCCATCAGCGCCGGCGTCATCAGCCAGCTGTCGGCGTACGAGGACAGCGCCGCGACCACGATGCCCACCAGCGTGAACGCCAGGCAGAGCACCGCGCGGACGACGGCGATCCGCACCTCGTCGGGAAGTCGGCGGCGACGGCGGGCGGTTGGCATCGGGTGACCCCCAGGCACGGAGCGGCGGACTGGCGGCGGACGGTACGGCGGACCACCGGAGGGACGGGCGCCGCTGACACGCCCCCGCGCTCCACTCTGCCCCGTCGTACCCGGACTATGCGCACGAATCCCCCGAACTGATGCCAAATCATGTAATCCGGCTCGGACCGTACCGAACGCCCCGCCGGATCCTCTGCGTGCTAAGCCGGGCCGCGCGCTCAGCCGAGCTGCTGGTTCGGCCGAGCTGCTGGTTCAGCCGAGTTGCTGGTTCAGCTCGGTCAGCGCGCCCTGGACGATGGTGCGCATCGCCTGCTCGGCCCGCTCGGCCTCCCCCGCGCAGACCGCCTCGGCGACCTCGCGGTGCAGCCGGATCGCGTACGGCTCAGGCTGATGGGGCATCAGATGGTACTCGGTCCGGCCGGTCAGCACCGCGCCGACGGTGTCCCCGAGATGCGCGAACATCTCGTTGCGCGAGGCCTGCAGCACGGTGGAGTGGAACTCGATGTCGTGCCGGAGGAAGGTGGTGAGGTCGGCGGCGCGCGCCGTCATGGTCAACTCGACCGCCAGCGCGCTGAGTCGGCGCCGCTCGTCATCGGTGGCGTGCCGCGCGGCGAGCGCCGCCGCGGCCGGTTCCACGGCCAGCCGCAGCGAGCCGAGCGAACGCAGCTGCGCCGAGCGGTCGGCGCCGGCCAGTCGCCAGCGGATCACCAGCGGATCGAAGACGTCCCAGTCCGACCGGGGCTGCACGGTGATGCCGACGCGGCGGCGGGAGGCCACCAGTCGCATGCCCTCCAGGATCCGGACCGCCTCGCGGACCACCGTCCGGGAGACGCCGAACCGCTCCTCCAGCTCCTCGGCGCGCAGCACGGCGCCCTCGGGGAGCTCCCCGGACGCGATGGCCGGCCCCAGTTCCGCGAGCAGTCGGCCGGGCAGCCCCTGGATCTCCATCCGGCCAGCCTAGTCCTCCGGGCCCACCCCGGCCCCCGTGCCCCCGGCCCCGCCACGTCCCCGCGCCCGGCAAAAGTATGACGATTTGGTTTCCGACACTTGAATACGTCATACCTTTGAGGCGATAGTGGCGGCCAGGCAACGAAGGAGCACCACCTCATGGCTCTCAGCGTCGAGAACCAGGACACCCCCCGCGCGCCCCTCACCGTCGTGGTGATGGGCGTCTCCGGTGTCGGCAAGACCACCCTGGCCCGCCTGCTGGCCGAACGCCTCGGCCTGCCCTTCGCCGAGGCGGACGACTTCCACCCGCCCGCCAACATCGCCAAGATGTCGGCCGGCATCCCGCTGGACGACGACGACCGCGCGCCCTGGCTGCGCGCCGTCGGCGCCTGGCTCGGGGAGCGCGCCGAGGCCGGCACCGGCGGCGTCGTCACCTGCTCGGCGCTGAAGCACGGCTACCGCGACATCCTGCGCGCGGCCTGCCCGGACGCCTGGTTCCTGCACCTCAGCGGCCGGACCGGACTGGTCGAGGACCGCCTCGCGCGGCGCACCGACCACTTCATGCCGCCGTCCCTGCTCGGCTCGCAGTACGCCGCCCTGGAACCCCTCGGCCCGGACGAGCGCGGCGCCGTCCTGGACATCGGGCCGAGCCCCGAAGAACTCGTCGAGAAGGCCGCCGCCCTGCTGCGGCCCGTCAATGGAGACCTCGCGTGACCCCCATCCTCACCGTGCTCGCGGCCGCCCCACCGGTCCTCCCGCACACCGACAGCGACGGCCGGCTGCTGGTCGCCGTGCTGCTCGCCATCGGCGCCATCGTGCTGCTGATCACCAAGCTCAAGCTGCACCCCTTTCTCGCCCTGACGCTCGGCTCCGGCCTGCTGGCCGCAGTCGCGGGCGCGCCGTTCGACAAGCTGCTCAGCAGCTTCTCCACCGGTTTCGGCGCCACCGTGGCGGGCGTCGGCCTGCTGATCGGCCTGGGCGCGATGCTGGGCAAGCTGCTCGCCGACTCGGGCGGGGCGAACATCATCGCGGACACCGTGCTGTCCCGGTCCCGGACGAAGGCGCTGCCCTGGGCGATGGCGCTGATCGCGGCCGTGCTCGGCCTGCCGCTGTTCTTCGAGGTCGGCGTGGTGCTGCTGGTCCCGATCGTGCTGCTGGTGGCCCGGCGCGGCAACGTCCCGCTGATGCGGATCGGCATCCCGGCGCTGGCCGGACTCTCCGTGCTGCACGGCCTGGTGCCCCCGCACCCCGGTCCGCTGGTCGCGGTCGACGCGCTCAAGGCCGACCTCGGCGTCACCCTGGCGCTCGGCCTGCTGATCGCCGTCCCGACGCTGATCGTCGCCGGTCCGCTGTTCGCCCGGGTGGCCGAGCGCTGGGTCGGCCCGCTGGAGATACCGGAGACCGACACCCCGGCGGAGCCGGCGAAGCGCGAGCACACCCCCTCGTTCGGTGCCGTGCTCGCGACCATCCTGCTGCCGGTGGTGCTGATGCTCGGCAAGGCGCTGGCGGACGTCGTGATCGACGACCCGAAGGCGCTGCCGCAGCGGGTGCTCGACTTCCTCGGCTCCCCGCTGATCGCGCTGCTCGCCGCGACCCTGCTCGGCATGCTGACGCTGGGCCGGGCGGCCGGCTTCGACAAGGCCCGGATCTCGGAGACCGTCGGTTCCTCGCTCGGCCCGATCGCCGGCATCGTCTTCATCGTCGGCGCGGGCGGCGGCTTCAAGCAGACCCTGATCGACGTTGGCGTGGGCACCGCGGTCAGCGACTGGTCGTCGAAGTGGCACATCCCGGCGCTGCTGCTGGGCTGGCTGATCGCGGTGCTGATCCGGCTCGCCACCGGTTCGGCGACGGTCGCCACCATCACCGCGGCCGGTATCGTCGCGCCGCTGGCGGCGGACATGTCGTCCACCCACGCGGCCCTGCTGGTGCTCGCCATCGGCGCCGGATCGCTGTTCCTGTCGCACGTCAACGACGCCGGCTTCTGGCTGGTGAAGGAGTACTTCGGGATGAGCGTCGGCCAGACCCTGAAGTCCTGGTCGGTGATGGAGACGGTGATCTCGGTGGTCGCGATCGCCCTGATCATGCCGCTCAGCCTGATCATCTAGCCGGGGATCCGGGTCCGGACACGGCAAGGGCGGGCGCTCCCTCGGGAGCACCCGCCCTCGCCTTCGTTCACGGCCGCGTCAGCGCAGCAGGACCCGCCAGGCCCCGCTGCCGCCGCCGGAACCGGAACCGGAGCCGGAGCCGGAGCCGGAGCCCTCGGAGTCCTCGGGGCGGAGCGTCAGCTCCTTCACCCGGCCGCTCCCGTGGAAGGTCAGCCGTACGGTCTGCCGGTTCGCCGGGTCGTCGCCGAAGTCGGCGCCGACCTCCCCGGCGGCGTCGGGCCCGTACGTCCGGATCCACTCCTCGGCCGCCGCCCGGCGGGCGTCGGCCGGGCCCTCGGCGGCGGCCAGCTCCACCAGCCGGTCCGCCGAGCCGTCGGCCAGCCGCCACACCACCTGCTGGACCAGGCCCAGCGTCTCCGGTACCGGGTAGCCGGTGACCCGGAGGTGCGGATGCGCGGCGTAGTCGGCCGCGTGCTCCAGCCGGGCGTTGTCGGCGGCGCTCGAACAGCCGGCCAGCAGGGCGGCCGAGAGCACGGCCGCCAGCGCGGCCGTCACCGGCCGCCCCGCCGCCATCAGTTGGTCCCGAGCGGGCGGACCACGACGAACCACTCGATCGGGTCGTTCTTCTGCCGGTACCACGCCAGCACGTCGTTCAGGGTGGTGACACCCTGCCGGCCGTGCTGGCGCAGCTCCATCCGGGCGCCCCAGCTGACCACCACGGCGGCGTGGTTGATCCGGCTCTCGTTCCTCCACTTGAAGAAGACGATGTCACCGGGCCGCGCGTCGGAGGTCCAGCGGAGCCAGGTCGAGTACCGGTTGTACATCAGGTGCCGGTGCAGGTTGGCGGCGCCGGCCCAGGTGTAGCTGCGGTTGATCCGCCAGCCGAACATCCAGTAGTCGTTCGTCCACCAGGCGCTGTCCCAGCTCTTGTAGCCGTAGCGGAACCGCATGCCGCCACCGTAGTACAGCGCCTTGGAGACGAAGTTGGTGCAGTCCTGGCCGTAGTCCCACTTGATCCCGACGTTGCGACGGGCCCAGTCGGCGGTGCCGTTGTAGTTGTAGCCGGCCTGGACGGCGCCGGAGGCGGGCTGCGCGGGCTGGACCGGGAAGCCGTTGGCGTCGAGCGGGATGGCCTTCTGCGCGTCCGCCGGGTCGGTCGGCGTCGAGTCCGCGACCTCGACCTGCGCCTGCGCGGAGGCGGAGGAGGACAGCTTCTGCTGGGCGGCGAGGTCGTCGGCCTCGGAGACCAGCACGGCGCCGGTGCCGACGGTGAACTCGAACCGCTTCGGGCCCGCGCTCTCGCTCGGCGAGTCCACGCCGTCGGCCCGGATCATCACCGTGTCCTTGACGGTGGCCCGCACCACGACCTTGCCGGCCGTCTGCTGGTCGACCACGACGTCGGTCAGCGTGACCGCCGCGGCCGCGTACTGCTGGCCCTGGGTCGCCAGCGCCTCGCGGTTGGCGACCAGCGAGGCGTCCTGGGTGGCCAGCAGGTCGACGAAGACGCTGCCGTGCGCGGCCTCGGCGGCCGCCTCCGGCACGGTGAGGCCCGCCCTCATCTTGACCTTGTTGCGGGCGTCCAGGTACTCCTGCACGAAACCGCGGTACTGGTCGGGGCCGCCGGCGGTCGGCGTGCCCTGCACCACGGCCGAGGCGACCGGAGCCGCGGAGCCGTAGCTGTTCCGGGCGGTCACCACCGCGCGGTACGACTTGGTGTTGTCCAGGCCGGTGAACGCGGCCCGGATGTCGGCGGTGGCGATCTCCTGGACGAGCACGCCGGCCGAGGTCTCGACCCGGACGGTGTAACCGACCTCGCCGACCGAGCCCCGGTCGGTCGGGGCGTTCCAGGAGACCACGAGTCCGGTGTCCCCGCCGGTCGCGGTGACCAGCTCGGCGGCGCCGGGCGCGGTCGGCGCCAGGTAGTCGAGCGTCAGCCTCGGGCGCTGCGCGGGGTCGGCGGCGGTGGCCGAGAAGTACCGGGCGACACCGGTCGAGCCGGCGGCCGGGCGCAGGGCCAGCCCGTAGGCCTCGCCCTTCTCGATCCAGGAGCCGGCCGGCGCGGCCAGGTCGGTCTCGGACAGCTTCACCGCGGAGGCGTAGCTGTCGACGCCCGCGGCGGCGATCAGCGCGGCGCCGCCCTGGGAGGGGTCCCAGGCCGAGCCGAGCTGGAACACGTCGACCGCGGTCTCCTCGCAGCCGGGCGTGCCGGCGGCGCAGTCCGAACGGGTCAGCGCCAGCTTGCCGCCGACCACCCGGGATCCGGCCGGGACGGCCGACAGGTCGGGCTTGAGCCAGCCGGTCCAGCTGCTGCCGTCCGGGGTGGTGCCGATCCGCAGCTCGGCGGGGTCGGCCGCCGGGCAGGCGCCGGTGTCGCAGCCGCCGCCGGCGGTGGCCGCCGAGGCGTCGGTGAGGGCGGCGCCGGTGAAGCCGACCGTCGTCGGGGTCGGCGGGACCGGCGGGGCCTGGACCCGGACGGCCAGCGGCTGGTCCGCGCTCCAGGCGGAGCAGCCGACGGCGGTGCAGGCCCGGGCGGCCCAGGTGTAGTCGGCGCCGTCGGTCAGGGCGCCGGCCGGCACCTGGACGGTGGCCCGGCTGCCGCTCTCGGTCCACGCGGGGGCGAGCGAGGTGGGCAGCGGCTGCCCGTTCGAGCCCTTGAGTACGAACTCGGTGCGGACCCGGCCCTGGTTGGGGTTGGTCGCCAGGGCGGAGAGCACCGGCGTCAGGGTCCTGTCGGCGCCGGTCTGGAGGGCGGTGGGCACGTCCGGCAGCGGGCTGACGCTGAAGGTCACCCAGGGGGACCAGCCCAGGTTGTAGTGCAGTCCGTCGTACGGCGAGCTGCGGAAGCGGTAGGTGTGCCCGTACTCCAGCAGCCCGGCCGGGACGGTGACCTCGGAGGGGGTGCCGCTGGGCACGTAGCCGGAGACGTTGACGGCGCCCACCTGGGCCCCGGAGATGGCGTCGACCAGCTGGAAGGTGCCGGTGACCTTGTCGCCGTCGGGGTCGACGAAGGTGTCCCGGAGCACCGGGGTGGTGGTCTCGACCCGCCAGGTGCCGGTGCCGTCCTGGAGGAACGGCGGGCCGGCCTGCTGCTTGGTGCCGGTGCGCGGCCGGTAGTTGTAGTTCACCGTCAGCTTGGGCACGTTGGTCGAGGCGTTGGCGGAGTTGACCTCCTTCCAGTACTTGGTGGAGACCTCGTCGGGCGCGCGCAGGCCCATGCCGGAGGTGCTGTTCTTGGCCGAGGCCCAGGTCTGCACGAGGTCGGTGACGTTGGCGTTGATCCAGCCGTCACCGCCGCAGGCGTCGCGGCCCCTGGTCTCGGTGGAGCTGCCCTTCTTGGCCTTCCAGGCCGGCTGGGCGGTCCAGCGGGAGGCGGTGGACGCCAGGCCGGTGTCCCAGACCTCCCAGGTGTACGGCTGGCAGTCGCTGTTGCCGGAGTGGAAGTTGTACAGCGACAGGGTCGCGCTGGAGACCAGCGCGTCGGCGATGCCGGCGGTGTTCCAGTTGACGAAGGCGCGGGCCTCGCGGGAGCTGCCGTCGGCGTTCTTGGTGCCGGAGTTGCCCCAGTAGAGCTCGGTGTCGGCCGACCAGTCGACCGTCTCGCCCTTCTGGACCCGGGTGTCGAAGGCGTTGCCGAGACCGGCGGTCGCCGGGTCGACGGTCACCGGGTAGACGGTGGCCGGGTCGGCGAGGAACGCCGCGTCCGGGGTGAAGACCAGGTCGACGGTGTCGCCGCGCTGGACGACCTCGAGGCCGACCCGGGCCTGCCGGGGGTGCTCGCTCGATCCGGGCGTGGTGGTGGCGTCCCACATCACCGGGGCGGGCAGCACGGCGCGCTTCTGGCCGTTCTTCCGGTCGGTGAACAGCACGCTGCCGTCCGGCTGCGCCTCGGCCCTGGTGTCCTTGGCGCGCAGCGGCATGGTGTAGGTGTAGCCGCCGGCCGCCGGGCGCTGCTTGAGCAGGACGAACTGCTCGAAGCCGGTGCGGGTGGCCTCGACGATGAGGTCGCCGGCGCCGTCGCCGATGGCGTCCCGGTAGGTGGCCCGGGTGCCGTTCAGCTGGGGCTCGGGCAGGCCGCCGCGCCACTCCAGGGCGAGCTGGTCGTCGCCGGAGCCGAGCGAGACGAGGGTGCGGGCCGCCTCCGCGCCGGCCGGCGCCGCCTGGACGGCCTTGGACTCGGCGAGCGAGCGGGGGCGCTTGCCGCCGGCGCCGGCCAGCTTGAGGCCGTTGGGGTGGGCGGCGGGCGCCACCGAGCCGTCGGCGGCCGTCTTCAGGGTGAGGTCGACGTCGGCCCACTTGCCGTCGCGCAGGAAGCGCACCGGGCCGGCCGACAGCTCGGTGGTGAGGGTGCCGTCGGGGTTGGCCCAGGTGGTGGAGGTCTCGTCGCGCTCGGAGACGGCCTCGATCCGCTTGCCGGTCTTCTGCGCGGCGGCCCGGGCGGTGCCGATGCTCAGCCCGGGGTCGAGCGGGGCCGCCGTGGGGGGCTTGCCGGGGGAGGGTTTGGCGTGCGGCTTGGCCGCGAACGCGGCCGGGGACCCGGCGCCCAGCACCAGGGCCAGGGCCAGCGCGGCGGCCGGTGGACCGCTCAGGGTCCTTCTTGAGACATGCATGGGGGCTCCTTGGCTCGCCCTTGAACAAGGGCGACGGGCGGAGCATAGGAAAGATCAAATGACAAGATGATCATGACAAATGGCGCAAAGCGGCTCATTGCCTGAACATTTCCTGAGAATGGTGATCCGATCGAGACGGACCGTACGCGAACGGCCACGCTTCGCCGTTCCCGCAGGTCAGCGGGGTCGGCGGGCGCCGGAGACGGTGGCCGACCGCGGGCGGGAACGACCAAGGGCGGGCACCCCCGCTCCGGGGTGCCCGCCCTGTGAATCGGGTGACCGTGCCGGTCACCCGCTCCGTTCTACTTGGTGCCGTGCTTCGCCAGGAAGGCCTCGACCTCGGCCCGGATCTCCGGGGTGTCCAGACCGCGGACGGTCATCGTGGTACGGCGGCGCAGCACGTCGTCGGCGGTGTACGCCCACTCGTTGGCGGCCGCGTAGGCGACCTGCGCCCAGACGTCCGGGCCGTCCTCGTGGATCGGCCGGCCGAGCTCCGGGTTCTCGTCGATCATCCGGGCGATGTCGAAGGACAGCGTGCCGTAGTGGCTGGCCAGGTGCTTGGCGACCAGCGGCTCCATCCGCGAACCCGGGTCCCGGTCGATCAGCAGGCGGTGCGCGACGGCGTTCGGCGCGCCGACGCCCGGCAGCGGGACGGTCGGGGCGATCGGGGACATGTCCTCGCCCAGGGAGGTGCCGGGCACGTGGGCCAGCTTCTCCAGCACGGTGCGGCCGATGTGGCGGTAGGTGGTCCACTTGCCGCCGGCGACCGACAGCATGCCGCCCTTGCCCTCGGTGACGACCGTCTCGCGCTTGGCGGCGGCGGTGTCGCCCGGGCCGCCGGGCAGTACCCGCAGGCCGGCGAAGCTGTAGGTGATCAGGTCGCGGTCGATGTGCTCGTCACGGATCGCGTGCGCGGCCTCGCCGAGGATCTGGTCGATGTCCGCCTCGGTGGCCCGGACGTCCTTCGGGTCGCCGGTGAACTCCTCGTCGGTGGTGCCGAGCAGGACGTGGTCCTCCCACGGGATGGCGAAGGAGACGCGGTACTTGTCGATCGGGATGGTCAGCGCGGCGCGCCACGGCGAGCGGCGCTTGACCACCACGTGGGCGCCCTTGGACAGCCGGATCGACGGCGCGGCGCCGGTGTCCTCCATCCGGCGCAGGTGGTCCACCCAGGGGCCGGTGGCGTTCAGCACCAGGCGGGCGTCGACGCCGAACTCGGTGCCGTCCAGGCGGTCCTTGAGCTCGGCGCCGGTGACCCGGCGGCCGGTGAAGCGCAGGCCGGTGACCTCGGCGTGGTTGAGCACGACGGCGCCGGCCTCGACCGCGGCGCGCACGGTCATCACGGCGACGCGCGAGTCGTTCATCTGGTGGTCGCCGTAGACGGCCACCGAGCGCAGGCCCTCGGTGCGCAGCGCCGGCACCTGCTGGGCGGCGTGCGCGGCGGTGGAGACCCGGCCCATGCCGTCACGGAAGGCGGAGAGCGCCGAGTAGAGGAAGACGCCGGCGCCGAGCTTGGGCGCGCTGTGCGGGCCGCCCTTGTAAACCGGCACGAAGAAGGTCAGCGGGTTGACCAGGTGCGGGGCGACGTCGGTGGAGAGCACACGGCGCTCCTTGTGGTTCTCCGCGACCAGCTTGACCGCGCCGGTCTGCAGGTAGCGCAGGCCGCCGTGGACGAGCTTGGAGGAGGCACTCGAGGTGGCACCGGCGAAGTCGCCGGCGTCGACCATGGCGACCTTGAGGCCGGCCTGGGACGCGGTCCAGGCGACGGCGGTGCCGAGGATGCCGCCCCCGATCACCAGCAGGTCGTAGGTGGCCTTGCCGAGCAGCTCGCGGGTCTCGGCGCGGGAGGCGGTGCGGCCGGCGGTGCGCTCGGCGCCCAGGGTCGGGATGGTTGCCATGGTGTGTGTACGGCGCGCGGGTCGGGCGGCGCCGTTACTCCTCTCGGTGTGCGTACGGCCCCTGTGCGGAGAGACCGGGTCGGCCCGGTGCGACGGGCCGGTGGAACGGGAGCGGGCCGGCCGGGGCACGGGGCCCCGACCGGCTTCGCCGTCAGTTGTTCTCTTCCTCCTCCACCCAGCCCATGGTGCGCTCGACGGCCTTGAGCCACTTCTTGTACTCGCGCTCCCGGGTGGCCTCGTCCATGCGGGGGGTCCACTCGGCGGCGCGGTGCCAGTTGGCCCGCAGGGTGTCGAGGTCGTTCCAGAAGCCGACCGCCAGGCCCGCCGCGTAGGCGGCGCCGAGGGCGGTGGTCTCGGCCACGTACGGGCGCTCGACCGGGGCGTCCAGGACGTCGGCGATGTTCTGCATGAGCAGGTTGTTGCTGGTCATGCCGCCGTCGACCTTGAGGGCGGTGAGCTCGACCCCGGAGTCCTTCTGCATGGCGTCGACGACCTCGCGGGTCTGCCAGGCGGTGGCCTCCAGGACGGCCCGGGCCAGGTGGCCCTTGGTGACGTACCGGGTGAGGCCGGCGATCACCCCGCGGGCGTCGGAGCGCCAGTACGGGGCGAACAGGCCGGAGAAGGCCGGGACGAAGTAGGCGCCGCCGTTGTCCTCGACCGTGTTGGCGAGGGTCTCGATCTCGGCGGCGGTGGAGATGATGCCGAGCTGGTCGCGCAGCCACTGGACCAGCGAGCCGGTGACGGCGATCGAGCCTTCCAGGGCGTACACCGGGGCCTGGTCGCCGATCCGGTAGCCGACCGTGGTCAGCAGGCCGTGGTACGAGTTGACGATCTTCTCGCCGGTGTTGAGCAGCAGGAAGGTGCCGGTGCCGTAGGTGGACTTGGCCTCGCCCTCGTTGAAGCAGGTCTGGCCGAACAGCGCGGCCTGCTGGTCGCCGAGCGCGGCGGCGACCGGGACGCCCGCCAGGTCGCCGACGGCCTCGCCGTAGATCTCGGCGGAGGAGCGGATCTCCGGCAGGACGGCCATCGGCACGCCCATCGACTCGGCGATCTCCTCGTCCCACGCCAGGGTCTTGAGGTTCATCAGCATGGTGCGGCTGGCGTTGGTCACGTCGGTCACGTGCCTGCCGCCGTCGACACCGCCGGTGAGGTTCCAGATGACCCAGGTGTCCATGGTGCCGAAGAGGATGTCGCCGGCCTCGGCGCGCTCGCGCAGGCCCTCGACGTTGTCCAGCAGCCAGCGGATCTTCGGGCCGGCGAAGTAGCTGGCCAGCGGGAGGCCGGTCTCGCGGCGGAAGCGGTCCTGGCCGACGTTGCGGCCCAGCTCGCGGCAGAGCCCCTCGGTGCGGGTGTCCTGCCACACCAGTGCGTTGTGCACCGGCTCGCCGGTGTTCCGGTCCCACAGGACGGTGGTCTCGCGCTGGTTGGTGATGCCGATCGCGCGGATGTCGTCCCTGGTCAGGCCGGCCTTCTCCAGCGAGCCGCGGACGACCGACTGCACCCGGGTCCAGATCTCGGCGGCGTCGTGCTCGACGTAGCCGGGCTGGGGGAAGATCTGCCGGTGCTCCTGCTGGTCGACGGAGACGATCCGGCCGTCGGCGCCGAAGATGATGCAGCGGCTGGAGGTGGTGCCCTGGTCGATCGCGGCGATGTAGTTGCCAGTGGAGGTCATGAGGGTCCTCGGCTCAAGAGGTTGGCGGGGGGTGGTGGGCCTGACTCTCAGGTCAGTCCCCGTGCACGGGTGGGGCGGAAACCCGGGGGGATCAGAACGCGGCGTGGTACAGGCCGCCGGCCAGCAGTCCGCCGATGACCGGACCGACCACCGGGATCCAGGCGTAGGACCAGTCGGAGCCGCCCTTGTTGGGGATCGGCAGCAGCGAGTGGACGATGCGCGGACCCAGGTCGCGGACCGGGTTGATGGCGTAGCCGGTCGGGCCGCCGAGCGAGAGGCCGATGCCGACCACGGTGAAGGCGACGATCAGGATGCCGGTACCGGAGAGGCCGAGGCCCTTGGTCAGGCCCTGGGTGAGGATGCCCAGGCAGAGCACGAAGGTGCCGATGATCTCGGTGAGCAGGTTCTGGACCGGGTTCCGGATCTCGGGGCCGGTCGAGAAGATGCCGAGGGTGGGCTCCTGGTTGGCCTGGAACTGGCCGAGGTAGGTGAGCCACACGAGGACGGCGCCGATCATCGCGCCGAGCAGCTGGGAGCCGAGGTAGACCGGCACCTTGCTCCAGTCGCCGCTGTCGACCGCGAGGGCCAGGGTGACGGCCGGGTTCAGGTGGGCGCCGGACTTCGGGGCCGACATGTAGGCGGCGATCATCACCGCGAAGCCCCAGCCGAAGGTGATCGCCAGCCAGCCGGCGTTCAGGGCCTTCGACTTCTTGAGCGTCACGGCGGCACAGACGCCGCCGCCGAGAAGTATCAGGGCGGCGGTGCCGAGGGTTTCGCCGACGAAGATGTCGCCGTTGGAGAACGCGGACACAAAGACTCCCTTGTCCATATGGCCCGGAGGTGCGGGTGGGGGCAGGGGCCGGGCGGATCGCTGGGCGGGTGAGCGCTCTGTGGGATGGATTCGCGCGGCCATCGTTCGACAATGTCGACCGTCATGCGGAAGCTTCCTCCCCGGGTCGCCCTCTCGTCAAGGCCGGGTTACGCAGCTGTGACCCTTCGCTCGCCGCGCTACCCGTAGTCACCGAACGGATCATTCCAATTTTGGACAAAACGGTAAGGCGCGA
>NZ_JAXCLC010000086.1:0-33111 GCF_034043715.1 Kitasatospora purpeofusca | reverse complement strand
CCCCCCCCCCCCCCCCCCCCCCCCCCCCCCCCCCCCCCCCCCCCGGAGGGGGACCCAGGGCCCGGCGTCAGCCGATGGAACGGGGGAGGCGGGTCGTCAGGTAGAGGACCGTGAAGGACCCCAGGAGCTGAATGCCGAGGCAGAGGGCGAGCGCCCGGTCCATACCCAGCGTGGGGGCGAGGCTCAGGTAGAGGGTGCCGAGGGTGGCGACGCCCAGGGCGAGGCTGGACTGCTGACTGGTGGCGAGGACACCGCTGCCCACACCCGCCCGCGCGGCGGGGACCTTGGAGAGGACGACGCGGAACAGCGGGGTGCCGATCAGACCCTGGCCGATACCGGCGAGCGCGACGCCCGGGGCCATCCGCAGCGGGGAGAACCCGTTCCAGTCGGCGAGCACGGTGACGGCCAGGGTGACGAGGCCGAGGGCCTGGACGGCGGCGCCGGCGGTCAGGACCCGGCTGCCGAAACGGCCGATGAGGCGCGGGCCGGAGAGCGAGGCGGTGAAGTAGCCGACGGCCATCGGGACCAATGCCCAGCCCGCCGCGACCGGGCCGAGGTGCAGGCCCTGCTGGAGGGCGACCGCGATGACGAACATGAAGCCGCCGAAGCCACCGAAGTAGGGGATGGCGATGCCGAGGCCGCGTCGCATCTCGGGGATGCGCAGCAGGGTGGGCGGCACGAGCGGGGCTCCGCCGAGGCGCTCGACCCGGCGCTCGACCAGGGCGAAGGCGGTGGCGAACACGGGGAACAGGGCGAGCAGCAGCCAGGACCACAGCGGCCAGCCGGCGGCCCGGCCCTCCATCAGCGGCACCAGCAGGGCGAGCAGGGAGGCGGTGAGCAGCACCGTCCCGGCGACGTCGACCTTGGCACCCTGCGGGGCGCGGCTCTCCGGGACGAAGCGCAGGGCGAGGACGAGGGCGAGCAGGGCGAAGGGGACGTTCAGCAGGAAGACCGAGCGCCAGCCGGTGCCGAAGAGGTCGGCGGCGACCAGCATCCCGCCGAGCACCTGCCCGATGACCACCGAGATGCCGCCGACCGCGCCGTACACCGAGAGGGCGCGCCCGCGCCGGGCGCCGTGGGTGGCGGCGGTGATGGTGCCGAGGACCTGGGGGATCAGCAGGGCGGCCGACGCGCCCTGGGCAGCCCGGGCGGCGACCAGGCTCCATGCTCCGGGGGCGAGCCCGCAGGCGAGCGAGGTCACGGCGAAGGCGGCCGCTCCGACCACGAAGAGGCGGCGCCGGCCGAAGAGGTCGCCGAGTCGTCCGCCGAGGACGAGCAGGACGGCGAAGGCGATGCCGTACCCGGCGGCGACCAGTTCCAGGACGGCGGGTCCGGCGGCGAGGTCGTGGTCGATGGTCGGCAGTGCGACATTCACTATGAAGAAGTCAAGCATCGGGAGGAACGCCCCGAGCAGGACGGTGACCAGTCCGGCGGTACCGAGGGAGGGGGAGGAGGGGGAGGAGGGAGAGGAAGGAGTAGGGGAGAGGGGGGAGGCCGGGGCGGTGGTGCCGCCGGGGGAAGCGGCTGGGACGGCGGCGGGGGCGAGGGGCCTGGTGGCGGTCAGTGGCTGGGTCACGGTCATACGATCCGCCGTGCCGCACCCTGGTACCAGAGTGTGCTTATCCAGGTATAAGAAGTACCTGGCAACAGGATGAGCTGTGCCTCATGCTGATGGAATGAGTCTGACCGCCGTCACGGCAAACATCGGGAAAGTACCCGCCGATCCTCGGCGGCAAGAGTTGGCGGCGTTCCTGCGCAGCCGCCGGGAGCGGATCACCCCCGAGCAGGTGGGGCTGCCGCCGACCGGTCGGCGGCGGACTCCGGGGCTGCGCCGTGAGGAGGTGGCGCAGATCGCCGCCGTCGGGGTCACCTGGTACACGTGGTTGGAGCAGGGGCGCGAGATCCAGGTGTCCGTGCAGGTACTGGACGCGGTGGCGCGCGCCCTGCTGCTCGACCCCAGCGAGCGGGCCCATCTGTTCACCCTGGCCGGCGCGGAGGATCCGACGCCGGTCCGGGAGTGCCCGACCGTCACGCCCGCGGTCCGGATGACGCTGGACCGGATGGCCCCCTACCCGGCCGCGGTGATCAACTCCCGCTACGACGTACTGGCGCACAACGCGCAGTACACCGGGATCGTCGGCGATCTGGCCGCGCTGCCGCCCGAGGACCGCAATCTGATGTGGCTGGCCTTCACCCCCTCGCGCTTCCGCGAGGTGCTGGTGGACCACGAGGAGGAGCGGGACGTCATGGTCGCCCGGTTCCGGTCCGGGATGGGCGACCACGGGGCCGAGCCGGCCTGGCGGGCACTGCTCTGCCGGCTGCGCAAGGCCTCCCCGGTGTTCGACGCGGCCTGGCAGCGGCACGACGTCCTGCGGCCGGGGAACGGCCTGAAACGCTTCCTGGTACCGGAGGTGGGGCTGCTGCGACTCGACTACACCAGCCTCTGGCTCGGTCCGGTCCAGGGGCCGCGAATGATCGTCTACACCCCGAAGGACGAGGAGACCGACGCGCTGCTGACACGGCTTCCCACCCGGCTGCCGGCGGCCGTGGCGCGGGCGGGGGTGCCGCTCGGCTGACGGCCGCCCGGTGCGCGCCAGGCCGAGGGCCAGGCAGAGCGCGGCCAGCGGGAGTTCGACACAGCCCGCCATGATCAGCGCGGCGAGCTCCTCCTGGCCCGGCAGCGCGGTGGCGAGGTCGACCAGGGCGTCACCCACGAGCAGCAGGGCCACCACCGCCGCCGGTCCGGCGGCGGCCGGGCCGCGGCGGCGCAGCCCGGCGTCGAGCCAGAGCAGCGCGGCCAGTTCGCACAGGTCGAAGGCGGCCCACGCGATGTCGCCCGCGGCCACGAGCAGGGCCGTCCAGGGCAGCAGCAGGAACGCGGCGAGCGCGGGCACCCGCTCGGCGAGCGGGCCGGGCACGGGACGGCCGGCCCGTGCGGCGCGCGGCGCGAAGACGGGGGCGAAACCGAGGACGGCGGTGCTCATCGGGCACCTCCGCCCGCGCCGCCGACCCGGGCCCGGACCAGCGGCGACCGCTCGGAGGCGGCACCGCCCGCCTCGACCAGCACGCCGTCGAACACGCCCTCGCCCCAGGCGAGCCAGAACTCCCCGCCGACGGTGACCACCTCGGCCGCACGGACGACCGGGGCGGGCCGGCCGGGCAGCCGGAGCAGCCGTCCGCCGGTGAACCCGACCACCGGGACCGCGCCGCCGTGCGGCAACCGCCCCCAGGCGAGACCCTGCCGGGAACGGCGGCGCCCGCCCGCCCCGGCCCAGGCGCGGGCCCCGCGCAGCAGACCGGCGGTGAGCCGGGTCGCGACCAGAACGTCCACCAACTCGTCGTGCTCGTAGATCTCCAGGGCCGCCCGGCCGCGGGACCGGCCGGCCCGGACGCTGCGCACCGACCACGGCCCGGTGGCCGGGTGGGCCGGGCCCCACAGGCCGGTGGGACCGACCGGAAGCCGCCCCTCGGCCGGGTCGGCCGCGACAGTGGCGCCGAGGGTCGGACGCCCGTGCGGCAGATCGGCGGAGTGCGATGCGTAGCTCGTCATGCCCTCAAGACTGGCCGTCCGCGGCAGCGTTGTCGGTAGTGCACCGGTCCGAATCGGGGGTGTACCCAGCTTCACCATTTCTCGGCACCGACCTTCATGGTGACGGCCGATCACGGCGCTCTAGGCTTTCCGCCATGCTCTCCACGAAGCCGCGCCGTGCGCTCATCGGGAGCGCCGCCCGGCCCCCGTGGCCTGCGGCGTCCTGGCGGGACGCCCGGTTCCTCGCCGCCGGAATCCCGCTCTCCCTTCCTGTTTGGCTGTCCATCACCGTCCCCAAAGTGTCGCTGTTCCTCGTGGGCGTGATCCTGCTCGGGATCCGCCTGCTCTCCGCCGCGCAGCGCGCCCGGCTGCGGGCGCTGCGCGGGGTGGACGTCCCGCCGCTGCTGCGGCCCGCCGGTACCTCGGCCGGTGCGGCGACCACCCCGCGCACCGCTGTGAGCTGGCGCCAGGTCGGCTACCACCTGGTGGCCGGTCCGCTGGTCGCGCTCGCCGCGCTGGCGGTGCTGTGGGGGTGGGGCGCGGCCGTGGTGGCCTCGACGGTGTTCGGCTGGGCCTGGATGATGCCGCCCTACTCGCCGGTCGCCGACCACTGGGCCAAGCTGGACATCCCGCTCACCGTCGGCGGCGTGCTGCTGCTGGCGGTCCTGCCCCGAGCGGTCCGGCTGCTGGCCGACCTGGACGAGGCGCTCGCGGTGCGCATGCTCGGTCCGGGTCGGACGGCGGTACTGGAACACCGGATCGAGGAGGTGGTGGAGAGCAGGGCCGGACTGGTGGACGCGGTCGACGCCGAGCGCCGCCGGATCGAGCGCGACCTCCACGACGGGGCGCAGCAGCGGCTCACCTCCCTGGCGATGAACCTCGGCCTGGCCCGCCGCACCCTCAAGGACGTCCCGCCCGAGGCCATGCAGGTGATAGTCGAGGCGCACGAGGAGGCCCAGGCGGCCATCGACGAGCTGCGGGACCTCGTCCGCGGTCTGCACCCGGCCGTTCTGGAGGACCGCGGGCTGGACGCGGCGCTCTCCGGTATCGCGGCCAGGATTCCGCTGCCGGTCCGGCTGGACGTCGATCTGGCCGAGCGGGTAGCGCCGACGGTCGAGGCCGTCGCCTACTTCACCGTCTCCGAGGCACTGACCAATGTCGCCAAGCACGCCCGGGCCTCCCGGGTGGACGTCTCGGTGCGGACGGCCGGCGGCCGGCTGCGCCTGGTGGTCAGCGACGACGGCGTGGGTGGGGCGGACGCCGCTCGGGGCACCGGCCTGACCGGGCTGCGGCAACGCACCGCCTCGGTCGACGGATCCCTGTCCCTGCTCAGCCCCGTCGGGGGCCCGACCACCATCACCGTGGAGTTGCCGTGCGTGCTGTGATCGCCGAGGACTCGGTCCTGCTCAGGGTCGGCCTGGTCAAGGTCCTGGAGGCCGTGGGCTACGAGGTGGCCGCCGCCGTCGGGGACGCCGAGGCGCTGCTCGTCGCGGTGGAGGAGCACCGCCCGCAAGTGGTGGTGGCGGACGTCCGGATGCCGCCCGGCTTCTCCGACGAGGGGGTACGGGCCGCGCTGGTGATCCGCCGGCAGTGGCCGGAGGTGGCGGTGCTGCTGCTCTCCCAGTTCGTCGAGGAGCGCTACGCCGCGGACCTGCTGACCAGCAACACCAGCGGGGTCGGCTACCTGCTCAAGCAGCGGGTGGCCAATGTCGACGAGTTCGTGGACGCCCTCCAGCGGGTCGCCGAGGGCGGGACGGCGCTGGATCCGGAGGTGGTGGCCCAACTGCTGGTGCGGCGCCACCGCGATCCGTTGGAGCGGCTGACGCCCCGCGAGCGGGACGTGCTCGCCCTGATGGCGGAGGGCCGGTCGAACGCGGCCATCGCCGCTCTCCTGGTGGTCAGCGACAGCGCGGTGGCCAAGCACATCAACTCGATCTTCGCCAAGCTCGACCTGCCGCAGGCCGACGACAGCCACCGCCGGGTGATGGCGGTGCTGCGCTTCCTGGAGGTGGCATGAGGACGCGGGACGCCGGTCCGACGGCGGGCACCGGCCCGCCCCGGGACCGGGAGACGACGACAGCCCGCCCGACGCCGCCGGCACCCGGGCCCGCGCGCGCCGGCCATCGGGGCTGGCGGGTGTTCGGGACCCTGGCGCTCGTCGTGGTGATGCTGATCGGTGCCGTGCAGACCTGGGCGATGGCGGTGCAGCAGCAGACCCGATCGGAGCGGACCTACGGGGTCGCGGTGACCAAGGTGCGGCTGGACACCGGCCGGGCCACCGTCCGGATCAAGCCCGGGCAGGAGGGCCAGGTGGTGGTCCGGCAGTCCCTGAACTGGGTGGTGCGGATGCCGGTGGTCTCGGCGCTGTTCGACCAGGACGAGCTCAACGTCCGGATGCTCTGCAACCAGGTGTTCGCGGTCGGGGACCTCGGCTGCGGAGCGGTGATCGAGCTGGAGGTTCCGCCCGGGGTCGCGGTGACCGGCCGGCAGTCCAGCGGCAACATCGACATCGCCGGGGTGACGGGTGAGATCGGTCTGGTCTCCACCTCGGGGGAGGTCCGGTTGGCCGACGTGTCGGGTCCGCTGACCGTGCGTACCACCTCCGGCACCGTGTACGGCCAGCGCCTCACCTCTCCGAGGGCCGACGTGGCCGCGACCTCGGGCTCGGTGAAGCTGGACTTCGTCACGGAGCCCTCGGCCGTGGATATCGGTGTCACCTCGGGATCGGTGAGCCTGGGCCTGCCACGCGGATCGCGCTACGACTTCGAGGGCGGCTCTGCTCCCCGGGGCGGGATCGATCCGGCGCTGGCCGACCGCTCCAGTCCGCACAAGGTCAGGATCTCGGTCAGCTCCGGTTCGGTGTCGGTGTTCGCGAAGGACGGTGATGCCGGCGGCGGCGGGTGAGAGCCGGCCGGACCGGCCGGGAGGCCCGCGGGCAGGGCCGGGGCGGGAGCGGTCGGGAGCCCGGGCCGATGGCCCTCCGGGGCGGGCGCGGCGGGTGGGGGACAATGGAGAGTCCCCGAATCGCCGTCCCCGAGGTCAGCCGCGCATGACAGTCCCGCCCGCACCCACCGAGCCGAGCACCGCGACCGGCACCACCAGCACCTCCGGCACCGCGGCCACCCCGACCGGCGTCACCGTCGCGGCCGCCACCGCGACCACCGCGACCACCGCGACCACCGCGACCACCGCGACCGCCACCGCCACCGCGACCACCGCGACCGCCGCGACCGCCACCGCGACCGCCACCGCCACCGCGACCACCGCGACCGCCGCGACCGCCACCGCGACCACCACCACCACCGCGACCACCGCGACCGCCGCGACCGCCACCGCGACCACCACCACCACCACCACCACGACCGGCGCCGAGTTCGCACCGCTGACCGTCGGCCCGATGCAGGTCTGGCCGCCCGTGGTCCTGGCGCCGATGGCCGGCATCACCAACGCACCGTTCCGCACCCTCTGCCGGGAGCAGAGCGGAGGCAAGGGCCTCTACGTGTCGGAGATGATCACTACCCGGGCCCTGGTCGAGCGCAACGCCAAGACGATGCAGCTGATCAAGTTCGACCCGAGCGAGAAGCCGCGCTCGATCCAGCTGTACGGCGTGGACCCGGTGACCGTGGGCAAGGCGGCCCGGATGATCGCGGACGAGAACCTCGCGGACCACATCGACCTCAATTTCGGCTGCCCCGTGCCCAAGGTCACCCGCAAGGGCGGCGGCTCGGCGCTCCCGTACAAGCGCAACCTGCTGCGCGAGATCCTCCGAGAGGCCGTGTCCAACGCCGGCGACCTGCCGGTCACCATGAAGATGCGCAAGGGCATCGACGACGACCACCTCACGTATCTGGACGCCGGACGGATCGGTGCTGAGGAGGGCGTCTCCGCGATCGCCCTGCACGGACGCACCGCCGCCCAGCACTACGGCGGTACCGCCGACTGGTCGGCGATCGCCCGGCTGCGCGAGGCCGTCCCGGCGGGGATCCCGGTGCTCGGCAACGGGGACATCTGGTCGGCCGACGACGCGGTGCGGATGATGCGTGAGACCGGCTGCGACGGAGTGGTGGTCGGCCGTGGCTGCCTCGGCCGGCCGTGGCTGTTCAGGGACCTGGTGGCTATCTTCGAGGGCGAGGTGGACTACGCCCGGCCGACCTTCGCCGATGTGGCGCGGGCGATGGTCCGCCACGCGCAGCTGCTCGGTGAGTGGCTGGGCGACGAGGCCCGCGGTGTGATCGACTTCCGCAAGCACGTCGCCTGGTACACCAAGGGCTTCTCGGTGGGCTCGGAACTGCGGGTCAAGCTGGCGAACTCGTCCTCGTTGGCCGAATTGGCCGAATCCCTGGCCATGGTGGAGCAGTCGCAGAGCTGGCCGGCCGGTGCCGACGGCCCGCGGGGCCGGACCAGCGGCAACAACCGCGTGGTTCTGCCGGAAGGCTGGTTGGACGATCCGTACGAGTGTGCCCGACTGGGCGAAGACGCCGAATCGGACACATCTGGCGGTTGATCTGTACGGGATGGCCAGAAGGAGCCTCTCGGGTCGATGGCCACCCCGTCCTAGCCCTCTTTGCCACTCTGGACAAGAGGGCTCCCTTTTGGCATCCGAATGTCACGGAACGGACATGTTTCTGGACGCACTGCGACGATGGGCGGGGTCGGCCTACGCTCGATCGGTGAGATGTGTCCGTGACGCTTGCCACATACCCTGCGCGCCCGAGAGGGCCGATAGGACGAAATGAACAAGTCGGTGGCGGATCGCTTCCCGAAGGGGGGCGGCGGCGGATCGGCACTGAGGGTGCAGGAAATCAAGCCGGGCCGTCAGACCGGGCGGCCGGTGACTACCGTGTGTTCCGGATATGTGATCTTCCGGTTTCCATGCCTTCAAGACTTGAACGCTTGCTAGCGTCATCCGGACGATTTCACCTCCAGAGGTGAACACCGTTCCATGCATTCGATCTAGCGGGTTACCTGCTGGTCCTGGCCACGTACGGCCTATTGGCGGCGCAGAAGCGCCTTCGAAATGGGTATGTTCTCCGGCGTCAGGGCAACCGTGCGCGAGGAGAACAGACCCGTGGCGTCCCAGCAGAAGTTTGTTTACTCCTTCACTGAAGGAAACAAGGACCTCAAGGATCTTCTTGGCGGCAAGGGCGCGAACCTGGCCGAGATGACCAACCTCGGCCTTCCCGTCCCTCCGGGGTTCACGATCACCACCGAGGCCTGCAAGGTCTTCCTGGAGACCGGCACCGAGCCCACCTCGCTGCACGAGGAGATCAGCGCCCACCTGGACGCGCTCGAGCAGGAGATGGGCAAGCAGCTCGGCCAGGCCGACAACCCGCTGCTCGTCTCGGTGCGTTCGGGCGCCAAGTTCTCCATGCCCGGCATGATGGACACCGTCCTGAACATCGGCCTCTCGGACGCCTCGGTGGTCGGCCTGGTCGCGCAGTCCGGCAACGAGCGCTTCGCCTGGGACTCCTACCGCCGCCTGGTCCAGATGTTCGGCAAGACCGTGCTGGGCGTCGACGGCGAGCTGTTCGAGGAGGCACTGGACGAGGCCAAGCAGGCCAAGGGCACCACCAGCGACCTCGACCTCGACGCCGCGGACCTGAAGCGGCTGGTCGAGGTGTTCAAGGGCATCGTCGAGCGCGAGACCGGCCGGGCCTTCCCGCAGGACCCGCGCGAGCAGATGGACCTCGCCATCCACGCCGTCTTCCACTCCTGGAACGGCGACCGGGCCCGGCTCTACCGCCGCCAGGAGCGCATCCCGAACGACCTGGGCACCGCGGTCAACGTCTGCAGCATGGTGTTCGGCAACCTCGGCGAGGACTCCGGCACCGGCGTCGCCTTCACCCGCGACCCCTCCACCGGCGCGCAGGGTGTCTACGGCGACTACCTGTCCAACGCCCAGGGCGAGGACGTCGTCGCCGGCATCCGCAACACCCTGCCGCTGTCCGAGCTGGAGAAGCTCGACAAGAAGTCGTACGACGAGCTGATGGCGATCATGCAGACGCTCGAGACCCACTACCGGGACCTCTGCGACATCGAGTTCACCATCGAGCGCGGCAAGCTCTGGATGCTCCAGACCCGGGTCGGCAAGCGCACCGCCGCGGCCGCCTTCCGGATCGCCGTCCAGTTGGTCGACCAGGGTCTGATCGACCTGGACGAGGCCCTCATGCGGGTCACCGGCGGCCAGCTCTCCCAGCTGATGTTCCCGCGCTTCGCCCCCAACGCCGAGTCCAAGCAGATCGCCCGGGGCCTCGCCGCCTCGCCCGGCGCCGCGATCGGCAAGATCGTCTTCGACTCCTACACCGCGGTGAAGTGGTCGCGCTCCGGCGAGAAGGTCATCCTGGTCCGCCGCGAGACCAACCCGGACGACCTGGACGGCATGATCGCCGCCGAGGGCATCCTCACCTCGCGCGGTGGCAAGACCTCGCACGCCGCCGTCGTCGCCCGCGGCATGGGCAAGACCTGTGTCTGCGGTGCCGAGGAGCTGGAGGTCGACACCAAGCGCCGCCGGATGACCACGGCCGACGGCCTGGAGCTGGAGGAGGGCGACGTCGTCTCCATCGACGGCGCGACCGGCAAGGTCTACCTCGGTGAGGTACCCGTGCTCCCCTCCGCGGTGGTGGAGTACTTCGAGGGCACCCTGCACGCCGGCGCCGACGTCCAGGGCGGCCTGGTCCAGGCCGTGCACCGGCTGATGTCCCACGCCGACGGCCGCCGCCGCCTCGCGGTGCGCGCCAACGCCGACAACGCCGAGGACGGCTCGCGCGCCCGCCGCTACGGCGCCCAGGGCATCGGCCTGTGCCGCACCGAGCACATGTTCCTCGGTGAGGAGCGCCGCAAGGAGGTCGAGCACCTGATCCTCGCGGACAACGACAAGGACCGTGAGGCCGCGCTCTCCACCCTGCTGCCGCTGCAGAAGGGCGACTTCCTGGAGCTGTTCCAGGCGATGGACGGACTGCCCGTCACCGTCCGGCTGCTCGACCCGCCGCTGCACGAGTTCCTGCCGGACATCACCGAGCTGTCGGTGCGCGTCGCCCTCGCCGAGGCCCGCAAGGACCCGAACGAGAACGACCTGCGCCTGCTTCAGGCGGTGCACAAGCTGCACGAGCAGAACCCGATGCTCGGCCTGCGCGGTGTGCGCCTCGGCCTGGTCATCCCCGGCCTGTTCGGAATGCAGGTCCGCGCCATCGCCGAGGCCGCCGCCGAGCGCAAGCTGGCCGGGGCGGACCCGCGCCCCGAGGTGATGATCCCGCTGGTCGGCACCGTCCAGGAGCTGGAGCTGGTCCGCGACGAGTGCGAGCGCGTGCTCGCCGAGGTCGCCCAGTCCACCGGTGTCCAGCTGGACATCAAGCTCGGCACCATGATCGAGCTGCCGCGCGCCGCCGTGACGGCCGGCCAGATCGCCGAGGCCGCCGAGTTCTTCTCCTTCGGCACCAACGACCTCACCCAGACGGTCTGGGGCTTCTCCCGCGACGACGTCGAGGCCTCCTTCTTCACCGCCTACCTGGAGAAGGGCATCTTCGGGGTCTCGCCGTTCGAGACCATCGACCGGGACGGTGTCGGCTGGCTCGTGAAGCACGCCGTCCAGGCCGGCCGGGCCACCCGCCCCGACCTCAAGCTGGGTGTCTGCGGCGAGCACGGCGGCGACCCGGAGTCGGTGCACTTCTTCCACGAGGTGGGGCTGGACTACGTCTCCTGCTCCCCCTTCCGGATCCCGGTGGCGCGTCTGGAGGCCGGCCGCGCCGCCATCGAGACTGCGGGCAGCGACTCGCGCTGAGTGCCGGGGGCTCGCCATGAGCCCCTCGGCACGGCCGAATCGCTGACCGTGTCCCCTCCTTCGGGGAGGGGCGTACACCGGAGCTCGGCGCAGGAGAACCGGCGTACGTGAAGCGGCCGGGGTGGGAACGGACAATGGCGTCCGTACCCGCCCCGGCCGCATGCTTGTCCCGCCCGGTCGGATCCCGCCGGGCCCGACGCTGCCCCGGCCCCGCCCGGCCCGGTCCCGGCGCGCCGGACCCCGCCCCCGCCGAACCCCATCCCCGACGGCCGCCGCCCCGTCGGCCGACGCCCCCGTTGTGGTGCCGACCACGCGTGTGGCTGGCCGGGCCCCGGCCCGCCGACTGCCAAGCTGGGCGGATGACCAGCAGAAACCGCCTGTGGACCGCCCTCGCCGTGCTGATCTGCGTGCTCGCCGCCGCGGTCGGCTACCTGCTCTCGGACGACACCGGCGGCAGCACCTCCAGGACCGCCGCGACTGCCACCGCCACCGCCCCGGCCGCGGCCTCGACCGGCCCGGTGGCGCCGAAGCCCAGCGCACCCCGGCCCTCGGCCTCCGCCACCCCGCCGGCGACCGCCGCCGGCACCGGCTGGGTGCCGACCGATCCGGCGCTGGCCGACGTCTGCCGCACCAGGCTCCCGGGCCAGGCCCGCGACACCCTCGGACTGATCGCCAAGGGCGGCCCCTACCCCTACCGCTCGGACGGCATCGTCTTCGAGAACCGGGAGAGCCGTCTCCCGCGCAGGACCTCGGGCTACTACCACGAGTTCACGGTCGTCACCCCCGGCTCCGGCGACCGGGGCACCCGCCGGGTGGTCACCGGTGACTCCGGCGAGCAGTACTGGACCGCGGACCACTACGCCACCTTCCAGGAGATCGACTCCCGCTGCTGAGGAGCGAATGCCGCCAGGCGCCCCGCTGAAAGTACTTTCCATTGCGGAAAGTAGGTGCCATAGTGGAATCAAGATCAACGATCACCACCGGGGGACTTCATGAGCGATTCCGTGCCCGTCGAGCTGTCCGCCACCGAGGCGCTGGGCCTCGCCGCCCGGGCGCGCGCCGCTGCCCGGGCGCCGCAGCCGGTGCCCACCTGGTACGGCGCCACCTTCGCGGTCGGCTTCTCGCTCTACGGCCTCGGCCTCGGCTACGCCCTGTGGGCCGACATGAGCTGGCTGGCCGGCGTGCTCGGCGGGGTCTTCGCGGCGGTCAGCGGTGCCCTGGGGGCCGTCGTGACCCGTCGCGGTGGTGTGGCGAGGGGCTGGACGCCCGGCCTCGGCGGACCGATGGCGCGCTGGGTGGTGCTGGTCTTCGCCGGAGCCCTCGCGGTGGCCGCCGTCGTCGGTCTCATGGGTGCCGACGCCCGGGGGACGCTCGGCAGCGCCGGTGTTACAGCCGGGGTGCTGTTCTGGCTGACCATGGTGCGCGTGAACATCCGGATCCGCCGCGAGGCGGAGAGCGTCTGATGGCCGGGCTCGATCCGCTGCTGCAACACCCCACCCGGCTCACCGTCGTGGCGTTTCTCGGTGGCTGTATCGAGGCCGAGTTCTCCGCCGTCAGGGACTACTGCCAGGTCTCGGACTCGGTGCTCAGCAAGGCGGCGGGCGCGTTGGAGGAGGCAGGCTACCTGTCGGTGAAGAAGGGCTATGTCGGCAAGCGCCCGCGCACCTGGCTGGCCGCCACCCGGGCCGGCCGCCGGGCACTCGCCGACCACCTGGGTGTCCTGCAGCGGCTGGCGGCGGCGGCCGAGGCGGCGGGACGGGAGACGGAGAGCCGGCAGCCGTGACCGCCTGCGGTCGCACGCCGCTGAGCCGCCCCGACACCGGGGCGAGCCGCGACCCCCGCCGCCGAGCCGCCCGACGCCGGTGCGTCACGACCGCCGCCGCCCCGACGCGGGCGGCGCCCTCACCGGGCCCGCCGCCAGGTGACCCGGTCGTGCGGTCCGTGCGGGCCGGCCGAGAGCAGCACGGCCAGCTCGTGCAGCACCGGACCCGGGTCGCGGCGCAGCTGGACGGGGGTGGTGCGGACGACCGGCAGGCCGGCCGCGGTCAGCCGGTTGGCCCGGGTCAGGCTCCGCTCGTGGTCGGCCGGGCGCAGGTGCCAGGCCCGGGAGTCGATCTCCAGGGCGACGCACGCCTGCGGCCAGTACGCGTCCGGCACGGCCAGGAACCGCCCGTCCAGGAGGAGCACCGGATTCCAGAGCGGTTCGGGGAGCCCGGCGCCGCGCACCGCGTCCCGGGCCTCGCCCTCGACCACCGACCGCACTCCGGCCGTCAGCTCCTCCACCACCCGGGCCAGCCCGGTCAGCTCGCGGGCGTCCGGCCGGGCGAGCAACTGGTCCAGCAGCTCGCCGAGTTCGCAGTGCCGCCGCTGGACGGCCTCCGCGCAGAGCGCGCGGAACCGGCGCCGTCCGCTCTCCCGGGGCGCGAGGTCGGCCAGCGCCCGGGCGACCGAGGTGCTCCAGAGCCCGTCGTCGCGCTCGAAGCCGCCCGGCATCGCGCCGCGCGCCCGGTGGATCCGGACGAACCCCCGGTCGGCGACCCGCCGCCGGCCGGGGATCAGGACGTCCACCTCGGTGAGGTCCGCCGGGTGCCCGGCGGAGGGGAGGCCGGCGTCGGCGAGCACTGCCGCCCCGGTGAGCAGCACCTCCCCGGCCTGCGGCGCGGGCCGCCCCTTGGGTCCGGCGTAGGCGAGCGCGGCCCGCAGTCGCTGATGCGTGGTCAGCCGACCGGTCTGCAGGCAGACCACCCGGGGCAGCACCCGCTGCCACGGCCCGCCGGGCCGCAACCGGTGCGCGATGGTCCCGGACGGCACTCCGAGCGCCCGCAGTTGGGCGCGGGTGACGATGTGCTGCTGGTCGCCGCCGACCAGCAGCAACGGGTCGAGGAGCGGCCGCGGGGCGGCCCGCGCGCGACCGGCGACGAGCGGGCGCGGAACGGCGGCGAGAGCCTGCGGAACGGCGGCGACCGGGCCGGCAGCCGGGCTGGTGGCCGGGTTGGCGACCGGGCTGGTGGCCGGGTTGGCGACCGGGCTGGTGGCCGGGTTGGTGGCCGGGGCGGCGAGGGTCATGCCGAGGTCCTTCCCGCCCGGTTCGGAGGTATGCGAAACATCGCCCGCCCGGGGAGTGTCCGGTCAAACAGCGTTGACGTCCAACCGGGTTGACGTCCAACCGGGTTGACGTCCAACCGGGTTGACGCCGGACCGGTGCGGCCGGTGGGCTTGGTGCCCACGATGACGATTCCTCACTCCGGCCCCGCGCTCGACGCGCTCCAGGGCCTCTCCGTCGGCGACGCCCTCGGCGCGCAGTTCTTCGTCCCCGCCACCGCGCGGGCCCACCTCGCCGCCCGCACCACCCCGCCCGGCCCGTGGCCGTGGACGGACGACACCGAGATGGCGTGCTCGGTGTACGCCGCGCACACCGAGCGCGGCGCGATCGACGTGTACGACCTCACCCATGCCTTCGCCCGCCGGCACGACTTCGACCGGGGCTACGGCCCGGCCGCCAACCGGCTGCTGCGACTGGTCCGGGAGGGCGGTGACGCCCGGGAGCTGGCCTCGGCGCTGTTCGACGGCCAGGGGTCGTACGGCAACGGCGCCGCGATGCGGGTCGCCCCGCTCGGGGCGGCGTACGCGGCCGACCCGGCGGAGGCGGTGCGCCCGGCCGTCGAGACGGCCCTGATCACCCATACCCACCCGCAGGCGGTGGACGGCGCGGTCGCCGTCGCGGTGGCCGCCGCCTGCGCGGTGCGGGCCCGCGGTTCCCGGACGGGGCCGGAGGACTTCCTGGAGCAGGTCCTCGGGCTGACCCCGCGCGGCGCCGTCCACGACGGCCTGACCGAGGCGGTCGCCCTGCTCGCCGAACCGGACCTCACGGTGGTGGCGCGGGTGCTCGGCAACGGCAGCCGGACCAGCGCCGCCGACACCGTCCCGTACGCGCTGTGGTGCGCGGCCCGGCACCTCACCGACTACCCGGCGGCGATCCGGGCGGCGGTGGCCGCCGGCGGGGACGCGGACACCGTCGCCGCGATCGCCGGTGGCGTGGTCGCCGCGCACACCGGGACGGCCGGCATCCCCGCCGCCTGGCTGGCCGCCCGGGAGCCGTTGCCGGTCTGGGCCTTCGCCGAACCGGGCAGCGTGTCCGCCGGCCGGGGCAGCGCGGAGATGCTGGTGCCGCGGCCGTGCCCGGTGCCGGACGTGCTGTGGACGGACGAGCAGTGGCAGCGGCTGCGCACCGGGGCCGGGCCGCTGGTCGGGGGCCGCCGCCTGGCGGTGCACACCCAAGAGGGCACGCTCCGGCTCTGCGGTCCGGACGGCCACCCCCGGTGGGAACTGACGGTGGTACCGGACCGGGCCGGTCGCCGCCCGGTCTCCGCCGTGGTCGAGGCCTGCCCCGGCCGGGCGCCCGAAGCGGACGGGAGCCGGGGCGCCGGCCTGCTGGCCCGTCTGCTGCGGGCCGCCGTCACGGGCGAGCCGGTCGCGGACTGACCCCGGCCCGAGTGTCCGGACCCAGGTACGGGTCCGGACACTCGGTCCAACGGGCCGTCAGATCCCACGCGCCTGCGCTCATCCCAGGCACCTGCGCCCCGAAACGCCCGGCAGGACCCGGGAGGCGGCCTCAGGCCGTGATCAGATGCCCCGCGCCGCCACCTTGTCTGAGGCACTCCTGGTTGATCGCCGGATCCGGGGCGCTCGGCGAGGTCGCGGCGGCGATCCGCAGCTCGATGATGTCCCGCACGGCGGGCCACTCGCTGTCGAGGATCGAGTAGAACGCGGTGGACCTGACCACCCCGTCCAGCCCGCGCGAGTGCGCCCGGCGGACGCCCTCGGCGGTCGCGCCCAGTCGTTCGATGGCGGCCCGCGACCGCATGTTGCGGGCGTCGGCACGCAGCGAGATCCGCTGCACGCCCCACGCCTCGAAGGCGTGCCGCAGCATCAGCAACTTCGCCTCGGTGTTGATGCCGGTGCCCTGGGCCCGCGGGGACAGCCAGGTGTTGCCGATCTCGGCGGCGTCCGGGACGGCCGTGGCCGGGTCGCCGAACGGCACGCCGGGAACCGGCGGCCAGACGAGCGGCCCCTGCCAGTAGTCGAGTTCCAGGAACCGGGTGGAGCCCACCACTCGGCCGTCGGCCTGGTTCACCGTCGCGAACGGCAGCGACCGTCCGGAGGCCTGGTCCGCCAGCGCACGCGCGATGTACTCCCGGGCGGCTTCCAGGCCGTGCGGCACGGGAGTGAAGGCGTAAGTCGTACGGTCCTCGGCGCCGGCCTTGGCGATGGCCTCGGCATGGTGCGCGGCGAGGGGCTCCAGCCGCACGGTGCGGCCGGTGAGGATGACAGGTACGGGCACGGGACCTTCGGTCCTTCGGCGTCGGAGGGTGCCGGCCCGCGCCGGGGTGCGGCGAGGGTCGGCAGTGGACGGTTCGCCCCGCTCCGGAGTACGCCCACCGGTGCCCGCGCACGCCGGAGGCCGGTCGAGCGGGCGGGGAGCGACGGCCCGGAGTCGGGCAGCGCGGTGCCGGAACGGACACGGGTCCACGGACCGGTCCGGCGGGATGAGCGAGGGGACAGTGTGCGTCCGCGATATGGCCGAAGAGGAAACGAGAGCGCGAAGGGAAGCGGGCGGCCAAGTGAAGGCAAGATGCGTCGTGGGTGACTGGCCGAACACCGGTCCGGGTCGTGATCGACGGCGTTACGGACGACGTGACGACGACGCGACGATGCGAGGCAGCGAGAGGACGATACCCGCCAGAAGGCAATGCGTCACTTCGCGGCACACGAATGGCCGTCGAGGCTGGTCCGGGGCTTGCGGCGGCGACCGTTCGCACCCCCCTGACCAGCGTCTTCCGGGCCGGGGGCGATCATGGTCCGGTCGGTCTCGCGGGGGCGCGCGACCGGCGGGGCCGGGAAACGCGCCCGGTCCGGCGGGAATTCCGGCGGCACTCCGCACGCTGGACGAGGAGAGCCGGGCAGTAGTCCCAGCGCGGGCAGCCGCGCGGGGGCGTGCGCGGTGAACCGCGACGAGGAAAGAAACGGGGTGTGGGTGAGCGGTGCGTGATCCCCAGGCGCTGTACGAGCTGGACCAGCAGGGTGTGGCCGCGGTGGCCGCGGCGAGGGCCGCGCTGGCGGACACCGGTGTCGGCCTGGTGCTGCTCCACCACTTCGAGGGCTTCATGGACGCCGGCGAGGCGGGCGCCCAGGTGGTCGACCACCTGCTGGAGACGGGTGAGCCCCAGGTTGTCGCCCGTTTCGACCACGACCGCCTGGTGGACTACCGGGCCCGCCGCCCCGCGATGCTCTTCGACCGCGAGCACTGGTCGTCCTACGAGCCGCCGGAGATCCTCCTGCAGCTGCTCCACGACGCGGCCGGTTCCCCGTTCCTGCTGCTCACCGGGCCGGAGCCGGACGTCGAGTGGGAGCGTTTCGCCGCCGCCGTCCGGCAGCTGGTCGAGCGTTTCGACGTCCGGCTGGCCCTCGACTTCCACGGCATCCCGATGGGCGTGCCGCACACCCGCCCGGTCGGTCTGACCCCGCACGGCAACCGGCTGGACCTCGCGGCCGGCTACCCGCAGTGGTTCGAGCAGGCGCAGGTCCCGGGCAGTGCCCAGGCGCTGCTGGAGTACCGGCTGGCCGAGGCCGGGCACGACGTACTGGGCTTCGCCGCGCACGTGCCGCACTACGTGGCGCGCTCGGCGTACCCGGCGGCCGCGGTGCTGATCCTGGAGGCCGTCCAGTCGGCGACCGGTCTGGTGCTGCCCGGCACGCTGCTGCGCGAGCGGGTGGACGAGGTGTACGCCGACATCGAGGAGCAGCTGGCGCAGGGCGACAGCGACCTCCGCTCGGCGATCCGCGGCATGGAGGGCCAGTACGACGCGGTGGCCGGTTCGCAGGGCCGGGAGAGCCTGCTGGCCGAGCCGGTGGACCTGCCGTCCGCGGACGAGCTGGGCCGCCGCTTCGAGCAGTTCCTGGCCGAGCACGAGCGCGGGCCGGAGTAGCCGGCCGGGCGGCCCCGCGCCGCCGCCGAAATTTCCCGCCCCGGACGGGAGCGATCGCGCCCGCCCGTCCGTTGGGGACTGCGGTGCCCGGGGGACGGGCCGTCGTAGGGAGAATGCCAGCGGCTCCTACCGGGGGGTTCCCGTGTCACTGTCCGTACGCCCGATCGGCACGCTCGGCGGCGTGTTGAGCGCGGGCCTCGCCGCCGTGCTGATCACCGGGTGCTCCGGTTCCTCCGGTGCGGAGACCGTCGCCGCGGGCGGCTCGGCGCCGCCGCGCGCCGCCGCCACCGGGCCGGCGCCCACACCCACGCCGACGCCCACGCCGACGCCCCCACCGACGCCCACCGGGCCGTACGTGGCGCTCGGCGACTCCTACACGGCGGGGCTGAAGATCAGCCCCCAGGTGGGCGAGCCGAAGGGCTGTGCCCGCTCGGCGGTCAACTACCCCTCGCTGGTGGCCCAGGCGCTCGGTCTGGCGGGCGAGCGGTTCCACGACGTCAGTTGCAGCGGCGCCAGGACCGGCGACCTCACCGGCGCCCAGAGCACCGACGGCGGCGTCAATCCGCCGCAGCTGGACGCGCTCACCCCGGCCACCCGGCTGGTGACCCTCGGGATCGGCGGCAACGACGCCGGGTTCATGGAGGTCGTCGGCCAGTGCGCCAAGGAGAACCTGGTGGACGCGCTCAAGGGACTGGTCGGTTCGGACCGCGCGGCGGCGCCCTGCCGGGACTCCTACGCGGCCGCGGACGGCGCGGACCAGGTGCAGCGCAAGGTGGACAGCGCCGGTGAGCGGCTCGGCGAGACCCTCAAGGAGGTCAAGCGGCGGTCCCCGCAGGCCCGGGTCTACGTGGTCGGCTACCCGGCGCTGCTGCCCGCCGACCCGGCGAGCTGCGTCCCGGTGCTGGGCTCGACCGTCGCCGGCGGGGACGTCGGCTTCCTGGTCGAGAAGGAGCAGCAGCTCAACGCCATGCTCAAGCGCCGGGCGGAGGCGGCCGGGGCGGTCTTCGTGGATCTCACCGGGCCCTCGGCCGGCCACGACATGTGCGCGGGAGAGACCGCCCGGTGGGTGGAGCCGCCGTTCCCCACGCACGGCCTGGCGGCGATCCACCCCAACGCCAAGGGCCAGGAGGGCGCGGCCGCGGCCGTCCTCAAGGCGCTGCGGGGCTGAGCGGGGCCCGACGCCCACGGCCCGGCCCCCGGCCCCTACCCCCGGCCCCGGCCCCCGGCCCCTACCTCCGGCCCCAGCCGCCCCGTTTCCGCCCCGTCCGCCCTGCCCGGACGGCTTCCGGCGGCTGCCGCGGAGTCGGCGATCAGGCTCGCCAACCAGGGCCGCCAACCAGGGTCGACGGCGGGCGTCCAAGGGTTCACGCCCCGGCCCGCGCGCGGTCGCGCGCGGCACACTTCCGGTGTCAGAGCCGCGGCGTACCGTGAGGGGCATATGGACGACACCACGCACCGCCTCACCGCCGCCACGACCCCGACCCCGTACGACCGCGCCGCCGAGGCCCGCTGGCTGCCCGAACCGGACAAACGCCCCGGCCGGACGGCATTCCAGCGCGACCGTGCCCGGGTGCTCCACTCCGCCGCCCTGCGCCGGCTGGCCGGCACCACCCAGGTGGTCGCCCCGATGCGCAGCGACTTCCCCCGCACCCGGCTGACCCATTCGCTGGAATGCGCCCAGGTAGGACGGGAGTTGGGAGCGGCGCTCGGCTGCGACCCGGACCTCGTCGAGACCGCGTGCCTGGCCCACGACATCGGCCACCCGCCGTTCGGCCACACCGGCGAGGAGGCGCTCGACCAGGCCGCCGAGACCTGCGGCGGCTTCGAGGGCAACGCCCAGTCGCTGCGGATCCTGACCCGCCTGGAGCCCAAGCGCTTCGCCCCGCAGGACGGGACGCCGGCCCGGCTGGCCCCCTGGCCGGGCCGCAGCGTCGGCCTCAACCTGAGCCGCGCCGCCCTGGACGCCGCCACCAAGTACCCGTGGCAGCCCGGCGGCCACCCCACCGACCCGGCCTCGCCCAAGTACGGCGTCTACGCCGACGACCTGCCGGTCTTCCGCTGGTTGCGGGCCGGTGCGCCGACCGGGGTCAAGTGCTTCGAGGCCACCGTCATGGACTGGTCCGACGACGTCGCCTACTCGACCCACGACGTCGAGGACGGCCTCCAGGCCGGCCACATCGACCCGCTCGCGCTGCGTGCCCCGAGCGAGCGGTCCGAACTGTTCAAGGTCGCCGAGCGCTACGCCCGGGACGCCGAGCCCGAGGAGCTGGCGGACGCCCTGGACCGGCTGCTCGACAAGGACTGGTGGCCCGAGTCGTACGACGGCACCGCCCGCGCCCGGGCCGGGCTGAAGGACCTCACCAGCCAGCTGATCGGCCGGTTCTGCCTGGCCGCCGAGCAGGCCACCCGGGCCCGCTACGGCCCCGGTCCGCTGACCCGTTACGGGGCCGAGCTGGTGGTGCCGCGCGGGGTCCGGCTGGAGTGCGCGGTACTCAAGGCGGTCGCCGTCCGGTACGTCATGCAGCGCGACGAGCAGGCCCAGCTGCGGGCCAGGCAGCGGATCGTCATCGCCGAGCTGGCCGAGGTCCTCACCCGGCGCGCCCCCGAGGTGCTGGACCCGGTGTTCGCCGCCATGTACGAGGAGGCGGAGGACGACCGCGCGGCCCTGCGCAGCGTGATCGACCAGATCGCGACCCTCACCGACGCTTCCGCGCTGGCCCTGCACGCCCGGCTGACCGGCCCGGCCGGGTCCTGACGGCGGTGCCGGGCGGGCCGGTCCGATGATCGGTGCCGGGCGGCCCCGCCGGACGACCCGGCCGCCCCAGTAGACTTCCGGGGTGGCCGGGCGGATCAGGGACGAAGATGTACAGGCGGTGCGGAGCGCACTGCCGATCGACGCCGTGGTCGGCGACTACGTACAGCTCACCAACGGCGGCGGCGGCGAGTACAAGGGCGTCTGCCCCTTCCACGACGAGAAGTCCGCCTCCTTCTACGTCAATCCGGCCAAGGGCGTCTTCCACTGCTTCGGCTGCCAGGAGAACGGCGACACCATCGCCTTCCTGATGAAGATCGAGCACTTCACCTTCGCCGAGGCCGTCGAGCGGATGGCGGTCCAGGCCGGCATCACCCTGCGTTACGAGGAGGGCGGCTACAGCCCCCGCCACCAGCAGGGCGAGCGCACCCGGCTGGTCGAGGCGCACAAGGTGGCCGCCGCCTGGTACGAGGAGCAGCTGGCCTCGCCCGAGGCCGAGATCGGCCGCCGCTTCCTGGCCGAGCGCGGCTTCGACGAGGAGTCCGCGCGGACCTTCGGCGTCGGCTACGCCCCGGTCGGCTGGGAGCACCTGGTGCGCTACCTGCGCGGCAAGGGCTTCACGGACAAGGAGATCCTGCTCGGCGGCCTGGCCTCGCAGGGCCAGCGCGGCGGCCTGATCGACCGGTTCCGGGGGCGGCTGGTCTGGCCGATCCGGGACATCGCGGGCGAGGTGATCGGCTTCGGCGCCCGACGGCTGCGCGAGGACGACAACGGTCCGAAGTACCTCAACACCCCCGAGACGCCGATCTACAAGAAGTCGAACGTGCTCTACGGCATCGACCTGGCGAAGAAGGAGATCGCCAAGTCCGGCCGCGCGGTGGTGGTCGAGGGCTACACCGATGTGATGGCCTGCCACCTGGCCGGGGTCGTCTCCGCCGTGGCCACCTGTGGCACCGCTTTCGCCGAGGACCACATCAAGATCATCCGCCGGCTGCTGATGGACACCTCCCAGTACCGGGGCGAGACCGTCTTCACCTTCGACGGCGACGCGGCCGGCCAGAAGGCCGCGCTGCGGGCCTTCGAGGACGACCAGAAGTTCGCCGCCAAGACCTCCATCGCGGTCAGCCCCGGCGGCATGGACCCGTGCGAGCTGCGCCTCGCCAAGGGCGACGAGGCGGTCCGCGAACTCATCGACAACCCCGTCCCGCTCTTCGAGTTCGCGCTGGGCTCGGCCGTCGCCAAGCACCGGGTGGACACGCCCGAGGGCCGGTCGGCGGCACTGGAGGAGGCGGCGCCGATCGTCGCCAGGATCAAGGACCGCTCCATCCAGCACGAGTACGCCGTCCGGCTGGCCGGCATGCTGGGCATCCTGGACGAGCCGTTCGTGGTCCGCCGGGTGGCCCAACTGGCCCGCTGGGACCGCGAACGCCAGCAGAACCCCCGGGGCAACGGCCAGCGCCGCCCCGAGCCGCCGCAGCCGGTCCGCCCGGCCCGGCCCGCCTTCGTGCTCAACCCTCGCGACCCGGCCCAGTTCGTCGAGCGCGAACTGCTCAAACTGGCCCTCCAGCACCCGGACCTGGTCGCCCCGGCCTTCGACAACTACGCCGAGGACGAGTTCCCCACCCCGCCCTACACCGCCGTGCGGCGGGCCATCGGCCAGGCCGGCGGCGCCGCGTACGGGGCCACCCTGGCCGACTTCACCAGCGTGGTGCGCGAGATCTGCCCGGACGACCGGGTGCGCTCGCTGGTCACCGAACTGACCGTGGAACCGGTGCGCTCACGCCGCAAGGTCGACGCCGTCTACGCGGGGGAGTTCCTGGTCAAGCTGCGGCTGCTGGCCGTGGACCGGCGGGTCGACGAGGTCCGCGGCCACCTCCAGCGCCTCGGCAACCGCGCCGCCCCGGAGGACCTGCACGCCGTGCAGACCGAGCTGTGGCAGCTCCAGCAGTACGGGCAGTCCCTGCGCAGCGGCGGCTCCGCCGCCCTCTAGGGTCCGATCGCGGCCCCGTTCAGAAAGTCCGCGCACGAGTCTCGGCCACGGAGCGTGGCGTGCCGCACACTGGAGGGCGTCCTGCCTCCGTACAGCGCGGGTCCGCCAGAGTCGCGCCCGCCCCAGAGGGGATGCCCGTGGACCGAGGCCTCGCCGCGACCGCCCAGCCGACCACCGATCCGCTCGTCCCGCCTCCGCCGTACGACGGCACCGCCGACCCGCCGGAGGACCACGGCCGGGCGGGGGCGCCGCCCGCGGACGGCGCGCGCGTGCCCGCCCAGGGCCGCCCGCCGGGGCACCCCGGTGCCGAAGGGGCGGACGGCCCCGAGGGCACCGGGGGCACGGGGCACGGGGACTCCGAGGACGAGGACTCCGGGGACTCCGGGGACTCCGAGAATGCCGGGGATGCCGGGGATGCCGGCCGGGAGGGGCCGGAGGATCCCGAGGAGACGGCCGGCCCGGGGCGCCCGGCGGCCGATCCGAGCGGGCCCACGGCCGACCTGCTCCGCCAGTACCTCCGCGAGATCGGTCGGATCCGGCTGCTCACCGCCGCCGAGGAGGTCGACCTCGCCCGCCGGATCGAGGCCGGCCTGTTCGCCGAGGAAAGACTGCACCGCGAACCGCCGCCCGCCGACCGGCTGGCCGCCGAACTCCGCACCCTGGTACTGATCGGCCGGCTCGCCAAGCGCCGGTTGATCGAGGCCAACCTGCGGCTGGTGGTCTCCGTCGCCAAGCGCTACATCGGCCGCGGCCTCACCCTGCTCGACCTGGTCCAGGAAGGGAACCTCGGGCTGATCCGGGCGGTCGAGAAGTTCGACTACGCCCGGGGCTACAAGTTCTCCACCTACGCGACCTGGTGGATCCGCCAGGCGATGAGCCGCGCACTGGCCGACCAGGCCCGGACGATCCGGGTACCGGTGCACGTCGTCGAACTGATCAACCGGGTGGTGCGGGTGCAGCGTTCGCTGCTCCAGGAACGCGGGACCGAGCCCGGCCCGGCCGACATCGCGGCCGCCCTGGAGCTCACCGAGGAACGGGTGCGCGAACTGCTCCGCCTCGCCCAGGAGCCCATCTCCCTGCACACCCCGGTCGGCGAGGAGGACGATGTCGCGCTCGGCGACCTCATCGAGGACGCCGACGCGGCCTCACCCGCCGAATCGGCCGCCTTCCTGCTGCTGCGTCAGCATCTGGAGGCGGTGCTGGCCACGCTCGGCGAGCGCGAACGCCAGGTGGTCCAGCTCCGGTACGGGCTGGACGACGGGCGGGCCCGCACGCTGGAGGAGATCGGGGTGCTGTTCGGGGTGACCCGGGAGCGGATCCGGCAGATCGAGTCGAAGACCCTGGTCAAGCTCCGCAGCCACGCCTCCGCCGCCCAGCTCCGCGGGTACCTCGAGTAGCAGATGACCGCACGACGCGCCCGGTGGCGCATTGTGCGGCCGGTCAGCCGGTCAGCCGGTCAGCCGGTCAGCCGGTCAGCCGGTCAGCCGGACGGGGTCGGCGCCGGGGCCGGGGCCGGGTCGGCGGCGACCGCCGGCGGGGAGGCCGGGCCGACCGGGATCGGGGTGTTGGCGACCACCCGGGCCAGGTCGGAGATGCTGGAGGTGCAGGAGGCGCCCTCCGGCTGGGCCTGCTTGCCGCAGACCTGGAGGACGGCCGAAGGGTCTCCCGCGTTCACCATCTGCGAGTAGTTGTCGTACCCCCAGTGGATCAGGGCCGTCTCCGACTCGCCGGCGCTGGTCGTGATGGTCGCCTGGTCGCCGGGCTGGCCCTCGGTGATGGCGGCCCAGGCCGCCTGGCACTTCTGGCTGTAGCGGAGGTAGGTGACGACCTTGCCGATGTTGGTGGTCAGCAGGGTGCGGGCGTCGCCGCCGCAGCCGGCCGCCTTGGGGTCCTTGTGCGCGCAGCCGAGGGCCTGGCAGGCCGGGACCGCCGGGGCGGGGTTGGCCGGTACGGCGGGTGCGGAGGTGCTCGGCGAGGCCGAGTCGCCGGGGGTCGCCGGGGTGGAGGTCAGCACCGTGGCGGCGGTCGGTCCGACGTTGTCCTCGTCGGCTCCGGAGAAGTACCGCACCCCGGCGAGGGCCAGCAGCAGGACCGCCACCACCGAGGCGGCGATCAGGGCCACGGACCGGCCGCGCACCGGGCCGGTCGGCCGGTCGGCGGCCCTGGCGCGGCCGGGAGCGGGAACGGGCGTGAGGACGGAGGTGCTCCCGGTCCCGGTGCCGTCGGTGCCCGGGGTGTCCGCTCCGCTGTCGTCGGTCGGCGGGCTGTCGGCCGTGGCGGTGGCCGCCGTGGCGCCCTCCGCGTCGCCCGCCGGAGAGTTACCAGCCGCCGCGTCACCCGCCGCCGCGTCACCCGCCGCCGCGTCACCCGCCGGAGAGTCACCAGCCGCCGTGTCGCCCGCCGTCGCCGCCTCCGCCGCGGTCAGCTCCCACAGCGTCCGCAGCTTCGGCCCGTCGCAGTCGACCGCTCCGACCAGCGCGTCGAGCGCCTGCTCGGTGATGACCCGCTTGCCGTTCAGCCAGCGTTCCCAGGACGCGCGGCTGTAGTGGGTCCGGGTGGCCAGTTCGGAGAGCGACAGCCCGGTCGCGTCCTTGACGGCTCGCAGCTCCTCCGTGAGGCGCCTGGCAGGGTCGGACAGGTCGGCGGGCAGCTGCTTCCAGGCGGAACCCATGCGGTCTCTTCCAAACGTGCGAGGCGGGCGGGGTGGGCGGTGCTGGAACCGGTCCGGGCCCCGGTGACGTGTCCGCGTCTCAAACCTCGACGGCCCGGCGTCCCAATACCCAGGTCCTGGGGCTGAGACGGACGGAAGTGTCTCACAACACCGGGAGGCGCTCGAACATTCATATGACGGTCGGGCATTGTTCTTTCCGACGGGGCGGTCCGCCGCTCCGGCCCCACCGCACGGGTGCCGTCCCCTGGGCCCCGGTGCCGTTGTTCCCTGGCCCCCACAGGTCCGAGACAGTCTCACGGGGGGAAACTGCCCCGGACCGCAGGGACGCACGGTGGGAAGGGTGTCTCAAGCCGTCTCGAGCCGCCCTTCCCGCCGTGGCCACGGGCCGGTGCGCCCGCCGTCCGCCTTCCGTCCGCCCATCCGCTCTGCCGGGGATCCGCCCGCGCGGGCCTCAGTGGTGGAAGGCCGTCCGGGCCGGCACGCCGAGGTCCTTGAGCGGGACCGGCTGGCTGCGCAGCTCCGGCAGCAGCCGTTCCAGGTCCGCGAGCAGCAGGTCGGCGAGGTCGCGGGAGAACCCGTTGCGGCAGACCACCCGCAGGACCGCGAGGTCCTCCCGGTTCGCCGGGAAGGTGTACGCGGGCACCTGCCAGCCCCGTTCGCGCAGCCGCCGCGACACGTCGAACACGTCGAACGGCACCTCGTCCGTGGTGGTGAACGCGAACACCGGCAGTTCGTCGCCCCGGGTGATCAGCCGGAAGCCGCCGAGGCCCTCGACCTCCCCGGCCAGGTAGCCGGCCACCTCCCGGCAGACGCCCTGGACGGCCCGGAAGCCGGCCCGGCCCAGCCGCAGGAAGGTGTAGTACTGCCCGATCACCTCGGCGCCGGGCCGGGAGAAGTTCAGCGCGAAGGTCGGCATCTCGCCGCCCAGGTAGTTGACCCTGAACACCAGTTCCTCGGGCAGCGCCTCGTGGTCCCGCCAGAGCGCCCAGCCGACGCCCGGGTAGACCAGCCCGTACTTGTGGCCGGAGGTGTTGATGGAGGCGACCCGGGGCAGCCGGAAGTCCCAGACCAGGTCCTCGTCCAGGAACGGCGCGACCATGCCGCCGGAGGCGCCGTCCACGTGCACCGGCACGTCCAGGCCGGTGCGCTGCTGGAGGTCGTCGAGCGCGGCGCAGATCGCCGCCACCGGCTCGTAGGAGCCGTCGAAGGTCGAGCCGAGCACGCCCACCACGCCGATGGTGTTCTCGTCGCAGAGTTCCACCGCCTGCTCGGCGCCGAGGTGGAAGCGCTCGCCGTCCATCGGCGCGGTGCGGGCCTCGACCTCCCAGAAGGTGCAGAACTTGTCCCAGCAGACCTGCACATTGACGCCCATCACCAGGTTGGGCCGGGCACCGGCGGCGTAGCGCTCGGCGTTGCGGGTCATCCAGCGGCGCTTGAGCGCGAGTCCGGCCAGCATGCAGGCCTCGCTGGAGCCGGTGGTGGAACAGCCGACGGCGGCGTCCGGGTCCGGGGCGTGCCACAGGTGGGCGAGGATCGACACGCAGCGCCGTTCCAGTTCGGCGGTCTGCGGGTACTCGTCCTTGTCGATCATGTTCTTGTCGAGGCACTCGGTCATCAGCCGGGTGCCCTGCACCTCCATCGAGGTGGTGACGAAGGTCGCCAGGTTCAGCCGCGCGTTGCCGTCCAGCAGCAGTTCGTCGTGGATCAGCTGGTACGCCGTGTCGGCCGGGACCGGGCCGTCGGCGAGCCGGTGGAGCGGGGGTGACAGCGCCATCCCGCCGAGTGGGTCGGCGGCGGTGCCGACGAACGGGCTGACGGTCAGCCGGCGGTCGTCACCGGCGCCCTTGTGCAGTGCCATGGCGAATCCGCCGCCCTTTCGTCCGGTGGCCGGGGTCGCCTTCCACGCTGCCACCTGTCGCCGGGTGACGCATCCGCTGCGGCGGCGGGCGCGGAGCGTTCCGCGCCCTACGCCCCACGCTCCCGCGGGGGGCACCTCGGCGCGGGGCACCCCGCGCCGGTGCTCGCGGCCCGGGCGCTCTCAGCCGGCCGTCTCCGGGTGGATCTGCTCGCGGGCGGCCCGGTACTGCTGGCGGACCGCCGAACCGACCGCCGGGTCGTGCTCGGCGTCCGGGGCGACGGTGACGGCCCCCGGCAGTTCCCAGCGCGGCGGCTCGGGTGTCCCGGCCAGCGCCCAGGCCGCCTGCCGGGCCGCGCCGCGCGCCGCGTGCGCGCCCGGGGGCGGGACGACCACCGGGACGCCGAACAGCTGCGGCGCGACGTGCCGCACCGCCGCCAGCCGTCCGGCGGCGCCCAGCAGGAAGACCCGCTTCACCTCGACGCCGCGGGCGCGCAGCACGTCCAGGGCGTCCGCGCTGTTGCAGAGCATGCCCTCGACGGCGGCCCGGGCCAGGTGCTGGGGGGACATCGACTCGGCCCGCAGGCCGGTCAGGGTGCCGGCCGCGTGCGGCAGCGCGGGCGTCCGTTCGCCGTCCAGGTAGGGGAGCAGCACCAGCCCGTACGCGCCGGGGGAGGACTGCATCGCGAGGTCGCTGAGGCCCTCCAGGTCGCGGCCGAGCAGGGCGGCGGTGGAGCGCAGCACCTGGGCGGCGTTCAGGGTGGCGACCATCGGCAGGTGGCGGCCGGTGGCGTCGGCGAAGGAGGAGACCAGCCCGGTGGCGTCCACCACGGCCTGCTCGTGCACCGCGAAGATCGTCCCGGAGCTGCCGAGCGAGACCACCGCGTCCCCGGGCCCGAGGCCGAGGCCGAGCGCGGCGGCCATGTTGTCCCCGGTGCCGGCCGAGATCAGCAGGCCCTCGGGGGTGTGGCCGGCGGGTTCGGCGGGGCCGAGCACGTCCGGCAGTTTCAGCTGGTGGCCCAGGGCCAGTTCGACCAGGTCCTGGCGGTACTCGGCGGTGATCGGGGACCAGTAGCCGGTGCCGGAGGCGTCGCCCCGGTCGGTGGTGCGGCGCCTGGGGTGGCCGAGCAGTTGCCAGACCAGCCAGTCGTGCGGGAGGAGCACCTCGGCGACCCGCCGGGCGTTGGCCGGCTCGAACTCGGCGAGCCAGCGCAGTTTGGCGACGGTGTACGTGGGGCCGGGGACGGCGCCGATCGCCGCCGTCCAGGCCGCGGGGCCGCCCAGCTCGTCCACCAGGGCCGCCGCGGCGCCGCCGGCGCGCGGGTCGTGCCACAGGATCGCCGGCCGGACCAGCACACCGCCGGCGTCCAGGCCGATCATGCCGTGCTGCTGCGCGCTGACGCCGATCGCCCGGACGCCCTCCAGCAGGCCGCCGGCCGCCGCGTCGCCGAGGGAGTGCAGCCAGAGCTGCGGATCGGTCTCGCCGGGGCGGGCGTCCGGGTCCTCCGGCGCGGGGTGCTCGGCCTTGCCGGATCGCAGGACGGCGCCGGTTGCCGAGTCGCACGCGACGATCCTGGTGCGACCGGTGGAGCTGTCTATCCCCGCGACGATGGCCATAGTCGAGATCATGCCTCAGTGGGCGTCCGGGCGCGGCCCGGCCGGGCAAGTTCTGCCCGTTCGACACCGCGCCCGGGAGCCACGTCGGGCCGGGCGCCACCGAGGTGCCGCCCGGCCTTCGAACCCGCCCGGGCACGACGGTCGGACACGACGATCGAGCCCGGCGGTCAGGGGCGACGGTCAGGGGCGGAAGGTGCCCCAGGCGTCGTCCTCGGCCTTCGGCCGGTTGAAGTACGGCACCCGGTCGGTGACGGCGTCGGGCAGCCGGTCGCCGACCTTGTCGGCGACGGCCCCGGCGGCCTTCCCGGCGACCGCGCCGGCCTGCCGGCGGGCCTTGTCCGTCGCGCCCTGGACCTTGGGGTTCTGGGCGACCTGTCGGGTGACCCTGGCGATCTGCTCGTACCGCTGGCGCCCGGCCCGCGTGCCGAGTACGTAGCCCGCTGCGAGTCCGACGCCGAACGACAGCTTCCACATGGTCGGATTCCACTCTCTCCTGGCGGCTGTTGCCGCGTTGCCCTACCCGTCTGTCGGGACGGTGAACCGTCGGTGACCCCAGCATCCACGGACGGGGCCCCGAGCGCGCGGGGAGCGCGCCCGGCGGGGCCGGTCGGCGGCGGCCGGGGAAAGCGATTGGCGGACCACCCCCCCGAGTGCGCTAATGTATGACCCGCAGCGAGCGCCGAGGAGCCCGGGGGACCGGGAGCCGAAGCGGAAGCTCGATCCCCCATAGCTCAATTGGCAGAGCAGCCGACTGTTAATCGGCAGGTTATTGGTTCGAGTCCAATTGGGGGAGCCGAGGTGGTGGCCTTCGGGCCCATCACCCGTACGTGGTACGGCTGTTGTGTACCGCGATCCCGCATAGCTCAATTGGCAGAGCAGCCGACTGTTAATCGGCAGGTTATTGGTTCGAGTCCAATTGCGGGAGCTGCGCCGGGTCCGCCCGGTGACTGCTCAGAGCGAAGGCCCCTCGGTAGACCGGGGGGCCTTCGTGTTGCCCGGACCGCCCGGCGAAGGGGTCCGCCGAGGGCCCGCCGGAGCTCCCGCTCCGGGCCCCGGCGGGGTTCCAGGGGCCCCAGGGGTCCCGGCTCAGCCGAGGGCCTGTTGGTACAGCTCGGCGACCCGCTCGTCGAAGGTGACGCTGTACGAGGTCTCCGGCGTCGCGCCGCCCTCCTGGTAGCCGCCGATCACCCCGATCACCCGCCCGTTGGTGGTCAGCCACGGGCTGCCGCTGGTGCCGTCGGTGTAGCCGCCGCAGTCGAACCGCTCCTGGGTCGGGCTCTGCGAGGCCGTCAGGCCCGAACAGGTGATCGGCTCGTCCCGCTCGTTGGGGTAGCCGGTGACCGAGACCGCCAGGCCGAAGCCCTGGTCGGTGCCGAGCGGGTTGCCGCCGACGGCGTCCTCGACCTCCCGGCCGTCCACCGGTCGTACGGTGATGAACGCCACGTCGTACTCGGGGTCGTCGTCGGCCTCCCAACGCGGATCGACGGTGATCGACTCCACCGGCCAACTCCCGTACGGCGAGTGCCCGTTCCGGTAGCCGGGAGTGAACACCAGGTCGTCCAGCAGGCCGATCCGGCGGCTCTGCACGCAGTGCGCGGCGGTGACCAGCAGATTGCGCCGCGGGCTCGTCACCACGCTCGCGGTGCACGCCCTGGGGCCCTCCGAGGTGCGCACGGACAGGGTGCCGATCCGGTCCCAGGCGGGGTTCTGCGGTGCGACCGAGGCCGTCCGGCCCTCCTCGCCCCCGCCGCAGGCGAGGGCGGCGGCCAGCAGCAGGGCCGCCAGGGCGAGCGTCCGGGCCGCGCGCGCGGGTCGAACCGGGCGGGAGGGCATCGGTGCTCCGTCTGGTCCTCGGGGGCGGGCGCCGCCGGTCATGCGTCCGCCGTTCGAGAGCAAGATCTACCAGGCCGGGCCCGGCCGCGCCACTGCCCCCGCCCGACTCCCGACCCCCCGTCACCCGGCCCCGCCGGAGCGCCCGCCGCGGTCCGGCCGCCGACCTGCCGACTGCCCGTCGGCGGCCCGCCGGGGTCGGCCGCCCCGGTGCGCACTCCGTGTGCGCCCCCGGCGCGCACCACGGGTGATCGACCGGCTATGCTGCCCGGGACGGCCTTTCGGGGCCGTCTGCTGCTGCCGCGACCGGCCTGCCGTCGCGCACTGCGAACCGGGGCGGTAGCTCAGCCGGTTAGAGCAGGGGACTCATAATCCCTTGGTCGTGGGTTCGAGTCCCACCCGCCCCACACCCGGTCAGTGACGGTTCGTCAGACAAAAGGACCAGCTGACCTGCGAAAACGCTTACAGATCCGATCGGAACTGTAGAGCATCCAGCCCCTCCGCCACCTCATCCCGCGCCGAAGTTCACCCTCCTAGCGGACATCCAGCGGACATGGCGGAGGAGAGCGGACATCTGAGAGGCTGACCCCGCGAGCGCGCCATAGAGCGCCCGCCGACGAGAAGCAGCCCTCTCGCCGAGGTGAGCCGGCAGGCATCCCCCCGGCCGGGGCAGGGGAGGAGCAACGCCTGTGAACAACCTCGAAGAACTCCTCACCCGGGTCCACAACCCCGAGGTCCGCCCTCTTATCCGAGACGGGCACCGGGCCTACGCCTCGGGCATCCCCCGCGCCGCGATCGTCCTCACCTGGACTGCGGTCTGCGCCGACCTGATCGCCAAGGCGCGGGTCCTGGCCGAAGACGGCGAACCCGAAGCCCAGGCGCTGGCCAAGGAAGTCGAGCGGGCCCAAGGGCTTGCCGCCGACACCGACGGGAACAGGCGCGGGACCGCCATCCCGATCATGCTCAAGGTCGAGAGGACCATCCTCGACACCGCGCTCAAGCTGGAGCTGATCGACTCCTCTCAGCATGTCCAGCTCGCACGGTTGCAGGAGGACCGGCATCAGAGCGCCCACCCGTCCTTGCGACCGCTCGGCGAGCTGTATGAACCGAGCGCCGAGTACGCCCGTGCGCACCTCCTGGCTGCCCTGGACGCGGTGCTGATTCACCCGCCGAGCCAGGGCCGGAAGGTACGGGAAAGCTTCGCCGCCCACGTCGCCGACTCCGGCTTCCTCCTGAACGCCGGACACCTCACCAACACCTACTTCGACCGCGTCCGCCCGGCGGCCCGCAGCGCCGTCGTCGACTTCGCAGCGAAGCACGCTGTTCTGCAGATCGAGGAGCCCACCGTCGCACTGCCGGCGGACGTGCTCGCCGACCGGCTGGCGGACTGTCTGCGGTGCTTCGCTGATCGGGATGTCACGGTGGTCGAGCAGGCCATGGCTAAGCAGATGGGCAAGCTCGCGGTGGCCGAGCCGGGAGTGCAGCTGTCGGCGCTCGCCCGGCTGGGTGACCTGCCCGCCTTCTGGAGGTCGGTCCCGGAGAGCCTGCGGGGTCTGTTCGAGGACCGCGTCGTGCAGATCGGCACGAAGGACAGGACGCTGGTGGGATCGCTCACGGCGAACGAGATCAAGGTGCTCGGCCTGGTTACCTACGACGACATAAGGAAGACCCTCCCCGGGCTGGAGGTGGCCTTCGCGAAGCTGCACTTCCGTACAAAGGTCGACGTGATCAGGCTCCGGCCGGACCCCTACTACGCCTCGTACCTGCCCGAGATCATCGGCCAGGTCGGCAGCTACGACTCCGGGAACTCCGTGATGCGGAACGCCGTGGCGCCGTGCGCGCCGTTCCTGGACACGAAGTCGCTGGCGGTGGTGCTGCGGGCCTGGTGGGACAACAACCAGTGCTGGGGACGGCGCGTCAACGACGCCTTGGAGGAGGTCTACCAGGCGACCGCCCACCTCGGCGCGGACCGCGACACGGTGTGGAAGCCCTTCGTGGAGGAGCTGGGCCAGTACCCCGACCTCTATGAGGACGTTCTTCGGCGCTTCGGATGGACCGGGCCGGTGCAGACGATCTCCGGCCAGGAGTAGGCAGGGAGCTGGAG
>NZ_JAXCLC010000085.1:0-34193 GCF_034043715.1 Kitasatospora purpeofusca | reverse complement strand
GACCGGCACGGTGTCCCGCGCCCACAGGTCGTCGACCGGGACGGTGAGCAGTTCGACGTCGGAGCCGCAGGCGTTGCGGGCCGAGGACTCCTGGCCGGGCCGGACGAGCAGGACCACCGGCTCGCGCTCGCCGACGGCCCGCGCCACCTCGGCGATGTCCTTGCGGACGGCGGCGAGGTGCTCGCCCCAGACGTCCTCGGAGGCGGGCCAGGACATCACGGTCCGCTCGTGCTTCTCCCACTCGGCGCCGAGCCGGCGCCCCTGTCCGGACGTGCCCCCGGGACCGCCTTGGGGACCGCCTTGGGGACCGCCGCCGGCCGGGCGGTCGGTGGCGGGGGAGGAGGGCTCGGCCGGGTCGATCAGGTCGTCCACGGCGGCGCAGCCGGACGCGCCGAGCGCGATCAGGCCGGCGCCGGCGAGCGAACGCAGGACGGTGCGACGGGCGGGGGAGGCGTGGGACACGGTGGACTCCGGTGGGGCTGGGAGCGGTTCGGTCCGGCGTCGAGGGGGCGGGGCTCCGGGGAGCGCCGGTGCGGCGCCGGGCCGGCGGCGGACGAGTTGTCCGGTATCGCCGGGGACTGCACTGTGGCACTGACTGAAAAATCAGTCAAGCTGCAGTAGGAGGCTAAGCCTCCGGCCGGGAGCAGTCCGGCCGGAGGCGGCGGGCGTGTTCAGCCGTTGCGGCGGTAGGGGGCGTGTTCAGCCGTTGCGGCGGTAGTGGTCCACGGACACTCTGACCGGCCCCTCGGTGCCCGCGGTGGAGAGCACCCGGACCACGGCGAGCGACCGGCCGTCGGCCGACCGGACGCAGAAGGACCCCCGGGGGCCGAGGGCGCCGAACGGCACCCGCCCGGTCGGCCGGCTGCTCAGTCCCTTGACGCACTCGGCCACCCCCAGGGCGGCGTCCCGGCCGACGTAGGAGTCGGCGGTCTCCGGGACCAGGAACTCGTTCTCGCCCCGGCCCAGGTACCAGGCCACGCTGTCGGCCGGGACCACGGTGCCGGTCGCGAGGTCGAACTCGTAGCCGGCGTCCGTCGAGGTCAGCTCGGCCGCGCGGTAGGCGACCGCGTAGTCGGCGCCCGGCGTCGGGGTCGCGGAGGGGGTCGGCGTGGCGGACGCGGTCGGCGTGGCCGGGGCCGGCGGGGAGGCCGGTGCGGAGGCGGACGCGGGCGCGCCGGGCGAGGGGGCGGCGGCCACCAGGTCCTCCGAGGTCGCGGCCTCCACCGTCTCCGGGCTGTCCAGCAGCAGCACCGTCGCCGCGGCGCCGACGGTCAGCGCGACGACGGCGGTCATCGCGGTGCGCCCGAGGCCCCGTCCGGGGCGCGGCCTCGCCCGGGCGCGGCTGGCGACCGGATCGCCGACCGGATCGCCGGTGGGGCCGTCGTCCAGGGGCGGCAGCGTCGGCGCCACCAGGGTCGGGGCCGCCGCCGACCGCGGGGCGAGCACCGTCGGGGCCTGGTCCGGGTCGCCGCCGGTGCGCCCACCGGCGGGCCCGCCGGCCGCCTCGGCCGGTACCCGCGGCAGCTCGGCGTGCCGGGTGATCTGGCTGGTCAGCGGGTGCGGCAGCCAGTCGTCGCCGAACCGCAGGTGCCCGGCGACGGCCGGGTGCTCGCGGACGGCGGCGATCACCGCGGCGGTGGTCGGGCGGTCCTCGGGCCGCTTGGCGAGGCAGCTCAGCAGCAGTCCGCGCAGGCCCTCCGGGACCGGGCCGAGGTCGGGCTCCTCGTGCACGGTCCGGTAGAGCGTCGCCGGGTCCGGGCCGTCACCGAACGGCGGGGCGCCGGTCGCGACGTGGACGGCCAGGGCGCCGAGCGCGTAGACGTCGGTGGCCGGGGTCGCGGGCCGGCCGGTGGCCTGCTCGGGCGCCATGTACGCGGGCGAGCCGATGCGCAGGCCGGTGCCGGTGAGCGCCCCCGCGTCGGCCGCCCGGGCGATGCCGAAGTCGATCACCCTGGGGCCGTCGGAGGCGATCAGGACGTTGCCCGGCTTGAGGTCGCGGTGCACCACCCCGGTGGCGTGGATCGCCTGGAGCGCCTCGGCGATGCCGGCGATCAGCAGCAGCACCGTCCGTTCGGGGAGCGGGCCGAAGCGCTGCACCACCTGCTGCAGGGACGGCCCCGGTACGTAGGTGGTGGCCAGCCAAGGGGTGGCGGCGTCCACGCCCGCGTCGACCAGCTGGGCGGTGAAGAGGCCGTGGATCCGCCGGGCGCTGGCCACCTCCTGGGCGAAGCGGGCCCGGAACTCCGGGTCCTCGGCGAGCTCGGGCCGGACCACCTTGAGGGCGACCGGCCGCCCGCCGGGGGTGTAGGACAGGTAGACCCGGCCCATCCCGCCGGCGCCGAGCCGGGCGTACAGCCGGTAGCCGCCGACCTCGCGGGGGTCGTCCGGGGTCAGCTCCTGGAAGACCGGCGGCGTGGTGAAGGGGGATCGGTCGGCGGGCATGCGGGCTGCCTCTCTCGGCGGGCTCGGCTGGGCTGGGCGCGGGCGCCCCGGCCGGGCCCGGGAGCGGCTGGGGCGGGGGCGAGCGGGCCGGGTGTGGGACGGGGTGGAGGCCGGACGGGCCCTGCGAGAGGGACGTCCGGCATGCGCGGTGCCGCCGAGTTTAGAGGTTTCGTCAGGATCGACCGAATCCGGCCCCGGTGCCCACTCCGGCCACGGCCGCCGGGCCGGTGGAAGCGGGCCGGCCGGGCCGGTCCAGTTCCGCCCCGATCGCCCCGCGCAGCAGCAGTCGGGCGTGCCCGACCGGCAGTGAGCCGCTGTGCCAGCGCACGCTGAGGCCCTCGACCAGCGCGGTCAGCCGCTCGGCGGCGGCCGCGTGGGCCGGGGCGGTGCCGCCGGGGTCGGCCCGGGCGAGCAGTTCGGCGACATCGTGCACCCAGGTGTGGGTGGTCCTCGCGAGGTCCTCGCGGAGGTCCGGCTCGAAGACCGCGGTGGCTCTCAACTCGCCCCAGGCGATGCTGTTCTCGCGCACGTCGACGGTGTCCTGGAGTTCCAGCAGCAGGACCTGTTCCAGGTCGGCCCTGGGGTCTTCGGTACGTGGCGCGGGGTCCGGCTCGGCGGTGTAGTGGTCGGCGCGGTCGCTGATGAAGTCCAGGGTCCGGCGCAGCAGTCCGGCCCGGTCGCCGAAGTGGTAGTAGATGAGCGAGGTGGACACGCCGGCCTCGGCGGCCAGCTCGCCCACCCGCAGTCCGCGGACCCCTCGGCGGGCGATCGCGCGGGTGGCGGCTCTGAGTATTTCTGTCCGACGGTCCGACATGGGCGCCCACTCTACGCGCTTCCTGGCTGGTCGGACCAGGTTCCTGATGATCGTTTCAGGGTTCTCGGTAAGCCTTGAATCAAATGCTTGACTGAATTTTCAGTTCGGTGCAGGATGCGGGGCAACCCCCACACCTCCCACCTTCTGCCAGGGAGCGCGCCATGCACACCCCCACCCCCTCGCGTCGCGGCCTGCTCCGGTTCGGCGCCGCCGCGGTACCCCTGATCGCCCTCGGTTCCGCCCTCCCGGCCGTCGCCCGGGCGGCCGCCGCCCCGGCGTCCGACAGCGCCGCCGCCCCGGCCGCCGCGCCGCTGCTGCGGATGCCCGCCGAGAGCGACCGGCACGACCGCACCTTCATGGCCTGGCCGGCCCTGCCCTCGGTCTGGCGGACCCAGCTGTCGGCCGTCCGCGACGACATCGCCAGGCTCGCCCACGAGATCTCCCGCTACGAGCCGGTCGTCGTGCTGGCCCGCCCCGGGCAGGCCGCCGACGCCCGCTACTACTGCGGGCCCGGCGCCTACCACCGCATCACCGTGGTCGAGATCTCCAACGACGATCTCTGGATCCGCGACTTCGGGCCGACCTTCGTGGTCGGGCCGGGCACGATCGCCGGCGTCGACACCAACTTCAACGGCTGGGGGAAGGACGGCACCCCCTACTACCAGCGGTACGCCGAGGACGCCGCCGTCGCGGGCACCCTCCTCGCCGAGTACGGGGTGGACCGGATCCAGGCCCCCTTCGTCGGTGAGGGCGGCGCCCTGGAGACCGACGGGGAGGGCACCCTGCTGGCCACCGTCAGCTCCTGGGTGAACCCCAACCGCAACCCCGGCAGGTCCCAGGACGAGGTCGAAAGCGCCCTGCGTACGACGCTCGGGATGGACAAGGTCATCTGGCTGGACGGCGTGGCCGGCCAGGACATCACGGACGCCCACATCGACTGCCTGGCCCGCTTCACCGCTCCCGGACGCGTCCTGCTCGACCGGCCAGGACCCGGCACGGACCAGGTCTGGGTCAAGGTCTACGAGCAGGCCGCGCGGGCCCTGCGCACCGCCACCGACGCCCGCGGCCGCGCGCTGACCGTGACCGAGCTGCCCGCCCCGGACCGGAGCCGGATCCGCGGCCGCGACCTCGGCAAGGAGTTCCTCGCAAGCTACAGCAACTTCTATGTGGCCAACGGAGCCGTGTTCGTCCCCCGGTTCGGCCACGCCGCCGCCGACGCGAAGGCCCGCGCCATCCTCCAGGCCGAGTTCCCGACCCGCGACATCGTCCAGGTCGACATCGACAACATCGCCTCCGGCGGCGGCGGGATCCACTGCGCCACCCAGTCCCAGCCGTCCGTCCCGCCGCTGCGCTGACCACCCCCGCACAGCCCACCCCCCGCACAGCCCACCCGCACCCGGCCGGCCGCCCCGCGCACCCGACGCACCGGCCGGGCCCGGCCGGACCCGAAGAGAACGAGGACCCCCATGACCCACCGCATGCCCGCCGAGTGGACCGAGCACGACGGCTGCCTGATGGCCTGGCCGGTCCGGCCGGACCTGTGGGGCGACAGCCTCGACGAGGCGAAGCGCGAGTACGCGGCCGTCGCCCTGGCCGTCGCGGAGTTCGAGCCGGTCACCATGGTGGCCCCGCCCGGCCACGGCGACGAGGCCCGCGCCCTGTGCGGCCCGGACCTGACCGTGGTCGAACTCCCCCTGGACGACTCCTGGTTCCGCGACTCCGCGCCGATCTTCGTGCTGGACGAGGAGGGCCGCCGGGCCGGCGTCGACTTCCGCTTCAACGCCTGGGGCCGCAAGCACCACCCCTGGGACGCCGACGACCGGATCGGCGGCCTGCTGCTGGAGCACCTCGACGTGCCGGCGATCCGCTCCGGGATGGTCCTCGAAGGCGGCGCGATCACCGTCGACGGCGAGGGCACGCTCATCACCACCGAGCAGTGCCTGCTCCACCCCAACCGCAACCCCGAGCTGGGCCGCCAGGAGATCGAGGCCGAGCTGCGGGCCCGGCTCGGCGTCACCAAGATCATCTGGTTGCCCTACGGCGGCGCCCTGGACACCGAGACCGACGGCCACGTGGACGGCGTCTGCGCCTTCGCCGCCCCCGGCAAGGTCGTGGTGCAGCTGCCCGCCGACCCCGGGCACCCCGACTACGTGCGGATGCGCGCCAACCGCACGGTGCTGGAGCACTCCACCGACGCCCAGGGCCGCCCGTTCGAGATCGTCGACATCACCCAGTCCGCCTTCGTCGAGGTGGACGACGCCCGGGTCGAGGTCGGCTACCTGAACTTCTACCTGGCCAACGGCGGTGTCGTCGTCCCCGTCGCCGACCACCCCCAGGACGCCGGCGCGCTCGCCGCGATCGCCGCCGCCTTCCCCGACCGCAAGGTCGTCGGCGTGCGGGCCCGGGTGATCGCCTTCGGCGGCGGTGGCATCCACTGCATCACCCAGCAGCTCCCGGCCGCCCGTGCCTGACCCAGCCAGCGAACGGAGAACCACCCTCATGACTCCCACCGCACCTGCCGGACGCACCCGGCCCCGGCGCCCGCTCGCCGTCGCCACCGCGCTGCTCGGCGCCGCGGCCCTGCTCGCCGCCTGCTCGGGGCCTCCCCGCGGCGGATCCGCCGACCGGGCCGACCTCCGGCTGTCGCCCTCCAGCCCGCCGGCCGCCGGCGACATCGACTCCTTCACCTGGGCCACCTACGCCGAGCCGCCCACCCTGGACTACCTCCAGGCCTTCGACTACCCGCAGAACACCGTCCTGTCCAACGTCTGCGAGAGCCTGATGCGCTGGACGCCCCGGCTCACCCTGGCCCCCGGCCTGGCCGAGAAGGCGTCCAACCCCGACCCCACCACCTGGGTTTACGACCTGCGCTCCGGCGTGCACTTCCACGACGGCTCGGTGATGACCGCCGAGGACGTCGTGTACAGCCTCGGCCGGCAGATGAACCCCGACAACGCGGCGGCCTGGGCGCAGTCCTTCCAGAACGTCGACACCGTCACCGCGACCGGCCCGCTCCAGGTCACTGTCAAGCTCAAGCGGCCCGACTCCCAGTTCCCGCAGTACATGGCCACCGCCGCCGGCGCCGTCGCCGCCAAGGCCGGGGTGGAGGCGGCCGGCCGGGACTACGGCACCAGCGGCAGCCTCGACTGCACCGGCCCGTTCGAGCTCGGCAGCTGGACCAAGGGCCAGTCGATCGAACTCCGGCGCTTCGACGGCTACTGGGGCGACCGGGCCAAGGCCGGCAAGGTCGTCATCCGCTTCCTCACCGACCCCTCCGCGCGCACCAACGCCATGCTCAGCGGCGAGGTCGACGGCGGCTACCTGATCCCCACCGAGAGCTACGACCGGCTCCGCGACGGCGGCACCGGCACCCTGTACTTCGGCGAGGGCCTCAGCACCGTCAACCTCAACGTCACCAGCATGGCCGGCCCGCTCGGCGACCTCCGGGTCCGCCAGGCGCTGTCGCTGGCCCTCGACCGCTCCGGCTTCGTCCGCACCGGCCTCTCCGGCGCCGGCACCGTCACCGGCTCGCTCACCACCAGAGCCGCCTGGGCCGGCCTGCCTGAGGACGTCCGCACCACCGCCTTCGCCCACCTCACCCCCACCACCCAGGACATCGAGCGCGCCAAGGCCCTGGTCGAGGAGGCCGGCGCGAGCGGCCGGACGCTCACCGTCGCCACCAGCAGCATCGGCCAGGACGTCTCGCTGCTCGCCACCGCCGTCCAGTCCGCCGGTGCCCGGATCGGCCTCAACATCCAGCTGCGGACCGTCGCCCCGAACGCCTTCACCTCCCTGTTCACCGACCCCGAGGCGCGCGAGGGCCTGGACATGTTCCCGGAGACGTACTACGACTCCATCACCGACCCGCTCGACCTGCTCGCCAACTTCCGCACCGGCGCCTACCAGAACTTCGCCGGCTACAGCGACCCGGCCTACGACGAACTGGTCGACCAGGCTTCCGCCGAGTACGACCCGGCCGGGCGCGGCGCCCTCGAGGCGCAGCTCCAGCGGACCGCCTCCGAGAAGCTGCTGTGGATCCCGGTCGCCGAGTGGCCCACCGCCGTCTTCCTGAACAAGCGCATCACCGGCGCCCCGACCACCATCTCCTACCTGTACTACCCGTGGGCCGCCGACGTGGGGGCCGCACGGTGACCTTCCTGCGATTCGCCGTCCGACGGCTGGTCGAAATGGCCGCCACCCTGCTCGCCGCCTCCTTCGTCGTCTTCGGGGCGATGTACCTGGCGCCGGGCAGCCCGGCGAGCTTCCTGCTGTCCGGGCGCTCCGCCTCCCCGGCCGCCCTGCGCGCGATCAACGAGCAGTACCACCTGGACGACCCCTTCCTGGTGCGCTACCTCCGCTGGCTCGGCCAGGTGCTGCAGGGCGACTTCGGACGCTCCCTCACCTACCGCACCGACGTGTCGGGCCTGCTCGCCGACCGCCTGCCCGTCACCCTGCTGCTGGTGGCCATGGCCCTGCTGGTGGTCGTCGTGATCGGACTGGTGCTCGGCTGGACCGGCGCCGTCCGCGGCGGCGCGACCGACTCCGCGATCCTGGTCACCACCACCCTCGCCGTCGGCACCCCCTCGTTCGTCGCCGCGGTGCTGCTCCAGGGCCTGTTCGCGGTCAAGCTGGGCTGGTTCCCCAGCAGCGGCGCGGGCGAGGGACTGCTCGACACGGCCTGGCACCTCACCCTGCCCGCGATCGCCCTCGCGCTCTACCTGATCGGCATGCTCGCCCGGGTCACCCGATCCGCGATGCTGGACGCCCTGGAGGGCGAGCACGTCACCGTCGCCCGCAGCCGGGGCGTACCCGAACGCGAGGTGATCCGCCGGCACGTGTTCCGCAACTCGCTGGGCACCGTGCTCACCACCGGCGGCCTGATCGTCTCCACCCTGCTGGTCTGCACGATCCTGGTGGAGTCCGCGTTCAGCGTCGGCGGCCTCGGCCAGCTCCTCGAACTCTCCACCACCACCAAGGACTTCCCGACCGTCCAGGCCATCTCCCTGATCATCGTGGCCCTGTTCATGACCGTGAACCTGCTCGTCGACCTGCTCCACCCGCTGGTCGACCCCCGGGTCGCCCTCGGCGCCAGGAGGTCCGACGCGTGAGTGCCGCCCTCACCCGGCGGCCCGGCCTCGCCCGGATCAAGTCCGCCCGCGCCCCGCTCTTCCGGATCTGCCTCGGCCTCGCCGCCCTGGTCGTGCTCGCCGCGCTGCTCGCCCCCTGGCTGGCACCCGGCGACCCGAACGCCGTCGACCTCGGCGACGCCCTCGCCGGACCCTCCGCCGACCACCTGCTCGGTGCGGACGCGGCCGGCCGCGACACCCTCGCCCGGCTGCTGACCGGCGCCCGCACCTCCCTCCTCGGCCCGCTCGGCGTGGTCGCCTTCTCCACCGTCGCCGGCGTGGCCGTCGGCCTCCTCGCGGGCTGGCGCGGTGGCTGGATCGACTCCGTGCTGTCCCGCGGCACCGAACTCGTCTTCGCCTTCCCCGGCATGCTGCTCGCCATCCTGATCGTCACCGTGTACGGCGAGGGCCTGCTCGCCCCCGTCGTCGCCCTCGCGATCGCCTACCTGCCCTACGTCTCCCGCCTGACCCGCTCCCTGGTGCTGGCCGAGCGCGCGCGGCCCTACGTCTGCGCCTACCAGGTCCAGGGGCACTCGGCCCTCCAGATCTGCCTGCGGCACGTCCTGCCCAACATCGCGCCGATCGTCCTCGCCCAGTCCACCGTCAACTTCGGATACGCCCTCATGGACCTGGCCGGCCTGTCCTTCCTCGGACTCGGCGTCCCCGCCCTCACCCCCGACTGGGGCCGCATGGTCTTCGACGGCCAGACCGCGATCCAGCACGGCTACCCGCTCTCCGCGGTCCTGCCCTGCCTCCTCATCGTGCTCACCGTCGTCGCCTTCAACGTCGTCGGCGAGCGCTGGGCCGACCAGGTCGCCCGGAGGACCACGTGAACGCCCTCGACGTCCGGGAGCTGCGCCTGCGGCTGCCCGGCACCGCCCGCCCGGTGCTCGACGGCGTCGACCTCACCGTCGCCCCCGGCGAGACCGTCGCCCTGGTCGGCGAGTCCGGCTCCGGCAAGTCCCTCACCTCGCGCGCCGCCCTCGGCCTGCTGCCGCCCGGCGCCGTCCCCGCCGGCGAGGTCCTCGTCGACGGCCGGGACGTCCTCACCATGGACGCCGCCCGGCTGCGCGAACTGCGCACCGGCCGGGCCGCGATGGTCTTCCAGGACCCGCGGACGGCCGTCAACCCGCTGCGCCGCATCGGCGACTTCCTCACCGAGAGCGTCCGCCTCACCGGCACCATGGGCGCCGCCGACGCCGACCGGCGCGCCGTCGAACTCCTCGACGCCGTCGGCCTCGGGCCCGAGCTGATGCGCCGCCACCCCGGCGCGCTCTCCGGCGGCATGCTCCAGCGCGTCATGATCGCCGCCGCCCTGATGGGCGACCCGGTCCTGCTGCTCGCCGACGAGCCCACCACCGCGCTCGACGTGACCAGTCAGGCCGAGGTGATCGCCCTGCTGGACCGGCTGCGCGAACGCTTCGGTACCGGCCTGCTGTTCGTCACCCACGACCTGGGCCTCGCCGCCGCCATCAGCGACCGGGTCTATGTGATGTACGCCGGCCGGATCGTCGAGTCAGGACCCGCCGAGGCCCTGTTCGCACGGCCCCGCCACCCCTACACCGCGGCGCTGCTCTCCTCCACCCCGCGGCTGGACGGACCGACCGGGCGCCTCGCCGCCATCGACGGCCAACCGCCGGACCTGCGGCAGGAGCTGACCGGCTGCGCGTTCGCCGCCCGCTGCCGGTACGCGACCGGCACCTGCCGGGACGAGGCCCCCGCACTGCGGCCGGCCCCCGGGCGGCCCGGGCAGCCGGCCGCCTGCCACCATCCGCTCGAAGGGAGCCCCGCCGATGTCTGAGGCAGCCTCCGGGACCGCCGTACCGGGTGCCGCCGCCCCGGGAGTCCCCGCCCTGGAGGTCAGCGGCCTGTGCCGGACCTTCGGCGCCGTCCGGGCCGTGGACGAGGTCTCCTTCACCCTCCCCACGGGCGGCTCGCTCGGCATCGTCGGCGAGTCCGGCTCCGGCAAGACCACCACCGCCCGGATCGTGGTCGGCCTCGAACGGGCCGACGCGGGCCGGGTCCTGGTGAAGGGCCGGGCCCGCACCGGCGGCGCGCGGGGGAAGGCCGAACGGCTGGCCCGCGCACGCGAGGTCCAGATGGTCTTCCAGGACCCGTACCTCTCGCTGGACCCGCGCACCAGCGTCGGGGCCGCCCTGCGGGAGACCCTGCGGCTGCACTTCCCCGGCACCGACCACCAGGCCCGGGTCGAGGAACTCCTCGATCAGGTCGGCCTCGGCACCCGGTCGGTCGAGGCGCTGCCCCGGCAGCTCTCCGGCGGCCAGCGCCAGCGCGTCGCCATCGCCCGGGCGCTGGCCGTGCAGCCGGCCGTCCTGGTCCTGGACGAGGCGGTCGCCGCGCTGGACGTCTCGGTCCAGGCCCAGGTGCTCAACCTGCTTGCCGACATCCGCGAACAGACCGGCATCGGCTACCTGTTCATCACCCACGACCTCGGCGTGGTCCGGTGCGTCACCGACGAGGTCGTGGTCATGCGGCACGGGCGGATCGTCGAGGCCGGCCCCACCACCGAGGTCCTCGCCGAACCGCGGCACGCCTACACCCGGCTGCTGCTGGAGTCCGTCCCCCGGCCCGGCTGGGATCCCGACCGGATCGCCGCCGCACGCCGGGCCCTGTGAGCCCCCGGCCCGGCAGACCCCGGCCCGGCAGCCGCTCGGGGTCTGCCGGGCCGGGGTCCCGTCCCGTTCCCGGGGCCGGCGGTGGCGGCCCCGGGATTCACCCCGATGGCGGGTACCTGCCGCAGCCGGGCCTGACCCGGCTTTCAGTAGCGTGCGGGACCGTACCCCCTCAGGCACCTACCGGAACGAGGCCCCATGGCTCACCCGGCCCGCCCGGCTCACCCCGGGCCGTCCCGCCGTTCGCTGCTGCGCTCCGGGACGGTGCTCGCCGCACTGGCCCTGACCGGCGGCTGCTCCTCCGACAGCGGCGACGAGCAGCCGCCGAGCCCCGCCGGCACCGCCTCGTCCCCGGCGCCGTCCGCCGCCGGCAGCCCGGGCGCCACGGCCGCCCGCGCGATGCCGGCCGAGTCGGCCCCGCACACCCGCACCTTCATGGCCTGGCCGGCCCTGGAGGAGGTGTGGGGCGACCAACTGCCGGGCGTCCGGGAGGACATCGCCGGGCTGGCCCGCGTCATTGCCGGCTTCGAGCCGGTGGTGCTGCTCGCCCGCCCCGACCAGGCCGAGCAGGCCCGGCAGGCCTGCGGCTCCACCGTCGAGGTGCTGGAACTGATGGTCGACGACCTGTGGGCCCGCGACACCGGCCCGACCTTCGTCACCGGCCCGCAGGGGCTCGCCGGGATCGACCTCAACTTCAACGGCTGGGGCAACAAGCAGACCCACGCCAACGACAGCCAGGTCGCCCGCAACCTCCTCGACCACTACGGCATCCCGCGGATCCAGGCGCCGATCACCGGCGAGGGCGGCGGCATCGAGGTGGACGGCGAGGGCACCCTGATGGCCACCGAGAGCTCCTGGGTCAACCCCAACCGCAACCCCGGCAGGAGCCGCGACCAGGTCGAGGCGGCCTTCAAGGACCTGCTCGGCGTCAGCACCGTGCTGTGGTTCCAGGGCGTCGCCGGACAGGACATCACGGACTGCCACATCGACGCCCTTGCCCGCTTCGCCGAACCCGGTACCGTGGTCATCCACCGCCCCGGCCCGGACACCCCGCCCGACATCTGGACCACCGCCTCCGACCAGGCCCTCCAGGTCCTCGCCTCGGCGAAGGACGCCAGGGGCCGCACCCTCAAGGTGGTCGACCTCCCCGAGCCCGACCTCGACCTGATCCCCGGCGCCGGCAAGGACTTCCTCGCCACCTACCTCAACTACTACGTCTGCAACGGCGGCGTCATCGTGCCGCGCTTCGGCGACCGGGCCGCCGACGACCGGGCGGCAGGCATCATCGGCGACCTCCACCCCGGCCGGAAGGTCTCCCAGGTGTCCATCAACCACATCGCCTCCGGCGGCGGGGGCATCCACTGCGCCACCCAGCAGCAGCCCGCCGGCCCCAGTTCCGGCCCCGGCAGCGGCAGCGGCACCGCCCCCGCTCCCGGCTCCGGCCCGGCGTGAGCGGGCGCCGGCTGCGGGACCGCCGCTTCCTCCTCGTCCTGCTGATCCTCGCCGTGCTCTGCTCGGCCGGCATCGCCCTGTACTTCAACGAGCGCAACACCCGTCAGCAGACCCGGGAACTCTCCCTCCCCACCACCGGCGACTGGGTCGAACTCGACGTCACCTCCCAGGACATCGACCCCGCCGGCGGCGAGATGACGCTCTACGTGGTGCCCGTCCCGCACGGCACCCTGGCCCAGGATCCGGAGTCCGGCACCTTCGCCCGCCGGGTCGACATCACCGTCCGCGCCACGACCCGCACCGAACTGCGGGCCGAGCCGGGGGAGGCGGCGACACCCAAGCCGGTGTCGGCCAACCTCTACGGCGGCACCCCGACCGACTACCCCTTCGACCGCTACCGCTTCGAGGTGCTGTTCTCGGCCGCGGACGCCACCGGCGCCGTCCCCGTCGGGGTGGTGTTCGGCGACGCCGACCCGTTCTTCTTCGTCCGCCCGGCCGGCACCCCGTACGGGGCGGAGGGCACGGTGTTCGAGGGGCGGGTGACCAGGGCGCGGAGCACCTTCATCCTGGCCTGGTTCATGATCGCGGCGATGTGGGCGCTCGCGCTGGCGGTCCTGGCCGGGGCGGAGGTGCTCTACCGGGGTCGGCAGGGCATGGTGTGGCCCTCGCTGGGGTGGATGGCGGCGACCCTGTTCGCGCTGATCGGCATGCGCAACGCGGCACCCGGCGCGCCGCCGATCGGCTCGCTGATCGACTATGTGGCCTTCTTCTGTGCGGAGGGCATCATCGCGGCGTGCCTGGTGGTCACGGTCGTCTCGGGCAGCCGGGTCGAGCACCGGAAACGGGGCGACGCCGCCGAGCCGGCCGGGGCGGGTCCGTGAGGGACGGGGAGTCTCAGCGGTGCGGTCCGACCGTCGAGGCCAGGGCGTCCAGCAGGGTGCGCAGCACCCGCGCGGTGTCCACCGTGCCGTCCAGTGAGCCGATGGCGGCGATGCCGTCCACGGCGGCGGCGAAGGCCTCGCCGAGCGGGGCGGGGTCGGTGTCGCCGCCGCGTTCGTCCAGCAGGGCCCGGAACAGTCGGACGAAGCAGGACCGCCACCGCCCGTACTCGGCCTCCAGGGCGACCCGGACCCGCTCGTCGTTGAGGGCGAGCCAGTGCAGGGCGGCGTGCAGCCGGGCGAGGTCGGGGCTCTCGGGGCGGGTGAGCAGGGCCAGTACCCGTTCGGCCCGCTCGGCGTAGCCGCCCGGGCCGGCCACGGCCTCCTCCAGCGGGGCGATCCACTCGGGCCTGATGTCCGCGACCACGGCCACGATCAGGTCGGTGCGGTCGGCGAAGTGGTAGTGGCACATCCCGTGCGAGACCCCGGACAGCGCGGCCACGTTGCGGGTGGTGAAGCGGCCGGCCTCGCCGCCCGCGAGCAGGATCCGGGCCGCCGCGATCAGCCGGGCCCGGGTCTGCTCGCCCTTGGCGGAGGTCCGGGCGCGGCCTGCGCCGGTCGTCCGGGGGGCGGTCGCGTCCGGGGTGCCGGCCGGGTCCGTGCCCGTCGCCTGTGTCGCCATGGCGGTCACTGTAACGACTGCCGGGCCCCGGGGGAGGGGCCGAAGCTGCGCAAAGTATTGACCGAGCGCTTGGTCAGTTCTACCTTTTCGGTCAACTGCTCGACGAGCAGGGTGCCTTGACACGGAGGTAGTGATGGACGACCGCTCCAGATCCGGCAATACGACCGGCAGTACGACCGACAGCGCGGCGGACGGGACGACCGACCGGGCGACCGGGGGCAGCACGGCCGACGGCCTCGGCCGCCGCCGGTTCCTGGCCGTCGCGGGCCTGGCCGCCGCCGGCACCGCGCTCACCGCCGCGACCGGCGGGCCGGTCGCCGCAGCCGACCGCCGCGGCACCGGGGCGGACCGGGCCGCCTCGGCCGCCGCCGGCTTCCGGGTGCCGATCGACACCCTGCGCCACACCCGCACCTGGATGGCCTGGCCGGACAGCACCGGCATCTGGCGCGGCAAGCTCGGCGGCATCCAGTCGGACATCGCGCTGATCGCCAGGACGATCGCGAAGTACGAACCGGTGACCGTGTGCGCCAACCCGGCGAGTGTCGCCAAGGCCCGGTCGATGTGCGGTTCAGGGGTCACCGTGATCGGGGACATCCCGGTCGACGACTGCTGGATGCGGGACACCGGCCCCGTCTTCCGCACCGACGGCGCCGGCGGACTCGACACCGTCGGCCTCAACTTCAACGGCTGGGGCAACCGCCAGACCCACGCCAACGACGCGCTGGTCGCCGGGCGGGTCGCCGCCTACCTGGGCCTGCCGTTCACCGCCGCCGCGCTGGTCGCCGAGGGCGGCGCCGTGGAGGCCGACGGGGTCGGCACCCTGATGGCCACCCGCAGCAGCATCCTCAACTCCAACCGCAACCCCGGCAAGTCCCAGGCCCAGGTCGAGAGCGCGCTGTGCGCCGCCTTCGGCGCCTCCAAGGTGATCTGGTTCGCGGGCATCGCAGGCCAGGACATCACCGACGACCATGTGGACGCCACCTCCCGTTACCTCGGCGGTACCACGGGTGTGGTCCAGATGCCGCCGGCGGGCGACACCGACGCCTGGTCGGAGGACGCGCGCCAGCAGTACAGGATCCTGTCAGCCGCCACCAACGCCCAGGGGTCGCCGTACACGGTCAGCCAGATCCAGGGACCCGACTACAACCTCATCCGCTCCACCGACCCCAACTTCGTCGGCTCCTACGCCAACTACTACCTGTGCAACAACGCGGTGGTCTCCGCCCAGTTCGGCGACAGCCGGGCCGACAGCGCGGCCAGGGCCACCCTCGCCCGGCTGTTTCCGGGCCGCACCGTCGAGCAGCTCAACATCGACCGCCTCGGGGCGGGCGGCGGCGGGATCCACTGCGTCACCCAGCAGCAGCCCGCCGGGTGAACCGGCGGGGCCGGGTCCGGTGGGGCGGACCCGGCCCCGGAGGTACGGCCGGCCCCGGAGAGGACGTTGACCCAGGAGAGAGTGTCGGCCGGTCAGCCGATGGCGGGGATGTCGTGGGTGGCGCAGTGGATGCCGCCACCGCCGCCGGCGATCCCGTCGATCTTCACGGGGACGATCTCGCGGGTGGGGAAGTACTTCTTCATCACCTGCTGGGCGTGCTCGTCGGCCTTCCGGTCCCCGAACGCGGGCAGGTAGACGCCCTTGTTGCCGAGGTAGAAGTTCAGGTAGGAGGAGACGAAGGCGTCGCCGCGTCCGGTGATCCGGTCGGGGTCGGGCTGCTGGAGTTCCACCACCTCCAGCTTCCGGCCGCGCGCGTCCGTCGCGTTCCTGAGCACGGAGCGGGCCTGGTCGGCGGAGCGTGACCAGACGTCCGGCGGGGTGCCGGGGAAGGCCCGGTCGAGGAGGACGACGCCCGGTGCGGCGAAGCGGACCAGGCAGTCGACGTGGGCGTCGGTGATGTCCTTGCCCTTGACGCCGGCCAGCCAGACGACCTTGGTCACGCCGAGTGCCTTCTTGAGTTCGGCCTCGACCTGGTCGCGGCTCATGCCGGGGTTGCGGTTGTCGTTGACGACGGAGCTCTCGGTGATGAGGAGGGTGCCCTCGCCGTCGGTCTCGAAGGAGCCGCCTTCGGCGACCAGGCGGGTCTCGATCCGCTCGACGCCGTACTTGGCCAGCACGGTGCGGGCCACCTTGGCGTCGTTGGCGTGCTGCTGTTTGCGGCCCCAGCCGTTGAAGTTGAAGTCGACGCCCTTGACCCTGCCGCCCTCCTCGACGAACACCGGCACGGTGTCCCGCGCCCACAGGTCGTCGACGGTGACGGGGACGACCTCGACGGCCGCGCCGCAGGCCTGCTGGGCGGCGTCCTTCTGGTCGGGGCGGGCCATCAGGACGACCGGCTCGCGGGCCGCGATCGCCCGGGCCAGACCCGCGACGTCCCGGCGGACCTCTGCGAGCTGCTCGCCCCAGATGTTCTCCGAGGAGGGCCAGGACATCACTGTCCGCAGGTGCTTCTCCCACTCGGCGCCGAAGCGGCGGGCGCCGGGGGTGCCGGCGCTGGTGGGGGCGGCGGTGGCGGTCGGAGTGCCGGGCGCGGCGGTGGGCGTCTCGGCGGTGGGCGTCTCGGTCGGCGGTGCGGTGGGGGAGCCGGACGGCGGGAGGGCGCCGGTGCCGTCGGGGTCACTCGCGCCGGTGGGGTCGCAGGCGGTGAGGCCGAGGACGAGGGCGCCGACTCCGGCGCCGGCGAGGGAACGCACCACGGTGCGGCGGGACATGGCGTTGGTCATACGGATCCTCCGGCTGGGGGCGGGGACGGGGTCGGTGGGGGCAGGGCGTGCTGGTGGCGCCGGGGGACTACGGCAGGGGCTCGTGCATGGTCGAGCAGTGGATACCGCCGCCCCCGGCCATCAGGCGGTCGACATCGATCTGCACCACCGCCCGGCCGGGGTAGGCCGCCGCGAGCGCCTCCCGCGCGGCGGCGTCCTTGGACGCGTCGCCGAACTGGGCGGTGATGACGCCGCCGTTGACGACGTGGAAGTTGAGGTAGGAGTCGACGAACTTGGAGCTGCGGGAGCGGACGGTGTCCGGACCGTGCACGGGGATCACCTGGAGCCGGCGGCCCCGTGCGTCGGTCGCGGCGGAGAGGACGGCGAACTGCTCGCGGGCGTCCCTGGCCCAGACGTCGTCGCGGTCGGCGGGCGGCAGCTGGACCATCACCACACCGGGGCGGACGAAGCGCGAGGTGACGTCCACATGGTCGTCGGTGATGTCGTGGCCCTTGATGCCGGGCAGCCAGATCATGGTGTCCGCGCCGTAGGCGTCCAGGACGGCGTCCTCGATCTCGTCCCGGCTCATGCCCCGGTTGCGGTTCTTGTTGACCAGGCTGCTCTCGGTGGCCATCACCGTGCCGTCGCCGTCGGTCTCGATCGCGCCGCCCTCGCCGACGAAGTCCGCGTAGGTGTGGCGCAGGCCGCGCCGGGCGGCGAGGCGCTCGGCGACCAGGGCGTCGTCGTGGTGGACCTGTTTGTTCCCCCAGCCGTTGAAGTTGAGGACCACGGCGTCCAGGCCGCCGCGGCCGTCCAGGCGGAACACCGGCGCGGTGTCGCGCATCCACAGGTCGTCGGTCGGGATCGCGGTGATCACCTCCACCGCGGAGCCGCACCGGTCCCGGGCCTTTCCCGCCGTCCAGTCGTCGGGGGCGCACATCACCACCGGCTCGAACCCGGCGACGGTCCGCGCGATCAGGGCGATGTCCTCCTGGACGCCGCCCAGGCGAAGCCCCCACACGCCCCGGCGGGAGGGCCAGGACATCCAGGTCCGCGCGTGCGGGGCGTCGTCGGCCGGCACCCGGGGGAAGTCCTCGGCGGAGCGGTCGTGGTGGAAGCGGGTCATGGGGGGTCTTCTCCGATCGTGCGACGGTGCCGGGAGGGGCGCACGAGGCGGGCGCAAAGGGGGCCGTCGGGTCCACTCTTCGCGCCACTGCGCACCGGCGCACCGCGGGAACGGCCGACGGCTGCGCCCCGCCTGCCTTGCCAGCGTGGCACTGACTGAAATATCAGTCAAACTTCTCGGCGTGCCGTAACCCGGGGCACCGTCCCGCACGCGGAGCGTGGCGATCCGGGGTGTTCCGCGGTTCGGTCCGGCGCCGGGGGGGGGGGGCTCAGGGGCCGAGTCGGGCCACCTCGGTGTCGACCGCCTCGGTCAGCAGCGTCCGGGCGTGCGTCAGCGGAAGGCTCCCGCTGAGCCAGCGCATGCTCAGGCCCTCCAGCAGCGCGGTCAGCCGCTCGGCGGCTCCGGCCAGCGCGACCGCCGAGGACATCGGCTGCACCGCGCCGAGCAGTCCGGCGACCTCCTGCACCCAGATCCGGGTGGCCCGCGCCAGGTCCTCGCGCAGGGTCTCGTCGAACACCGCACTCGCCCGCAGCTCGCCCCAGGCGGTGCTGTTCTCCCGCACCTCGACGGTGTCCTGGAGCTCAAGCAGCAGCGTCTGCTCCAACTCCTCGCGCGCGGTCGGCGGCGGGGCGTCCGGGTCGCGCTCGGTCGTGTACCGCTCGGCCCGGTCGTTGATGAACTCCAGCGTCTGCCGGAGGATCCCGGTGCGGTCCTTGAAGTGGTAGTAGATCAGCGCGGTGGACACACCCGCCTCGGCCGCGAGCTCCTCCACCCGCAGTCCGCGCACCCCGCGCCGGGCGATCACTCGCGCGGCTGCTTCCATGATCGACGTTTTACGACTGGCCACGATCCACCACCTTACCCGGGCACCGGGCGGCGGTGCGCCCACCTGCTGAAAGTCCCGTCAGGCCACGGGTCACCGGGCAGCCGGGGAGCCCTTGGGCTACCGGGCCAGGTCTGCCAGGTCCTCCAGGGCGGCCCGCGCCGCGTTGTGTCCCGGGATGCCGCTGACGCCGCCGCCCCGGACGGCCCCCGCTCCGCAGAGCAGCACGTCCGGACGGGCCGTCGCCACGCCCCAGCGCGCGGCGGCCGTGCTTCCGCCCGCCGCCGCGCCCGCCGTCTCGCCTGCCGTCTCGCCCGCCCCGGGCTCCTCGGTGGCGAACGGGAAGGCCAGGTCGCGGTGGAAGATGTGGCCGCCTGGTAGACCGAGCTCCCGCTCCAGTTCCGGTGGCGTCCGCGCCTCGACGCAGGGCCGGCCATCGGCGTCCACCGCCAGGCAGTCGGCGATCGGCTCGGCCAGCACCGCGTCCAGCTGCGCCAGGCTCGCGGCCAGGGCGCGTTCCTTGGCCGCCGGGTCGCCGAACAGCCGGGCCGGCATGTGGAGGCCGAACAGGGTCAGCGTCTGGAGTCCCTGCCGCACGGCCTCCGGCCCGAGGATCGACGGATCGGTGAGGGTGTGGCAGTAGATCTCCGACGGCGGCGCCGAGGGCATCCGGCCGGCCGCCGCCTCCGCGTACGCCGTCTCCAACTGCCGGTAGCCCTCGGCGATGTGGAAGGTCCCGGCGAAGGCGTCGCGCGGGTCCGCGACCGGGTCGCGCAGCCGCGGCAGTCGGCGCAGCACCATGTTGACCTTCAACTGGGCGCCCTCGGGCGCGGGCTCCGGTGCGGTGCCGAGCAGCCGTGCCAGGGTCGCCGGCGCGGCGTTCACCAGAACCCGGCGCGCCGCCACGGTCGCCTCGCCGTCGGCGTGCCGGTACGATACCTCGGCGTCCCCGCGGCCGTCACCCGCGATCGCGGTGACCTCGTGCCCGGTCCGGATCTCCGCGCCGGCCGCCAGCGCGGCCCCGGCCAGCGCGTCCGTCACCGCGCCCATCCCGCCGACCGGGACGTCCCAGTCGCCCGTGCCGTTGCCGATCACGTGGTAGAGGAAGCAGCGGTTCTGCCGGAGCGCGGGGTCGTGGGCATGGGTGAACGTGCCGATCAGCGCGTCCGTCAGGACCACGCCGCGCACCAGGTCGTCCGCGAAGGCGCGCTCGACCGTCTCGCCCAGCGGCCGTTCGAACAGGGCCGTCCAGGCGGCCTCGTCCCCGATCCGCCGGCGCAGCTCGGCCCGTGACGGCAGTGGCTCGGTGAGCGTCGGGAACACCCGCTCGGCGACCCGCCCGGTCGTCCCGTAGAACTCCTGCCAGGCCCGCCACTCCCGGTCGGAGCCGGTCAGTGCCCGGAACGACTCCCGGGTCCGGCCCGCGTCGCCCGCGTCGACCAGCAGGCTGGTGGGCTTCCCGTCCCGGACGGTCGGGGTGTAGGAGGAGATCCGGCGGCGCCGCAGCTCCAGCCGCAGCCCGAGTTCCCGCACCACCTTCGCCGGCAGCAGGCTGACCAGGTAGGAGTACCGCGACAGCCTGGCGTCGACCCCCGGGAACGCGGACGCGGACACCGCCGCTCCGCCCGTCCGCGCCAGCCGTTCGAGTACCAGCACCCGGTAGCCGTCCCGCGCGAGGTACGCGGCGGCGACCAGCCCGTTGTGTCCGCCGCCGACGATCACGGCGTCGTACCGCGAGGACGCGTTGGTAGCCATGCGGTCACGGTACGCCACGGCCCTGCGGCTACGGAACGGCCGTGCACGGCCTGGCACGACCGTTCCGTAGCGGCAGGGCGTCACGGCGGCGAGCCGCCGTGCTCCGCTGCCGGGTCGGGCTCGGCGCGCTGCCAGGCCCGCGGCCAGTTGCCGGACGGCGGCGGCGGACCGGCGATCCCCAGGTCCTTCCGGGCGCAGAGGTAGAACCTGTCACGTGCGTGGCTCAGCCGCTCCTCGGCCCGCACCCAGCCGGCGGCGTCGGACCGCAGACCCCGGGCGTACAGCTCCAGGTTCCAGCACTCCTCGTGCCACGACCGCGCCGCTTCGACCGTCGCGGCGTCGCCGACCAGCAGCATCGACTCCCACTCGGTGGCCCGCTCGGACTCCGCGCGGGCGAGTTCGGCCAGCCCCTCGCCGATCTCCAGTGGATCCGCCACCCCGTCGAAGTTCCGGGCGGCGCCGAGGCGTTGGGCGATCCGGATCTGGGCCTTGAGGATCTTCCCGTAGCTCGCGTAGATCTGGAAGCGCCGGTCGTCCCAGCGTTCGGCGCGGCCACGGCGCCAGCGGCTGCGTTCGGTGAGGCTCGCCGCCGTGTACGAGCCGACCGAGCCGACGACGACGCCGACCAGGGCGGGCAGTTGGTCCCAGAACGTCACGCTTCCTCCCCCGAGCCACGGACGACCGCCGGGACCTCAGGGTGGCACGGAACCGGGCGGTGGGGGCGGGATTCCGGGCTCCGCCCCGGCCGCCCGGCCGCCCCGGCCGGCTCAGGGGCGGCCGTCGTCGGGTCGGGTGGTGGGCCAGGCCGTGGGGTCGACGGTCAGCCAGGGGGCGGTGGCGAGGGTGGTGGGGGTGGTGCCGGTGAAGGTCCGGATGTCGCGGTGGAGGTGGGACTGGTCGGTGTACCCGGTGTCGGCCGCGACCCGGGCGGCGCTGTGGCCGGCGGCGAGGCGGTGGGCGGCGTCGTCGAAGCGGACGAGCCGGGCCGCGTGCTTGGGGCCGAGCCCGGTCTGGGCGTGGAAGCGGGACCACAGCCGTTTGCGGCTCCAGCCGATCTCGGTGGCGATCCGCTCGATCCGCACCGCTCCCCGGTGGGTGACCAACTGGTCCCAGGCGAAGGCGACTTCGGGGTCGACCGGTCGGCCGTCCGCGTACCTGCGGACCAGCGCGGCCTCGGCGATCGCGAAGCGCTCGTCCCAGGAGGCGGCGGCGCGCAGGCGTTCCTCGGTCCGTACGGCGTCGCTTCCCCACAGCTGGTCGAGTCCGACCACCGTGCCGCCCAACTCCGAGGAGGCGCCCAGGATCCGGTGCGCGACCGGCGGGGCGAGCCGGAGCTGCAGGCAGGTGACGGCACTGCCGTGGCCGCGTACGCCGCCGGGCGCGAGCCCGACCACCACGCTGCCGTGCGCCCGGTGGCCGGTCGCGTCGTCGACGGCGAGCGGTGGGTCACCGAGGTCGAGGGCGACCGTGACGGCGGGGTACGGCACCACGTCCAGGTCGACCGGGGCGAGGGTGTGGAAGCCGGCCATGTCGACACCGCGGATACGGCAGGGGCGCGGGGGAGTAGCGATCTCCCACACCGGTGCGGGGGCGCGGGCCGGATCGACGGGGCGCATACCGCCAGGCTACGCGACATTCGTCCAAGACGCGGCGCGGGGGGCGGGGCGACTCTGGCGGTAGCGGGCCCACCGCCCCGTTCAAGGAGGACAGTTCGTGATGAACCCACTGATCGAAGCCGGCACCGTCTCCGCTCGCGGCACCGTCGCCGCCGGATCCACCACCCCCGCCGGCACCCACACCAAAACCCACGCCAAAACCCCCGCCAACACCCCCGCCACCGCCTACGGCTCCGCCGTCGAACTCGCCGCCGCCGTCCGCCGGAAGGAGGTGAGCCCGGTCGAGATCGCCGAGGACTGCCTCGCCCGCATCGACGCCCTCGATCCCGCGCTGAACGCCTTCTGCTTTCGGGACGACGACGCCGTCCGCGCGGCCGCCTCCGCCGCCGCCGACGCGGTCGTCCGGGCCGGTTCCACCGACCGGCTCCCGCCGTTCCACGGCGTCCCGCTGCCGATCAAGGACCTGCTGGACGTGGCCGGCTGGCCCACCAGCTACGGGTCCGCGGGCGCCGGTCGGGGGCCGGCGGAATCCTCGGAGCCGCTCGTCCGGCGGTTCCTCGCCGCAGGGTTCGTCCTGCTCGGCAAGACCACCACCTCGGAGTTCGGCAGCCTGCCGTTCACCGAGAACGAGGCGCTCGGGATCACGCGCAGCCCGTGGGACCAGGAGCGGACGCCGGGCGGCTCGTCGAGCGGCGCGGGCGTCGCCGTCGCCGCCGGGATGGCGCCTCTCGCCCACGCCGAGGACGGCGGCGGGTCGATCCGCATCCCCGCCTCCTGCACCGGCCTGGTCGGCCTCAAGCCGACCAGGGGTCGGGTGACCAACGGGACCGTCGTCGTCGAGGGGCTGGGCATCGGCGGCGTGGTCACCCGCACCGTGGCCGACACCGCGGCCGTGCTCGACGTGCTCGCCCGCCACGATCCGGCCGCCTGGTGGTCGCCCCCGGCCCCGGACCGCTCCTTCGCCGACGCGATGTGGACGGACCCGCCGGCCGGGCTGCGGATCGGCGTCCTGACCGACCCGCCGGTGGCCGGGGTCGCCGTGGACCCGGTCTGCGTGGCGGCCGTCGGGACCGTGCTGCGCACGCTCGAAGCGGCGGGCCACCACATCGTCGACACTCCGTTCCCGCTGCCGCCGACCGAGGAACTGGTCACGGAGTTCACCGCCATGTGGAACATCGCCGCCGCCGGGGTGCCGCTGGCCGACCCGGAGCGGATCGAGCCGCACAACCGGGCGCTGCGCGACGCGGCGCACGCGATCGACTCGTGGGCCTACGCGGAGGGGGTGCGGAGGGCCCAGCGGATGTCGCGGCGCATCGTCGAGGGCTTCGTCGCCGGGTTCGACCTGCTGGTGACGCCCACCATGGCCTGCCTGCCGCCGCGCATCGGCGCCTGGCGGACCGGTACCGCCGGGGATCCGCTGGCGGCGCTGCGGAACAGCTATCCGATGGCGGTGTTCACCTCCCTGTTCAACGTGACCGGCCAGCCGGCCGTCTCGCTGCCGGTCCACCACGACGAGGCGACCGGCCTGCCGGTCGGGGTCCAACTCGTCGCGGCACCGTGGCGCGAGGACCTGCTGCTCCAGGTGTCCCGCACGCTGGAACTCGCCCACCCCTGGGCCGACCGCCGGCCGCCCGGACTGGGCTGATCCCGCCCACCCGGTCCGCCGGAGGCCCGTGGATACTGACCGGATGCGCACGTATCCGACCGCCGCCGTCGTGGTGAACCTGCTGCTCGGCCTGCCGGCGGTGGTGCCGATCTGGCTGCTCTGGTACTTCGCTGTCAACTGGCCGCTCGCGGCACTCGGTTGGACCCAGGGCGAACCGACGGAGAACGACGGGATGCTGCCGTGGTTCATCCTCGCCGTGCCGGTGCTGTCGGTGTTCTCGGGCATCTGGTGGCTGGCCAACCACCTGCTGCGCCGCCCCCGGCACCGGCACACGGAACCGGCCCCCGCCGGGGCGTACTGGACGACCGGCGCACTGCTGACCCTGGTGCCCACGGGCGTGCTCATCGCCGTCGTCCGGTAGCGGTAGCGGGGGCGCCGCAGCGGAGGCGCCGCAGCGGGGCCGGGGGACGGCGCGCATGGGAGGGGCCCGCCCGCCCGGGCCCTGGGCGAGGAGCTCTCCCCGGCCTCAGATGCGGTCCGCCGACCACGCCGGGTCGCGGCCGGTGAGGGCCAGGAGCTGGTCCTCGGCGTCCGCGCCCGGCGGCGCGGCGACCGGTGGGTCGAAGCGGCCGGTGCCGGCCAGGTCGCGGTAGCCGTGGAACTCCGTGAGCGCGTAGCGCGCGGAGCCCCGGGGCATCCGGCCGTGCTCGCCGAGGGCCCGGGAGAGGTCCCAGCCGTGGACGACGGTCTCGGCGATCAGCTCGCGGGCGTAGCCGCCGGCGTCCCGTACGCCGTAGCCGAGGTGGACCAGCAGGTCGGGGGCGCCGGGCCGGTCGAGTGCGCGTTGTGCGCTGCGGACGGCCATGGCCCAGACGCCCAGCGGGTTGCGGCCGAGGACGTCGCCCTCGAAGCGGTGGCCGATCTGGGCCGGGGTGTAGCCGGCGATCGCCTGGCACACCCAGAGGTGTTGGGCGGTGAGGTGGTTCACCAGTGTGCGCACGTCCCAGCCGCGGCACGGGGTGGGTGCGGTCCAGAGGTCCTCGGGCGCGGAGCGCAGCAGCCGGGCCACTTCGGCGCCGGTGGCCGCGTAGTGCTCGCGGACCTCGGTGTGGAATCCGGGAGGGTGGGGACACTCCATCGCCGGGCCTCCGTTTCTGCCCTGCTCACTCCCAGTAAACCGCTACGGGGCGTGACTCGCCAGGGGGCGGGGACCGCTCCGACTGTGGCTCTCCGGAGGCCCTTTCGGGGCGCGGTCACTGTGCGTGGGCGTGGTTCGGCGCTCTGGTGGAGTCGGAACACCATCTGTAATGTCCGCGTCATGACGACCGTTCGGCGCCGGGCCGCGCTCACCGCGACCCTCATCGGCGCTCTCGCCGCCTCGATCCTCCCCACCGCCGCCACCGCCCACGCCACCGCCCGCGCGGCCGGCCCCGGCTGCCGGACCGTCGAGTCCGCGCCGCTCGACCGGGAACAGGCCCGCACCGCGGACCCGCGGACCGCCGCGCTGACCGAGCGCGGGGGCTTCGGCGACTTCGTCGCCCGGTTCCCCGCCGCGCTGTGCGGCGCCCGCAACGCCGACGAGGCCGGTCGGCTCCTCGACGCCTGGGGCGGGGCGCTCTGGCGGGCCGGCGTGGACCGCGCCCAGGGCCGCCGCCCCGGCGGCGACCTGCCGACCACCGACGACCGGCCGCTCTACTGGACCAGGGTCGCCATGACCGTCCGGCTCGCACGCTGGCAGCCGGGCTTCACCGCCGACCCGGCCGCGCTGCGGCAGCGCTTCGAGGACGCCTCGCGCGGACTGGCCGACAGCGGGTTCAGCGGCCGCCCGGGCGTGCGGCGGATCTTCATCAGCGGCTTCGACCCCTTCGGCCTGGACGCCGAGCCGCGCCGCGCCAACCCCTCCGGCTCGGCGGCCCTGCAACTCGCCGGCCGCCGGATCACCCTGGCCGACGGCACCCCGGCCGAGGTCCGCGCGGTGCTCTTCCCGGTCCGCTACGGCGACTTCGACCTCGGCACGGTCGAGCGCGCCTACGCCCCGCGGCTCGCCCCCGGCCCCCGCGCCGCGGACCTCATCACCACCATCAGCCAGGGCTACCCCGGACTGTTCACCCTGGAAGCCTGGGCCGGCCGCTCCCGCTCCGCCGACCCCTACCCCGACAACATCGGCGCGCTCTCCGGCGGCACCCGGGACCACCCCGTCACCGCCCCGGGGCTCGGCCCGGGCGCCGAGTTCATCGCCACCAGCCTGCCCACCGGCCCGATGACCGCCGTTCAGCAGCCCTACCCGGTGCTGCTGAACACCACCGTCACCGAGATCCCGGCCGGCGGCACCGCCCCGGTCGACCGGGAGGACGGCCCGACTCCCGGCTCGCGGGCGGTCGCCGGCGGCGGCGGGGGCTACCTCTCCAACGAGGTCGCCTACCGCACCAACCGGCTGCGCCTGGAACTCGCCCCGCAACTGCCCGGCGGCCACCTGCACACCCCCGTGCTGACCGGCCTTCCGGAGCAGCCGGAGCTGCTGACCGGGCCGGCCTTCGAGCAGAACGAGGCCGCGATCACCGGCGAGGTCCTCGACATCCTGCGGCACACCTCGGGCTGACCCGGCGGCGGGCGGCGGTCGGCGGGCGGCGGCCGGAGCGCTGCCCGCCGCCCGCCGTCGTCAGGTGGGCCGGAGAGCCGAGCGCCCGTGCCGCCAGGTGTCCAGCAGGCGGGCCGCCAGCCGGTCCTCCAGGAACACGGTGGCGTCCGCGCCGAACGCCACGTCCGCTTCCAGGTGCGGCTCGTCGGCGAGCAGTCCGCCGACGACCTCACGGCGCACGACCTGTTCGTGGACGGCGTCCGCCTCGACGTGCTCGGTGTAGAACCGCTCGGCGGCCCCGCCGGCGCCGGTGCGTCGCATCGCCGCGGCCAGCCGGCGCGAGCCGGGCGAGGAGGTGACCTCGACGCAGGCGAAATGGCCGACCAGGGCGCCGCGCAGCGCCCGGTGCAGGCCGAACAGCGTCATCAGGTTGACGGTGGCGAGCACGTCGGCCGGTGCGGCCGGCAGGTAGTGGCCGTAGGCGGTGTCCAGGTCCAGGTCGGCCATCAGGTCGGCGAAGAGCCGGGCATGGACGCGCTCCGCCCGCCCGGCGCCGAACTCGTCGTACTCGATAGCCACCATCGCGGCCTTGGCCCGGCCGCGCAGCCGGGGGATGACCCAGGCGTGCGGGTCGGCCTCCTTCAGGTGGTACAGCGATCGCAGCATCGCGTACTCCCGCAGCTGCCACAGCTCGCCCTCGTGCTCCAGGTGGTAGGAGACGCTGCCGCGGTGGTCCGGGGACTCGACGAGCAGTTCGCCGAACGTCTCGTCGGTGCTGCGGCCGGCCGGGACGTCGGCGCGCAGCGCGGTGAGGAAGCGGTCCTCCAGGGCCCGGCGCAGCGGCATCAGCGCCGGGTCCCACTCGCGGTCCCCGGCCACTCCCGCGAAACCGCGGTAGTGCAGTTCGTAGAGCAGGTAGAGGGCCAGTTGCAGGTCCTCGCCGTAGGGATCCGCCGCCGCCGCGTCCTGCGGGTCCGGCGCGGGTGCCCCCGGGGTGGTGAGCGCGGCCAGCAGACCGGCCGAGACGGCTCCGCGCGGCGGGGGCAGGGCCGGCTCGGCGAGGCGCCGGTCGGTGGCAGGACCGGTGGCAGCGTCGTCGGTGGCACGGTCGTTGGTGGCAGGGTGGTCGGTGGCAGGGTCGGTGGCGGTGGTCTTCACGTCTCCCCTTCGCTCCGCTGGTCCCGCCGCTGCTCGCCGTCCGGCGCGTCCTGCGCGTTCGGCGGCGGGCTTGCGGCCGTGTGCGCGGTGGCTGGTGTCGCACCACGGGTAGGCACGGCTGCGGCGGCAGGTGCACACGGCGACGGCGAACCGGTCGGAGGCGGTGACCGAGCCGTCGTCGGCGACGACTTCCACCGGTCCTTCGATCAGTACCGGGCCGTCGCGGTCCACCGAGAGCCGCCTGGGGCGGTCAGCTGCGTTCGGCACGGACCACCACCAGTTCCTCCCGGTCCTCGTCCGCGCCGATCAGCCCTTGGGCCCTCAGCCACGGCAGCCGGGCGGTGAGGACCGGCCCGAAGGGGACGTGGATGCGCTCGGTGACCGAGCAGCTGAGCCCGGCACTGGTCAATCGGCGCAGGGTCGCGTCGGTGCCGCACAGGCCGGAGTGCACCATCAGCAGCACGCCGTGCGGTTTGAGCAGGGACGGGGCACGTACACAGATCCGGTCGACGAGGTAGCGGCCGTCGTGGCCGGCGTCCCACGCCCGGGCCCGGCCCGTGCGCGGGGGCAGCGCGGCTCGGGCGGGCATGTAGGGCGGGTTGGCCACCACGGTGTCGAAGGTCCGGCCGTGCCCGGGCACCGAGAGGTCGCCGTGCAGGACCTGGATCCGCTGCCGGGCCCGGGCGGCGTTGAGCCGGGCGGTCAGCACCGCGCGCCAGGAGATGTCGGTGGCACAGACCCGCGCGCCCATCCGGGCGGCGAGCACGGCGATCGCGCCGCTGCCGGTGCACAGGTCGAGGAGATCCGTGCCCGGGGCGACCCCTTCGGCCTTGAGTGCCCTGGCCAGCAGAAAAGTGTCCTCCTGGGGCGCGTACACCCCGGGCAGCGTCCATACAGGTCCCAGGTCGGTCGGTCGCAGAACAGTGGTTGTCATCGGATGCCTTTCGAGGATGAGTGCGATCAGCGGCGCAGCCGTCCTGCCGGGCGGGACCCGCTCGGCCCCGCCGTCACCGCGCCCGCCGCCCGCCGCGACGGCGGCGACGGCAACGGCGATCACGACGCGTCTGCCCGCTGTCGTCGATCCCACCCGTTCCCTGTCACCGTCCGATGTCTGGACCTGTGTGGCGCCCTGGGTCGTGGCCGGCGCTGACGCCGGCGGCATCCGTGTCGGCAAGCGACAACTGGACAGCCGGCCCGGAGCGGCTCGACCCACCGCACCTGCCGGGCCCGCGCGCCGAACGGCCTCCAAGGTCGTTCGGCGCGCGTGTTGCCGCGGTAGGCCGTCCCGGAATCCGTGAACCCGCGCCCGTCGACCAGGGTCGGCCCCGGGGCGCGGTCGAGCACATGGGGCCGGGAGCCGGGACCCGCGAACTCGGGCTCCGGGAGGGTGCCCGGGGGGTCAGGAGGGCAGGGCCGCCGGGGTGGGGGCGACCAGGCCGAAGAGGTCGGTGATGGTGGTGAGGGCGGCGGACTGGAGGGTGCCGGCGGGGACGAGGGTGCCGTCGGGTGCGGCGAGGGGGCGGGTGGCGGTGGTGGAGGCGACGACGGTGGGGCGGTAGCCGAGGCGGAAGGCGCCCTGGGCGGTGAAGGTGACGCACATGTGCGTCATGAAGCCGGCCAGGACGAGGTCCTTCCCGCTTTCCGGGGCGAAGCCGAGGGCGGTGAGGGCCGCGGTGAGTCCGGTGGCGTGGAAGGCGTCGGGGAAGGTCTTGACGAGGACGGGTTCGCCGGTGAGGGGCGCGACCTCGGGGCTGATGGCGCCGATGTCGGCGCGGATGTCGTACGGGGTTCCCGGACCCCCGTCGTTGACGATGTGGATCACCGGGGTGTCCGCCGCGCGGGCGCGCCGCAGGAGGTCGGCGGCGGAGGCGAGGGCCTCCTCGGCGCCGTCCAGGGCCATCACGCCGCTGCGGTAGGTGTTCTGGAAATCGATCATGAGGAGGACGGAGTCGGCCAGCCGGGGCAGCCGGTCGTCCAGGCCGATCACGGTGCGCAGGGGGGTGGCCGGGGTGGCGTGCGTGGTCACAAGGGTGCCTTTCCAGGACATTTCTGGTGTTTCAGGGCATGGGAGGGCGTGGGAGGGCGTGGAAGGGGAAGGCAGGGCCGACAGGAAGGGCAGGTCTCAGGCGGCCGGGGTGCGGAAGCGGCGGCGGTAGGCGGCCGGGGTGGTGGCGAGCCGGCGGCGGAAGGCGCGGTGGAGGGTCTCCGCGGAGCCGAGTCCGGCTGCCGCCGCGACCTGGTCGAGCGGCCGGTCGGTGGTCTCCAGCAGGCGCCGGGCCGCCTCCACCCGGGCCGCCTCGACGTAGCCGGCCGGGCCGGTGCCGGTCTCCTGGGTGAAGACGCGGGCGAAGTGCCGCTCGCTGAGGCACATCCGGGCGGCCAGGGCGGCGGTGGAGAGGTCGCCGTCGAGGTGTTCGGCGATCCACCGCAGTAGCTCGTCGATGTCGCGCCGCTCGGTGGCCGGGTGGCTCAGCGGGACGGAGAACTGGCTCTGCCCGCCCTGTCGCTTGAGGTACATCACCAGTTGCCGGGCCACCGCCAGCGCGGTCCGTTCGCCCTGGTCCTCGGCGACCAGGGCGAGGGCGAGGTCCAGGCAGGCGCTGATACCGGCCCCGGTCCACAGCCTGCCCCGGTCGGTGCGGACGAAGATCGGGTCGGGGTCGACCGTCACCTCGGGATGGTCGGCGGCGAGCTGCGCGGCGGTGGACCAGTGGGTGGTCGCCGTCCGCCCGTCCAGCAGGCCGGCGGCCGCCAGGACGTGGGCGCCCACGCACACCGAGGCCACCCGGCGGGCGTGCGGCGCGGTCTCGCGCACCCAGTCGACGACGGTGGTGTCGACCTTGGCCACCGGCCCGTGGGCGGTCAGCTCGACCGCGCCCGGCACCAGCAGGGTGTCCACGTCCGCGCCGACCTCGGCGAAGGAGAGGTCGGCGAGCAGCCGCACCCCCGCCGAGGTCCGGACGGCGCCGCCGACCGGACCGGCGAGCCGGACCCGGTAGCCCGCCCGGCCACCGGTCTCCCGGTTGGCCAGCGCGAACACCTCGGCCGGGCCGGTGACGTCGAGGAGGTCGACATCGGGGAAGACCGCGATGACGACCCGGTGCGGAGTGGGCATGGGTCCATCCTCGGCCTGGCGCCGGACGGCGGCAATGACGATTCCCTGTCACATCCGGACACCGGATGGCGGGAAGGGCGGTTTCTAGCTGGACGGGAGCCGCGCGGGGCGGGCGTCCGGGTCGGTGGTCCCGGGCCCGGGTCGGGGTGCGGAGGGGGGTGCGGAGGGGGAGCGGCGGCGCAGGGGCGGGAGGCCGAAGCGATGGGCGGCGGCGAGGGCGAGGCCCGCGAGCAGCGAGGCGAGGTGGCCGACGGCGGCGGTCTCGCCGTCGGGGAGGCCGGCCAGCAGTGCGGGGGCCGCCACCGCCAGCATCAGCAGCCAGAGCGCCCGCGACCACGCCGGGCGGGCCCGGGTGGCGGCCAGCGTCAGGGCGGTGACGACGACGTAGGACGGGCCGGTGTCCATCGCGTGCGCGGCCTCGGCCGGCAGTGAGCCGTGCTCGATCCGCCAGCGCACCAGGCCCTCGGTGAGGGCGGTCGCCGCGACGTGGACGAGGGCCACGGAGGCCACCGCCCGTCGGGCGCCGAGCGCCCCGACCACCGCGAACAGGGACAGCGCGAACACCGGCCAGACCCAGACGGTGTCCTGCGGCACGAAGACCGAGACGGTCAGCGATTCGATCGGATGACCGTCGGGCCACGGGCGCAGATTGCCGAGGTCGGTGGACGCCCAGGTGCGCAGCGCGTGCACCCGTTCGGGCGGCAGCAGCCGCAGCACCGGCCACATCGCGGTCAGCGCGGCCACGTACCAGAACGCCGGATTGCGTGGCAGACGCCGTATCCAGGGGCCGGGCGGGGGGAGCTTCGTCGCCATGCCGGGCCCTATCGGCGGCGACGGGGGAACGTCGACCCGCCCGCGAAGGACCCGCCCGCGAAGGACCCGCCCGCGAAGGACCCGCCCGCGAAGGACCCGCCCGCGAAGGACCCGCCCGCGAACGCCGCTCCCGCGGCGAGCGCGACCGTGCCCGCCACCATCAGGCCCCGCCGGGAGCGCCAGGACAGGACCGACCACCGCGAGTTCGCGGAGAGCAGCGAGCCGACGCTCAGCCACGAGCCGATGGACAGCGCGGAGGCCGCCGAACCGGCCGAGCCGATCGATAGGAAGCTGCCGACGGAGCCGACCGACAGCACCGAGCCGACCGAGCCGATGGACAGCACCGACCCCACCGAGCCGATGGACAGGACGGAGTCCCCGGACGGCAGCGCCCACCCGTGCGAGAACACCGTCACCGGTGAGGATGACGAGGAATCACTACGCTTGCTCATCCGCTGATCGTATGCCGCCGCCATGTCGCCCGGTCGCCGCCCTCACCCGCCCGGCCCCTCGGTCGTCGCCTCGCCAGTCCCCTCGCCAGTCCCCTCGTCCGTCCCCTCGTCCGTCCCCGAGCCTCGGCCGCCCAGGTGGGGCGGCAGGCCGCCGGCCACCGGGTAGGGCCGCTCGTCGGGCAGCAACCGGCGGGCCGCCTCCGGCTCGCCGTCCCGCAGGTGTCCGTGGATCCGCCGCGCGAGCGGGGTGAGGTCGGTGATCGACACCGTCCATTCGTCGGCGTAGCGCCGCGCGGCCTCGCCGCTCAGGCCCAGTTGCAATGAGCGGTAGGGCAGCGGCCGCAGATGCAGGTCGCGCTCCGGGTCCCACTGGACCCGGGCGGGGGAGCGCTTCAGCAGCCGCTGCCAGGCCGCCCGGTCCGGGTGGAGGTCGCGCTCGTAGTGGGAGAGGCAGGCGTGCCGCAGCGCCCAGTCGAAGCCGGCCCGGTCGATCTCGACGGCGAGCACGGTCTCCTGCCCCTCCTTGGTGGCCCAGCCGCAGCGGTACATCATCCAGAGGAAGGAGGGCTTGATCCAGGTCATCCGGTCGCGCTTCCAGTGGGCCGGGAACCGGCCGTCCCGGGCGGCCGGCAGGCCGATCCCGGGGGAGTACGCCTGGTACACGGTCACGGTGGCGGCGGTGTGGACGGCGCGGATCCGGTGCTTCGGCTCGGTGGCGGCGGGTTCGGTTGCGGCCGGTTCGCTGGCGGCTGGTTCGGGGACGGGCTCGGTGGCGGCCGGTTCGGGGGTCATCGGCTCGGAGGTGTTCGACAGTGGCACGTCGATCAGGGTGGCGAGGGCCGTGGTCCGGCCGCCAGTGAATTACCGGGGGCGGAGGCGTCCCACGTCTGCATGATGCAAGGCCGTATACAGTGAAAGCCTTCGATTTGCAGGCTGTGATCCCCTGTGGAACCATAATCGCCAAGCAATGGGACGATCGAACACCGGAAAGTGAAGGATCATGTCGGACGGCGCGCGCGTCATCGTCGGAGTCAGTGGCTCGCTCGGGAGCCTGACCGCCCTGCACCGGGCGGTGGGCGAGGCGCGTGACCGGGGTGCGGTGCTGGTGCCGGTGCTGGCGTGGACGCCGGCGGGCGGGGAGCACAACTACCGGCTGCGGCCCTGCCCGCCACTGCTGCGGGCCTGGGAGGACATGGCCGCCGCCCGGCTGGAACGGGCGCTGGACGAGGCGTTCGGGGGGCGGCCGGCCGGGGTCCGGACCGAGCCGCAGGTGGTTCGCGGTCCGGCCGGGCCGGTGCTGACCGGGCTGGCCGACCGGCCGGGGGACCTGCTGGTGGTGGGCGCGGGCCGGCACGGCGCGGTTCGCGGCGCGGTGCGGCGGATGCTCGGGGGCGGCTCGGTGGGCCACCACTGCCTCACCCACGCCCGCTGCACCGTTCTCGCCGTGCCGCCGTCGGACCTCCAGGACGACCTCCGCGCGCTGCGCCGAGGCGTCGACCTGCGCGAACTCGCGGCCCTCGCTTCCTAATGTCGTTGTCAAGCCGTCGCGGTCACTGGGGGTGTGACGTGATAGCACCGTCGGTCACGGATCAGGGCCCATAGGACGTTGACCCGTCGACGGGCCAGGGCCATCACGGCCTGGACGTGCCGCTTGCCCTCCGCGCGCTTTCGGTCGTAGAAGGCCCGCGAGTTCGGGTCGCAGCGGATGCTCGCCAACGCCGAGGTGTAGAAGACGCGTTGGAGCCTGCGGTGATAGACGGTCGGCCGGTGCAGGTTGCCGCTGACCTTGCCCGAGTCACGGGGCGCGGGGGCAACGCCGGCGAAAGCCGCCAGAGCGTCCGGGGAGGGGAAGCCGTCCAGGCTGCCGCCGATCCCGGCCAGGAACTCGGCGCCGAGCACGGTGCCGATGCCCGGGACGCTCTCGACTATCGCGGCGAGTTCGTGCTCGCGAAACCGGCCCTCGATGAGCTTGTCGATCTCGGCGATGTGCTCGTTGAGGGTCATCACCTCCCCGGCCAGTGTGCGGACCAGCTTGGCGATCGTCTTCTCCCCGGGGACGGACGTGTGCTGGCGCTCGGCGGCCTCAACTGCCGCTTCGGCGAGAGCTCTTGCGTTGCGGACCTTGCGGTTGGCCAGCCACTTCGCCAGCCGGGCGGTGCCGGTGCGTCGGATCGCCGCCGGGGTCTGGTAGCCACTCAGAAGGACCAGCGGGCCGACGTTGGTCATCTCCAGGGCCCGCTCCAGGGCCGGGAACATGCTCAGCAGGGTGCCGCGCAGGCGGTTGACGGACCGGGGGCGGTCCTCGACCAGGTCGGCCCGGCGGCCGGTCAGCAGCTTGAGCTCGATCGCGGCCTCGTCACCGGGACGGATCGGCTGCAGGTCGCGGCGCATTCGGGCCTGGTCGGCGATCACGAAGGCGTCGCGGGT